>JAJDAD010000112.1 GCA_029262055.1 Candidatus Zhuqueibacterota bacterium
GCCTTCCCACACATTTCACCGGATATCATCAAAAACGATCTGGCATATTCCGCCATGCTGACCTTCCTGCCATCCGGCTTGCTGGGGCTGGTGATCGCTTCATTGATTGCAGCGGTTATGTCCACCATTTCTACCCATCTGAACTGGGGCGCGTCTTACGTGGTAAATGATTTTTACAGGCGTTTTCTGAATGAGCAGCCCACGGAGCGACAGCTCATTTTCGTTGGCAAAAGCACCGTGCTGGTGTTGATGATTCTTGCTGCCATGCTCGCACTGCTCCTGAGCAATGCGGTGCAAGCATTCCATATTCTATTGCAGATCGGGGCCGGTACTGGACTGCTTTTTCTTTTGCGCTGGTTTTGGTGGAGAATTAATGCGGCCAGCGAAATCTCCGCCATGGTCATCTCATTTCTGGTGGCCGTCTATTTTGAATTTGTGCACACGCGCCTGGGCTTACCAGCGTTGATCGAGTGGCAGAAGCTGGTCATCGGCGTCTCGATCACGACGCTCGGATGGGTGCTGGTGACGCTGCTAACCAGACCCACGGCACAAGAGACCCTGCTCGCTTTCTATTGCAAGATTAAGCCCGACGGACCCGGTTGGCAAAAAGTACTGGCTGAAGCCCGGCGTGCGGGGGATGACCTCCCGGTGGATTCGGATGAAAAAAGCGACGTTCCGTCAACACTGCTGGCGGTTTTCTTCGGGATCACCCTGGTTTATTCACTGCTTTTCTCAACAGGTTTTTGGCTGTATGCCAATCTGATGCCGGCGGTGGTGACCAGCTTGGTGGCTGCCATCTCGGCGGGTCTGCTTTTTAGGTTTTCAAGAGGAATCAAATTTTCCTAGCATGGATAATTCGTGAAGAGTCATTTCAGTCAGGAACTGCTGTGACCGATTCTTCCAAGTTGTGCTTATACTCGTTCCGGCGGTCTCCGTCGGAATGCGTACCGGGACGCTCTGCGTCCCATCTGCAAACACACTGGACGGAGAGCATCCGACCACACACTCCCACGGAGACCGTGGGAGCGAGATCGGTAATTCTCCCTTTGAAGAGCCTGCCCTGAGCTTGCCGAAGGGGAGACAGCTTTTGCCCGACAGAGCGAAAAGCAGAGGGATGTTAGTCCCGAGTTGCAGGACTGACCATGAATGCCGGATTTCATGAAGCAAGCAGACTAGAGCTTTCAGGGTGAGCAATATCGAGATGCAACGATTGTGAATTCCCCTATTGGACAACTACAGGTTTCTGCCCCTGGCCGGATTTGCCTTTTCGGTGAGCACCAGGATTACCTGAACTTGCCGGTCATCGCTTGCGCTATTTCTCTGCGAGTCTCAGTCACCGGAGATCCTATCGCTGGCAAAAAAATCCTCCTGGAGCTGCCTGACATCGGAGCGGTAGAGAAGCTGCCCCTCGGAGAAAACCTGTCCTACGTGAAAGAGCGGGACTATTTCCGCAGTGCGCTCAATGTTCTCCGACGGCAAGGGTTGCACTTTTCGAGAGGTTTCGAATGCTGCGTTCGCGGGCAGATTCCGATCAACGC
Source organism: Candidatus Zhuqueibacterota bacterium (assembly GCA_029262055.1). GTDB lineage: Bacteria > Zhuqueibacterota > Zhuqueibacteria > Oceanimicrobiales > Oceanimicrobiaceae > JAJDAD01. The sequence continues at coordinate 1,539 of JAJDAD010000112.1, forward strand.
GGGTACATCCAGTTCCTCCGCGCTGGTGGTTGCGTGGACAGATTTTTTGACCAAAATCAGCGATGAACGACCGGATCAGTCTCCGGAAGAAATCGCAGAACTTGCCCACCGGGCCGAAGTTGTGGAGTTTTCAGAACCGGGCGGTATGATGGACCAGTACAGCTCGGCACTTGGCGGTGTCATTTGTCTTGAATTCGCTCCGTCTGTTCGAGTGCAACGTTTTAACACGCACCTTGGCAATTTTGTGCTTGGTGACTCGGGCCAGCCCAAGGACACCAAACGGATTCTAACCCGCGTTAAGCACGGCGTCATCGACATCTTAAGGCAGTTGCAGGACAGCGATGCCGGTTTTTCACTGGCCCGGGCAAACAAGGAAGAGATGGCTGAACTCAAAAACAAGCTCACTTCCGGAAAACACGATTTGCTGACGGGCACCTGGCGTAATTACCACATTACCCTGGCGGCGAGGGAAATTCTGCAATGCAATAACATGGACCGGGCGCGGTTTGGACAGCTCTTGAATCAGCATCAGGCAATCCTGCGCGATACACTGAAGATATCTACTGCCAAGATTGACGGCATGGTCGATGCTGCCCTGTCAGCGGGTGCGCTCGGTGCAAAAATAAACGGCTCTGGTGGCGGTGGCTGTATGTTCGCGTACGCACCGGATAACCCTGATGAGGTTGCAGCCGCTATTGAACGCTCCGGCGGCAAGAGTTTTGTCGTACAAGTTGACGAAGGCGTCCGGACTGAAGCTGCGGGCGGCGACGGAGCCGGCCGATGAGCGGAGATCGTTTGGTTATCCTGGCAGCCGGTATCTCTTCACGAATGAAGAAATCAGCCGGGGGCACAACCGGCCAGGGAGATGCGTTACGAGAGCAAGCACGAGATAAGCCCAAATCGATGCTCGGCGTCGGCGCGGGCGATCGGCCATTTCTGGATTACCTGTTGTTCAACGCCCGGGAGTCGGGCTATGCAGACATTGTCCTCGTAGTCGGTGCAGACGACCGCGTAATCAGAAATCACTACGGCGAGCAAGAGCGAGACAACCATTTCCGTGGGTTGACGATATCCTACGCAACTCAAAGCATCCCGCCCGGCAGGACGAAACCGTTGGGAACGGCGGATGCCTTGCATCAGGCACTGCTATCACGGCCAGACTGGCGAGGTCACTTATTCACCGTGTGCAATGGCGACAACCTGTACTCGAAAAGAGCACTTAAGCTGATGTCCGATTGCAGGCATAAGAATGCTCTGGTCGATTACGACCGCTCGGCCCTGCAGTTCGCCACGTTGAGGGTTGAGGCTTTCGCCGTAATTCTGAAGGATGAGAACGGCTGTCTGCTGAGCATTCTCGAAAAGCCCAGCCCTGAAGAAATTACCCGGGCTGCCGGTCCCGCTGGCCGCGTCGGGGTCAGTATGAATTTGTTTCGACTTTCTTACGACGCCATCTTGCCCTGTCTTGAAAATGCGCCCCTCCATGCCGTTCGACTGGAAAAAGAACTGCCGACTGCGGTTGTGGCGTTGGTGTGCGCTCATCCTGAATCCGTTTACGCAATACCGGTTGCCGAACATGTGGTAGACCTCACGAACCGCAGTGATATTGAGGTTGTTAAAGCTCACTTGCAGAGAGAATTCAAGCAATTCGCATTTTGACGGCTGAAGCATCGACGACAGCCGATCGCGAACGATAATTTGAAAGGAACAAAACATGGCCGATGACAAACTGGAAATGAAGGAAGGCTGCAGCCGCCGCGACTTTCTCAAGATGGGAACCGCCCTCGGCGTAGGCGCCTCCATCGCTGGCGCCAACCTTTCAGCCTGTTCTGAAGCGCACCGGACCGCGCCAGGAGTACCGATAATCAAACCCCTGGAGACAGTGCGCGTGGGCATGGTGGGCGTGGGCCACCAGGGCAAAGGGCACTTTCAGAGTTTGCTGAAAATTGCTGGCGTTGACCTGCATGCTGTCTGCGACACGGTCGCGGATAAAGTCACAGAAATGCAAGGCTTGGCGGTCGAGGCCGGCAAACCGGAGCCAAAAGGATACTCGCGCGGGGAATATGATCTCAAAAGAATGTGTGCTGAAGAAGAACTCGACCTGGTTGTGACTGCCACACCCTGGAAATGGCATGTGCCAATTTGTGTGGAAGCGATGAAAACCGGCAGCCACGCGGCAACCGAAGTCCCTGCCGCCGTGACTGTCGATGAATGCTGGCAGTTGGTTGAAACAGCAGAGAAGTACGGCAAACACTGTGTCATGCTGGAAAACGTCTGCTACATGCGCCCTGAGATGATGATTCTTAATATGGTTAGAAAGAATTTGTTTGGCGAACTGCTGCATGCGGAAGGCGCCTATAATCATGATTTGCGTCATTGGAAACTTGGAGGATTGTACGAGAAGGAATGGCGCGTCTACCATTCCATAAACAGAAACGGCAACCTCTACCCGACACACGGGTTGGGGCCCATTGCTCAGTGTATGAACATCAATCGCGGCGACCGTTTTGACTACCTGGTATCCATGAGCTCGCCCAGCCGTGGGCTGCAGGAGTACGCGCACAAGATGCTTGGGGCCGATCACGAGTTTTCCAAAGCAAACTACAAACTGGGGGACGTAAACACCAGCCTGATCAAAACCGTGAACGGCAAGACTATCTATCTGGTGCACGACACAAATCTGCCGCGTCCCTACAGCCGGATAAATCTGATCCAGGGCACAAAGGGCATTACGCAGGGCTTCGGCGATATGACGCACCGCAACCTCATCCACATTGAGGGCAGGAGTGAAGAGCACAAATGGCAACCGCTCACGGACTACGCCGGGGAGTTTGAGCATCCATTCATACGGGAGTACCAGGCCACCTCAACCGGCGCAGGCCACGGCGGTGCAGACTATCTCGAACTTGCGCGTCTGATCTACTGTTTGCGTAACGGCCTGCCAACAGACATGGACGTCTACGATGCCGCTGACTGGACGGTGGTATCCGGCTTAACCGAGGAGTCCGTCGCCAAACGCTCCCGGCCGATCGATTTCCCCGACTTCACTCGCGGTATTTGGAAGACCCGGGAACCGCTTGGCATTATCGGGGAGAGTCAGGGGTAACTGTTTTGGGCTCGTGGTTTTTTGTGGGAGTTCAATCAGTTTGCGGTAGGCTGGGTTCGTTTTTGGAACCGCACCTACCCCGAAACAGTTATCACAGAATGCGGTCCTCTCTGCAGCAACTCTCTTCGTACTAACCCGTAGCCCACGCCACCAGACAGTGGCAACAAAGAAATCCGATAGAGGAATTGATGTGATGAGATTTCCACAAATAAAGCCTTGGCCAATTATCATCATTCTGTTTTGGGGATGTAATGACGGCCCGACAAATTCCACAAACAACATTATGCGCCAGGCAGATGATTCCAACATGAGTGATAGCCTGCGAGCAATTTATTTGGACGATTCTCACAGACTTGCATTTCGGGATTTTATGGCAAGTGACAGTAATTGGATCGATGCAATCGAAATCCCCGAGACTATGGTCAACATGCATTACAATGGCTTAGTGCATCTTTTCAACGCACAAGGTATCGCGGCTGTCGATTCAGTTGTGGATTTTGTCCCTGTCCACACGTTCCCCAATCCAGTTATGAAGCGCTTGCTTGTGGTAGTTGACACTTCGGCGACGTGGGTCGTCCATTGGAAGCGTGGCGAGAGTCTTACCGGCAACCCAGAAGTTGACTCACTAATGGTTGCTTACAGTCTCCAGGTTCAGCAATGCAGACTCTTTCTAGGAAAGAGCTACTTAGCCCTTTTAACAACAAGAGAATATTGGAATATTGCAGCAATTGCTTCATTGTTTTCACAAATTGAAGGTGTCGAGATTTCAGAACCTGATGGATATGGGGGAGATGGTAATGATATAGTTGGTTCGGTAAAGACCGAACATGTCCTCTATGATTATTATTTGCGGTGGGATGATTGTCCGGCCGGATGTACAGAAGAACACGGTTGGCTTTTTAAAGTCAGTTTTAGTGGGGAAGTTGAATTTGTCGATAGCAGGGGAAATCTTATAAGTGACTACATCGATTGGAGGAATGAGCATGGTTATTAGTGAAAAGGTATGGCGCCCATCTGACATTCCTCACCTGGTCTTCTTCCTCTGAGAAAGCCGTTTTTGGTGTGTAAATTCCCTCCAAACGCGCAACGCGCACGGAGGAGTGTTTTTGAACCGGCGTGGGTATGGGTCCTCGCCCCAGTCATCTTTCAGCGAACTATGGAATCGGGGCCTGCAGCGTGCCACGTACCCACTCCTGACTTAAACTCTCTACGAGTTCGAATCTGTCCCCACGCGAAGGAGACTTTGATAAGCTGTAAAAAACATGTAGTTGCTCGCTATCTGTGAAGTGAGAAAGTCAATACCTAACTTAACCATTTGCCCCGAACTAACCCGTGGTCCAAGCCACGGTGCAGTGATAGCAAAGAAGACCCGATCACGTGCATATTCCCCGAAACCTCTACAGGCTTTACTTTTTCTACTGGCTTTCTTATTTTTTCACAAGCCGATTGCGGTTAAACGGTGATGGAGGAGGCCACCCGACCGACTGTGCCGGCAGGGCCGAAACAAAAACTCAAACATAGGAAACTAACATGGATTGGATCGCAGACCCGCAAGCGTGGGTAGCCCTTGCTACCCTGACTGCCCTGGAGGTAGTGCTCGGGATAGACAATATCATCTTTATCTCCATTCTGGCCGGGCGGTTACCGGAGACGCAGCGAGATCGCGCCAGAACATTAGGCCTTGCTCTCGCGATGCTGACCCGTATTCTTTTGCTCCTCTCGATCACCTGGGTGATGAGCCTGACCCAACCGTTATTCACTGTTTTAGGAAACGAATTTTCAGGCCGGGACCTCATTCTGATTATTGGCGGTTTGTTTCTCCTGGCAAAAAGCACCCATGAGATCCACAACAACCTGGAAGGCCACAAGGAGGAAAAACACGGAAAAGCCGCACCGGGGTTTGTAGGCGTCTTGGTTCAGATTGCCATTCTCGATATTGTCTTTTCTCTGGACTCGGTGATAACCGCGGTTGGGCTGGCTGAGCATGTCGCGGTTATGATCATTGCCATCGTTATCGCTGTCGGCGTGATGATGTTGGCGGCCCGGTCAATCGGCAGCTTTGTCGGGCAACATCCCACTATAAAAATGCTTGCCCTGAGTTTTCTGATCCTGGTTGGAGTAGCGCTGTTTGGCGAGGGTCTTGCGCTGCACATTCCGAAAGGGTACATCTATTTTGCCATGGCTTTTTCCGTGACTGTGGAGATGCTCAACATCAAAATGCGGGCAAAGTACTCCAGGCCAGTCAAATTGCATATAAAAGGTGAGCCATCGTAAAGTGCGGCCCGGGCGCCACAGTCCTTCCCGACAACGATCTGTTCATTAGAGAGAAGAGCCCGTGCACACTCCGAAAGCCGGGCTTTGCTCTTGTTACCAACTCTCCTGTTATGGTGGTAGCCGACGCCACGTACCTGACCGAGGCCTGTTTCGTAGTCAGCATCACCAGTCCCATCTTTAATGAACTGCGAATACCTTTCATATTGAAACTCTTGGTTTGCCTAGCAACAACAGTCTCCGCTTTGCATAGGCGGGCACGGGACGGTACCGTAGGAACAAAACACGCAACAGTCCCCTTTCGCCGGTTTGAGAATGGTCTTACACCTCTTGCACTTGTGAAAAAACACGCATGCATCAGTGGGCATGTCGAGCTCTTCGGTGAAGTTGCAGTGCGGACAAGTTAGCTCTGATTTTGGGATGACATCCATGCTTGCGCTTTCTGTCACTAATGATTCAAATGCACACTCGAAAAAAAAGCCCGAGTGAATACCCGGGCTTTTGATACTATCCAGAAGACTATCTTTGCAAAAAACGAAGCAGTACTGCGCGTGTTACGCCTCAGTCAAGGCGGCCTTCATATACTCCCGTTTCATGCGCGCGATATGGGCAATGGAAATCTCTTTCGGACAGACCGCTTCGCACTCGGCATAGTTGGAACAGTCGCCAAATCCTTCGGAGTCCATCTGTTTTACCATGCCTAGGACGCGTCTCTTCCGTTCAGGTTGGCCTTGCGGGAGAACAGCCAGTTGTGAGATTTTTGCAGAAGTAAACAATGACGCGGAAGCATTAGGGCAGGCCGCGACACAGGCGCCACAGCCGATGCAGGAAGCTGCGTCCATGGCGTCGTCTGCGACTGCTTTTGCAATCGGACTGGAATTGGCGTCGGGCGCGCCACCGGCATTCATGGAGACATAGCCGCCCGCAGCGATGATGCGGTCAAAGGCGCTGCGGTCCACGACCAGGTCCTTCAGAATCGGGAACGCTTTGGCCAGCCAGGGCTCGATGGTGACCGTATCGCCATCCTTGAAATGTCGCATGTGCAGTTGGCAAACTGCGGTGGCTTTTTGTGGTCCGTGCGCTATGCCGTTGATGACCAGGCTGCACATTCCGCAAATGCCTTCCCGGCAATCATTGTCAAACTCAACCGGATCGTCGTCATCTTTGATCAATTTCTCGTTCAGCACGTCGAGCATTTCGAGAAATGACATGTGCTGGGAGACGCCTTCAAGAGTGTAGGGCACCAGTTGACCTTTCGACTCCGCATTTTTTTGCCGCCAGACCTTCAGAAGTAGGGTCATATTTTCCATTCAAGTTGTCTCCATATTGAACCAGTCAACTTTCCGAGTTCCTAAATCAGTGACAGCTCGGTCGCTGTTGCTCAGGATTGAATATCGAACAAGGATTAACGATTGCCGATTTCTGATTTTGATTCTTGATGCATGTGTTGAGGCGAATCTGGTCCTCCATTCTCAAATCTAAAATCGCTATTCCTTGTTCCTTAAATCAGTGGCAACTCCGTCGCTATTACTCCTGACTTGAATATCGAACAAGGATTACCGATTACCGATCCTTGATTTTGATTCTTGATGTAAGTGTTGAGGCGAATCTGGTCCTCCATTCTCAAATCTAAAATCACTATTCCTTGTTCCTTAAATCAGCGACAGCTCCGTCGCTATTACTCAGGACTTGAATATCGAACAAGGATTAACGATTGCCGATCTCTGATTTTGATTCTTGATGTAAGCGTTGAGGCGAATCTGGTCCTCTATTCTCAAATCTAAAATCGCTATTCCTTGTTCCTTAAATCAGTGGCAGCTCCGTCGCAATTGCTCAGGACTTGAATGTCGAACAAGGATTACCGATTTTTGATTCTTGATGCGACTCTTGAAGTGCTCATGTTCTTTTGGGCGGTCTCTACGCTTTTTACAAATATTGATATCAGTTCATCGCTCTCTTTGATGGCTTTACGCACGTTGCTTTCGGATTTGAAGAGACTGGTTCTAAGAATAATTTCCAGGCAGACCAGCGTTTCCCTTAGCTCTTTCAATACAACTTTCAATTTGTGAATAAAGTCTCTTCTGGACTCTCCGCTCTGTGCTTCTCCATAATTCAAGGACGCAGAGGTGCCGGAACGAATCAATTGGCCAGCCAGGTGACTCCCGGCTTTGGAACTCGGCATCTCATTCGTAATCTCGATTATCAATACCGAAAAATCAATCAAACGTTCTTCAAGGTCAAATCTGTTCATCCCTTCTCACCTCCTCCTCTTCTCACATCGAAAATCACCAACCCTTGTTCCTAAATCAGTGGCAGCTCAGTCGCTGTTGCTAAAGACTTGAACATCGAACAGCGACTAACGATTAGCGATTTCTGACCTTCTTCTTGATGTCGAGTTTGTTCTTCTATTCTCCAATCCAAAGTCGTTATTCCTTGTTCCTAAATCAGTGGCAGCTCAATCGCTGTTGCTAAAGACTTGAATATCGAACAAGGATTGACGATTTTCGATTTCTGATTTTGTTCTTGATGTAAGTGTTGAGGCATAGGGTTCATCAATTCTCAAATCTAAAATCTTTATTCCTTGTTCCTACATCATCGTCTTTTTTCTTACTGCACGCTTCCGACTCACTTGTAGCTTCTCTGCGTCAGCTTGACATTTTCGAAGCTCAGCTCCTCTTTGTTGAGCTTTGGCTCTTTGTCCTGTCCGGTATACTCCCAGGCCGCTACGTAAGTAAAGTCATCATCGTTCCGTTTTGCCTCGCCTTCCTCTGTCTGAGACTCCTCACGAAAATGTCCGCCGCAAGATTCGTTGCGATGCAGTGCATCCTTGGCCATCAGTTCCGACAACTCGAAGTAATCGGCGACCCGGCCGGCAAACTCCAGATTCTTATTGAGTTGGCTTTGGTCGCCCGGGATCCGCAGATCCTGCCAAAACTGCTCGCGCAGCGCTCTGATCTCATCCACGACTTTGGTGAGGCCGGCCTTGTTGCGCGCCATGCCGACATGTTCCCACACAAGCAAACCAAGCTCACGGTGAAACTCAGTCACGCTCTTGCCGCCGTTGATACTTAACAATTCTTCAAGTCTGGCAGTAACTTCCTGCTCTGTTTGTTTGAATTCGGCATCGTCCGCCGTGGTGCCGTTTTGGTCGCTGCCGGCCAGGTAATCGCCAATGGTGTAGGGCACGACAAAGTAACCGTCCGCCAGACCCTGCATCAAAGCGCTGGCGCCCAGCCGGTTTGCGCCGTGGTCGGAGAAATTGGCTTCGCCGAGTACGAACAGTCCGGGCACCGTACTCATGAGATTGTAATCCACCCAGAGTCCGCCCATGGTATAGTGCACGGCAGGGTAGATGCGCATCGGCACTTTGTACGGGTTCTCGCCGGTGATGCGTTCGTACATATCGAACAGGTTGCCGTATTTGTCACGAATAGTGTCTTCACCGAGGCGCTGGATAGCATCGGCAAAATCGAGGTAGACCGCCAGGCCGGTATCGCCGACACCACGTCCTTCATCGCAGACTGCCTTGGCATTACGGGAAGCAACGTCGCGTGGGACTAAATTGCCAAAACTCGGGTAGCGCCGCTCCAGATAGTAGTCGCGTTCATCCTCGGGAATCTGATCGGGACTACGGTTGTCGCCTTTAGTTTTCGGAACCCAAACACGACCGTCGTTGCGCAAGCTTTCACTCATCAAAGTGAGTTTGGACTGATAGTCTCCGGAAACCGGGATGCAGGTTGGATGGATCTGCGTGTAGCACGGATTTGCAAAAAAGGCGCCGCGTTTATGGCAGCGCCAGGCTGCGGTGGCATTGGAGTTTTTTGCGTTGGTGGAAAGGTAGAAAACGTTGCCATAACCACCAGTGGCCAGGACCACGGCGTCAGCGGCCCACGATTTGATTTCACCATTGACCAGGTTGCGCGTGACAATGCCGCGCGCGTGCCCGTTTTGCACGACGAGGTCAAGCATTTCGTGACGTGCAAACAACCGGACTTTGCCGGTTTCCACCTGGCGCATCAACGAGCTGTAGGCACCGAGCAAAAGCTGTTGCCCGGTCTGCCCGCGAGCATAGAATGTCCGCGATACCTGCGCACCGCCAAAGGAGCGGTTGTCCAGCAAGCCGCCGTACTCGCGCGCAAAAGGCACACCCTGGGCCACGCACTGGTCGATAATGTTGTTGCTGACCTGGGCAAGGCGATAGACATTTGCCTCTCTGGACCGATAGTCGCCGCCCTTGACCGTGTCGTAAAACAAGCGCCAGATACTGTCGCCGTCATTTGGATAATTCTTGGCGGCATTGATTCCACCCTGCGCCGCGATGCTGTGTGCGCGCCGGGGCGAGTCTTGAATACAGAAGTTGATCACGTTGTAGCCTAACTCAGCCAGTGAGGCTGCAGCAGCGCCGCCTCCCAAACCAGTGCCGACAACGATGACGGTGTACTTGCGCTTGTTTGCCGGATTGACCAGCTTGAGTTTAAATCTGTGATTATCCCATTTGTCTTGAATTGGGCCGTCGGGTACTTTAGCATCAAGAGTCATCTGTCATGCTCCAGTGAAATAGATCCAAAGTGGAATGCCGATAAATCCTGCCGCCATTACTACTGCCAGAATGATGCCGGTGGTATAAATGATCGGAGTGTAGCGCGGATGATTAATCCCAAGTGATTGGAACGCGCTCCAGAAACCATGCCGCAAGTGAAACCCAAGTAATAGCAGGGTGATCACATACCAGGCGACATAACCCGGACTCTGAAACACTTCCATCACCAGGCGATGCAGATCGCGCACGTGGGTACCGTCGATGGTGGAGGTATAATGCGGGCCGTACTTAAAAGTCTTTAGATGCACGACGATAAATGCAAAGGTCAACAGGCCTGTAAAAATCATGGTTGTCGACGCGAATGATTTTCTGCTAGGTCCGCCCGCGCTCACCGATTTGCTGTACGACTGCGGACGCGCCTTTTGCTTGCCCGTGGCCACCGAAATGCCCGAAAAAACGTGAGACAGCAGAATAGCGATCAACCCCATCTCTGCGACAATCAGAATGTCACCAAAGCTCAGTAAGAAATCAGCATATTTGTTGTAGGGGTCCGGATTTTTGCTGTAGAGCAACAGGTTTCCGGACAAATGCTCTATCAGAAAAATCACCATTGCCAGCCCGGTAAGGGCCATGAGGATCTTTTTCCCGACAGAACTCTTAACAATCTCAGAAAATCGCAGCATCGCAGACTCCGGAAAGAGGTGAGATTCCAATTTCGTAAAGAACGGGAGAGATGAAGCCAGACTTATTCTTCTGGGCTGAATATACCATAGTGATTAAGAAAAAGCAACAAATGCAGTCCGGAAAATCCTGGAAAACACGTCTATTTTTACCTGGTACAGGCTTTCTTGCACAAGCATTTTGCGTGAGCTGATTTGAAATTTATACTCGTGCTTCTGAGCCGTTCTTGATTCACTCCACCAGATGTCAGGTTTCCCCGGGGGTTCCGGCCAGCAAGATCAGTCCAGCGGTAGACTGACCGTAAACGTAGTACCCTTTCCGACCTCGCTTTCCACTGAGATCTTTCCTTTGTGCTTTGCGATGATGTTGTAGGAAATAGACAATCCTAAGCCCGTGCCAACGCCGACGCCTTTGGTCGTAAAGCCGGGATCAAACACCTGTCCAATCCGTTCCGGCGAAATGCCGCAGCCGTTATCAGCAAATTCTATGTGAGCAGCTCCGTTGCGGACAGAGGTTGTGATTGTAATTTCTCCTTTTTCATCGATGGCGTGTACCGCGTTCATTAGGAGATTCACGAATACCTGATTAAGCTGGTTGGGGAAGCAACTGATTGCCGGCACCAAGCCATAGTTCCGGACGATCGTGATCCGGTTCTTGATTTCATGATTGATCAACGTCAAAGTGCTGTCGAGTCCCTGATGAATATCGGCCTTCTGCAATTCGGCCTCATCCAGGCGGGCGAAGTTCTTCAGACTCCGGACAATGCGTGCCACACGCTCGCTCGCCAGATTCACAACATTGTTGTTATCTTCCAGGAGTTTAAGTGCCTTCTTGAAATCAGGGTCATCGACAACGCCACAAGCCGCCGGGCTTTCATCTGAGAGTTTTTCCTTAATCCGCTGGATGCAGCGCCGTCCGACATCTGCGGCGCTCTTCACCGCGCCGATTGGCGTATTGACCTCATGCGCAATGCCGGCTACCAGGTTTCCCAGCGACGCCATTTTTTCCTTGAGCACGAGCTGGTCTTGAGCTTCCGTGAGTTGCTGCAGCGCTTTGTTCAATTCCTCGTTCTTGCTGCTTATATCGCGCGTGCGTGCGTCGACTTTCTCTTCCAGAGTATGACTGTAGCGTTCCAATTTGGACTTGGATTCTTTGAGAGTGTCGGAGATTTTTTCCAGATCGCGCGAGTACGCCTGTAACTGCGCTTGGTCCCGGGCAAACCGCCGCTCCAGAATATACCCCAGGAAACCAATAAAGATGAGGACTCCCCAATGTGAGACCCACGGCCGGTCGGAGACCAGGCGTAGCCCGAGCAAGATATCGTTGATGCCCAAAAGTGCAAAAATGAAGAAACCGAGTATAAAGATCCTGACTTCGTAATTTCCTTCCACTGCAGCCTTGCATCCCACAATCAAGGCCACAAGCATAGTGCTCAAAAAGAGCCAGAGGTGGTAGTCTGCAGCCACTTGCAGCATCATTATATTGATGATGTCAGAGATGCAGAAGAGCACGCCTATAACCAGGTGAATCACCCATAAAGGACGCACAATCCATCGATATTCAGCCGCCAGGATTTGCTGTAGGAATGAATAAATACCGACGGGAAAGAGAAAAAACGAGATGAAAGAAATGTAGTAGACAAAATCTGATGCCCCGAACAACATAAAACCGATCTTGTCATTTAGTATATAAAACAGGCCCATGGCAATAGTCAGGCCCGCAAATGACAGGGCGAAAAGCGACCTCGTTTTGACCCGCCGAAAGAAAACGAAAAGCGAGAAGAGTCCCACAGAGACAAATAGAAACCCGAGGGTAGTACTGTCGATGTTATCGCGCAGAAGCAGTTCGATGATTCCGAGCTCGGTGCCGAGCCTCGGATAGTCGTTGTAATCGTTGATCCCGATTTGGCTCGGGCTCTGCGAATAAATTCGCAGGTTCAGAACCCGCCCGGCAAATGGTTCAGGTAACGGCAGCAGGTGCCAGATTGATCCCATGAATCTGGCCTGCTGAACCTGGTTCGGCTCTCCGCTCTGATAGATCAGCGTGCTGTCCATGTAAGCTTCGAAGTGAAGATGAATGTGGGGCAGGTAGAGTACGGGCCTGGGAAACGCCACTGCGGGAAGCTTAACGCGTACCCAGAGGTAGTGGCTTTGCGCTTCATTGCCGGCAGGGACATGTAACTTGTCAGTGGGCTGCCAGGCATGATTTGATAGATCTAAATAGGTCCAGCTATAATTGCCCGACGAGTCGACCGGGGAGTCTCCATAGCGGTACTGCCAGCCATCGCGCAGCGCAATTGGCTGCGGTGCCTCCACAGATTGGGAACAGGAGTCCCGGACCAGTCCGGTAGCCAGGCAAAAACCGAGTAAGACAATCGGAAGTCGCAAGTAGCTCTCCACTAGAATGCGGCGGCACAATGGGCCGCTATTTGTCAGAAAAGTGTTTGCCGACCTGACAACGCAGGCAAGCTACAAATAATAGCCTTTCTAGTCAATGCAAGAGTGCCGGGGCCATTGCTTTCGGCACTCGACATTCTGTATGGGGGATTTTACTCTGGTGTTGGCTGGTGAGGTGCTGCGAGCTTAGCTGAGTTGACAAATATGGAATGATGGCCTGGTTCAGAAGAAATCACCTGTCGGCCAGAGGAAGTTGCACACAGAAAGTCGTTCCGGCTCCCGGATTGTTGTGTGCCGTCACAAAGCCATTGTGAGCTTCGGCAATCACTTTGCAGATGGCCAGGCCCAGGCCACTGCCGCCGGTCCGGCGCGACCGATCCTTGTTGACCCGGTAAAATCGATCGAAAATGCGCGGCAGGTCTGCCTCCGGAATGCCAGGTCCGTTGTCTTTTACTGCGACCTCGGCAGAATCCTGCTTGTGGCTAATGGTAAGCGTCACACGGCCACCCGTTTGAGTGTATTTGCCGGCATTTTCAACCAAATTGAAAAAGAGATGGTAGAGCCTGTCGTGGTCCGCTGAGATGATTATTGCTTCATCGGCTACAACTTCTACTTGTTGCTGCTTTGTATCGGCAAGAATTCTGGCATCGTCCACGACCTCGGCAATCAGGTCCGCTAGCACCAGTCTGCGGCATTCCAGCTTTAATCCTTCGGTCCTCGACAGCAGCAGCATATTATTGATAAGATGATTCATGCGCGAAACACTTTCCGCATTTTGCGCGAGCTTTTGCCTCACTGCCAGCGGCCAGGTCTCATTGTTTATCTCATCTTCCCAGTGCGCCCGCAAAACAGCCAGAGGTGTTCTTAGTTCGTGCGCAGCGTCGGCCATGAACCTCTTCTGTGATTCAAATGACTCCTGCAGGCGTGCCAGCAACTTGTTCAACACAATGGTCAACTGGCCGAGTTCGTCGCGCGCATTGTATACCTGTAGCCGTTTGTCAAGGCTGGTGGAGCTGATTTGCTGTGCTTTTGACGTGATGGCTGCAACCGGCTGCATGGCTTTGCGTGTCAAAAAGAAGCTGCCGGCACCGATGAGCAGTACGGTAAGGACGACCCCCAGCAACAGGATGTTGAGCAAATTGCGCATGGAGTCTTCGATGTTGTTGGTCGGTAAAGCAATGTTCACCCAACCGACGGTTTGCTGCTGGTGGATAATTTTTCTGGAAAAGGTCCGGAACGTCGACAAACGCGCAGATTTCTCATCGGCCTGCGGTTCATTATTCTTCATCCGTACGGTCTGTCGTTCTCCCCGCAAAGATTTGCTCAGCGGAATGGCCATTTCCATACGTTCAGCCAGGGAGGATTGGAATACGGGCTGCTCAAAGGAATCATAGATCACAACATACTGCTCCTGCAAGTGCCGGCGCGTTTGCAGGGGCTGGATCATCCGGCTGTTGAATGTCCTGGTCACCGGGTCATAAGATCCCTGCACTGCCTGCGCAATCAGGTCGCGTTCCTCGTCCAGGGCTGAGTACAGCAAGTGCCGCATACCGAAGTAGGTGCCCAGGCTGAATGTCAGAAGAATCGCAAATGTGATACCCATGTACCACAGTGATAGCCGTTGCTGGATTGTCATTCTTTATCCCTAATCAGATATCCCAGGCCGCGGACGGTTTCGATAATGCCCGTACCGTTGTCGCTCGTGATTTTCTTGCGCAGATTTTTGACATGAACGTCGACAAAGTTGGTCATGGAAAACGAATCCAGGCTGTCTCCCCAAACATGTTCCGCGATGGACAGACGCGACACCACGCGATTCTTGTTGTAGAGAAGGAATTCCAAAATGGCATATTCCTTCGGGGTCAGATTGACTAATTCATCCGAGCATCGCACTTCGCGCGTGTGTGTGTTTACGCACACGTCTCCGGTGACGAGCTCGGCTGATTTAGCGTCGCTTTGCCGGCGCAGCAGAGACCGAATGCGCGCCAGCAGCTCCGCGATTGCAAAGGGCTTGGTCAGGTAATCGTCGGCTCCGCTGTCCAGGCCTCTGACCTTGTCCTCGATATCGTCTTTGGCGGTCAGGAGCAGGACCGGCGTTTTGATCCCGTCGGCTCGCAACTCCCTTAGTACGGAAATGCCATCGAGCTTGGGCAGCAAGATATCCAGAATGATCAAATCGAACGGTTCGGTCAATGCCTGATCGAGTCCATTCGCCCCATCGAATGCTACCGTGATCTCGTAGCGTTCTTTTTTTAAAACCTCGGCAATGCGGTTTGCCAGGGTTTCTTCATCTTCAACGATCAGGATTCGCATTTTTCTAAATTGCAAAAACTCACGCAGTACGGTTGCAGGCACCTCCGGCAGGGCGGAAACCCTGCCGGAAGCAGTTCTCTGATATACTTTGATAAAACAAAATTACTCGTGCGGCATTTCAAATGCTACAAATAAATGGCGGTCCTGACGCTGGATGTACAAGAGGACGTGCTCACCCGGGTTGATAGCCGAGAGTATTCTACCGGCCTCTGCCGCAGTGGGGCTGGGCTTGCGGTTTATCTCCAGAAGGACGTCTCCCGGGCGCAAGCCGCGTTCCTGCGCCACACTCCCGGCCGCTATGGCGGTGACGACGGCGCCGCGTTCGAGGTCGTCCGGAAGGTCGAACTGACGCTGCAAAGCGCTGGTGATGTTGGATAGTTGCAAGCCGACGGATTTAAGGTCGTCCTCGCTCTCCGTGGTGGCAACCGATGCTTGTTCGAGTTTTTTGAGTTTCACGTCCAAAATACGTTCTTCGCCATCGCGAATCAGTGCAACCGAGGCGACGGCGCCCGGCGCGGTGCCTGCAACTGCGGTGCTCAACTCCACGGTGTTTTCAACCCGCTTACCATTAAAATCTATGATAACATCCCCCTGCTTAAGGCCGGCTGCACCGGCAGGGCTGTCCGCTTGCACCTGCGTGACCAGCACCCCTTTTGGGGAATCCAGCCGCAAAGCCTCGGCCAGTTCGGTAGTGATATTCTGAATGTAGACCCCCAACCAGCCGCGCTCAACGCTGCCGGTTTCGATGATATCGGCCATCACACTGTTGACCAGGTTTGCCGGAATCGCGAAGCCGATGCCGACGTTGCCACCATTGGAAGATGCGATGGCAGAGTTGATTCCTATCAGTTCGCCACTCAGGTTCACCAGCGCACCGCCGGAGTTCCCGGGATTTATCGCTGCGTCTGTTTGAATATAATCCTCGTACCTGGTCAGGCCGACGCCGCTCCGCCCCTTTGCACTGATGATGCCGGTGGTCACAGTGTGGCTGAGATTGGGGTTAAGCGGTGAGCCGATGGCCAACACCCATTCTCCGACGCGCGACTCATCAGAATTGCCGAGCGGGATGGCGGTCAAATTACTTTCTGGGATCGTCAGGACCGCCAGGTCCGTCTGTGGGTCGGTACCTTTGACTTTGGCTTTGAACTCGCGGCCGTCCATCAATCGCACCTTTATCTCGTCAGCGCCGTCGACCACGTGGTTGTTGGTGACAACGATGCCTTTGCTGTCCACGATCACACCGGACCCGAGTCCGGAACGTTTCTGATTGGGCCGTGGCCCGTCAAATAGCTGGTCACCAAAACCGCGTCCAAAGAAATCCTCGAACGGTGTACCGCGGAATGAGCGCTGCCGCACCTTAACTGTTGACTCGGTGAAGATGGTCACCACAGATGGATTTACGTGCTCAGCCACAGACGCAAACGCATTGCTCAATTCCCTGGCAATCCGCAGGTCCTTGCCGTCGAGAGTGTTGACGGCGGGTTCGAAGCGCAGTTTTGCATGACTCAACTGGGTAAAATCAAAACTCATGGTGAGGGCCAAGCCCAGCAAAAGGCCGGCAAGCAGAAAAAGCCATTTCCTCGGGTTCAGGGTTTTCATCATTTCTTCTCCGTGTTTATGTAAGGTGATCGTGTGTCTTCTAAACAAACAAACGCCGGCAAGATGAAGAAATGATGAAGGTTTCAGGCATTATTTGAAAAAAAACGTACAGAGCAGGTGCTACGCAAAACGGGTCTTTCCCGACTTTGGGTTGCATCCGGTGTGGTGAGTCCCTAACTTCCTGCCGTCCATAATGAACTCCACTTCAGTCTGACGCGGCATTCTACGGAGACCACAAACGTACTATGAAGTTAATTCAGAGATTCTATCTGGCTGGTGTCTTGTTTTGTTTCTTAAGCGCAACCTGCACAACAAATGACACCGAGGCAGGTTCTCACTATTCAGACGTTGCCGATATCCGGGATCGTAAAACCGGCAGTGACTGGCCCGCTTTCCTCGGGCCTACCGGAGACAGCAAGTCGCCAGAGACCGGCATTCGTACGTCCTGGCCCGAAGCCGGACCACCGGTCGTCTGGCAAAAAGATATCGGGGAAGGGTATGGCGCACCCACGGTCGCAAAAGGCCGCTTGTTCTTGTTTGACCGCCATGATGATCAGGCCAGACTCACCTGCATGAAAAGCGAGACCGGTGAGGAGCTCTGGCGATTTGAGTACGCGACCGACTACGAGGATATATTCAAGTTCAGCAATGGCCCGCGTACTTGCCCCGTGATCGATGATGAGCGTGTCTATATATTTGGCGTCGAAGGTTGGCTGCACTGCCTTAGCACATCAGGTGGGCAACTGTTGTGGAAGCTCAACACCAAACAACAGTTTAATGTCGTTCAAAATTTTTTTGGAGTCGGGTCGACACCGGTAATCGAGGGTGATTTGCTCATCGTGCCCGTTGGCGGATCGCCACCCAACGACTTTGAGGATGTCTACGCCGCCGGCACGCAAATCCAAACGTCGTCGACCGGGATTGTGGCGTTCGACAAACACACCGGCGAAATAGTCTACAAAAGCATAGACGAATTGGCAGGTTACGGCAGTCCCGTTCTCGCTACCATCAACGGTCGCCGTTGGGGTTTCCTGTTTGCCCGGGGCGGATTGGTCGGGTTTAACCCGGCAACCGGCGCAGTCGATTTCCATTATCCCTGGCGGTCGAAGAAAATGGAATCCGTGAACGCCTCTAACCCTGTCGTGGCCGGAGACCGGGTCTTCATCAGTGAGTCGTATGGACTGGGAAGCTCCGTGCTCAAAGTCAAACCAGGAGGGTACGAAATCGCCTGGAAAGACGAAAAACGCAGTCGCGACAAGTCCATGCTGCTGCATTGGAACACAGCTATTCACCACCAGGGTTATCTCTACGGCTGCAGCGGCATGAGCAGCGGCAACGCTGAACTGCGTTGTATTGAGTTCAATACCGGCAAAGTCGTTTGGTCTGAGAAAACCGGTGAACGCACCTCGCTGCTCTATGTGGATGAACATTTTATCAGTCTTGGCGAACATGGTACACTCACACTGCTGCGCGCAAACCCTGAAAAACCTGAAATAATATCCAAAGTTAAACCGGTAGACGCCCAGGGCGAGAACCTGTTGAATCACCCGGCCTGGGCTGCGCCCGTGCTCTCAAACGGTTTTCTCTATGTCCGTGCCAAAGGACGGCTGGCTTGTTTGGATTTGTTATGAATGACGGGACCCGTAAGCATCGAAATCGGGAGTAAGTGCCTGACCACTGCGTCATACTCATATGCGCACCTGCTCGTATTTGAACGGATTAACGGAGAAAGTAAGATGATGGTAAGCAAACGTATTCTCTTTTTTCTTTTTGCATTTCTTATTTTGTCTTGCGGGAAAGACAGTCCAAGTAAAGAAGAGCAGGAGCGTTACGTTGAGGGGCAAAGTCTGTTTTCTATGAAGCTGCCTAAAATAAAGATAGCTCTTGATGAAGCGTTTGCTTATCAGGGTAAATTTGATTTTAAAATCAGGGATGTTGCGGAAGGTGAGAGATACATCTTTGTTGACTCAGAAAATCTAAAAATCACAAGAATGTTCATCGCCCAATTTGAGTGGTTTTTACCCTCCAACGACGAGTCTTATCGATATAGCTTCACAAACGCAATGAAAATGGGAAATCACAAATTCAGGCAAAACACCTATGCGTATAGCAATTCAGAATCTTTGGCCGCAAATCCTGCAGGAGAAGCCGCCCTTACGTTTAAATTCTTGAGCGACAAAGGATTTGAGATAGAAGACGAATTGATGATGTCAAGGTTTGTGACTGTAGATGGAGAAGATCGAAAACACGAGTTGATTCTTTTTTATATGGAAAATGTGTCTGATTCCGGTTATGAATTAAAAGAGTTTTACGATGATGATAGTGAAACACAAATTTGGTTGGATATTTCCAAATCCATAACAGAGCGCTCATTACGGAATTTTGAAATAATTGAGTAATTGCGCGCGAGCCCGGACATGAAACCACAGGCTTATGTGCCACGTGACTTAACAACTAGGTCCGTTGCGCGGTATTGGCCCCTATTGCATGAGAGCAATCGTCAACTCGAAAATTTCAGGACAGTAAACTCCAACCAGCCGGCATTGTCTTTCCCGGATTTTTCCTGATTTATGCAGAAAGTCACGAGATCGATCGAAGAAAATGGCGAGTTGTTCGTTTCAACTAACACGGCGTCTTGTGCAGTTGAGAATTCGTTCCATGAAAACGGTTGGTTAACATAGAAAGAATGTCAGGCGAAGATCAAAATCAAATAAGAGAGCTAGCGTTGATCCAAGCCTGTAAGGATGGCGACAAGGACGCATTCGAGCAATTGTACCACACGTACAAGAGTAGAGTCTATAGTCTGGCTTACCACATGTGTGGCCAGGTTGAAACGGCAGAGGACTTGACTCAAAACATCTTTCTGAAGGCGTACAAGTCGCTGCATACGTATCAACCCAGGGCAAAGTTTGGGACCTGGCTTTACCGTCTGACTATAAATCACTGTATTGACGAATCGCGCAAAAAAAGCCGTGTGCAGCTGACGCCTATTGCAGAAGAGCAGTTGGCCTCGCATGAGACCACCGATGCTGCAACGATGCATAAGGAGCTTTCGACGGCCATTCAAAAAGCAACACTAAAACTAAGCGACACACAACGGCCTACTTTTGTGCTCAAATATGTCGCGGGGTTGTCCTATTCGGAAATATCCAAAGTCCTGGACTGTTCCATTGGTACCATTAGTTCGAGGCTACATAGCTGCCTGAAGGTGATGGCAAGCGAGTTGGGCCACTTTAAGGAATAGAGACGTTTTGACCGGATATCATGTCAGAAACTCACGTAACAGATAATTTTGCCGCATTCCTGCATGGGGAGTTGGACGAGGAGACTGCGTTTCTCGTCGCCACCCATCTGAGCCAGTGCGCAAAATGCCGTACCGAGTTTGAGAAGATAAAGCTGGGTGACGAACTGGCGCAAAACGTGCTTCTGGCAACTCCGCGGGATAAAGTCTGGGCCAACATCGAACAACAGCTTGCCGGCAAAGCTTCACCGGCGCCTGCAAGAAAGCGAAGTCCTTTCCCCCTGTTTTCACCGACCTGGCAAAAGATTTCCTTCGCGGTGGCTATGGTTTTACTAATCGTGAGCGGCACTCTGTGGTTTCAGAAGAAAGGTGTGCGGACTGGCGAGAGTGTCGATTTTGATGCCTATCTCAGCCAATTGGAATCGCATCCACGTTCGGACTTTCCGAAACCATTCGCCACCATGCCGGACCAATTCGGCAACGTCGATTCCCTGACCTCACATAGCGCTGTGGCCATGCAAGACGTCGGCCAGCCGATGAACGCACTTGGTTACGGCCTGTTTGGCAACCGTTTGCGCCAGATGCCCGAAGGGAATGCCGCGCAATTCATCTACGGAAATGACACCGAAGTTTTTGCGGTGTTTGTCCTTCCGAAATCTGCGCGCTGCGACTTTGGCCAACGCGGTGGCGAAGCCGTCACCCTTGGCGGCATCCCCTGTGGCAAGATTGCTTCCGACGTTGTCACTACACTTTATCTAACCAACGACCGGCACCAGTTGGTTTTTGTGACCCTGGTTGCCAATGACGAAACGCTGCCCGCCATCCTGCAGTTATTCGTGCCTTAAGTGTTGCACCAACCCCTGAATCCCGAAATCATCGCTCGTGTTTGAATGCTGATCCGTGCTTAACAGCGCAGGGCTGACGGCCATGGACGCCCGAGGCATTCCCGATGCCATCTGCTTGTTTTTCGCGCTCCCCTAAACACCCGCTATCTTCACCTTGCTCACCCGGCTATTCTCCTCTCGGCGATAAATCACCGAAGAAAATCCACTCGCAAACGTTTCAATGTTTGAGTAGCTCAAAACGTCGTGGACAGAGACCGACTCTCCCGGGGCAATCGCCATTTGTGTTGCGAAGCCCGCAGATAATCAGATAATAGTTGGAGTTGAATTCTATGTGGTACAAGCGTTCAGATTACGCTACCTGGATATTCGTCATTTGCATCGTACTCACGATTTCGAGCAAAGGTGCTTCGGCAAACAACGGCAAAGCAGCCTTAGTTGTTCCGAGAGTACAAGAAGCGCCACAACTGGAAAACTTCTTGCGGATGGAACCTGCAGGCCCGGTCGAAAAGCAAATGGCAAAAGTCAGTGGTTTCATCCAGCAACAACCCAAAGACGGTGAAGCCTCGAGCCAACGCACTGACGTCTTTCTGGGTTACGATGACAAGAATCTGTTTGTGGTATTTGTTGCCTTCGACAGTGAGCCTGACAAAGTACGTGCCCACATGACCAGACGTGAGAAAATAAGGAACGACGATTTTGTACAGATTATGTTGGACACCTTTCATGATAAACGTCGAGCTGTTGCTTTTGCGGCTACTCCCTTAGGCATCCAATGGGATGCTCTTTGGACTGAAGGTTCTGATTTCGATGATACATTTGACACACTTTGGTATTCAAAAGGTAAGCTGACAGATCAAGGTTACCTGGTTTGGATGGCCATTCCCTTAAAAAGCCTGAGGTTTCCAGCCGGTTTAGAGCAGAACTGGGGCGTTGTTTTCGCTCGGGGAATTCGGCGCGGCAGCTTCGAACAATCATTTTGGCCGCGGGTTTCCAGCCAAATTGAAGGTCGACTCAATCAGGCAGCAACATTGCAAATCAAGGATAGTATTTCTCCCGGACGCAACGTGCAATTGATTCCGTATGGTAACTATCGGGCACTCAGGTTTCTGGATGGCCAGAGTTCCGGCGGGCCGGGCTTTACAACAGACAATGTCGATGCAGTCGCAGGGCTTGATGCAAAGTGGGTGATTAAAGACAACCTGGCCTTGGACGTTACGCTCAATCCCGATTTCAGCCAGGTAGAATCAGACGAACCACAGGTCACGGTTAACCAGCGCTTTGAGGTGTTCTTCCCGGAGAAGCGACCGTTTTTTCTTGAGAATTCTGACATTTTTGCAACGCCGATCAATTTTGTCTTCACTCGCAGAATCGCCGATCCGCAGATTGGAGCCAGGCTAACCGGCAAGGCCGGGCCCTACACTCTTGGCGGAATCTTCATTGACGATGAAGCACCGGGCAAGCGGGTCACTGCGAATGACCCGTTGTATGGCAAGAGGGCTTTCTTCAGCATTTTTCGAGCTAGTCGTGATGTTCAGAGCCAGTCAAAAATTGGACTCATCTATGCGGGCCGTGAGCTTGGCAGGAGTTACAACCGAGTTGCCGGAGTAGACGGCCGCCTCAAACTCAATCAAAACTGGGCCGTGCCATTTATGGCCGCCGTGAGCTTCAACAGGCTTGAGGATGACAGTCGCCGATCCGACCCAGCTTTCGACCTTGCATTCAATGGCAACGGACGACAGTGGCTTTCCCACACCCATTTTCAGGATATAGGTCGTGATTTTCGGACTGAAACGGGATTTGTGTCCCGATTGGATATTCGCGATTTTCATACTTTCAACCGATACCGGTTTCGTCCCGAAGGGAAATTCCTCATAGCATGGGGGCCGCAATTCTTCTTTCAGCAGGTCTGGGACCACGACAATCTTCGCCTGGACCAATGGTACGGACCTGACCTTAATTTTGAACTGACCGGTCAGACTGAATTGGGAATTGGGATCGACAAAATCCGGGAACGGTTGCGACCACAGGACTCTAGCACCCTAACGCGTAATAAAGATTTTTCACGACACCTGTGGTTCCTCGAATTTGAAACTCAGTTTATTGATGAACTCTCGATCGACTCCAATTTTGAATTTGGCAGAGGCATCAATTTCCTGCCGCCTGATAATGTAGAACCCTTTCTGGCGAACAGAATCTTTGGCAATATTCAACTTAGCCTTCTACCTACGACCCAACTGCGTATTGACAGTGATTACATTTTCTCTCAATTAGATGATCGCGACAGCGGGGAAAGAATTTTCAAGAATCAGATTCTGCGATCACGATGGAACTGGCAGTTTAATCGAAAACTCTCAGTGCGACTGATTTTTCAGTATGACGTTACTCTGGCCAATCAAAAGTATACCTCGCTGGAAACCACCAAGGACTTCAATGTAGACTTCCTGGTGACGTACCTGGCTAATCCGTGGACAGCCCTGTTTGCCGGCGTCAACAGCAATTATCAAAATCTGGATCTTGTTACAAAAGCCAACGAAAGGATTTTGAACCGAACCAAGAATTCTTTTCTGAATGACTCACGGCAGTTTTTTGTCAAATATTCTTATCTGATCAGGCTTTGACTCACAATTTGGACAAACCAAGGGCAAAGAAAAGCATTGAAGATTCTCGGAGGACACATTGTGCGAAAATTTATTTACCGTAAGAGAACCATGGCCGCTTGTGTAGCAATTGCGGGATTAGCTTTGTGCGGGACCATGAACCGCCCATCGTTTGCTCAGGAGACCGACATACACGGCGTCGCCATTGGCCAGGAGCGATTGTTCGAGGCAGGCGTTATTTCAACCGGAAGAGATCTCTTGCTGACTATGGAATCAGACGGGAACACTGTGTATTTTACGCGGTGGGATCGACCCCCTCGAGGGCATCGATTTGGCAGCATCAGGACGTCAACCTTCAAGAATGGCGCATGGACTCAGCCAGTTGTGGCGTCGTTTTCAGGAGCTTACACCGATGTCGGCCCATTCGTATCCCCGGATGGTTCGAATCTCCTCTTTCGTTCCAATCGACCGGCGCGGGTCGGTGAACCCAGGCAAAAACACCACGATATCTGGATGGTCACCCGGCAACCTGACCGGTCATGGGGAAATCCAAAACGGCTGGGACCGCCAGTGAACAGCGAGCACCAGGATGTGGACCCCGCCGTTTCGCAGAGGGGTACGCTTTTTTTCTCGTCTAATAGGAACGGTGGTTTCGGTAGAGGGGATCTCTACTTTTCGCAGCTCGTCGAGAGTCGCTATACTGATTGTGTGAACTTGGGGGCAAGGGTCAACTCATCCTCTTCCGACAGCACTCCATACATCACTCCTGACGAGGATATTCTCTTATTCTCATCTGATCGCGCCGGTGGCCTTGGTGGGATGGACCTATACATCTGCTATAGCGATGGAAACGGCTGGACGAAACCCGAAAATCTGGGTCCAACAGTGAATACGTCCGGCGGCGAGGTCGGGCCATTTGTTACCCCCGATATGGAATATCTCGTGTTCACGCGTAGCGGGCATGGGCGTCAGGAACTGTACTACATCAAAATCAAGAACACCATCGTCAAGCTGCACTGACGCCGACGAAGCAGTGTTATGGCTCGTCTTAATAACCAGGGGTGGCTCCTAAAGGACAAAGTTATGATAATTTCAAAACACGATGCCCTTTCTCGACAAATGAACGATCGTGACTCATAGTTCGGAAACATATAAGGTTGAAAAAATTGCTCTTAGGAAGCAATCTTAGAATGTTGAGTGAAAGGATATTGGTCGGATCAATACTAAAGTAAAAGTAGGAGGGATTTATTGTGAAGCTTGACTTCAAGAATATCTGGTTCTTACCTGTGTGTGTTGCTGTGCTGACTTCAACAGCCGTGCTTTCTCAAGAAAAACCGACTGGGCATGCAGAGATTTTGAAAAATGTTCAAGCATACTGGGACCTGTGGGCAAAAAGGGATTTAGAGGGGTTTCTTGAATACCTCCATGATGCCTATAGCGGCTGGAATTACGAAGCCCCTATGCATAGAAGCAAGGAATCAACAAGAAGATGGATAAATCACACTTTTCAAACAAGAAAAGTCATCGTGTATGATATTAATGCTGTTGATATCAAGATTCATGGCAGTGTAGCAATCGTACATTACTACTACTCTATCTTGGAAAAGGATCCAGAAGGCAAAGAAAGGAAAATCACTGGGCGAAAGTCTGATATCCTTATGAAGCACGATGATAAATGGGTACTAATCGCTGAACATGGAGGGCACACTTTCGAAAACTGACACTTCGGATCACTGAGCCACCACAAAACAAAGGAGTAAATCGAACATGTGTAGATTCTCAAGAAGCGTCTTTCCGGCAACGATATTTTTTACTCTCGCACTCACAGCAGTGACGATTGGTCAGGAGCAGTATCGAGCGATGCCTTTCAGGCCAGACCTAATCGACAGAAGCAAGAGCACGTTTGCGCTCACATTCGCCCCGGATGGACGCACCTTCTATTTCACGCAAATGGACACCCTACCAAATGGTGCTTACGGCGGTACCATGTACGAATCTCGACTGGTAGACGATGCCTGGAGTGAGCCACGCGTGCTGGAATTTTCCGGTCAGTATAAGGACTACGACCCTGTTCCGTCGCCTGATGGCAGAAAGATCTACTTCATGTCCGTCCGCCCAATCAAAGGCACCACGCCGCGCTCGGATAGTGATATGTGGGTTGTCGAGCGACGTGGCTCTGGTTGGGCCGAACCCAGGCATCTGGGCGCAGCCGTCAATTCTGATATGTATGATGGCAACCCCGGCGTTACAGTGGCTGGAACGCTCTATTTTTTCTCCACGCGGCCTGGCGGTCTCGGAAGTTCTGACATGTACCGCTCGCGTTTGGTGAACGGAGAGTATACCAAACCCGAGAACCTGGGAGCGCCAGTCAACACCGAGGATTGGGAGGGCCCACACTATATCGATCCAGCGGAGAGATTTCTGCTCTTTTATTCGGGCAGGCCAGGAGGCTACGGAAAGGGCGGAGACCTCTACGTCAGTTACAACACAGCGGACGGTTGGTCAGAGCCGGAGAATCTTGGAGCCGCTGTCAATACCGAGGACTCATCTATAACACCCTACATAGACCCAGGCAAGAAGTGGCTCTATTTTGGCAGAATGGACAAGCAAGGACGCAAGTCGTTGTTTTATATAGACATTAAAGCTACTTCTATTAAGCTCGAACTGCCGCCGGCAATGAATTGACTTAAATCCACGAACTCTTGACTCAACAATGGAGGAGCAATGAAGGAAATCCAAAGAACCATGATCATAGGCTTGGCTTCGGTATCATTCTTCGCTTGTCAGACGCCCAAAAATGATAAACCCACCGAAGCGAAGATATTTGCCCAAGACGTCATTTCCACAGGGAAGGAATTTGGCATTTGTTTTGATCCAACTGGAAAGGAAGTCTACTTTACAAGAGGTGGTGGGTTTCTCAAATCAGAGCAAAAAAATGGGGCCTGGAGTGCACCTGAACCAGTCCTTTTTTCTGAGCACTATGCCAATTTGGATCCTCTTATTTCTCCGGATGGCTCCAAGCTCTACTTTATGTCCAACCGTCCAATTACTGGTGTGGAAAAGAGAGAGGAAACCGATATCTGGGTCATGGAAAAGTCCAGTGACGGTTGGAGCGAGCCCAGAAATTTGGGACAAGGTGTGAATTCTGATACGGCGCGGGAGGGATTCGCCAGTGTAACAAGGGATGGAACGCTTTATTTCTTTTCCGAACGTAAGGGCGGTATGGGTTCTTCTGACATCTATCGGTGCAGATATGTTGGTGGAGAGTATTCAGCCCCCGAGAATTTAGGACCGACCATCAATACCGAACACTGGGATGGACATCCATACATTGCTCCCGATGAAACGTTTATGATTTTCTATTCGAATATGCCGGGCGGATATGGCGAGGGCGATTTATACTTGAGCTACAATAGTGATGGCGTTTGGACCGCGCCGGAAAATCTCGGGCCAGCGGTCAACACTGAACAATATGAAATTACGCCTTACCTGAGCCCCGACCAGAAATACCTGTATTTTGCCAGAATCGACAAAGATAAGAAGAGAAATATCTTTTATGTTGATGTGAATAGCACTCCTCTCAAGTTGGAGTGAGTTCCAATTCTGAATCGAATCACTTTCCTTGACTCTGGATAATATACTTTGCGATGTGGCCTCGTGAAGGATCGCCGGTGCGCCTTGGAGTAGTCTACTTGATCTTATTGAAGGTTGTGGCAATCTCAAACCCTCATGCCGTATCATTCAATACCATGGGCGGATAACGAGGTGAGGCTCAACCACGCTACAGCCCGTTTGCATGGTGAGAACTAGCATGACACGCTTACGCAAATTTCAACCGCGATACCGTTTGTTCGGACCTGAATCCCGGCGGGACTTCATTCTGAAAGTAATTGAAAGGTCAATAACTTCGGAGCAGGTATAATAGACTGGATAAAGACAAGTATTATGAGATTAAGGAATTGCGTAGTGCTGCTTTCATTTCTTAGTACTTTGTTAATCTGGAATTGCGGAGATTCCAACAATCCTACTGCCAATGCTCCTTTTGAAGGCATAGTCAAAACTGATTCTCAAGGGGATATTTTGGAAGAAGATCCTGAGGATTGGCAACCAAGATGCACGGCTCAATCCAAGCCGCCATTATGTGTGAAGCCCGCGTACCCAAATCCGACTGCCGAAAGAACGACTCTTGAATGGACCATTAACGAGACGTTGCTCGTTGAACTCTCTGTCAGCATTATGCCGGATGGTACGAACAGAGTTTTAGTAAACGAAGTTCTCAGTCCGGGAGACTATCGGCTGGTATGGGATGTTAGAGATGAATCTGGAAAAATTCTACCTGATGCAATATATCGAGTCTTGATAAAGGCAATGCAAAACAACATCATTCAAACTGAAGCATTCGGTGATATTCAAATTCAAAGATAGAATGGAGAATTTATCTTCCGGGTAGTTTCCCCAACACGAGTGCTCTTGCTTTTTGGGTTGATTTGAAATATGTCGTTCGAGAGATTTCATAGGGTCAGGCTATCCATTCAAACAGAAGGCCGGTGATAGTATTGAGTTGGTGACATTGCAGCGCGTTGATTTGCCATTCTGAAGCCTGCGGCGCGAAGTTGAATGAGATGAACCAAAGCCCATTCCTGGCATTCCCCTCTCATATTCTGCTTGATTCTGTCTGTTCAAATTAACACTTTTGTTATTCCATTATCCGATACACAATTAACCGAAGTCGTGCAACCGACTGCAGCGTGCATGCTGTAACCAAATCAATCAGCAAGGAAACGAGATTATGAGTATACACATCGGGGCCAAAACAGGTGAAATCGCGGAAACCGTACTGCTGCCGGGCGACCCGTTGCGGGCCAAAATGGTGGCTGAAACCATGTTGGAAGACGCAGTCTGTTATAACCAGGTACGCGGTATGTACGGTTACACCGGCTCCTACAACGGCAGAAGCGTGTCCGTGCAGGGCACCGGCATGGGCATTCCGTCAATCTCCATTTACGCAAATGAGCTGATTTCGGAATACGGCGTCAAAACCCTGATCAGAGTTGGAACCTGTGGCAGTATTCAGAAATCGCTGCCACTAAAGCAGGTGATCCTCGCCACGGCCGCATCTACTGATTCCAGCACCAACAAGTCGCGCTTTGGCGGCGCTGATTATGCGCCGGTGGCAAGCTTTCCTCTTCTCAACAGGGCATATTCCGTGGCGGAGGAGCGTGGCCACGATGTCGCTGTCGGCACCGTACTGAGCACGGATACGTTCTACCACGACAATCCGGATTACTGGAAACTCTGGGCCGACTACGGGGCACTGGCTATCGAAATGG
Source organism: Candidatus Zhuqueibacterota bacterium (assembly GCA_029262055.1). Classification (GTDB taxonomy): domain Bacteria; phylum Zhuqueibacterota; class Zhuqueibacteria; order Oceanimicrobiales; family Oceanimicrobiaceae; genus JAJDAD01. The sequence goes on from JAJDAD010000112.1 coordinate 30,455, forward strand.
AGACTTCCGCTCTGTACACATTGGCTGCCAAGTTCAAAGTTGAAGCACTTTCAATTCTCACCGTCAGCGACGCGATTGTTACAGGCGAGGCAGCCACATCCGAAGAAAGGGAGAAGTCATTTGCACAGATGATCCAGATTGCGTTGGAGGCTTCGAGCTAGGACTATGCCTGGCAGATTGCTCTGCCACACGACTGAAACTATTTCCGCCCAGAGACGTTCTATCTGGTGATTTCGTCCCGCAGTATTGATCTTATTCAAAATCACATTTGCGACCTACAAATCTCCGGAGAGAACTATGAAAAGTGCAAGTTTACTCTTGTCCTTATTTATCCTGCTGGCACAAGGAGGCGCTATGGCAAGTGAGGACTCAGAATCCAGGATTTTCCCTTACAAATACGAGATGCGCGATCTGGAAAACGGATTGCGGGTCATCGTAATTCCCACCGACTACCCCAATATCGTTGCACTGCAAATCCCGGTGACCACCGGGTCCAGAAACGAAGTCGAACCGGGTAAGTCCGGCTTCGCGCATTTCTTTGAACACATGATGTTTCGCGGTACGGAAAAGTATCCGGCGGATCGTTACGGCGAGATTCTAAAGAATGCCGGCGCCGATCAGAACGCCTACACCTCAGACGATTTGACCAACTATCACATTACCTTTTCGAAAGACGATCTCGAAAAGGTTCTGGAACTGGAGGCAGATCGTTTTCAGAATCTCAAATACTCTGAAGCCGATTTCAAGACCGAGGCCAAAGCGGTACTGGGGGAGTACAACAAGAACTCCGCAAATCCGATCAGGAAGATCATAGAGGTGCAGCGCAACGCCGCCTTCCAGAAGCACACCTACAAACATACCACCATGGGGTTCATCGAAGATATCGAGAATATGCCCAACCAGTACCAGTACAGCCTGGAGTTCTTCGACCGTTATTACAGGCCGGAAAATGTTGTCGTTATTTTGGCCGGAGACCTGGATGCTGCAAAGACCTTCAAGATGGTTGAAAAGTACTGGGGCAACTGGCAGCCGGGCAACTACACGGCCGGCATTCCGGAAGAACCCGCTCCCGCCGGGCCGGTGTACACCCACGTTGACTGGAAAACGCCATCTTTGCCCTGGGTCATGGTGGCTTTTCACGGCCCCGCATTTTCGGAAACTGAAAACGAAATGGCAACCATGGACGTCATCAGTCAAATCGCCTTTTCGCAGAGTTCGCCCCTGTACCAGAAACTGGTGGTCTCAGAGCAGAAAGTCGACCAGCTTTTCAGTTATTTCCCTGACCGTACTGACCCCTATCTGCTGTCGGTGGCCGCCCGGGCAAAAAATCCCGACGACATCTGGTACGTACGTGATGAGATTCTCAATGCCTTTGCTAAGCTGCGCACCGAACGCGTTTCCGCGCAACGCCTTGCTGACATAAAGGCGAACCTCAAATACTCTTTTGCCGGTGGCTTGGACAATTCCGAGGCCATCGCCAGCGCTCTGGTCGGTTATGTCGCCAGGACACACGATCCGGAAACGGTCAACCGGGTCTACCGTCTTTACGATAGCATAACGGCGGATGACATTTTGCAGAAGGCAAACACTTATTTTAAGGATCAGGGCCTGGTCGTGACGACACTTGCACAAAACGAACTGCCGCAGGTTGCCAGCTCCACCGGTTCCATCGACGCAGTCGTCCAGTCTGCCGCAATGGAAGTTCCGGAGATCGCGACCGTGCTGCAGCAGAATGCCTCACCCCTGGTTAATTTTCGGATCCTGTTTAATGCCGGTCCGGCATCGGACCCGACCGGGCAGGAAGGACTGGCCCAGTTGACGGCGGCAATGGTGACAGGCGGCGGCAGCAAGAGCATGAAGTACACGGACATCCAAACGGCCCTGTATCCGATGGCTGCCGGTTTCAACCATCAGGTGGACAAAGAGATGACCGTGTTTTCAGGCACAACTCATAAAGACAATCTGAGTACATATTATGAAATCGTTTCGCAGCAGCTTCTCAACCCGGCCTGGGATGACGCTGATTTCCGGCGGGTCAAGACCAATCTTATCAATTCTATCAAAGTAAATCTGCGCGACAGCAATGACGAAGAGCTAGGCAAAGAGGTGCTGTACGAAATGATCTACCAGGGCCATCCGTACGGACACCTGAATCTCGGCCACATCGGATCGTTAGAGAATCTTACAGTGGACGATCTCAAGCGTTTTCACAAAAAGAACTACACGCGCGAAAACCTGGTCCTGGGCCTGGCAGGTGATTTTTCCGATGATTTTCTCGCCAAAGTTAAACGAGATTTAGCCGGCCTGCCGACTGGTGCGAAGGTCGCTGTTGAACTGCCGAACCCGCAACCCATCGCCGGTCTTGCGGCCCAGATAATCGAGAAGGAAACGCGATCGACAGCCGTATCGTTTGGCTTTCCAATCGAAGTCAATCGCAGCCATCCTGATTTTGCCGCGCTTTGGCTGGCCCGGTCGTACCTGGGCGAGCACCGCAGCACCAACAGCCACTTGTTCCAGAGGATTCGGGAGGTTCGCGGGATGAACTATGGTGATTATGCCTACATCGAGTATTTTCCGCGCGGTATGTCGCAATTTCACCCGGATGCCAATCTCGGGCGGCGGCAGCAGATTTTCCAGGTCTGGATTCGACCGGTGGAGACGGTTGAAAACGCCCACTTCGCGACCAGAGTGGCCATGTTTGAGCTCAACAAACTGGTCGAGAAAGGCATAAGCAAAGAGGACTTCGAAGCCACCCGCAACTATCTGGTGAAATTTATCAACATCCTCACCCGGACGCAGGACAAGCAACTGGGCTATGCCCTTGACAGCAAGTACTACGGCATCGGAGAGTTTACAGAAATCATGGCCCGGAACCTGGAGGATCTAAAAGTCGAGGACGTCAACCGGGCGATCAAGAAACATCTGCAAGACAAGAATGTCAAGTTTGTTTTTATTACAAAAGACGCACAGGACTTGCGCGAACGCCTGATCAATAATACGACCTCTGCCATGGTTTATCAATCGGAAAAGTCCGCAGAACTGCTGAATGAAGATAAGATCATTCAGGACTACAAGCTTGATTTCAAAGCGGACAAAGTCATGATCAGGCCGGTCGAAGATGTGTTTATGAATTCAACTAACTAACTGACATTTCTCACTTGTATATCTACCATCTAAACAATTGTTTAGATGTCGTTCTGAGCACGGAGTCCCCATTGTGTGTTTCTACCGGGGAGCGAAAGTGTGCGAAGAATCTGCCCAGACATTCGAAGATTCTTCGCGCTGTAATGGCTTTCGTTGAACTCAAAATCCGTCACTTTGCGCTCAGAATGACCTTGAATCGAAGTGAGAAATGTGAGTACTAACTGTAGATGAAAATGCGGCGCACCTGACAACTGCGCCGCATTTATCCGGTTGCCAGGGTGTCACGACTCTCTGGAGCGTTCCGGCAGAATCTGACGCGTGCGTGACGGCGACGACGTTGCAGCAGCCCTTCGCAGTCCAGGAATTAGTCGGAAAGGATGCCGTCACCCATATTGATAACGCGTTAAGGGGGAGTCCAGTATTCTCACCCCGGTTGTCCTTAACCAATTGTAGATTTAAATGATAGCGTCCAGCCAGGCCGGGATCCGGCACGTTTCGTATCCCTCAAAGACTGGCTGCTTTTACGGAATTCGTTGAATCGGCTCAGCGCACTGCCTCTAATGGCGCAGCGCGGAAAGACCGAAGGGGATTGGTTTTGCTTGACAAAGTCGGATCTAAAATTGTACTTTATTGTGTGTTTCCTACCTGCAGCGTTTTAGACCAAATGATAATTTCCATAGAGTGATTTAATAGAGGGCTACTCATTTCTAAGGAGGTCTTGATGATGAAGATATTTACAAAGTACGCTGCGTTACCCCTGGTTTTACTGCTTTCCACCCTCGCACCAGCCAAGGAGGGTTCCATCTATCCCAGCAAGGTCCGCCATCATGAACTGGCTGAACCGATTAGCCGGGCGCAATTGCACTTGGAGTTCCTGCGTCAGATTGATGCGAAAATGCAGGCCGCAAGGATCGATGAGCAGATTTTGCAGAAAATCAGGGAAGTGGCGCCTGAGGAGAAAATGTCAGCTATGGCCGCCGCTCTGAGTCAATCCGAGACGCGCACGGCAGCGACAAAGTTTTTGCGTGAGGCCGGCGAAAGGATGGAGGCCGCAGGGATTGCGTCCGGCGGATCCATTTCAGGTACGGTTACCGTCGATGGCGCGCCGACTTTTGAGCAGATTCAGCTCTTTGCGTTTGACGAATACGGTTTTTTTGCGGGCTCAGCCACTGCGGATGGACTCGGCAATTATACAATCGAGGGCTTGCCGGAGGGAACATTTTACGTGGCAACCGAGAGTCGGTTTGTGAACGAATTCTACAACGACGCTATCCTGGACGGTTTCCGAAACTGGAGATCCGCTGAACTGATTCAGGTGCCCGAGAATAGCGCTGTTACCGGAATTGACATCGACTTGCGCGTAGGGGCTACCATCTCTGGTAACGTCTTCATGGGGGACGGAATAACGCCGCTGAGCTTCAGGCAGGTCACTCTTGATCTCTTCGATGCAGACAGCCCGGGTCCGCCTCATTCGGTCTTCCCGGTCACAGATGCCGATGGCGCCTATGAAATCAATGTGCCCAGAACCGGGACCCTAAAAATAAGGGCAAGCTCTTTTGGTTTTCAGTCAGAATTCTACAATGAAAAAAGTGATTTCCTCAGCGCTGACCCTGTAGTTGTTGCTTCGCTAGACGATGAAATCACTAACATATCATTTTCGCTGGCGGAGGGTGATGAAGTCGAAGACCCAAGCGGAGGCTTTGTTGCCGGAACGGTACTCGGCGGAGCAGACACTCCGATCTTTCTGGCATTTGTCTTTGCGTTTGATGTCGCAGATACATCCTTTGCCGGCCTGGGAGTTTCTGATTTCGATGGCAATTACCTGATTCCAGGTCTGGATGATGGCAGTTATATCGTCTACGCCAACAGCTTTACCGGCTTTCTCCTGCCGCCCGTGGTCAGCGGACAATACTACGACCACGTGCGCACGTCCGACCTTGCCACACCTGTAGCAGTAGCCGAAGACGACACGGCTTCCGGTATCGATTTTGACCTCGATGGCGGTGGCACTGTCGCGGGTACTATCACCGACGATACCGGCGCTGCTTTGGATAGCATCATGGTAGTCGCGGTCAAGCTCGATTTGTTGAACATCAACGGCTTCTTCTTTGACAGCATCGATTTCGGGATCGGATTTTCCGGAGAAGGGGGTGAGTATTTGGTCAGTGGGCTGTCATCAGGAAACTACATAATGCGTACCGTTTCCCTGGTCGGTCCTGACCTGGATATAGGACCGCGCTTCGGCTCTGTCCTGGACGAGTACTATGAAGATGTCCAGGATCTGCTTGACGTCGCGAACGCAAGTCCTGTGGCTGTAACTGTACTGGACACGACCACAGGCATCAATTTCGAGCTTGCCCGGGCCGGTGGCGTTGCCGGCAGTTTCCTGGAGTTTGACGGAATAACGCCAATCCAGGGTGAGGGCGCTGTCATTGCATTTGACGCGGACACCCATTTGCCGCAGCTCGCCTTTACAGAATTCGATTCGACAGATGGCTCATTTGAAACGCGCCCGCTTGCCTCGGGCAGCTACAAGCTTCTCGGTGTTGTCGGATTAAGCCTGCCGGGTGAGGGCGAGGGTGACGGCGGCGGGGTGAGCAGCGTCATCAAAGGGTTCGAGGCTGCTCTGGCACAGGCCGGCGGCGATGAGGTTGTCTACCTGCCCCAGTTCTACAACCTGAAGGCCAGCTTTGACGAAGCCGACCCGGTAGCAGTGACGGCTCCTACGGTGACTCCGGGCATCGATTTCACCATGATTCGCGCCGGCAGCGCCAAGGGCAGGGTGAACCTCTCTGCTAACTTCCCCGTTGGCGCTGACTCTCTGCACGAAACTCTGGTGCTTGCCTATGACAAAACCACCGGCAAGGTCGCCGGCGGAGCGGATGTGACTTTTGCGGGCGGATACTACATCGGCGGCCTGGCACCCGGCGACTATCGAATCGCAGCGCTTACCACGGTGCCGGGCTACGCTGCAACCTATCATGGGGGAAGTACGACTTTTGACGGTGCAACCGCCGTAACGGTGCAACCCAGCCAAACCGTTACCGCCGACATCGACCTTGCTACGGGTGACGGCATCATTATGGGAACCGTGACGGCTCTGGACAGCGGAGAACCTCTGACCGGAATTCTGGTTTTGGCTTATGATTTAACCGGCCATGCCGTTTCGGCCGGTGTCTCAGGACCGTTACCCGAGGGCGATCTGCTGCCCGGCGAATACATCATTCCGGGACTGGCCAATGGCAACTTCTTGGTACGGACATTCTCTTTCTTTCAAATCCTCGCCCTGCTGGAGGGATTTGGCGGTGGAGAAGAGCTTGGAGGAGGCGATCCGCTGTCACTTCTGTTGGCGCTGCTCGGGTCCGGCGACGGGTTGACTGACGGTCTCGACATACAGCTTTATGGGGATTTATGGTATCAGGACCAGCAGGTTGAGGGCGAGGTTGATACGTTGGGCATCATTAACCTGATTTTGTCACTGCTGGAAAACGAAGACCCGCAAGTACTCGTCCCGTTTTTTGCTGATGTGCCCGGCGGGGTTTCGACAGTAAGTGTGACCAGTCCCGGCGTGGCTGCAGGTATCGATTTTGCATTGCCGAGAGCAGACAATCCAATCACTTCTGTGGACGACGGTGACGGCCTCGTGCCCTCCCGCTTCGCGTTGGCACAAAATTATCCAAACCCCTTTAACCCCGGAACGACAATCGAATATACAATTCCGGACAAGGCAAAGATCTCGCTCCAGGTTTTCAACATGCTTGGGCAGCGAATCCGGACTTTGTTTGAAGGACAGCGTGACTCCGGTTCGTACGTGGCGCGCTGGAACGGCCTGAACGACGCAGGTACCGAAGTTGCGGCCGGCGTCTACTTCCTCAGGATGAAATCCGATGACGTTGTTCTGTCGCGCCGGATGCTTCTGCTGAAATAAAAATCATTAGCCCCAGCCTTGCGCGGGTTGTCTGACCTGCGCGAGGCTGCCAGGCTTTTTCTGCTTGGGCTTACACTCTCCTGCAAAACTCTGCAAACTTTGACAACTCAGCACTTGATTGTTGTCTTCATAAGCACTTCTTTCTGTGGGTTCACTGTCATCCCGAGGTCGTAGGTATCATTATCACCAAGGAGCGATCACATTGCCCGCAAAACCCACTTTTATCTCTCTTCTCTTGGTCGCTCTGACGTTTATCGCGGCCCGGGGCCAGGAAAGCGCCACCACCATTATCAAGAAGTCGGACGAACTTATGCGCGGCCTCACCCTGTCCGGCAAATACAGCATGACCGTCATCCGTCCGGATTGGCGGCGGTCGATGGAATTCTTCTTCTGGTCGGAAGGAACGGAAAAATCGTTTATTCGAATGTTGGCCCCAGCCAAAGACAAAGGCGTGACTTTTCTGAAAATCAAGCGCGAAATGTGGAATTACATTCCGAAGATCAACCGTGTGATCAAGATTCCGCCATCCATGATGCTGCAATCGTGGATGGGATCTGATTTTACCAACGACGATCTGGTGAAGGAATCGAGCGTGGTTGCGGATTATGAACACCGGCTGCTGCGCCGAGAAAATATGAATGGAGCCGCCACTCATGTTTTGGAATTAAAGCCCACGCCGGAAGCGGCAGTTGTCTGGGATAGAATTATCGAATGGATCCGTGTGGACGATTATGTTCCCCTCAAAGCTGAGTATTACAACGAGCGCGGTGAGCTGGTGCGCACTATGACTTTTTCGGAGATCACCCGATTCGGCAAGAGAACGTTACCCGCTAAACTCGAAATGGTGGAAGCCAAAAAGCCGGGCAGAAAAACTGTGCTGGTTCTGAGCGATGCCGTTTTTGACGCGCCGATTGCGAACTCTATTTTTAGTAAACAAAACCTGCGAAGAAGTAAGTAGATGTGATGAGTAGGCTAATAAAACTCGCCTGGCGCAACATTTGGCGCAACAAGCGCCGGAGCCTGATTACCATCAGCGCCATTTCGTTCGCGGTGCTTATCGTTGCTGTCACCAGGTCGCTGCAGTATGGGACGTACGATACCATGGAATCAATGGCGGTCAGGATGTTCAACGGCGAGATCCAGGTCCACCGCAGCGGTTTTCAGGAAGAACAGACTTTGGCGTTCTCCATGCAAGCGGAGGAACACGACTGGTCAGACATTCTGGCCAGGCGCCCGGAGTTTGAGGGCGTGAGCCGCCGCCTCACCGGCTTCGGCTTGCTAAGCTCTGATTCCGCCAGCGCCGGGGCGCTTATCGTGGGGATTGAACCAGTCCCGGAAGGGGCCATGACCCAGTTTTCAAATATGATTCGCACAGGGGCTAAACTGGTACAGGACGATGACCGCAAGGTTTTGCTGGGAGCCACTCTCGCCAGAAATCTGCAGGTCGGGATAGACGACACGGTCGTCGTCCTGACCCAGGGCTACCAAAACCAGATGGGGGCTGATATTTATGTCGTCAAGGGCACCCTGAGCGCGGGCAACGCCGAGGTCGACCGCGGATTGATGGTGATGCCGTTGCGCAATGCCCAGGACCTTTTCTCCCTGCCCGGTGGTGTCACGCAAATCGTCTACGCCACCGATGACTTTCGCCAGGCTGAGACGCGGGCCCAAATTCTGGCATCTGACTTTGGCAGCGACCGGTTGGAGGTTTTGTCCTGGCGGGAAATGATGCCGGAGCTGGAGCAGCTTATCATCATGGACAATGTCAGCGGCGCCATCTATTTGGCCTTCTTGCTGACCGTCGTCGGCTTTGAGATTTTCAACACTACCATGATGAGTATTGTTGAGCGCGCGCGTGAGTTTGGAATGCTCGAATCCATCGGTATGAAGCCGAAACAGATTTCGCTACTGGTTTTCCTGGAATTGACGTCCAAAATTTTGGTCGCAGTAGTCGCCGGCCTGGTTGTCTCGACCGTTGCGATCGCTTACCTGATCAGCAACCCGATTCCGCTGAGTGCTTCGTTGCGCGAAGCGTACGCCAGTTACGGCTTCACATTTGATTCGCTGGTCTTCTCGGCCAAGCCGCGCGTTTTTATAGAGCCGGTTATCTCCATCACCGTCATCTCGCTGCTGGCGTTGATTTTTCCTATTTATAAAATGAGACAGCTTGCGCCAATCGATGCCATGAGGAAAGCTTGATTGATGATCTTGTGGAAAATAGCCTGGCGGAATATCTGGCGTAATCCGCGTCGAACGGCGGTCCTGGTAACATCCATCGGGATCGGCCTTCTGGGCTATTTGGGTACTTCCGCCTTCAGCCGGGGGTTTCTTACGCAAATGGTCGAGTCCACGATCAATCTCAGCGGCGGCCACGTGCTGGTCTCAGCCAAGGGTTTTCTGAATAATCCACAGGTACGGATGCGCATCCAGGAACCGGGTGTGGTAGAGAGTCTGTTGCAGCAAACACCCGGGCTTGCCAGAGCGCCGATCGTGTCGTTGGACGGGATGATCAACAGTAGCGAGACAGCCGCAGGCGTTACCATCAATGGCATCGATCCGGACAAAGAGTCACGCGTAACCGTTATTTCCGAAGCCCTGATCGAGGGCCGCTACTTGCACAATGGTAACAGTGCTCCTGAGATCGTGGTCGGGGAAGCGCTTGCCCAAAAGCTGAACGTCCTGGTGGGCAACAAAGTCGTTCTTATGATTTCCGACATTCAAAATGAAATCAGCTCCGGCGCGTTTCGCATCGTGGGGCTCTATCGGGCGCCGAGCTCCGACTTCGAGAAACGCTATGTTTACATCGGAAAAACCGCAGCGCAAAAGCTTGCCGGTTACGAACGAGAGATATCGAGTATTTCCATCAGGCTGCAGGAGGGGTACGTACTGGAAGAACAAGTTGAGTCGATTCGTTCGCTTCTGGACCGGCCGGACCTGGAGATCGTTTCGTGGAAAGATCGCAATCCGCTCCTGGTGCTCTCAATAGAAATGTATGATGCGTCGATCGTGATCATTGCCATCATCATGTTTATTGCCATCGCGTTCACAATCGCAAACTCATTCCTGATGGTGATCCATGAACGCATTCAGGAGTTTGGCATTATGATGGCCAATGGCGTTATGCCGAAAAACATCCGGCGCATGCTCTACCTGGAAGCGCTCATCATAACCATTCTCGGTGCGTTGCTGGGATTCGTGCTAACCCTGCTCTTGATCGGATACTACGGCAACGCCGGCCTCGACCTGGCTAGCATGGCGCAGGGACTGGCAATGTTCGGTGTCGGGACCGTGGTCTACCCGGAAATCTGGGCATTTGACGTTACGGTCGGACTGGTGGGAATTATTGCGGTCGTGTTTCTCTCGGTCCTTTATCCTGCCATTAAGGCGAGTCGCTTCGAAGTGGTCGATGCGATTCGTTTTGTGTAAACACGACAAAGGTGCGTGTTCGTCCTAACTGATTCTTGAGTACTGAAGTGTAACCTGAAAGCAAAACATGAATATCGTAGCCCTCAATAGCATCACCAAAGTCTACCAGGACAAAAACAGAATTCCCGTGCAGGCTCTCACCGATGTTTCATTGACCATCGGGGACGGAGAATTTGCCGCCCTGGCCGGGCCCTCAGGATCGGGCAAGACCACGCTTCTAAATATCATCGGCGGCCTGGATAAGCCGACGCATGGGACGGTACACGTGGCCGGGCGCGAGCTTACGAGCATGAATCGCGATGAGCTTGCTGAGTTCCGGCTGCAGTCGCTCGGTTTCGTATTTCAGGCATTCAACCTCATTCCCGTACTCACTGCCGAAGAGAATGCCGAATTCATGCTTCTGCTGCAAGGCGTCCCCGCTGAGGAGCGACACGCGCGCGTACAACGGGAGTTTGCCGAACTTGGCATCGAAAGCGACCTGATGCAGCGCCGGCCAAGCGAACTGAGCGGCGGCCAGCAGCAGCGCGTGGCAATCGCGCGGGCGCTGGTATCGCATCCAAAACTTATTCTTGCCGACGAGCCGACGGCAAACCTGGATTCAAAGACGGGCTCTGTTCTTTTAGATCAAATGAAGAAACTGAACGAGAAGAAAGGCGTGACCTTTCTGTTCTCCACGCACGACACGATGGTGATGGAGCGGGCAAGCCGTTTGCTGCTGCTGCACGACGGTGAATTGGTAGAAGACAAAAGGTCATAGTACTAAAATGTCCGCGGTCCGAAGCATCCTTGCCTGCCTTCTATTTCTGCCGGCGGCATCAGGTCTTGGCCAGACATTCGATCTGGCAGGCTACGCGAAGAACCTGACCGTACAATCCAGATCAGTCGTGGATGACGAGTCTTTTATCCTGAATACAAGCAGGTTTCGCCTGAAAGGTAGCATTGCCGCTAACGACGCTGTCGAGGCAGAGCTCTGGCTGGATAGTGAACTGCTGAGTGGGGATTTCCTGCAAACCCTGGATTTTCAGTTATCCCGGGCGATTGCGCGGCCGACCTTTGTGGACCTGGAGTGGACAGTGGAAGAACAAAGCCACTATCAGTTGCGCCAATCCCTCTTCCGTGCTTTTGCCAAAATCACAGCCGGCAGCGCCGAAGTCACCGTCGGCCGGCAACGAATTGCCTGGGGAACAGGCTTCGCCTGGAATCCCACCGACTTGCTCAACCCGTATAACCCAATCGCGATCGAGCTGCAGGAAAGGACCGGAGTCGACGCGGTTCATGTCGCAATCCCGCTGGGAAATCTATCCCGGCTGGAGGCAGCTTTCGCCCCGGGCCGTAAACGCCTGAGATCCAGTTATGCGGCCAGACTCACTACGAACTTTCATGAATACGATCTGTCGTTGATGGCAGGGCATTTTCGCGATGATACGGCGCTGGGCACGGATTTTGCTGGCTACCTTGGCGATGCAGGCTTTCGCGGTGAGTTTGCCTATACTTTCCGAGATGACGATTCCGACTATCTGCGAGCTGTCGTCAACCTGGATTACAGTTTCCCGCATGATTTTTATGCTTTGGTGGAGTTTTATTACAACGGGCAGGGGCAATCGGACAAGGCCAGATACAACTTGCTCGATGTGCTTAACGGCGAGACCTTCAACCTGGCCAAACTTTACACAGCCGCTTCGGTTTCGAAGAGCATCTCTCCGCTCCTCAACGCCGGGATTTACAGCATTGTCAACCTGAACGACCGCAGCAGCCTGATCGGACCAACGCTTACATATTCATTGGCGACCAATCTCGAGATTTCTGCCAACACGTATCTCTTGTTCGGCGCGGACGACAGTGAGTACGGCCAGCTTGAGACCAGTCATTTTGCCTCGGTCCAGTATTTTTTCTGACCAGACCAACTCATGGCTGCCCCATACGGGTTCATTTACGCAACCCGTTTTCCGCATCTCCGGAACTATGGAGTGCATTAACTGTGTTAATGCACCGGTTCCAAAGCAGCGGTTGTCACAGTCACCGCACCAACCATTGAACGACAAAACTAACCACCCAGGATTTTTCAAGATGCCCAAATTCCCACACTTTTCCCGGCGCAGCACACAAATCACGGGCTCGGTTTTCGAAAAATACGCCGCCCAAATCGCAGACCAGGGTGACAGGCTGGTGCGCTTGCACATCGGGGACACCTACCTGCCTGCGCGCTATCCGCTTCCCATCGATTCAGAGATGCTTGCGAGCAATCCGGACTACAACCGCTACTGCAACACATTCGGTATCGAAGCGCTGCGCGCCGCTCTGGCGCAGAAGCTTGCGGAGGACAACAACCTGTCCGTCAATCCGGAAAATGTGCTGGTGACGAACGGCGCCACCAATGCTCTCAGCGCAAGTATGATGGCGCTCATCGATCCCGGGGACGAAGTGATTGTGCTTTCCCCGGCCTGGCCCTTCTTCTTTGGCATGGTCAGGATTGCCGGCGGCCGGGTCGTCGACGCGCCGCTTTACATGGAACTGATGAGTTCGCCGACCCTCGACGTCCAGGCCCATCTTGAGAAATTCGCCAGCGGTCGCACCGTCGCACTCTATTTGAACACACCGAATAACCCGAGTGGTAAAGTGCTTTCCGAAGCGCAGTTGCGCGGGATAGCTGAGTTTGCCAAAAGCCACAACCTCTGGCTCATCTCTGACGAGGCCTACGACGGCCTGACTTTCGATGAGCGGCCACACATCTCGGTGGGCAGCCTGCCCGGGATGTTCGACCGGACACTGAGCATTTTCACCTTTTCGAAAAGTTTCATGTTTGCCGGATTGCGGCTCGGGTACGTCGCCGGTAACCAGGATGCCATCAAGAGCCTGAACAAAATGATGGTGCATCAGCTCTACAGCCCCTCGACCATTGCGCAGCAGATGATGGTGAAGCCGGTAGAAACTCGCAGCCAATGGTTGCCGGGAGTGCGTTCCCACTATCAAGAGCTGCGCGACATTGCCGTCGAGACACTCGCAATGGATACCCCCAGGCCAGAGTCCGGATATTTTGTCTTCTTCCCGGTGGATGAATGTTTACAGGGCCGGGACTACTGGCAAATGATTGATGCGTGCCTGGAAGGAGGAGTCTCCATTGCACCGGGAAACAGCTTTGGCGAGAGCTACGATAACCACATTCGGATCTGCTTCACCGGCGAATCACCGGATCGTTTGCGGGTGGGAATTGAGCGGTTGAATAAGGTATTGGGTTAGGCGGGTGTTTGCCGCAATAATCTGACGTCAGGCAGATCCGGGCCGGTGCGATGCGGTGAACGCCGCTGCCGGCCGTTTCGCTGGTTGTTTTTGCCATCCATGAAACCCCCGGTAAGGTCCGGGAAATCGGCACAACCCTCTAAGCCTGCTCCGGCCACCTCTCCTCTGGCCGGCCAAACCAGAGCCAGGCAATATAATCTACCAGTGGCGGCTCGGCGGCGATTAGTCGCAGATGCGCATTTACCTGGCCGCGATGATACATGCTGTGCAATGCCACCTGCAACATGGTTTCAGCCAGAGTCGTCGCCCGGGGTGGCTCACCTGTCACGCTGCCGAACTGCTCCGCCCAGGGAACGCTCAGGACTCCATCGAGGCCATCCTCAATTTTTTCCAGATAAAGCGCCACATCGTTGTGGTAGGCATGCCCCCAGGCCGAAATGGCGCAGAGATCGTCGAAATCCGACACCTTCGGGAAGTGCATCGGCAAGCCGGACCAGGCCTGCAAAAATGCGTGTTGTGTCAGGTGAGTGTGATAGAGAAGTTCCTTAAGTCTGGGATCGTCTTCGGTCTGTTCGGATTCCAGAACCGCGCGCCAAAGAGTGGCATCCGCCCACTTCATGTGTTGGAAAAGGTCTGCTATATGTCCTGAGAACTGCATGCCGCCTCCTTCGGAAGCAAGGTTCCAAACGTTTAATGGCGAAGCTCTGTGGTGCCGTCTACAGGTCCCCCAATCCCCGGACCCGCAGCTACTGATTTGTCCATTAAAGGTAATTGCTCTGAAAATGGCAAGCAACGAAATTCCGAGGTCACAACTTTGCGGGGCTACCGGACACCCGGAATAAATTTCTGGAATTCGAGTTTCTAATGGCAACTTTTTTATCAGACACCTGTCTAATCTCTATATAAACCCGGCAACAATTTCGCGGTTCTTATCTTGTCTCTCCCGGAGGTCTATAATATGTGTTTAAAAAAGGAATTATATCCGGAGCGCAGCAAATCTGTTACCCGGAGCGTCTGGGCCATTGCCTGTCTCTTTCTACTCAGCTCGGTACTCGGCGGAGCGGCGTTCGCCAGAGGTATAGAGAAGCAAGTCAACAGGGAATTTGATGTCGATTTTGGCGGCACCTTTTCTCTCGATTCAGATCTAGGCTCGGTCAATGTCACCAGCCATGCTGGCAAGCAGGTCAAAGTAAAAGTGCTTTTAGAAGCCGATACAAACAACGAGCGCAGAGCCGAAGAGTGGTTTCGGGATTTCAAATTGTCGTTTAATAAGCATGGCAGGGACGTAGAAGTTAATGGTGAACGCGACGATGGTTTGTTTGGCCGCTGGCGCCAAAAAATCAAAGTTCATTTTGATATCGTTGTTCCTGACCAATACAATCTCAACGTCAAGACCGCAGGTGGCTTCATTGACGTCGAGGATATCACAGGAGAGGTAGAATTGCGTACATCAGGAGGCAGCATCAAGATGGGGCAGATAGCCGGTGACGTGATTGCGACCACTTCCGGTGGCAGTGTTACGCTGGCAGGCGCAGATGGCAAGGCCGATCTTAGATCGTCCGGCGGCAGAATCACGGTAGGTGAAGTCCACGGCGATGTGACGGCGAAAACGTCGGGAGGCGGCATCGAGGTTGACGGCGTGGACGGCGATTTGGTTGCACACTCATCGGGAGGCGGCCTTCATCTGCGACGGGTGAATGGCAACCTGAAGGCCAGCACATCAGGTGGCCCGATCACTGCCGAGTTGCTCAGTCAGATTGACCGCGGCGTAGAGCTTCGCACGTCCGGTGGCGGTATCCGGCTCGATGTGCCCGATGACCTGAAAGCGAATATTAACGCGTCGACCTCGGGCGGCGGCGTCACGTCCGACCTGCCGGTTACCATTCGCGGCAAGCACGAAAGGTCAACCCTGCGTGGCAAACTGAACGGCGGCGGTCCGGAGCTTTTTCTGAGAACATCGGGCGGGGGTATTTCCATAAGGTAATCACTGACACTCTTCATTGCGGTTCCAGTAGGGCCAGATAATCTCAGTTGCAATCGTCCCCGTGCAGCCCTATGGGCCTGCCGGGGACAACACTTCCTTTCCCCAGCAGGGATAAGCAGACAGAAACATCTTGCATTTTTTTAACAAAACTCCTAACTTTGCGCCCCATCTAAAGTTTTAATCCAAAACACGGTTGAGTAACCACCAGTTGAATGTACCAATGTACCCGAGGTTTAGGTTATCTGATTATTTGATCGGAGGAGGATCTTATGAAATCTGGTAAACGATTAACAGTAGTTGCTGCATGGGTGCTTTATGCCGTCGGCCTGCTTGTGACTGCTTCCATGGCCATGGCGCAGACTGCTACCCTGTCCGGCAAAATCACAGACTCCGGAACGGGTGAGGGGCTTCCGGGCGCGAACGTGACGATTGTCTCGGGAACAGCACAAACCGGAGGAGCGACCGACTCTGATGGTACTTTTGAGGTCGTAAATATCCGGCCAGGGACCTACACCGTTACCATCAGCTATATTGGATACGAAACACAGACCCTGGCTGATGTCGTTCTGTCGGGTGGAGATACCCAGAGCATAACCATCGCCCTGGTTGCGACCGGAATCGAAATGAACCCGATTTCGGTCTCGGCTTCACGGCGTCCGGAGAAAGTCCTGGAGGCGCCGGCTTCGGTTGCCGTCATTGAAGCCCGGGCGATTCATTCCCGACCTGTTCTGACAGCCACCGAGCACCTGAAAACAACACCAGGTGTGGATGTCGCTACCACGGGCATGAATCAATCCAATGTGGTCGTGCGTGGATTCAACAATATCTTTTCAGGGGCTTTGTTGGTATTGGTTGACAACCGCATGACTCGCGTACCCGGGTTACATTTTAACGCCTACAATTTCATACCTAACATAAACGAAGATATCCAGCAAGTCGAAGTCGTGCTCGGCCCGGGCGCTGCCCTCTATGGCCCCAATGCCGCCAACGGAGTCTTTCACATGGTTACCAACTCTCCGTTTGGTTCTGAAGGAACAACCATCAGCGTCGGTGGAGGGGAAAGAGACCTGCGGATGGCGTCCCTGCGACACGCCGGCAGCGTCAACGGCACATTCGGCTACAAGATCTCAGCGCAGTACTACGAAGCCACCGACTGGAAATTCAACGACCCGGCCGAACCGGACTCCCTCATACTCACCCGGGTTGTCAACGGCAATGTTGTGCCGGAATCCGGTCTGATTTCAAACGAACGTGATTTCGACATTGAAAAAATGTCCGCGGAATTACGGCTGGATTACCAGCCCAACGACGATTTTTCGGCTATTTTTTCCGGAGGAGTTAACCGGGCAAGCAGCATTGAATTGACAGGTATCGGGGCCGGTCAAGTTAGAGACTGGACTTACAGCTTTGCGCAAGCCCGCTTCAGATACAAAGACCTGTTCATTCAAGGTTACGTCAACAGCAGCGATGCCGGCGACTCTTTCCAACGCCGGTCGGGAAGCCTGATCGTGGACAAATCGAAGTTCTTCGCCTTGCAGGCGCAACACAGCTACGTTCTCAGTAACAAGCAACGCTTCACCTACGGCCTGGATGGCTTGTTTACACGGCCGGACACGGAAGGAACCATTAATGGGCGTAATGAAAATAGTGATAACTTCGATGAAATCGGTGCCTATCTGCAATCCGAGACCGATTTGACCACGCAACTAAAACTCGTTGCCGCCGGCCGCATCGACAAGCATAGCGAACTGGATGGCACGGTGTTTTCCCCGCGTGCGGCTTTGGTCTACAAACCGACCGCGACCGACAATTTTCGTGTAACCTACAACAAGGCATTTAGCAATCCCACAGCATTGAACCTGTCTCTCGACCTGTTGCAGGCCCCGGACGCTTTTGGTACGGGTGCAGGATTCGGCGGGGCCTTGGGATTCACGCCAAGCTTCGACGTCCGGGTGCAAGGCGTTCCCTCTTCGGGGTTCAATTTCAGGAAGGACGGGAATGGCTCCTTCATGTTCCGTTCCCCATTCGCCCCCGCAGCCGGGCTTTCCACCTCAGATTTTATCCCGCTTAACGATCCCGGGTTCACCAATGTCATGTGGGGCGTCGGCAGCGGCGCCGTGTCCTCGCAATTGATCCCGCAGTTTATCGCCGGCGTGACGGGTGCTCTGGTAGGCCAGGGCCTGGACCTGGCAACCGCGCAAGCAACGGCAAGAGCATTAGGAGGTCAATTCGCGTCCATCGTGCCTGCGACCGTCAGTAATGTCAACAACGTGTTGGCCACACTTGATCCGGCGACCAGTACGTTCTTCCCTGATCAGCCGTTCGACGTTCCGCAGATCAAGGAGTCCTCAACCCAGACTATCGAGGTTGGCTACAAAGGCATCATTGCAGACAAGCTGGTCGTTGGCATAGACGGATATTACAGCGAAATCGAAGACTTTGTCAGCCCCCTCCTGGTCGTGACCCCGAATGTGTTCCTCGATCCTGCGACTTTGGCCGCATCGGTTGGCGGACAATTTGGAGCGGCTCTGGCCGATCCCGCGAACGCACAGCTTGCCGGAGCACTGGTGCTGGCGCTCGATAATCCCGCTGCGGGAGGCAATGGCAACGGGTCCGCGCTTGATGAACTGACAACGATTTATACCTCCGGAGCAGCGCAAGTGCCATACGGTACAGTCACACCGCAAGAGGCCTTCGATCCGACCGCGGTTATGGTCACTTACCGCAACTTCGGTAGCGTCGATTTCTACGGGCTCGATCTCAGTTTGTCCTATTTTGTAAATCCACAATGGACAATTACCGGGAACTACTCCTATGTTAGTGAGGACTTTTTTGCCAACCTCGATGGGATTGACAACATCGCGTTGAACGCACCAAAACACAAAGTTGGCGCCTCACTCACCTACCGCAACCCGCAAGTTGGCTTCGACGGAAATCTACGCTTGCGTTTCGTGGATTCTTTTCCGGTGCAGACGGCTACTTTTGTCGGCTCGACGGACAGTTACGGGGTATTGGATTTGGCCACAAACTATGCCCTTCCGTTCTCCGCAAACACAACTGTCAATCTGACTATCCAAAACCTGTTCGACAACAGGCACTTTGAAATGGTCGGAGCGCCGGAAATCGGCCGGCTGGCTATAGTTCGGTTGACGCAATCGTTCTAACGTCCACGCTCAGAAAGTAACAATTGTATTGCTCCCGGTCTGTAATCCAGACCGGGAGTTTTTGTTTTTGTACAGACATGGAGTGAGAAATCTGCAATGCTATCGCGCAAAAGCGGCATTGGCTTTCTTTTAGGTTTCCTGCTGGTCTTGCATACCCCGGTTGCTGGTCAAAGCACAGCCCGCGAGGCGATCCTCAGGGGAAGGGTGTTAGATGCCGAAACCGGGCAAGCCCTACCCGGCGCAAATATTCTCATCACCTCAGACAAAATCAGGACGGGCGCCGCGTCTCGCCAGGACGGCAGTTTTGAGATCGAGAAGCTAACCCCAGCCACCTATCGCATCGTGGTCAGTTACATCGGCTATCAGAGCCAGACGTTCGACGAAATCGTGGTGACGGCCGGGGCAACGCGCCTGCCAGATGTTCGCCTACGGCCCACCGGCATCACGCTCAACCCGGTTTCCATCTCCGCTTCACGTCGACCTGAAAAAACCCTGGAGGCTCCGGCCTCAATCTCGGTCATCGATGCAGTGGAGATCAGTCAGGACGTTGCAACTTCCAGCGCTGCTTTGCTGCGCAACGTCACCGGCGTTGACATGGCGACAACCGGCATCGACAGAAGAGAAGTCGTCATGCGTGGATTCAATAACGCCTTTTCGGGATCCGCCTATATCCTCACCGACTACCGCAGGGCGGCTGTTCCGTCACTCGATGTCAATATCCACTCGCTCATGCCCACCATCAATTCCGACTTGCAACGGATAGAAATCGTACGCGGCCCTGGCTCTGCGCTCTACGGAGCGGGCGTCGACGCCGGCGTCATTCACTATTTCAGCAAGGACCCCTTCAAGTACCCGGGCACCACAGTCTCCTTCACCAGCGGCGAGCGCTCCTCTGTGGCCGGCAGTTTTCGGCATGCCGGCAGGGCCGGAGCCGGATTCGGGTACAAATTGACCGGCCAGTATTCCCAGGCTGACGACTGGCGTCTCAGCCCAGGGGACTCCCTTGATGCTGCCGTCCTGGCGGACGATGTCGCAGGTCTGGACCGCAACCCCGACTATGAAAAATTCACCGTTAATGCGCTCCTGCAGTACCAGCTTGCAGAGGACGCCGTGCTGACCGCCGCCGGTGGTTTTTCATCTTTGCAAGCGGTTATTCTGTCGGGTGTAGGCACGGTGCAAGCTGATGGCTTTGGCTATTCCTATGGACAGGTACGCCTGCAGGCAGGTGGCTTTTTTGCACAGGCATATCTCAATAAAAACGACGCTGGAGACTCCTTTATCTACGGTACCGGCCAGGCAGTGGTGGACAATTCGTCATTGCTGAACTTACAGGCGCAATACGATCTTAGCCTGGCAGAGGAACGGGAGCAGATTATCGTGGGCGTCGATTACGATCGCTCCAATCCCGATACGGAGGGCACGATCAATGGCAAACACGAAAACGACGACCTGATCGCGGAGTTCGGCATTTACACACAGTCTGTAACCAGGCTTACGTCCAAGATCGATTTTACGGCGGCGCTCAGAGCGGACCACAACAACATCGAGAGCGGCTTTCAGTTTTCCCCGAGAGCGGCCCTGGTTTTCAAGCCGGCGGCGGGACATAATGTGCGCTTGACTTACAATCGTGCGTACGACCTGCCGGCCGCCAACTCGCTCTTTCTCGATATTGTTGCACAGCGCGACACGCTTGCTCCCGGCATGATTCTCACCACCCGCGGTCTTGGGGCGATTGACGGATTTACGTTTAACAACGCCAGAGCTAACGGCGGCATTACCGCTTCAGGATTACTTCCTTTACAAGGGCGGTTCGGCCAGCCGCTCGAGTATCCTGGTGTGGGCGCTCCAGTCCGCAATATTCCGGTCGCCGATATCTACACGGTGATTTATGACAACATCGTTGCCCTCGGCACGCCAGAGATTCAGGCGCTTCTCGCTGAGAGCGGCATAGAGCTGAATGAGTCCAGCGTCCAGCTTCTCCTGGCGCTTTTGAGTCCGCGCAACCTCACCGTCACCGGCCAGGCTGAAACCGAAATCGAGTTTTTCCCGGCAGATGTCCCGCCACTGAAATCCACCATTACCCAGAGCTTCGAGGTCGGGTACAAAGGGCTGCTGGCGGACAAGCTCCTCATTGCTGTCGACGGTTACTTCACTAAAAAGAAAAACTTTGTCAGCGGCGTAACCCAGCTTACGCCGCGGGCACTCTACTCGAATTTCAGAGACGACTTTGTTCCCGGCGTGACAAGCGGAATTTCGGGGAGCCCGCTGCTGGCAGCTGTCTTGCGAGCTCAGGGATTGAGCCCGGGCTCGGTGGCTGCTCTGATCGCAGATATCGCGACTGCCGGAGGTATAGAGGAACTCGGCGTCGGCGTGGTGCAACCGGACCAGAGTGCAGCGGCCGGAGAAGTGGTCGGTGCTTTCAGTAACTTTGGCAATGTTGATTTCTGGGGCGTGGATCTGACGTTGCAATATCTGGTCAGCGAACAACTGAACGTTTTTGGCAACCTCTCCATCGTTAGCGACGACCTGTTCGACGATTCCGAATTGGATGAAGCCGGAACAGGGTTGTCGGTAGCGCTCAACGCCAGCAAATTCAAATGGAAAGCCGGTTTCTCCTACACCGGCCACAACGGTTTTTTGGCTAATTCCTCCCTGCGGTTCACACAGGGCTTCCCTGTCAGGAGCGGCCCCTTCATCGGTTCTGTAGAGGACTACTTTCTACTGGATGTGGGCGTTGGCTACGATTTCAAGAAATGGCTGCGGGGAGTCCGTCTTAATATTACAATGCAGAACGCGCTCGACAATGCTCACCGCGAGTTTGTCGGCGCACCCAGGATCGGCCGCTTGACCCTGGCCCGCCTCAGCTATACTTTGCCTTAGCTCCACAAGCGGACTTGGTTGGAAGCAAAGTGTGCAACTGCCAATTCTACCTGGAATGGTCCTTCTTGAAATATAGCTCCTGCGCCGCCTCCGGCTCCGGATAAACCCGTGCCGC
Organism: Candidatus Zhuqueibacterota bacterium; assembly: GCA_029262055.1. Lineage (GTDB taxonomy): Bacteria > Zhuqueibacterota > Zhuqueibacteria > Oceanimicrobiales > Oceanimicrobiaceae > JAJDAD01. Next base: position 52,333 of record JAJDAD010000112.1, read on the forward strand.
ATCCTCGCCGCTGTACAGCACGCCGTTTTTCATCACATATTCGACGGAACGGGTATTGCGTATATTCTCGAGGGGGTTTTCCTGTAAGATCACCAGGTCTGCGAGCTTACCGACCTCTATCGACCCCAGTTCATGATCGAGGCCGTGGTGCCTGAAGCCGTTGATGGTCGCAATCTCGATTGCCTCATAAGGCGAAAAATCGCCGTGCGTAAACAGCTCCATCTCCCAGTGTGCGCCCAGGCCCATCATTTGGCCATGGGCACCCATCTGCAAGAGCACACCCGCATCGTACAGTTTCTTTAAGCCTCGCGCCATTTGCGCGGAGTAGTGGTCGTCCGGCCAATAGAAGCGCGGCCGGCGTAGTCGCAACAGGTCCTCCTTGCGAAAAAAGTTCAGCAGCTTTTGGTCCTCCCATAGGCGCTCACTTTGATGAAAATAGGTTTCGCCCGAAGGTCCGTTGTAAACCACGAGCAGGGTTGGGGTCATGCCGATCTGCGAGGCGGCGAACAAGCGTACGACATCATCGTACAAAGCATCCAGCCCCATAGTGTGCTCGATACCGGTGAAACCGTCGATGATCTGGGTCAGGTTCATTTCCGGGTCGCCAAATGACTCCGTTACCAAATTGAGGCCGAGCTGGCGGCTGGCCGAGGCCAGATTCTGCCGGCCCTTACGGGTGTGGTTCGAATAGTCTTTGAGCGCCAGCGCGCCATGATCCTTGTTGAATTGGGCCTGTTCCAGGGCATCTGCCGCGCTGGCCATGGGGCGATGCATCTTGCTTCTGTATTTGGTGCCGAACATCGGGTCGCCGACCGAGTAGATGCGCGGGCCGGCCAGCTTGCCACTCTGCAGCATGTCCGACACCCAGAAGTCTTTTTGTGTCGTGCCGTAGACATCGTACATGGTGGTGACGCCGTACGCCAGGTTGGCCTTCAGGCCGTACAAGTGTTGCTCGATTACGTTCAGCGCGGAAATCGGGCTGCCGTAGTGGCCGTGCGCATCAAACATGCCGGGCATGATAGTACGGCCACCCAGGTCGTATACCTTTGCCGTGGCCGGAACCGCGACATCCCGGCCTACCGCAGCAATGCGGCTGTTACGGACTAAAATGGTGACGTCTTCCAGGACTTCCTTTTCGGGATTCATGGTCAGGACGCGTACATTGCGCAGAGCGATCGTGGTTTTTGGTTTCGAAAGCGTATATTCAAACGAGAGGTCGGTCTTGTCCGCGGACGTGCTATCAGCCAGGATATCGGCAAGTGACTTTTGGAAAAAGGACTTGCCGCGCGTCCAAAAGAGGGCCTCGCCATCTTCTGTCCACTCCATGAAGTCACCATCCTCATCGGCGTCGACGCGTTGACAGAACCCTTTTGTGTCCGCCGCACTGATGGTAACCGGCTTGCCCACGAATTCAAACGGCGTGACAAAACTGCGATGATACTCACGGAAAGCTATCCACTGCAGGGTTGGAGAAAGCACCGCGCGGGTGGCATTTGAAAATGTATAAACCGTTTGTTCTTCACGGCCGTCCGGGTCGATTCTCTTTAAAGTCAGCGCGTCTTCGACGTATTCGGTGAAGTAGATTTTGCCATCTTTACCAAAAAGTGTGGTCGGCGGGCGTTTGGCGTACCGGTTTCTGTTCCACCGGATATCGGCCACTTTTCGCTCCGAACCATCCTTTTGCAAAGTAACCAGCTCAAAGTCCGTTTGGTTTTCCAGGCGAGTGCCATTCATCAGCGAGCCGGCGCCGCGCACAAACGCGATCCGCCCACCATCCGGCGACACGGTGATTGCGCCGTATTGGCTTGGCCTGGAGGTGAGTTTCTTGCGCCTCGAGCCTGATGGCGTCATGGAGTAGATAGCGCCTAGGTCATCGTCGTTCCAGCCGGCGAAATAGATGGTGTTGCTCTTTGCGTCATAGACCGGGTTGGTTTCGTGGTCACGGGAGCGGGTGAGATTCTTCAACTTGTTGCCTGACTTGAGGTAGAGATCGCCAAGCGTTTCGTACAAGATGCCGCCCGGGACGGGTTGTGCCCAGCGGTGTGACCGGGTCATGGCGTTGTCGTCCGGCACATCCAGCTTGAAGCGCATGGTTTGGTCTATCTCGCGATTGACAGGAGCGACAAACGGCACCTTGCGGACTGCCGAGGTGACCACGTCGACTGCATTGATTCCGCCGGCAAAAAAGATGTAGATTTCGCTCCCGTCTGGATGCCAGGCCATATTAGGGTAGGAGCCGTAAAAGCTGTTGTCGTCCATCCGGTCGTAGTCCAGCGTCCGGCACACGACGCGTTCTTTACGGGTGTCGAGATCGTGCACCACCAGCACAGTCGTACGGTCGTCACGGTGGACATAGGCCAGTTGTTTTCCGTCAGGTGACAACGTGGGGTTGCAGGCAGCGCCCGGCCGCAGTATGTAGAGCTCGGTTTCACCTGTTTTGGTGTCATAGGTTTTGATGCTGGAGCCATTGGTGTAAATCCGGCCTCCGCCATGTTCAAAATAGATCAGACCGTTGGATGGATGCTTTTCGAAATGCGACAGCGGCCGGCGTGACCCGGCCGGGATCAGTTCCTGCTTGTCTCCGTAGAAATTGAATTGATAGACCGGCATTCGCACCCGCATGTTCAGAGCCGTCCCGAAGACATGCCTGCCGTCCTGCGTCCAGGTGCCCTGAAAAACCGGCAGGTCCATGTTTGAGACATTCTGCATCTCTTCATTTGCCAGTGTCATCGCCCACAAATCGTTGCTACCGCTGCGGTCGGAGGTGAACAGCAAACGCTGGCCGTCCGGGCTGAAACGCGGGTGCATGTTCCACGACGTTCCTTCGGTGAGCGGAGTTGCACGGCCGCCTGTGACCGGCATGCTGTAGATATGGCCCAGCAAATCAAAGACAACTATTTTACCGTCCGGCGAGACGTCGAGGCACATCCAGGTGCCCTCGGTCGCATCAAAGGCAACCTGGATTTTGTGTGGTTCCGACGCCGGCCCCTGGGCACTGGCGCCTGCAATGCGTGGCCAGGTCAGGACCGTCGCCAGCGTGACAACGACACACAAAAGCAGATGCTCAAAGACAGAGCTGTTTCGGACGTGGGTTGGTTTGAGCATAAAGCCAGACTCCTTTAGGTCAGCTACTGAAGATAGAAATATCAAGGTTCTTGAAAAGAATGCCTGCTGAAAACACGCAGGGGTGACCTTGGAACTTGATGTATTCCTGCTATTTGGATGCAATTCGTTTCGCAGAATCTCAACCGGACATTCACCTGTTGCACCTGTGTTGACAATGCCTGGAGTGAAACGCATGCAAGATAGGAAGCACTGGGGGAAAAATCAACATAACTGCGATATTCGAAAAATCGGCTCCGTGTTGTTAAGTGTGGGCAAAGTAGTACTCTTGTTCCGGTTTTTAGGCACGGATTCACACTGATGAAACACGGATTTGTTTATCTCAATATACGAATGGCCCCGACGCGACAATTTAACCTGGAAGGCCTTTTAATGACTTTCTCCAAAAACCATAGCCGAGAATATTGGATACTTCATATTCTAACTTGAATAGTTCATACACCACGAAGGTCATGAAGAGCACGAAGGGAAAGAACCGATACCACTGGTGGACCAACCAAACCAAGTGCTTGTTTTTAAGGTATCACCGGTAAGGTCACACTGAAAAAGTGCTTCCAAGATTATTCCTTCTTCGTGTTCTTCGCGGACTTCGTGGTGAAACTCAGTCGCAGGTTTTAGGTGGCCTTCATAAATTGTCCTTCAGTTTCTCAAAACTCCGTGGTCCTCTGCGACATTTGCGTGCTCTGCGTTTCACTCTTTTGGTTGCGGTTCTGCCGTGCCATGTGAATCCGTGGCCTACTTTTCCCCAATTACCCACATCAACCAGCATAGAACCGAAAAATCTCTAGGTTTACAAAGGAAATTAGTCGCAAAGCTGCTATGAAGGCGGTATAGTACCCTTATGTCTGTTCGCGAACGCAAATAAGTCCCGAAGGCTTAATGTACAAACAGAGATTGCACACCAAGTCAGAAAGGCGCCACCACGGGGTCTTCCTAACCGAGGCCTTGCGCCAACATTGCGCTGTGTTGGGATTCGATGCTATACCTTCACTTCCCGACCTCAGGAAGTCGTATAAGCTCCTGGTGAAACAGTGGCACCCGGACAAGTTCAACAACAGAAAGAAGTTGCAGCAGCTCGCGGTACAAAAGACGCAGAAGATTAACCTGGCCTATCGGGCTCTGCTGGATGCCATTACCGAGGCGCCGCCTGAAGGTGAGTCCGGCGTGGGGCCGGCGCCGGGTAGCAATTCGCGGCATCAGTACTCCTGGCAAAAATATACTGAAGGATTCCCCGACGACGAAGCCAAGGAGTTTTTTCTGAATTCTTCACACGTGGTCTCAGCCGGCTACAGCAAGAAACGTCAAATCCTCTACCTCAAGTTTTTGGGTGATGAGATCTACCTCTATTTTGACGTGCCGGCGTTTGTTTTTAAACATCTGCTTTTATCAAAGTCACCGGGAAAGTATGCCATGCGTTTTATCTACAAACGCTTCCGGCACCGCAAGTTCATGCCGCTCGGTCCGACCCGCGGGCGCAAGGCCTGAAACTATTTTTCAAAGAAGACAGTATTTTAAGGAAGCCGGCACACTCATTCGTGCATGTCCTGGCTCAACTTTCCTGGAACAGTTTAACTCTCAGCAGATTGTAAATGCGGACACTCGGTAAAATTGCAACCTTCTTTTCGCTCTTCCTGTTGTACATTATTTTCAGAGAGCTGCTGGAGTTGTATGCCTTGATGCGAGCGTTGCATCCGGTTGCCGGCTACGTGACTCTGGTGGGATTGGCCGCGCTGATATCATATTTCATCGTACTGCCGATCTCTAAAATTCTGAGAATCCCGAAAAATTACGGGCCGATTAGGGAGGCTGGAAAAACTGCGGAAAGTACCCGCAAACGAATGACGCTGCTGAGAAAAAATCCTTTCCTGCTGCATTCAGAGTTCGACTTTTCGGACGTGGAAAACAATCAGGCTGGGTATGAACGCGTCCTGACCGCCCTACACGAGGAAAGCGAGAAGATTAGGAAGCGCTACGTGCTGCAGCTTTTTTACAGTTCCAGCATCTCGCAAAACGGGTTTCTCGATGCCATCCTCATCCTTTCTTCCAGTGTCAATTTGGTGAAGGACCTGTTTATTCTGTATCATGGCCGCGTGTCCAACAAGGACTTGTGGGCGATCGCAAAAAAGGTCTACTTCTCGATGGCGATAGGCGGCTCTGAGGGGGTTGAGTACGCAACCCAGGAATTCTTTTCAAAATTTGCGACGGACAGCTTCAAGAGCGTGCCGTTCGCCGACAAGATCTTCGGGTCGTTGGCCGACGGCTTTGTCAACGCGGTCCTTCTGACGCGGATTTCCCTGATAACGGAAAATTACTGCAAGATGATCTACATCGAGTCGGAGCGCGATCTGTCTCCGTCTGCCGAGTTTATCGTCAAGACCACGAAGTTTATTACCGCCGACATCTTCGACAAAATGACGGTTGAGTTGCTGCGGATGAGCAAGGAGAAAACCGTCGACTACGTGATGTTGGCCGTGAATCCGGTCGGAACGCTTTTTCAACGCTCCATTGGCATGGTGGTGGAAGGCACCAGCAAACTGACGACCTTCCCGCGGGACATGATCAAGGACGTCGCTACCGTGGCCAACAAACCATTCGCCTACGGGCTCGATCGTCTTGCAAGTATCTGGGCCAGACGCCGAGGCTGAGCTTGTCAAGTCGCCCCTCCTTCATGGCCGTAGCGCCATGTTTCCTCAAATTTCAGGAGATTGACAGCGCCTGCAATCGCGTGCTTTCCCGATCTCCTCTCGGGTGAACATTTCAGCGCCTGGCTGCCATCGCGCAAAAATGTTTCCTGTTCCATGACGTCGAATCCAACGGGCCTGTTTTTGACTGCAGGATAAGGCTGAGCATTCCTTGGTTTTTTCTTTGCTAGGTAGAGACATAAATGTTATATTTAAAATTCTGCGCGTCCCGCTCAAGGCAAGGATGCAGGGACAAGTAAACGTTTGTTAAACAAGCACCAAGCGTATTCTCGTCCAGGTCAGATTTGAAAGTTTTACAGAGCAGCCAATGCTACGGCCGAAGTCCGCGATCGGCACCCGGAGAACTGCTGGCTCCCGAACCCATAGTCCTTGGGCCAGAGACTTTCAGTCTGCCACAGCCTGTGAAAGCAAGCAGCGGCGATGTGCGAACTGAGGTGTTATCATCAAGTTCGCTCTCTTCCTTTTCACAGAATCTAAACCGGACAGGCAAGATTCAGAATTCACTTAGAGGCGGATCTCGAATCGTCATATGAGTTTGGTCGGAAAACTGAATAGCGCAATCCTCGTTCTGGTTGGTCTACTGCAGTTGCAGTGCCTCGGGGACGCCCCGCGCGATAATCCACTCGATTCTAAGTCAAGCAGATTTCAGAATTCTGCTGCAATCAAGGGAATCGCTCTCAGTCTTTTTCCTCCGTTTCAGCCCATCGCAGGGGTGGAGCTGAGATTATCCCCTGGTAATTTTCTGGGGATGACTGACGTGGCCGGTGAGTTCGTCTTTCGGGATATCCCGTCCGGAACGTTTGTGGTGACGGCTTCGAAGCCGCGTTTCGGCACTGTGGTCGATTCAGTAGAAGTCAGCGCGGGGGACAGCGTGGCGGTAACCTTCAATCTGAATGGCTTGCCTGAAGTTGACTCAATTGCAGTGTTCTCCTGCAGGTTCAACAACCTGTTTCCGGTGCCGGATGTCCGGTTCCTGCAAGTCGAAGTCAAAGTCACCGATTTCGATGGCGTTAATGATGTGCGGCTTGTTGAGTTTTTGATTCCGGGAACAAGTTTCGTGGACACACTGGCGGCCACGCCGGTCCTGGGCATGTTCAGCAAAGTTATCAATGAGGTGGACTTACCGGTGGTCGGATTGGAGAATCTCGTGGGCCGGCCACTGCTAATCAGGGTGACGGACGGGGCCGGATTCGCCACAACTTCGCAACCTGTATTCTTGACCAGAGTGATCGCGGAGGACCCGCAGACGATTTCGCCCGATGGGTTTGAGTTGTTAAGCGACCGCAATCCCGTGCTAACCTGGAGAGCTGTTGACCTGCCATTCAGTTTCAGCCATACGGTTGAGGTTGTGCGCTTCCGGCCGGGCGTCGAAACCGTCGTTTGGACTCAGGAAGGAATCAACAGCTTGCAAACTTCGATTCAAGTCGCGCCGCAGTTGCTGCCGGGTTCCACGTTTTCCTACTTTTGGACGGTTTCCGTGGTTGATGAATTCGGCAATTGGAGCCGCTCGATAGAGTCGTCATTTAGGATAAACTAAAGTTGTTTTGCACAACAGTGAGGTTTTGGCGAATAATGGCAATAAGCACCGGAATGATCGAATGAAGAATGCAGACTCTGTCAAAGCTCTCTCCGAGATAGCTCAAAACATTAATACTATTCAGTCCATAGAACCTTTGCTGGAGAAGATTCTTGAGATCGCGCTTGACGTGCTACAGGCCGAACGTGGATTTGTCCTGCTCAGGAACGAGGGTGGCGACAAGAGTTATGAAATTAAGACCAGTCGCAATCTGAATGAGAGCGAGATCACAGGTATTACGCAACTTTCGACAAGTGTCATCGACAGTGTTCTGTCCGATGGCGAGCCAATCCTGGTTTTTGAGGCGCAAAGCGATCCACGCTACTCTGAAAAGGAGAGCATCGTCATCCAGAAGATTCAATCCATCGCATGCGTGCCACTGAGTATCAAGAATCGGCAGATTGGTGCAATCTATTTGGACAGCGTCTCGAAGCGCAGCTTGTTTACCAACGAAAACCTGCCGTTCATTACCGCCTTTGCCAATCAGGCTGCGGTTGCACTGGAAAATGCACGCCTGTACGAAAGTTTGCGTGATGAAAACCGCAGGCTGCGTGACGAAGTTCAGCGCATCCACGGATTCTCTGAGATTATCGGGCAAAGCCGGCAGATGAATGGTATTTTCGATATCGTGTCCCGCGTGCTGGATTCAGATATCGATGTCTTGATTGAGGGCGAAAGTGGGACGGGCAAGGAGTTGATCGCCCGCGCCATCCATTACAACGGGGCAAGAAATGACAATCCGTTCATGGCTCTTTTCTGTGGCTCTCTGCCGGACAGCTTGTTGGAGAGCGAGCTCTTCGGCCATAAGAAGGGCTCCTTCACCGGTGCCATTGCTAACAAACAAGGCCTGTTTGAGGCCGCCGACGGCGGTACATTTTTTCTGGACGAGATCGGTGACCTGACGCTCAACATTCAAAGCAAATTGTTACGAGTGTTGCAGGAGGGTGAAATCAAGCGTGTCGGAGAAAATGAAATCCGCAAGGTCAACGTCAGGATCGTTTCGGCCACCAACAAGAAGCTCAGCGATCTGGTGGCGGAAGGTACATTCAGGGAAGATCTGTATTACAGGCTTAACACAATATGCATTGAAATGCCGCCGCTGCGAGAGCGCGCCGGCGATGTGCCATTGCTGGCCCACCATTTTCTTGACAAGTCTCCACAGGCGCGCAAAAGGCAGATCAAAGGGTTTGAGCCTTCAGCCATTGACGCCTTGTCCGCTTACCACTGGCCCGGTAATGTTCGCGAGCTGGAAAACACCATAAACCGGGCGATCGTGATGGCGCGTCAGGACATGATCTGCAGGGACGACTTGCGCTTGCCTGACAACGAGAGCACCGATACTGCCGGCGGGAACCTCACCCTCAAAGAACTGGAAAGAAGAGCGGTTAAACAAACCCTCGACGCGTTGGATGGCAACGTTTCGCAGGCGGCACGCGTGCTCGATGTTTCGCGCAGATGGCTCCACTACCGAATCAAAGAATGGCAGATCTAAAGAGAATCGGCGATATAGATGTGGTTGCTGAGATTGGCCGCAGCACTACTACGATTGTTTATAAAGGGTACCGGGCGGCGGCCGAGCAGTGGGTGCTGGTCAAGATGCTGTACGATGAGGCCGGCTCCGACAGCGATTTGGTCGAGTGCCTGGAACGCGAAGCACGGCTGCTGGCCAAGATCAAACACCCGAATATCGTCGACCTGTTCGACTACACTGCGCAGGATGATGGAAGCTACATCACATCGGAGTTCATCGACGGACCAGACCTTTCCGAACTGCTTAAGTCGCGAAAATTTCCACCGGCGTTGGCCTGGTTTGTCCTGCAGCAGACTGCGCTCGGACTACAAGCGGCCCATCAGAAGAACATCTTGCATGGTGACATAAAACCTTCGAATATTCTGGTGTCTTTTGCCGGCGAAGTGAAGCTAGCCGATTTTGGCATGGCGGCGCTAAAGTCAAACCCGCATGCTGAAACCCAACAAGAGATCAAAGGGACGCTTGCCTACTTTTCTCCTGAACAAATTCTCGGAGAAAAGCAGGGGGAATTCTCCGACATCTTTTCTTTGGGCGCGACATTTTATGAATTGCTGACAGGTACGACCGCGTTTCACGGCGAGAACAGTCGCGAATATTTCAAGGCGATAATTGAAGACGATCCGATTGCCTATTTAAGCAAGGACGAAGACATACCGGCAGAGCTGATCGGCATCTGTGCGAAGATGCTTGCAAAAAGAGTTGGCGACCGGTATGCGACCTGCAAGGAATTATTGGCAGCGCTTGACGGTTTTAGTGCCGGACATGATTTTGAAGCGGACGCTGTACGACTTTCATCCTATTTACAGAAGCCGCACGACTATACGGAGGCCATCGTTGTGCGACCGGTTTCCGGCCCCGTGCACCGAAGTGGGTGGCGAGCTTCGCGACTCATTTATCTCGCCATATTGGTTCTTTTTATTGTGGCAGCATACTTTGCCGCCTCTGAGTTGGCCGGTGTAAACACTGCCGACCTGGATCCGGTTGCGACGATTTCCGCCTCTCCTGACCCTGGAGAACAGTCTCCGGCGGCGCAGCAGGGTAGTTCTGTGCAGACCGCGTCGACACCGGCGCCGGAGAACCTCCTTGGAGGAACGGGTCCACTTGCTGAGCCTACGCCGAAGGCTGTACAGCCTGACGCAATTGTCCGCAGGGACACGAGTCTGCAAAGTGAAAGCGAAGTTGGAGAATCGGTGGCCGTGCCGCCCGGTCTTCTTCTGGTGACCTGCACACCCTGGGCCCAGGTTTTCGTGGATGGCGACTCACTCGGTCTCACGCCGTTGGGCGGCCCGATTGCTCTACCCGCGGGCATGCATGAGGTCGTTTTCAAAAACCCCGGTTTTCAACAACGAACGGAAAGTATCGAAGTCAAGTCGAATGAAGAAACTGTGCTCGACTTCTCCTTTTGGTCCACGGTTGGGCGATTGAAGCTGGATGTGAGTCCGTGGGCGGAGGTGTTTATCGATGACGTGTTCAAAGATTCCGTTCCTCCGCAGGACACGCCGTTTGTTCTCACTCCGGGCTTACATCGTTTAAGCTTAAGGCATCCGGAGATCGGCCAGTGGGATACCGAAGTCAACATCGTTGCAGGGCAATCACTGCAACTTCAGTTTAATCTCAAAAGCCTGCTGTCGCGATGAACCGGCGCCATGAACCTTGCGTTTGTTGCGACATAGCCATAATTTGTAGCGAGTGACTGCCAATTTTGTACACTTCATTCTTTCAGGAGTAGATTTTGTCTCACACGACCAAAGGCGCGTGTCTTAGTATTGTCCTGTTCTTTTCCTGGACCGCTGCAGCCGTGGGCCAGAATTCGGATATACGCCTACTCGAGGAAATCCAAAGCGCCTACGAAGAGCACAACTACGTGGAAGTGGAGATGAAGGCAACGTCGGCGCTCACTGCGTATCAGCGGTTTTCATCCGACCAGTTGGCCGAGATTCACAAGATCCTCGGAGTGGTCTATTTTTCCCTCAACAAGCCTGAAGAGTCGGAAGCCCAGTTCACCAGCGCATTAGCCCTGGCGCCAAACTTAAGCCTTGATCCTGTACAGGTTTCTCCCAAAATCATCAGTTTCTTCGATCAAATCAAACAGAAACGCATGTCATCTCCCGACGATGGCAATGAGCTTCAGGCCCCACGATATGTCCTGCTCGCTGACAAGCGACCCGGCGCTACCTTGCGTTCGCTGGTCCTGCCCGGTTGGGGGCAGATCTACAAAGGCGAGAGGAAGAAGGGATTTGTGCTCAGCTCTCTTTGGACTGCCGGCGTCACAGCCACTGTGATCGCACACTTCAGCAGAAACAGTTCGGAGGACAGGTATCTCGATGAGACCGATCCCGCCCGCCTGGAGTCAAGGTTCGATTCATTCAATCGTCTGCACAAGTTGCGTAACGGCCTGGCCGCCTTCTCAGCCGCTGTTTGGATTTATAGCTATTTTGATACCTTCCTGACGGGGAAGCCCACAGCGCCACGCAAGGAAAGCAGCGCCGCGCTCTATCCTCTTCTCGCCCCCGGATCCGCACAACTGGCTTTTCGACTGAGCTTCAGACATTGACTTTCGGCGGGCAAGGCCTCGCAATGACAGGCATCACAAGATTTTTTTCGGCTGTTGTGACTAGCCTGCATAATTCATGAATCAGCGTATTGCGCACAAATCGAGCAAACATCGTCATTCAGGAGGAATCCCTTTTGAACGGGTCCGGTGGCTATCGACGGGCGCAGCTTTTGCCAAAAAAGATCCTTCCAGGATGACAAGAAACTAATTTGTGAATAGCGCAGGCTAGACCCAGCTAGCCAACCACATTCTCTGATAAAATGAACCGAGCGGAATTGGGTAAGCAGTCCAGATAGGGTAGAAGTACAGCGCGGTCAGGACAATACAAACCATGGCGACTGCAGCAATTTCTCTTGACCAGCCCTCTCTTTGCCAGAGTTGATAAAGGGCGACGGCGAGCAGAATTATGGCGAATGGCAGAGCCCCCATGTAGTGATATGAAAAAGTAGCGCGCGAAATAAGCGCAAACGGCAAGTAGTGAAAAATGAACGCCGCCAGCGCGAACAGAACGCCAAAATTGCGGCGGAAGATTCCCCCCCAGAACGAGAACATAACGGCCGGTACGGCGAGCCACCAGATTACGGGGTTACCGATATTCAGGACGGTTTGCACCGTTTGCTTTGTTTCATCGACCTGCCAGAAATAGTTGACCGGGCGCAGCGATAGGGGCCAGCGCCACCATTCGGAGGCGTAGCCGTGCCCTTCTTTCAGGTTGGCGTGGTAGCCGTACATTTGTTGGTGTAGTTCCACAAATTGATATTCCGGGTTTTGCTCTATGTGGATCGGAAATGTGACGGCGTAGACAAGAGCCGGCAGCAATGCGCAACAGAAGATTATTGTGAGCGGATGGAGCCGCCCAATTCGTTTCAGGAGCAGGCTTTGTGGAAGAAAAGCTTTGAGCTTTGTTGTGTGACGGTTGAGCTGCGCCAGAAAGCTGAAAAGCAGGATCATACCCAGACTCGCAACTCCGATCCACTTTACGGCAATCGCGGCGCCGCTGCATATTCCTGCTCCCGCCAAATAAACCCACGGAGCTTTTTGCGGGCGAGGAGTGCCACTGCGTAGAAACAGATAGTAGGCGGCGAGGGAGAAAAACACCGCAAAGATGTTGATGAGGCCGGTACGGGACTCAACCAAAAGCAGCCCGTCAAGCGCGGCCAGGAGTCCGGCCAGAAATGCTATCTTGCGGTTTTTGAACAGGATTCGGCACAGTGCGTAAATCAGAACGATGGTGCCGATACCGAACAAGGCATTCATGGTGCGATAACCGAGCGGCACGAAGCCGAAGAATTTTATACCCACGGCAATCAAATATTTTCCAAGCGGCGGGTGGGAGTCGAAAAAAGTCGTGCCGGTCAGATAGTTCTTTGCAAATACCGGAAAATATATTTCATCAAAAACCAACTCGCCGGGAGTTGCTATCCGCCAGAAGCGAAGAAAGCCAGTGAATCCGACCAGAAATGCCAGTGCAAATCTGTCTGCCTGCCTGACACACCAGCGCCGGATCGCTTCTAGTGCGACAGGAGCTGCCTCAACTCTCATGATGAGGTTATGCAGCATAGCCAGAGATCGGCTCATTGCAAGCCTCCTGATTTGAGGGTTTCGGTGGTCTCGCTCGCACATACACGCCGGCCGGGCCTTGCGGATTGCACATCGTAGATAGCGTAATTCTCGCTCGTCAGCACCGTCTCATATTCGGCAGCAAAGCGATCGGAGCCACCGTTGAATCGTTCGCGCTCGTGTGGGCCAACCACGATATAGTCGACGTCCAGGCGTGTCAGTTCGGCTCTGCCGCTGTCTGTGCCCGCATAGATCTGCCGGACCGCTTTCTCGATGGGGACATAATCGAGACCATGCGAGAAGACATGTCCCGGGTAGCCGAGCACGACCGAGTTGCCGGTGAGCGCTAGTAGGTTATTGTGTACCGGCGCAGTCAGAAAGACGGCCTCTGGGCTCATGCGTGCACTTATTTGTGCAGCCAGTTGTACCTCTTCAGCCGACAATTCCGTCCACGGGCCGCGCTGCAGTTCGTGCAGAAGATTCAGCGCTCCCGACAAGGTCAAAGAGATGAGCAGAACGCGAAAGGTAAATGCTCTCAGCCACCAGGAATGGCAGCGGTACAGAGTGACCAGAATCTGTGCGACAAAAGGCAGGGAGAGCAGGAACCAGTAAATCAACATCTTGTTGTTGTCATACGCGAAAGCTGAAAAGGAAAACAAGTTCAAGACCACAAAAATGGCGCCGAATGGCAGGTAGAACAGTATCGCCCGTTTGCGAATCTTTAGACGTTTTCTAATCAGCAATGCGATGAGAAGCAAAGGGATGAAGCCCCCAAGGTTTTTCAACCAAAACCACAACAGATTCTCCGCATCGGCCATCCATCCGGGGTGTGGACGAATGACGTCCGTGGAAACATTGGACGATAGGATGTAGAGAATCTGCGGAAGGGCAAGCGTGAGCGCGACACCGCCCATGGTTAGCCAATAGCGGAGATGCCGCACGCGCGCGGTCTTGCGAAGACAGCTGAAGAGAAAGAACAGAGCGCCCGAAATTGTCAAGGTCAAGAGCGTATGCGTGTGAAACAGCGGCAAAAGCCCCAGAAAGATCCCCGGCACCCATCCCTGCTTCGGTCGCCGCGCCTTGAATGCGGTCCACCAAAACAAAATGACCGACAAGCCTATCGGAAAGCCGAACAGAAAAGATCGCTGCGGAATGAGATGGGCGAGAGTCGGATTTATCCAATTGACCTTGAATTCCGGCATGTTGGTGTAGCGCCTGGGTAGATCCTGCAACAGCTCCCAGACCGGCCGGGTGGCAAAAAAAATGTCCTGAAAAAACCATAAGAAACCGAGACCGCCCGCAAACACAAAGAGAACTGGCACAAGCAGGGCAGCCTGCAGATTCTTGGTCAGCCGGTAACTTAGGTAAAACAGCAGAGTGGTGGTAACGCTGTTCAACAAAATGGCCGGCCACTCCATGGCATATTCCAATGGGATACCGAATCTGATCAGAATCGCACTGAAAAAGTCCGGCATGAACGGATAGACCAGCGGTTGCCCCGCTACGGTCGTGCTATTCAGGTTGAGTATGCTCTGGTTTACGAAGGACATGATTAGGCTGGTGTGGTAAGGCAGGTCACCCCAGGCGTCCAGATATCCGGTGGCCAGCGCACCGTCATGCCAGATGACCAAGCGATTCATCAGGATGATGAACAGGACCAACGAGGTCAAGAAAACAGCGCCGGCATAGGCGTCGGTTTTACTGAGGCGAAGGTGAGCGCGCCCAATCGCCGGTGTCAATCGCCTACTGCCAAATGCAGCCGAGGCTCTTTGCGCCAGGATGGCTGCTCCGGTTACCATGAGCATGAGCGTGAATATGCCCACCAGAATTGCTGTTTCGAATCCTAGCGCCAGGCTGCCGCAAAAACTCAGGCTGATAAATGCAACCAAACCGAGAACGATCCCAAGCAACAGGCGCTCTCCGAGAAAGAGCACGGTCCGGAAGCTAAAAGCTAAGGTGCAGCCACAGAACGTGGTCGCCAAAAGCAGCGTTGCGAATTTTAAGAGAGGAGCCACTGTGCCATCATCCGTTGAATCGTTTTTACACTGAAGAAGCCTTCTGAGGAACGGCGTTCCACAAAGACCCACCATTTGCTCAAGGCGAAACTAAGCGTTGTCCCCAACAGGATGCCTGAAGTTTTTGCGACAATCTCGGGGGCCCCGAGCCCCAGGTGCAAAGATACCAAACAGATTTGGTGCAGACTTAGCACTGCAGCCGAGACCATGAGAAATTTCACGTATTGCCGGGTCGTTTGTGCGCCGAAGGTGTGTTCTCCGAACGTCCAGTATTTGTTCATGCAAAAGCTGTTCAGGCTGCCAAGTAAAAAAGAGATGCTGCTGGCAGCCAGAACCGGCACGTCGACCAGATGCACCAACATGAGAAACACAAACGCATCGATGACTGTGTTAACCACACCTACAGAGACAAACTTACTGAAATGGGGGGAAACCCGCTTTGAAAGTCGCATACCTAGAGTCCGGCCCCGGCCAGAAATGCGGGCGACGGCGCTACCGCAAAGCCGGTAGAGAAGGCCAGTCGCATTCTGAGTAGACCGATGAAATGCTCCGAAACGGTCTGCCGGATGTCTACACGCGAGTCTTCGTCATCGATCCAGAGCACCGGTACTTCAAAGAGCCGGAAATTGTAGCTCTCGGCCAACAGCAAAAGCTCTGCATCAAAGAACCAGCCCTGATTCTCCACCAGAGGAATCAGGGTCCGGGCAGCGCGTCTTGTGATCGCCTTGAAACCACATTGCGAGTCCGAAAAACCACTGCGAAAGAACAACTTGATCAGGCTGATGTACCCTCGCGAGAGTATCTCCCGTTTGAGGCCACGTTCAACCTGAGCGCCTTTCTTGTAGCGCGAGCCAAAGGCCACGTCCGCTTTGTTCTCGATCAAGCTGTTGATCATGGGCATGAAACAACTCAAATCTGTCGACAAATCTACATCCATGTAGCTCAAGATGTCGGCGTCGCTGGTCAACCATGCCTCGCGCAAGGCGCGCCCACGGCCTTTGAGCGGGAGGCGCAGGTAATGTACCAAAGAAGACTCGCTTGCGAGGGCCTGCCCCACATCACCGGTCGAGTCGGTCGATGCGTTATCGGCGATTATCACCCGCCAGTTGTAAGGACAGTTCTCCCGCAGAAACGTTTTCAGGGTCGAGACACTGCCTGCCAGGTCTCGTTCTTCGTTGTAAACAGGAAGTACAACGTCTATTCTGAGGTTCGAGCTTTTTGTGCTGACGCTTCCAAAATCCATGATACTCTCCCTTGGAAATGATGTCCCCCGTTGGCACGGAGGACATCATTTTTTGAGTTAATTTTCCCGAATTCTTTTTGCCTGAGTCGTACCGTTTTGCGGCAGCGGACCCCAGGCGTCAACCGTTTCCCCGAATTCAAGAGCATGCAGGGTGATGATGCTACCATCATCGTCTTCCAGCGTGGTGGCAGATGAAACAATGAACCTGATGCCCTGCACCGTCACCTCTCCGTCTTGAGGACCGCTTACTACCAGGGCCTGGATCGCGCCGTCCACGTGAACCTCTGGCGAAGGTGATGGGCTCGGGCTGACAGTCGGCGAAGGTGACGGACTTGGGCTGACAGTCGGCGAAGGCGACGGACTCGGGCTGACAGTCGGCGAAGGTGACGGACTCGGACTGACAGTCGGCGAAGGTGACGGACTCGGGCTGACAGTCGGCGAAGGCGACGGACTGGGACTGACAGTCGGCGAAGGCGTTGGACTGGGACTGACAGTCGGTGAAGGCGACGGACTGGGACTGACAGTCGGTGAAGGTGATGGACTCGGAAGCGGAACCGGATTCTCATACTTTCCCTCGGAATCAAACTGGATGTCAACACTCGCTGACAGGCCGGCTACCTGGACTGAAAAGGACACGGTTCCAGGCAAAGCGATGCTGCTGAGGTCGACGCCCTCAGCCTTAATCTCAAACCAGCCGCTATCTTCGATGTCGATACGTTCTATGCCGGGCGCACTCCCTTCAAATCTGAATCCTGCATCATGGCGCTCGAATGAGCTGGTCGGGATTGTCTGTGTGAAATCGCCGAAAGTAAGAACGAGGTCGGTATCGGTGACGTCGATGCTGTCGATTTCGCTGAGTGCAACAACCCCCTCGATCTCAAAACTTTGATAGCCGGAGTCGCTTTCTGATTCGATTTCGGCCTCTGAGATCAAGAAGAAGTTAGACGAAGGCACCGGTGTTGGGCTGACTGATGGTGTCGGCGATGGACTTGGGCTCGCGGTGGCCATTACCGACAGTTTCTCCCCTGAGCTAAGCGGATTGTCGTTTGACCCGCTGCATGCTGAGAAGAGCAGCATGGCAGCCAGACAAAACGAGACAAATGATTGGACTACCGGGATTCTGTGCATCAGGTTACTCCTATTGTGAGAATGAAAGTGTATTAGTGAATTGTCTCTGTTTGCGCAAAAACGAGAGGTGACGACGCCTTACGCAACATCGGTGCCAACTTTGGCTCGTCGTGGGCCGCATTGGATGTAAGTTTTACAAAAACAGTATGACATTATCATTAGAGTCCTCCGGGGGCTGGTTGCAACACGACGACTATTGCGCATCGAATTCAGGGTTGTGCGCAGACGGTGCGCAACTCGGCAGCGGGTATCGTGAGGGCTGGGGGCGTCAAACGTTGCTGCAAATAACTTGAGATTTCCCGAAACCACGGTGCGAAGGCGCGCCGCCAAAGCCTGCCCTCGGCACCCAGGGAATGTGGTAGCTTGAAAGCTCCGGAGCCCCTAGTGCCTTCGGCCTGAACCTTCCCCGGCTGCCGCGAAATCGGGCCTCGAAATAATACGCGCCAGGACTGTTTTGTCTTGCAAAGAGGGCGATTTTTGTATAAATAGTGATGGTGGTATCCTAACCTGTGCTGTTTATGGATTGCTTTTCAGTATTTCTCGAAGGATTTTGTCCGGTTAGATCCGTGCCTGTTGAATGTTGCCGGCCAGGTCGAAAAAGGTTCCTCGGAATGACAGGATAGTTTGATTTGTGCTCAACGGGCAGCTTCATAAATTATCCAGGCTAAATGTCCAGACCACCACGCTGCACAATAGAGGTGGGTTATTTGCGGGGAGCACCTCCTGTTAAGTGAGGCGTGCCTGCCCTCTGAGATTCCAATAG
Organism: Candidatus Zhuqueibacterota bacterium; assembly: GCA_029262055.1. Classification (GTDB taxonomy): domain Bacteria; phylum Zhuqueibacterota; class Zhuqueibacteria; order Oceanimicrobiales; family Oceanimicrobiaceae; genus JAJDAD01. Next base: position 70,528 of record JAJDAD010000112.1, read on the forward strand.
ATGATAGAGAAGGTGCTGCAGCTGGATTAGTGCTAGCGCACATGTTGCACAGCTGTGTTTATTTGTGCGCAGCGTGGGCGCCGCGAGTCGGATCTGCGCAACTGCCAGTACCAAGCATAACTGTTTGGTTTGAAGCTACTTACACTTAATCAAGGAAGGACTCGATTGTTTGGCATTGATTTTGATATATCGCACTACCAGCAGTCAGTAGATTGATATGACCAAGGAGCATAATAAATTGAAAACGAATCGTTACATTAAACGGTCATACTTGTACACGCTTGTGGCCTTATGTGTTTTTCACCTGCCAGGGACTGCCACGTTTGCACAGAGCGTCAATCTTTCAAAGAACGCCGATTTTTCCACGGAGGATCGGGATTTTACACGGGACGATATTCTTTACATGCGGGTCAGTGACCCTTCAGTCGATTTTACCGACATTGACAAGAACGAGTACCAACTGTCGACAGAGCAAGAGAATATCGATGATATCGAGGGCAGCTTTGACAATTTGCTGAACGGCACGTATGAAGCAAGCCTGGATCTCAGTGTCGTGGACCCATCGGTTTCCCAGTGGGATTGGCGTGCACGCATTGAAGACGATAGCGGACATGAGTTTAGGCCCCGGATCCCGGTCCAGATCGGTGCAGGGACGGCAGCCGAGATTTCAGTTGCCGGAGAACTCGAGTCCGTCGGATCGGGCTTCCTGGTCGTTGCAAGTACCACCATTGCCGTGGACAGCGCCACGATTTATCTGGAAGACAGCGGGCAGGCCATCGCCTTTACGGACCTGCGGGTAAACGATTTACTCAGCGTCAGGGCGCAGGACACGAATAATGCTCTGCGCGCTCTTGTGGTCACGCGCACATTTGCTTCCCGTGAGGAGCAGTTCACCGGCGTCATTGAGTCTCTTGCTGCCGACAGATTGGTTGTCCTGGGCCGGGAATTTCTGGTTGACGCCGGCACAACGGTTCTTGATCTGAGCGGCAATCCCATCCTCTTCAGCCAGCTCGTGATCGGGACGACCGTCGAAGTCAAGGCGGAAGTTCAGCCCGACGGTACGTTCCGTTCGACGCGCATAAAGGTCGAGGATGCGGGCTCCGAGGAAATTCAATTCACCGGTGTTGTGACAGCCCTGAGCGACACGAGTGTGACCGTAGACTCGGTTTTTTTTCTGGTCACTGACTCGACTATCGTCGAGGATATCAACGACAATCCTGCTATACTAAGCGACCTTGACCTGAATTTCCGTGTCGAAGTGCGTGGCGAGAAGAAGTCAGACGGCATCTTCCGTGCGACCACGATTAAGGTTGAGGACGATGGCTCCGGTGTGGAGCCCATCGAAGTAAGCGGTGCTGTGACGGCTGTCGGTCCGGATTCCATTGTTGTTCAGGGGCTGACTTTTGGTGTCGATGCACAAACCAGCGTTCTCGACGACAACGGAGACGCCCTTTTGTTTGCAGCCATCCGCGTAGGTTTTATCGTTGAAATCCGCGCGACGCCACAAGCCGATGGATCCTTTCTGGCCACCCGCATCAAGGTTGAGGACTTTAATGCGGAAGAAGTTGAAGTCAGCGGTGCAATTGAAAGTATCGGCGTCAACTCGATTGTGGTGCTGCAACGCGAATTCCTGGTTACAGATTCTACAGTTATTCTTGGCGATGATGATAATCCGATCGATTTTTCCGTTCTGCGAGTAGGTGATGTCGCCGAGGTTCGCGGTGAGGTGCAACTCGATAGCAGCTTGCTCGCAACCCGCATCAAACTGGAAGACCTTTTTATAGATGAAGTTGGGCTCGTGGGTACCATCGAAAGCCTTGGGCCGGACAGCCTGGTGGTTTCCGGCGTTACGTTCTTTGTAACAGCAAGTACGCTCATCCAGGATCTGAACGAACAGTCCATCGCGTTATCCGCCTTGTCGGTTGGATCTTTTGTAGAAGTTGAGGCGGATATACAGGCGTCAGGTCAATTTGTTGCGGTCAAGATTGAAGAAGAGGATCGCATTGGCGACGAAGTGAGCGTAACCGGGATCATCGAGGAATTGGCATCCGGCTCCTTGACGGTCTTAAGCCAAACTTTCGGCGTCACTGAGAATACCGTAGTCTTTGACAGAGATCTAAACATTACGAGCCTCGCCGCCTTGTTTCTTGGGCAAACGGTTGAAGTGCGCGGCGACCTGCTGCCAGACGGGACGCTGGTGGCCATCAGAATCAGAATAGAGGACAGCCAGTCAAGCCAGACTGAAGTGACGGGTCCCGTCGACTTTGTGGGCCAGACCAGTGTTCGGATAATCGGTGTGACCTTTGACGTCGATGCAAATACGGAAATCCTAGATGTTAAGAATCAGCCCATCCCCCTGACCGATCTGAAGGTTGGCCAGATCGTAGAAGTGGAAGCGCAGTCTGCCTCGGGCGGTGATCCCCTGGCCAGCCGGATTAAGGTAGAAAATGTCTTGCTGCTTTCCGCTGTGATCGACGAGATTGCCTTTAATGGCATACAGATGGCGGGTGTGGAGGTTCTTGTCGACGCCAGAACCTTGATTCTGGGTACCTTGAACAGATTCATTACCGTTGATTCGCTGATACAAGGCCAGTTTATCCAGATCCGTGGTTTGAGAAACGGCGGCAACACGGTATTTGCGACCAAGGTCCGTTTTCTCGGACAGGGTGTCATAACCTCGGTTGGTGACGAGCCGGAACCCGTCGGTCAGGTTCCCGAAGACTTCGCTTTGCTGCGGAACTTTCCCAATCCGTTCAATCCCGCAACGACGATCAGATTCAGGGTTCCCGGGAAACCCGGAGAACAGCTGCAGACGACCGTTTCGATTTATAATCTCCTGGGCCAGACTGTCCGGACGCTGGTCAATTCACGTCTCGCTGCGGGAGTGACGCATGCGCGTGTTTGGGATGGCAGAGATGACCGGGGTGCTACAGTCGGAACCGGTGTATATATTTACCGGCTCAAGGCAGGTGAATTTTCGCAAACCAGGCAAATGGCGCTGATCAAGTAGAGGGCCGTTGCACGAAATAGAATCCTCTTTCCTAACCCCTCCTACAATTGAGCCAGAGGCCTGGGCATGCAGTCCGGGCCTTTTTTTACACCTGACCAGAAATCAGCCTCGAGGGGTTGTCCACAGCACCTGCGTTTTGCCTGCTCGCTTCCCGGAAGCGCCGGAACATCGCGTTTCTCGCCGAGACCAGTGACGAAACAGCTCCTAAGTCTGTCGCTCCTCCTAAACCTGACCGTGGCAAGCAACCATGGTTGCAGCACCCGCTTTCCGATCTGCAACAAGGGTAGGATGGTGGATTAAGAACTTGGAGCGTGGTAAACGGGTCTGTGCAGGCGTCTCAGACACAAAAGCAAAACAGCGGTGTTTAGAATGAGGAAGATGAATCTCGCCAGGGTGCTAATCCTGAGCGCAGTCCACTCGTCTGGCGTCTTTGTGTATTCCGGCAATTCTGCGGACAACCTGATGTCCAGGTTATTGAGGGTGGACGCGCTCACGTATTCATGCGAGATGTCGTGCAGCGCCAGGAAATCAAGAATGGTCATGAGAAAAAGGAGTGCACTGAACACGATCATTAGTTGGGTAAAGACTCGTAGAGTGGTCATCACAAACCCTCCGCTGTATCGTTACAAGTCAGCATCCGTAATCGCGCCGGTGGAAGCCGAGCTCACCGACCTTGCATATTTCGCGAGCACACCTCTTGCCGGCGGTTTGGGAGCGACCCAGGCAGCCAGCCTTTGCTGCACCTCTTCGTCGGAAACATTCAGATTAAGCTCGCGGGTCTCGGCGTTGATGCTTATCTCATCACCATTTTGAATGATTGCGATCGGCCCACCAACCGCAGCCTCCGGCGTGACGTGGCCGACTACGAACCCGTGGCTGCCACCCGAAAAGCGGCCATCCGTGATCAGCGCTACATCCTGCCCCAAACCCTTGCCGATGATCGCGGAAGTGGGACTCAGCATCTCGCGCATGCCGGGGCCACCTTGCGGGCCCTCGTACCGAATGACGACGACATCGTTCTTTACCACGTCTCCGTTCAGAATCGCTTGCAGGGCGGCTTCTTCGGAGTCATAGACTTTTGCCGTTCCGGTGAATTGCAGGCCTTCTTTACCGGTAAGCTTGGCCACGGCGCCAGTGGGAGCCAGGTTGCCGTACAGGATTTCCAGATGGCTGGTTTTTTTCAGCGGGTCGGCAAAGGTGCGTACGATATCCTGCTTCTCCGGATAGGGCTGGACCTGCGCCAGGTTTTCTGCGAGCGTTTTGCCGGTGACGGTCAGGCAGTCTCCGTGTAACAGTCCTCGATCTAACAGCATCTTCATCAGCGGTTGAATGCCGCCGATTTCAATCAGCTCTGACATCAGGTAGCGGCCGCTCGGTTTGACGTCCGCGAGGACCGGCACGTTTTCGCCGATACGCGTGAAGTCGTCCAGTCGTAAGTCCACGCCGGCGCAGTGGCTGATCGCCAGCAGGTGCAGCACCGCGTTGGTGGAACCGCTTAAAGCGATGACAACTGTAATGGCGTTTTCAAACGCTTCTTGGGTCAAAATCTTCGAAGGCCGGATATCCTTATCGATCAGGTTTAGGATTGCCTGGCCGGCATTTGAGCAGTCTGCCTGCTTGTGCTCGGAAATGGCGTCTTGCGCCGAGCTGTTGGGCAGGCTCAACCCCAGCGCCTCGATCGCGGAAGCCATGGTGTTGGCAGTGTACATGCCGCCACAGGAGCCTGGTCCCGGAATCGCGGTACATTCAACTTCTTTAAACGCTTCATCTGAGAGGCTGCCCTGGGCGCGCTGGCCGACAGCTTCAAACACAGACACGATATCTCGTCTTTCTGCGCCCGGTTTTATCGTGCCGCCGTAGACAAAAATTGCTGGCCGGTCCAGTCTGGCCATGGCCATGGCGCAGCCGGGCATGTTTTTGTCACAGCCACCGATGGCAACCAGGCCGTCAAAACCCTGAGCGCCTGCCACCGTTTCAATTGAGTCAGCGATAACTTCCCGCGAGACGAGTGAGTAGCGCATGCCGGGCGTGCCCATGGAGATGCCGTCCGAGACCGTGATCGTATTAAAGATAACACTTTTGCCTCCGGCCTGGTCGACGCCTGCCGCTGCTGCCCTGGCCAGTTCGTCGATGTGCATGTTGCACGGCGTCACCATGCTCCAGGTGGAAGCAATGCCGATCTGGGATTTGCTGAAATCTTCATCTCCGAAGCCGACCGCACGCAGCATAGCTCTTCCGGGTGCGCGTTCATCTCCGTCCAGGATTACGCTCGAGTGTTGTCGACCGCCGTTCTTCTGGGTCATTGATCAGGTCTCCTTGTATCGGTTTCTCACTTGGTTTGTCTGTTCTGTGCGCCTGATGAGGGCACAATTCCCGCAGCGCGACCGGGTCAGGGCAAAGCTTTGCGCACGATCAATTCGCAGATCCGGCCGGTCGAATTCTCAATGTCAATTGTCAGGGCGTCTTCCGGCTCTTCTAACGTTTCGAGCTGGCTGGCAAGCAAACCGGCTTTCATGAAGTGTCCTTTTCGGGAGTCCAGCCTGTTTTTCAGCGTGTCAAAATCACCTTTTAGATAGACAAACAAACACTCGTCCTGCGCTTGTTCACGAGTTTTGTTGCGAATTGATTTTGTCAGTGCTGAGCACGCGATGACTTTGTTCTCCGTCTTGCGCGCATTGATGATAGCGATAATTCGGTCAATCCATGCCACCCGGTCTTCAGCGCTCAGCGCTTCTCCTCGAGTCATTTTTGCTACGTTTGATTCTGGGTGATAATCGTCCCCGTCATAAAACTCAAAGCCGGTGCGCTCTGACAGAACTCTGCCTATCGTCGTTTTGCCACTCCCGGATACTCCCATCAATATGATTACCATCGCATCAGTCAGGTTTAAGCAATGAAAATACCAAGAACGAAAACCACCGTAAATCCGGTTACTGCGATGAGCATTGTCATGACGGTCCATGAGCGCAGGGTATCTTTTTCGCTTAGGCCGAAGTAACGATTTACTAGCCAAAACCCGGAATCGTTGACATGTGACAGGATGGTGGCGCCGGCAGCAATCGCAATCGTGACCAAACCCAACGCCGGCGCGCTCAACTCAAGACTGCTGAGAATCGGGGCCATCATCCCGGCGGTTGTAATCATGGAAACAGTTGCAGATCCCTGAGCTATTCGTACAACTGAAGCTATCAAGAAAGCCAAAAGAATCGGAGGTAGGGAAGAACCTGCCATCAAGGTCGCCAATTCGTCGCCTACGCCGGAATCAATCAGTACCTGCTTAAACACGCCGCCGGCGCCGGTCACGAGAATGATAAGCCCGGCCGGTTCCAGCGCTTTGGTAGCGATCTGTCGCACTTCATCCCTGGAATAGCCCTCTCTGATTCCCAACAAATAGAAAGACAGCAATGTGGTCATGAGCAAAGCCGTAAACGGGTGCCCCAAAAAACTCAGAACGGTGCGAGTGGTGCTTCCTTCCGGCAGCAAGAGTCCTGAGAACGTATTGAGGAGAATCAAGATCAGGGGCAGAAAAATGATAGCGGCAACCGTGCCGAATCCTGGCAGTTCCCGCTCTGCCGGTTTGTCTTCCATTTCAATGTAATCCGGAACCGGGACATGAATCCTCTTTGAAATAAATTTTGCAAAAACAGGGCCGGCGATAATCATGGCCGGAATCCCTGCCAATGTCCCAAACATGATAACCCAGCCGATGTCTGCGCCCAGCAACTCCGCAACCGCAATCGGACCTGGCGTTGGCGGAATAAAGCTGTGGGTGACGGCAAGACCGGCAAGCAAAGGAATCCCGTAAAACAGCAGGGAGCGCCCGGTTTTGTACGCCAGGCTGTATACCAGAGGCACGATAATAATAAAGCCGACGTCAAAGAAAACAGGTATCGAGACCATGAATCCGGTACTCGCCAATGCCCATTGTGCCCGGTCTTCCCCGAATTTTCCTATTAAAGTGCGGGCGAGCTGTTCGGCGCCGCCGGAGATTTCAAGCATCCGGCCAAACATGGCGCCCAGAGCGACCACGATTGCCACAAAGCCCAGCGTTCCGCCCATGCCGTTTTTGATCGACGCCAGAATGGCCTGCAACGGCATTCCGGCAGCAATCCCTGCGAGAAAACTGACAAGAAGCAGCGCAACAAAAGCCTGCAGCTTGGTTCGAATAACGAGAAAAAGTAAGAGGAGAATCCCCGCTAACGCGACCAGCAGTAATGTGATATCCGTGCCTCCGGTTGGGCTAAAACCCAAGGCCCGTTGTATTGAGCCTGATTCGGTAAAGGTGCGAGTCCGCCGTGATATACAGTACCGAGCCATCATTGCCAAAAGTACAATTGGCAGCAATCTGGCCGGTCTTTATCGTTCCAAGATGTGTGCCCTCAGGCGTGAATACATGAACGCCGCCCGGGCCGGTGGCAAATATGTTCCCGCCCTGATCCACCGTCATGCCGTCCGGAAGCCCCTGCTGTCCGGACTTAGCCCATTCGGTCGCATCAAAGAAAACACGGCCGTTTTGAATATTGCCATCGTCCGCAACATCGAAGGCCATCCAGACGGCATGTTCAGGATCCGAATTTGAGACGTACAGCGTTTCTTCATCCGGGGAGAAGGCGATGCCGTTCGGAAAAGTCATCTCACGGGTTAACAATATCAATTGACCATCTGTTTTGAAAAGATAAACGCCACTGAAATCCAGCTCCTTGTTCGGGTCCTGATTCAGGCCCTTTAGGCCATAAGGTGGATCCGTAAAGTAAAGATCGCCATTGGATTTAAAGACAGCATCGTTCGGGCTATTGAGGCGTTTGCCCCGGTACCTGCTTACCAGGGTCTTCTTGGTGAAGTCCTTACTATTGAGTTTGGACATACAACGATTACCATGGTCGCACATGGTCAGTGTGCCCTCTGCATCCAGGAGCAGACCGTTTGAGCCAAGCTCGATCCCGGGCGGGTCGCTGCCGGCATGACCAGCCGGTCTCAAGTAGATGCTGAGCCCTTCCTTTTCGTGCCATTTGTAGATGGTATTCCTGGGAATATCGGAGAAAAGCAGGTACTGGCCGTCAGGCACCCAGACCGGGCCCTCAGCCCAGTCAAATCCTTCACCAATCTTTTCCAGAACTGCGTCGGACGGTACTATTTTTTCGAGCGCGCTAGCCAACTTATGGACGGGCGGTTGTGGCAACACAGGAGAGACAGGCACATGCGAAAAAACCAGTGCCACAAGGACTTTCAGTAGTGTAGTCATTTTCATAGTATTCTTTCATTAGTATCAGCTTGAAAATGTTCGAACCAATTCATCTGGGGTGTGCTGGAGGACGATTTGTTTAGGATAGGGCGCTGCTTCGCCGCGTGGTTCATTGCGGGCCCCTGATGGCCCGAATGAGTTTCTTTCATATTCAATTACGTGACAAAGACAGCGTCAAATCTACAGGGCTTCCACCTGGTCGCTTGGCCGCTAGCCAGCTGGTGTCTGCTGAATTTGATACAAAAACTAGGGTATTGCCGTGACAAAAGCAACAGCTTTGTTGCCCTCGGGTAGCAGGAATGTTGCGGTGTATTCGTAGCAGGTCTTCACTTGGTCCAAAAGCCGGCGTACGCTGCATTAGCCCATCACTTCCGCTCTTCTTCTTTTCCGCGATCACTGCCAAGCAACCGGCTGTTCAAGATTTTCGGCTTTCACTTTGACAAATACAGGCGCTTGCTGGTTTGTGCATGGTATCAGTCAATACGCTCAGGTTTTTGTCTTTCCAGGCCATCAGGCGATATGGAACTGGCTCTGCGCAGGATTCAGTGTTTGATGGAAGACAGCCTTTCCCGCCTTACCTGCATGTTCTTACAGGCTGTTGCAGGTTGCAGATTTGGCACCCATAAACCCTGACAAGGTTAACAGAAGATAGGGAACCCAGTTATCATAGACCAAAGAGTTAAGGTGAATCCCGATGTTCTTCGTTATTTTTGATCCTGTCAGGGTTATGTGCAACAGCCTGATGTTCTTAGCGGGAGCCTCCCGTTTGCGTCGACGAGATTCCGGCTCATTACCTGCCCTGCGATCTTTGAGTGCGGTGACTACCGTGATGTAAGCGGTCGAGTTTTCATTCAGACACGACTCGCCTAACCGGGCTAATCGGCCGGGCTTCAGCTCCCGGGAACTACCGCAGCAATAACATCTTTCGGGTTTGGACCAAGCCTTTCGACTCCAGTCTGTACAGATACACACCACTTGCGACTCGGCGGCCATAAGAGTCTTTGCCGTTCCACGTGACCTCATAGAAACCGGCAGGCTTCTCTTCATCCACCAGCCGACGGATTTCCTGCCCCAGCAAGTTCATAACCTTCAGAACGACTTTGGTTTGTTCCGAAAGCTCATAACTGATGCGTGTTTCCGGATTGAACGGATTAGGATAGTTTTGTGATAGCTTGAAGGACTCTGGCGTTGCTGTCGTGGTTTCTGATTCTTCTTCGACATCAGTGATGAGCGGGTCGCCCGGTTCAACCGTGAATGTGATTGGATTCCCGTTTTCATCATTTGCGGTGACATTCTGCAAATCAAAAGACACCGACGCTCCCAACGGCGCGGATTCAGAACCTTTCAGGTGTACGCTGGCAACAACCCCAGTGCCCTGAGCGCCTCCCTGGCCGGCTTTTCGACTCATACCGACACTGACGGTTTTGGTTGCTGTGTTGATATTGGGGAAGAAGATGATGTCTGAACCAAAAAATGGGTCAGCCTCTGCACTCAGGGCTTCGATGGCACCACTATTGTCAGTATAAACAAGATCAAAGGACAGGCCGAATAACCCGGTAATATCCGTAACCAGAATATCAACTACTATACTGTCCCCTGCCACAGGTTGCACAACAGGTTTGATTTTAGGCGTTTGGAGAGTGCCGTTCGGGCCATTTTTCCTAAGAAACGTTGACTTAGGAGAAGAGGTGAAGCCTTGCCTCAACGCCAAAGTGGCCGCGCTGTGAGTTTTCCCAAAATTCAGGCCAATGGGCAGGACATCTTCCGAACCAACGCGACCACTTCCGCCGGCGTCTGCAAAAGTGGCGGCTTCAGGCTCCCAGCAGACAACGCTTTGCGCGCTCCAAAGCGGGGATGCATTTGGCCGTCTGGGCCCAGTCTTGCCGAAGTGAAGTCCGATTGGCAAAACATCTCTGGCGTCGACTCTGCCGTCATTGTTTGTATCTCCGGGCCAGACATCGCAGCCGCAAACGATGGCGGTCGTTGCAGCGGAAGGAGACAAATTGATATCACCGCCACTTGCGTCATTTGCGGTGACATCCGACAACGACCATACAATACTTGTTGGGTCAGGAGTGTCATCGGAAGATTTGAACTCAATCCATATAACAGGCCCGCTGCCACTTGCGCCGGCGCCACCGGTTTTGGTTACGCCAACACTAATCTTGCCCGCGGCGTCATCAATCTGAGCAAATGGCACGATATTGCTGCCAAGAATATTACTGACACTGCCCTGGGGATCCGCAAAGCTGTGGCTTACATAATCAATGTGGGTGGTCGCGTAATTCAAATCGAAACTCACACCGAAAAGGTCTGAAACAGCGTTCGGATCTCCTACCGCGATCGGCACATAGAATTCCTGTCCGCATGATGCGGTTGCAGGGGCATCCGGCGCAATAGAAGGACCAGAAGTGCCGCCTACATTCATTCTTACAGTTAACTCCTGATTGCCGCCATTCGACGTCACAGTGACCTCTCCGGAATGATCCCCGGGACTCAATCCACTCCGGTCGACGTTAACCGTGACTGCGGCATTGCCATTGCCACTTGCCGGTGAGACAGTCGTAATCCAGGTTTCATTCTCACTGACACCCCAACTCAAAGTGCCGGAACCGGCATTGCTGATGTCGAAGCCTTTGCTGGTTGCAGATGCTCCGAAATCCAACGTGGTTGGATTAATTGATAGTACAGCATTTCCGGTTTCCTGTTTTGTTAGAATAACATTATCAAAAAAAGCGTCCACGTTGGAAGTGCCGAGGACAAACGAAAAATCGGCATTGCTATCCGTGGGGTCATTCATTTTAAAAGCAAAGCTGAACTTTTGTTTCGATGCGGTTAATGAAAAAGTCTGGTAACCGCTATAGGCAGTATGGGGAGCTGAAGCTTTTCTAATATAAAAAGCAATCTGTCTTGGACTGGCTGCATAAGCATCAAATGATACTGAGTATGTTTTGCCATTTTCAATCAATAAATTACTCTGTATTAATTGAATGTGCCAATCGACATTGCTGCCGTTGGTTATTGATACAGCATATTCACCGTTTTTCACGCTGCCGCTTGCCGTTGCTTCCGGAGCAACAAAAAGCAACCAGCCGGTGTCGCCGTCGGAGAAATCGCCGTTTACCAGGATGTTATCGCTGACGCTGCCTACGCTCATATTTATGGTCAGGTCTTGGTTGCCGCCATTAGATGACACGGTGATCCTTCCGGAATAGTCGCTTGGACTCAATCCGCTTCGGTCGACAGAGACAGTAACTGTAGCATTGCCACTGCCGCTGGCTGGTGAAAGAGAGGTAATCCACGGCTTATCCGGGTTTTCGCTGACATTCCAGGTCAGGCTGCCGCTGCCGGAGTTGCTGATTTGAAAAGTCAGGCTGGTTAGGCTGGTGCCAAAATCCAAAGTTGCGGGTGATACGGAGAGGATAGGAGCTTGATTTCCAGGGTCGTCATTAGTGCAAGCGAGGAATCCGGCCTCCAGTCTGAAATTAGCGCTCGCCGCTTTGCCGGCCGGTCCAGCTTGCCCGCCAGCGGCAAGAAGCCGGAAACCAGACGAGGTCGCCCGGCCACCATAGCCAGTCAGAGAGGCGCATTCGAGTTTAGCCTGCGCGTTAAGCGAGCCATTTGCTAGTAGCAAAAGTGCAATTGCAACGCAAATGAGCACGACGTCAGACCATTTATATCTTTTGGACATCATTTGTCTCCTCAATCTGTTTGATTCGAAACAGGTTACCATAATTCTCACACAAGCCTTCATTCCCGACCTCTACTTGATGCGCATCAGTTTGAGTAGACCGACATATTTGGGCGTGTGGTCCTTTGAGTCCGAATCAAAAGCGCTAATGTTCACATCGTGGCGATGACTGCCATTTGAGGTTGATTTTTTGGCTGGCAAATCTAAGCTATGATTGTGACTGGCATTGGGTTTGGACGGGAATTCGGGTATCTCTAGGTCCCTGTGGAAATGCGTACTGCCACCGGTTCGGGTATATAACGTGAGTGGAGAGCTGGATCTTCTTTTGGATAACGGCAGGAAATTACCACCAGATGCACCGGCCTCGTTCCCTATAAGCACAGTGTTCTCACTTTGGTCCCATGAAGTAAAGCGGTCATTTTGAAACGTTGCCCACGGATGCTTGTGTGATGTGGTCGTGCGACCTGTCTGGGTGCCCGCTGTTGGTGGGTCGACTTGATGAGTATGACCGCTCACGAGGCTTACAAATGCTCTAGACGGATCAACATTATGATCATGAAGGCCATCGCTGCTCGCACGCACGCTCGGTGGATCGACAGAATGCTTGTGGGAAGCGGAACCGCCGCCTTTGCCGACATCCGAAGGAGTGCTTGCTCCCCTGACGAATTTGTTTCTCAGATCCGGAAGCCGAAGACCCTGGAATGGACTCTGACCGTCTGTAACAGTGCTGCCGTCACAAATCTGGAAACCCGCAGGGATCGCGAAAGTGTTATTCGGCCGCCACCAATCAATGACAGTGCCAACCGGGACGTTGCCGCCACCGCTTCCGGTTTGGTCGAAAACCGAGCGGAAAGCATATGGGGCACTGGCCAATTCGAAACGTGGGGACATCTCCGGGTCCGCTTGAATCTTAACGCCCAGCCAGTAAGGAATATCAAATTGGGCTGTAAGCGGCTGTGTTTTCCCCATAATTGTATTCACCAAACCTCCCTGCACGCTTACATTTTGGATTTCACTCCAGATGACGGCGCCACCAAATGCCGCGTCGTAAATGGTAAACTTGATAGAATAACTGCCATCGGCTAAAGGTTGGCCTGTAGCATCTTTCAAAAGACCCTGGAAGTTCATCGTCTTAGGGACTTGCCCCAAAACAAGTTGAGTGGATAAAACCAAAACCAAAGGCAAAAGCATGAAAAGAATGTTAAGTTTCCTCATGATGACGACCTCCTTAGTTTCGTTTGCAAATCAGGTGAATAAGTCGACTCAGGTTTACCGCCGCCTCACTGCAAATATGAGCTCCAGCAAGGCTCAAGGAGTCCCCGAGAGACAGAGTTTGAAAAACCAACGGACAACAACCTAGCCTAAGATCTATTCTACTGCGCAAGACCATCTTCCGTGACTTAGCGAAGGCTGGGCTTGCAAATCTGTGGAGATGATACCACTAGCTACGGCTTGTCCGTTGTTGTCTTTGCCATCTCGGGTCACCCACCCTCTTTCTCGTTAAACTCGAATGACTAATGGCACAAATCATAATAGCACCCTCCTTCGAATGATTGGGACTTTAACCGGAAGTTGATTCTATTGGGCCTTATTCAAAGGGTGTGCCAGAGAGCTCAGGAAAGGTGGAGTGTCGCTTAGTCCGAATAAAACAAAAGCTTATAAGAATGGTATTTCGAGTGAATAGTTGGTGTTAGGGTGGTAAGATTGCGTAGATTTTTGCGCAGCAGCAGGGAGAAGTTGTTTTTAGTGCGGTTAAGTGCGAAGATTATTGGAGGAGCAATAGCGGAACGAAACTACGTCTCAAACTCGTCTTAGCGTGACAAAAAAACTTGCTCTGCTTGCAAAGAATCTCGTTCCCAGGGATCTTGGCTATATGAGAACAGCGCAAAAGATCAAGCTGGGACATCCCCGCCACATCGCCTACGTCTTGGCAATGCCCAATTTTTCAATCTTGTAGCGTATCGTTCCTTCGGAGATTTGCAGAGCACGAGCTGCTTTTCTTTGATTCCAGTCATTGTCCGCAAGCGCCTGCCGAATCAGTTGCGTTTCATACCCGGCCAGACTTTCCTGCAATGAACTCCCAGGGAGGTGTCTCTCTTGTCTTGCAGCGAGTCGCCCAAACTCCTTGCGGAATTCCCTGGGGAGAATATCCCCGCCTAAAACGGTCATTTTCGGCCTGGCGAGGGTTACCATCCGTTCGACAAAATTCTCCAGTTCCCGAACATTGCCCGGCCATTTTCGCAGCCGCATAAAATGCAGAATCGAACCATCAAACGATTCCGCCTGCTTTTGCTGCTGGCGGACAAATTTGTAGAGAAAGCGATTCGCCAGCAGAGCAACATCCCCCTGCCGTTCATTCAAAGTCGGCACATAAATTGGGTAAACATGTAGTCGATAAAACAGATCTTCCCGAAACTGTCTGCTTTCTACTTGTTCCAGTAGAGATGCGCTTGAAGCGGCAACGATGCGGACATCTACTTTGCGCGGGCTATTGCTACCAACTGCCCGGACTTCACCTTCCTGTAACACGCGCAACAATTTGGACTGCATCTCAAATGGCAGATTGCTGACTTCATCCATAAACAAAGTACCGCCATCTGCCGCCTCTATCAAGCCTATTCTGTTTTGCATGGCACCGGTAAAAGCACCCCTGACATGACCGAATAATTCACTTTCGATGAGGTTTTCAGGAATGGCGCCGCAGTCAACGGGTACAAAGGGTTCGTCTTTTCGTGAACTGAATTTGTGAATGGCACAGGCAATCAATTCTTTGCCCGTCCCACTCTGACCTTCCAACAATACCCGCACATCGCAGCGGGCGGCAGCTTCAACCGCACGCAGTAATTCGACGAATTGCTGGCTTTGACCCAGTAGGCCGGCTGACCTGTACTTTGAAACCAACGCTGTTTCTGAAATGGGGGGATTGAAATACTCGTGTATTTTTTGTGCATTTGTCAAAAAGGGAGCAGAGATGGCAGCCATTGTCTCCAGCAAATCCAGAGTCTCCTCGCCAAACGCAGGTTTTCCATCTTTTCTCATCGCCGACAGATAACCAACTGTGATTCTTTCGCATTGTATCTGAACGCACATAGCTGAGCCAACGCCCTCTTTCTCAAAAACGCCTCTGCTAAAACGGCTATCTGCCTGCAAGTCCGCGCTTAGAAATGCCTGTTTCTTTTTTGATACCCATCCGATGACGTTGGTTTGCGCTAGTCGGTACTTTTGCCGGTCGGGTTCATTCCCTTCTTTGATGATGGTTTTCAACGTATTCTGCGTAGCCGGATTGACCAGGACGATGGATGCGAAGTCCGCTGCAAGCAGCGTGGCAGTTTTCAATGCTACGATCCGAATAATCTCCTGGAAATCAGTCTGTTGTCCGAGAATGCTTGCGAGATGAAGCACACAATCTGCTTTCCGTGCATCAGTAACTGTGGCTTCCCATTCATTCGCAACCTGTTTCTTCCTCTTTGACATATTATGACTCTTGGTGCCGGAGTAGTTCAATGAATGGCGGATAGTCCTTGAGCGGCTCCAGATCTTTATCCAGGTGAATACTGAGGCCAAATTTGTGGCCTTGTTCAAATGCTCGATGCAATAGCAGCATCGCCTCATCCTTTTTCCCCAATACAGAAGCCAGGCAAGCTTGCCAATAAGTATGATATCCGAACAAATAGGGACGTTCTACTGATCTAAGCTTCTGCATAACTTGTTGTGCCTCTCCGAGGTCGCCATTTCTGGCAGCAAGCGATCCCAGGTAACCCTGATACCTAATCTTGTCAGGATATGTGTCGGCCAATCGTGCAAATATGACTTTTGCTTCCAGCCATCGTTCGGCGGAGTATAACGCGAGAGCATATCCAAACAGAGCTCTCTCATCGAAATCTTCAGTCGCAAACCGGGCTGCATACAACTGGCAAGACTGGTCAAGCAACCGCCGGCCGGCTTGTTCATAGCCATGCACGTATAATTCATGACCAGCGTCGCGCAGAATTCCCGGCTGCGCAGAGAGGTTCATATTCACATTTCGTTCAACCAAAACCGCGATGTCATCGACACGGCCGAGCGCCGACAACGCCCTTACTTCCAGCACAAGTATTTGTGCATAATTGGGGTAGAGTTTGCGCGCAATACGGGCTTGTCTCAATTCCTCAGTATGCTCACCGTTCATGTGGTGGGCAGCTGATACAAAAGTCCAGTAGGGGTACCAACCTCTCATCCAGCCGCGGCCGGGATCAATTTTTTTGAACATCTCTGAGGCTTCTTTACATCGGTTGGTCTCGACCAATTTTGTTCCTAGTAGAAAATGAACTAAGCCATCCCGAGGAGCGATCTCTGACATCTTTTGCAACGCCTTGATAGCTGCTGGATAGTCGCCACTTAAAGTAGCTATATGGCGATCCAGATTACATTTCTCAAATAGGCTGAGTTTCTCACGATGCGCATTCAACACCCTTACATTTTCTTGTGCTTTGCTATATTGTTTCAAAAGCAAGTAGACATCGGTTGCGTAGATCAAAGGAATGATGAATGTAGAATCAAGGGCCACCGCCCGGTTGAAGCCTCGAATCGCTCGTGGAAATTTTCTGTCACTCAAAGCATCTAAACCATCGATGAACTCAAGGTAAGCTTCATAGGTGGGCAACCCACTCATGGCATGAGTTATGGTGCCCATTCTCCGATCTAAATGAGAAGCAAATCCGCCCAATACCCGTTTGCGCAGTCTTTCAATTGTATTGAGTGGTTTGTCCAAACTGCCGGATGAGTTAAACACATCGACAATTCTATTCTCGCTGACGTCGGTAATTCTTGCCAGAATGTGCAGGAGATCCTCCTGGAAGTAGTACGCGCCTGAAATGACAAATCTGGCATGTGTTTCTTCAGCCAGAGCATGGATGTTGAAACTGGAATCGGGATTGGGACTTACTTGTTTTGCGAATGCCAGAGCGTTCAGAGGCGATACGACTTCGGCAATTCCTGAATTCGCCAAGCCCTGCGTCATCCAATCCGCGGCAATAATGCCCAGTGGCTCCAGTTCCGGGTTCCCGGTCTGGTTGTCAAAAATGCTGACAATAACCTGCTGCGATTCAGCTGCCGATCCGGGATTGCGTGCATCGTTGAAGAAAAACAATCCCGCAACGACGAGAGCGATGCTAACGCACACCACCCCTGTCCACTTTTGCAGACGTTTCCTTTGGGATTTTTGACGCAGCAGTCGGTGTTTCTCCGGTAATCTGTTGGCAGAGCCCTCCAACAGGCACAAATCCTGGAGCATTTCTGCAAGGCTTTGATACCGGTCTTTCGGAGCTTTTTGCAGGGCTTTGCTTATGACCATTTGGAGCTCTGACCGGATATTGTCATTTACGTTCGAGATGGGCTCCGGTTCTTCATTCAAAATTGAGTAGAGCACCGCTTGGTCGATCTCACCGGCAAAAGGACGTTTTCCAGTCAGCATTTCATGGATGACTACCCCTACTGACCAGATATCCGCACGGTGGTCAACGGGGTTTCCCTTGGCTTGCTCCGGAGACAGGTAGGCGACCGTGCCTGAGGCGCGGCCACTGCTGGTGATGTTTTGCACTCCCAACAATTTTGATAAACCAAAATCAATGATCTTAACAGTGCCATCGCTCTGCACGATGATATTACCGGGTTTGATGTCGCGATGAATAATGCCTTGCCCATGCGCTTTAGCCAACCCCTCGGCTATCTGAATTGCTATGTCAACCGTTTCCTCTGCCGACAGAGGCGCATGCATAAGTTTATCTTTCAAGGTCTGTCCGTCATAATGCGCCATGCATATGAAGGTATGGCCATCGCCGTCTTCGTCGATTTCATGAATTGTGGAGAGGTTCTGGTGATCCAGCGCCGAGGCAGTCTGGGCTTCGTAAATGAAACGCTGGCTGGCGTCTTTGTCACGGGTTAGATCTGGTGGCAGGAATTTCAGAGCAACGTGGCGTTTAAGCTTAATATCTTCAGCTTTATAGACAACGCCCATGCCGCCCCGTCCTATTTCTTCGAGGATGCGGTAATGCGATATCGTTGTCCCGATCATGGCTAATTCGCCGGAATGACTATTAGTGATGGGAGGATACAACCCGCCAGTATCCTCACCGCGATGGAGTTATTGCAAACGGGAGGAAACTATCTGATTATAATTAGGCAAAAACGTAACAAATGTCAAGAGGACAATGAAGTGCGTACAAAGTGAGAAGCAGGCCGGCTTATCGTCTGCTGGGTATGGATTGTCCATACGTCGCGCGTAATCACCGCATCGCACGCGGTGCGTCTTACCAGCAGAGCTTTGCCTGAGAATATCATACATTCGTTCCCAGGTGGCTACCCGTAGTTCATCCGATTGCTCCAGGCTGGTGGTCAGCAGGTTTGGAATGGCTTTTGCAGATAGTCAAAAGACTCATCGCCAGTCTGGTTTTCAAAACCTACAATTGCGACGGTCTTTGGAGCGGGGCTCAGCCCTTCCTGAATGAATGTGTGTTTGATTGAGAATGCTGCCAACACCAGCAACAGCATACTGATAAGGAAAAAGGCGGTCCCCTTTCTAAAATACCGAACCCCCAACAGAACCGGCGATCAACCACTGTGCCGCGAAATAGGTTGTCAGGTTCAATGCGCGGGCCGGTTTGAACGCCCCCCGGAAGCGATTAATCGCCAGAATTGTGTCCGAAATGACAAATAGAACCGCTCCGGTGAAGGTTAGGAAGGCCTCGCTTTGACCTGTTTGGCTCCACCGCTCCCAGGCCAACCAGGCCATCACCAGAATGACTCCAATGTAGATGAGAACCGGCAGCCTTAGTTTGCCGAGAGAGGAGGCGACAATAAGGTAGATAACAATGCCGTAGATGACTAAAGGAATCAATGGCCACCATAGCAGCGCGTCAATTCCTGACGCAAAGGCCGCAATGTAGAAAAGGTGCGCTATGAGAAATGCAACCAGCCCGGCCACGAATCGATCCGAGGGCAGCATTAAGAAAACATCGCCTGCCAGGGAGAAGATGAGACCGGTTATTATCATGTATTTGTAGAACGGGAAGGACGCCTGTCCCAGGATGGCGATCAGCCAGATTAGCACCATTGTCAGGGGTTTGAAAATATAGACCTGCTGCCGTGCCTCACGATATTCCGCCCTAATGTGAATGAAGGCCGAAAGTACAATCAAAAGCGTGAGCATAGATGCTACCATTTCCCCTGTCCTCAAACTGGACGGTTCTATGATGACCGTTCCGGCGTTAAGATTGACTGTCTACTTCAGCATCACTTCTACAGGCCGCTCACAGGAGTTTCACGCTGCCATGGCCGGTTTGGCGTCAACCCCTACGGATTCAATGAAATGGGAATTCTATTGCCCGCATCATATGTCTTGTCACTCAATAAGTCGAATAGAGAGGGCTGTATTAGCGAAACAACAACACAGCCAACCCGCAAGCGGTGCGGTCTTCGCGCCGTTGTCGGACCCTTTGAGAATCGACACAATCTGATGCTTAGCGATTCATCATGCAGAGTTCCTTGAGTGAGTGGGAATAATGCCGCGTTTTGCGACTGGTCCGACGCGGAGCAGGCAACCAGTCCGGCACCTGCCCAGCAGTTGCTTATCGCACTTGCCAAAGCCCCTGTTCGATCCCACCATTTTCATAAATCGCTATTATGCCGTGTCCGGGTATCTCCATGCGTTCTAGCAAAATCCTGGCACCCAGTTGCGCCGCCGTCTGAACGGAAGCCTGGACATCAGCCACTGCAAGGTAGGTACGCACAATCGGCTTCTCAGTGGAATGCATGGGAGCACGAATCCCACAGAGTGACCCGCCCGGAAGGTGGGCGACACAGGCGTTCCCCAATGCGGGGTCCATTGACTGGAAGTCCCAGCCATGAGACTTTGTGTAGAGATCGCACATGGCCTTAACATCAGGCGTGACGATCTCGAGATAATAAACTGAGTGTTCCGGAACAACCATCGGCGTCTGTCCTCCGTGTTTACGAAGTGCTTTGTTCAATACCATATTGTTCGTCTATCCACGCCGAAAACCACCTTCTGAATTAATCACTTGACCAGTAATCCATTGTGCATCATCGGAAACCAGCCAGCTGATCATGCGTCCAGCATCATCCGGTTGGCCCCATCGATTTTGCGGCATTCTGTCTAAAACTGCTTTGTTTACATCATCGTTCGGTGTATAGGTTTCTGTTGGTCCGGGATTAATAGTATTTACTGTTATCCCTTTTCCAATCACTACATCAGAAAGGCTCTGGGTCAGTTGATGTAACGCACCTTTTGATGCAATATAGGCAAGTTCATCATTCTGTGGTGCAAGATGTGCCCGGAAGTAAGCAAGATTATACGCCCGCCTTTCCTGCCATCATGTTGGTTAATATACTCTTTGATGAGTAATAAAGAAGCACGGACATTAATTGCAAGATGCAGGTCAATCTCTCTGGCTGTTAAATCGTAAATGGATTTCAAAGAATCGTATGTGTGGTTTATTATCAAAATATCAATATGATGAAAACGATTGACCGCAGCTTCAATTAACTGTGATGGAGAATCGGGATTATTAAAATCAGCTTCGTGTTGTTCGATTTGAATATTATATTTACTCAAATCTTCATGAATTAGCTCTAGTTCATTATTGGCAACTTGGAGGGACATCATTCTATCGTATTTGCTGAAGGAATGTAAAAACAGGGTGGCCCCACTAAGAGCAAGCTTGTCCGCAATGCCAAAACCGATGGATTTTCGTCGACTTACACCTGTAATCAATGCTACCTTGTTTTTCAATGATGACATCTTTTCCACTCAATCATGCTGCCTTTCGGGAGAAAGGGTCACACTTTTTCCTGACTTGCTATCTTCATTGGCTGCAACTTCTTATACGTAAGACTACGCCACGCCCATTCCAGGGGGCCAAAACGATAAGTCTCCAACCACCATTTTGAAAAATGAATCTGGAATATAAGGATTGCAATCACAATCAGCATTTGCGGAGTCCTCGAAATCTTACCGAACATTCCACCCGCATAGCCATGGAATATACCAGTGAGAATGACCGTCTGCATGATGTAGTTGGTCAGCGCCATTCGGCCCAGAGGCGTCAATTTGCCTAGAAGTCGATGCCATCGTTCAGATTGAATCATACAGGTGATTAAGCCCAGATAACCTGCTGCCATCAAATACTGCCCTGTGCTGAACAGTATCATTCCGATAGAAAGAAATACGATTAAGCCCTCTGTGGCCGGATGTTGTAACACCAATAGCCCACCCACGGTAAAGGTCAGGCCGAAGCCCATACCAATCCACGCCATATAGGAAAAGAGTCGTGTATGCTTGCCGTGTTCTCTCATTATTCCGCTGGAAATCAGCCAGTAGCCTAAAAGGAAGATTGGTAACAAAATAAATAGCGAAAGCAGCGGCGTCATCATAAGCCTGAAGAGTGTATCTTTGACGCGGAATTGGGTGGCCTTCCAATAGCTTCCTTCAGTATATGCGTTTATTTCTACGTTTGCCTTTTCTTTCTTCTTCGCCCGGTCCTTGAGCTTTTCTTTTACTTTTTGTGCCAGTATTTCCTCCGGTGTCATATCTTCTTCACTGCGGTCCTGAGCACTTGTTTCTTGAAACTTGTCGCGAGTGGCGCGCTCTTGATCCGCCTGGACGGATGTAGACGCCGAAGATTGTATTTCACCAGACGGTTGTATTTCAGGTATGCCGTCCTCTCCTGGGTCACCGCTATCGTGAGTTACTGCTGCTTGATCGCTTTCGGCCGTATTGTCATCTGCCTGCTCGAGCGATTTAACCTCGATGAGAATTTCCTGTTGCTCTTGCCAGCGTGTTTGCAGGCGATTGGGGTCATAGGCGGCACCGGCCCCGATACCGGCTATCACGGAAATTGCAGAAGGGAGAAACAGCCAAATCAGACCGATCTTTAATAAGGATCGTGGGTTGTCGAATTTTTGAAAACGCTTTCGTTTGAATAGACAGAGCAAGCCGAGGAATAGTAGTCCGGCAAACGCATAGTCATGGAGTATATCTCCACTCCAGAGAAAGACCATGTGCAGTATGCCTATGGCAAATAGCACTGCCATCCTACGACTAAACCAGGCTGTGAACGGTTTCCCACGCTCTCTGGCACGCAATAGCATAACCCCGAAGCCCATACCAAAGAGCAAAGCGAACAACTTGAAAAACTTACCTTCCACGAAACACCGGATGAGCCAGCCCACCGCATGGTCCAGTCCCAAAAGGTTCTTGTCGAATGTTGTAAGTTCAGCAATTGGGCGTCCGAACCATTCGATGTTCATCAGCAGAACACCGATCAGTGCAAAGCCCCGCAGAATGTCCATTACATCGATACGTTCTGATGCGGAAACCGGTGCTAACTCGGGTATTGCATCAACGTTCCGTTGAAACTCACTGGGTTTTGCATCGTCCAGTGCTGTCATGGCTCTCCTCGATAGGATTATGTTTACAATTAGCCCTTCTATTCGTAATAGACCTCATTTTCCGTAGTGAGGGTCTATTATTCATAGGTAACTTGGAACAACGCTCGCAGGGGATTGACACGCCCCACGCTTTTTTGCCATGAAATCCCCTGCGTAATCAATTGACAGGGAATTCCATTGTTGTCAATTATCTTGTAGCGGGCCATCTGAGCTTTTGTCCATACAAAGACCTGCGGGGGATACAATCCCTCACCCATTTGTTCCGCGGGGGATTACTCGGAAGTGGTGATGGTTAACTGCCAAATCCCCCGCAAGCCTGAAGCAATTATTCTAATCAAAACAGTAGGCCTTATTCAAAATATCGTTGATACCGTTTAGCGAAGCCCATTGAAGCAAGCATTTTATCAAAGGCCGACATGACATCATCTATACGTTCGCTAATATCTCTGAGAGCTAATTCAGCATATTGTTCGCCTGTGGCATCTTTGTCATCAACACCTTCTTTTAGGTATTTTTGTGCTTCAGGTATCCTGCTTTCAGTGGCATCATTTAGAGCATTTGACCACGCTTCAAAGTTCTTAGACGCTTCAATGAATTGGATTTGCGTTTTCATATCCGCTGGTGCTTTAGGCATTGTCTTCTCCTATTTTTTCGGGCTGGTCTCCCGATGGGGATAGGCTTATTTTTCAAAAACAAAATCTGGGTCAGCAAACCTTTCAAGGTTCTCGATTCTTTCAAGAATAAGGTTCTTCGTTTCTTTTTCGAGTTCAGGATTGTCTCGGGTTTCTACTTCCTCAAGATAATACGCAGTTGCAAAAGCGGCATTATCTTCGCGTCTATATTCTTGCCAGGCTTCTTCAATTTCGAACCCACTGGCGCTATATCCACTCCAGCCAGTGGTCAGGCGACCAACTTCACAGGCCTTTCCATGATGAGATCCGTCTGTTGATCGCTCCCCAAAACGAATTCCTTAATGCCTGCTCTCACGAATCCCCACTTCTCATAAAATTGTACCGCGCGTATGTTTCTCTCCCATACGCCAAGCCAGATCGTTCGATTTCCATTCCTTGCAGCCGTTTCAAGGCAGGCCTTCATTAAGGCTGCACCATATCCCTTGCCTATGACTTTTTGCTCAACGTAGATCCGCACCAACTCCATCGGGCGTGGGCCGTTCACAGAAGTAGCGCCTTTGCCATCGCGAAGCATGGCATACCCGATCGCTTTGCCCTCTTCATGAGCAAGGAGAAACGTCGAACCCGGATTGGCAATTTCGGCTTCAATCTGCTCTGTTGAGAAACTCCAAGCTAGGTATTGTTCCATGTCTTCGGGACGATTGTGCTCCCCAAAGGAGGCTTCGAAGGTGCGAGCGCCGAGATCAGCTATCGTGCTCGCGTCTCTTTCTGTTGCCCGGCGAAAACTCAGGGTTGGACTTGCCATTCTATCTCCGCCTACACCTCTTCGAACTGGTTGACAATTTCATGTGCATTCGAATTGGTTATGTGGTGTGTACTTAAACGCTTTATCTGAGGGAAGCAGTTGGTACGGTTGCGGTTGGTAGGAAAGTCCAAAATTCTCCTCCAAATCACAGCTTAGCAGTCGTCTTCGTAGAATGTTACAGCAGTATAATTATGTCGCTCCTGATATGCAACTGAAATTCAATAGAATGGAGTGAGGAGTCAGTCGGGTGGATTGGACCTACGTTTTGAAGTCGACACTTACCTTTCATGGGTTCCCCCGAGCTTTCTTTGCAACAGGGCCTGGTTGATTGTGCCATCCGCCAAATAGCGATAAAGGTCCTTTCCGGGACGCAGGGTTTCGGTGTAATCTTCGTGTGCTCTCACCGCGGTCGCAGGGACCTCAAATACTCTCCGCTCCCACGCTTTCTTGCCATAAATCCCCTGCGGAATCAATTGACAGCGGATTTCCTTCCGGCTCGACAATCATTCTGGGCACGGCTGCGTGGATGCTGAAATAAACTCGATTGTCGTCTAATTATCTTGTAGCGGACCGTCTGAGCCTTTGTCCCTGCAAAGACCTTGCGGGTTATTGACTCCTGACCTGTGGGGGGTAGAATCCCCCGCGAGCGTACAAAGCCGCGTGTCGCACAAGCATCTTTTGGTCTGTCAAGGGTGTCCGCGCGGAGTGTGAGATTAGAGGATGGAAGTCTGAAGGTGGAGAATAGTTGATGACTTTACATACTACTTTCACAACGGGCGATGAGCTTTTGCACAAACTTCTCAGATCAATGATAGATTAATATTGTATGCGCCTAAAAAACCTTCTTGAGGGCAAAATTTAGTAACTCAGTACCAAGGACACCGGAGGCGCTCGCAATCCAGTCTTTCATTGAAAACCCCTCTCCGCCCAGGCTGCCATAACGTTCCCAGGGAACGACGCTGTCCTTTACTTCCCACCAAGTAATAATCGTCAGGGAGAGCTTGATTCTCCTGAGTGGTGTGGAACGGGCAATCCCTGCCTGGTCAAGACCAATCAGCACTGTATGGCCAGCAGCGGCTGCGGCGAAATGTTCCACCTTGTCATATTTGGACAGGTACCCGCCATTGGTCGATGTCCATTTATCCCTTTCCCAAGGCAACAGTCGCACTTGATGCTCCGATAGGGCAAATGCTGTAAACATCAACACACCACCAAAGTCCAAGGTCCATTCTGTAGGAGTTCGGGGCAACAAGATGTTCCCAAGCGTGAGTCTATCCTCGTTTTTGATTTTGGAGTTTTGTAGGCTCTGGTCAGATGAGCTGTGATTCAAGCCGGGAGAGGCTTGGCTTACTGGCTCACTTTGCTCCTGACCCAGAATGGGCGAATAAATAGCTGAAAGAACAATAACACTCACGACAGGAGTCATGATTCCCATCACACACCTCCTCACATAATGTTCAATCTATATATACAAGCATTAACATAAATTGCAGAAATTTAATATTCAAGCCTGAACGTCTGGAGATAATGACTTTGGTGGGTTGATAAAGAGTGTTTGGCTAAAACCGGATACTCATGAAGTATTCTGTATCCTTGCTACCAGGGCAGCCTCTTGAATTGATTCAAACAAAACAGGAGTACCTGGCTTGCAAGTCATTAATCCACAACACTCCGATACCCCGTTCGATTTGGCATGGAAATCGGAGTTATTCACTTTTGTATCTGAAATTCTCACCCCTTCTGCGGCGAGCTGGCTGCCAAAGAAGAGTCTTCCTGTGACCGGAGTGTTTAGCTTAATGTCCATTTCTGATAGAGGCAGTTTCGGTTTGCTCGAAGTGGGCTTTTTCAGAAAATGCGATGGGGTTCTTTCCTGTGCGGGTTGTTGTGTATGTATTCCAGCTTCTGGACAGCAAACGTTGTTCTAGCAGAGAAGCTGTAAATGGCACTTATGACGCTTGTAGCGGATTCATGACACGATGCCCAACTATTATCAGACCCCTGAGGAATCGATGAACAGGGAATTCCATTTCCGCCCGGCAAAATCATTCTGGGCACGGCAGTGGGGAGGCTGAAATAAACTCGATTGTCGTCAATTATCTTTTCGGGGGTCGTTTGGGCCTTTGTCCTTGCAAAGACCCTGCGGGTTGTGGACTCCTGACCTGCGGCGGGATACAATCCGCCACCCATTTGTTCCGCGGGGGATCATTCAGGGTGCTGGCGGCTAACTGTCAAATCCCCCGCGAGCGTGGATAAGCAGCTGCAAAGCCGTGAGGCTTTGTGGGAAGAAAGCCTGTAGCAAGGCAGTGAGCCAGAGCCTGCCATGAGCGATACCGAAGGGAACAGAGACATCCCCCGCTTTCGCGAGGGCAGGCACCTAAGGCCGGGTCCGGGGTAAGCTGGCACATGATAGTAAAAGGCTGTGGCAAATGATCATTTCATCAGGATGGGTAAGCAAGGTCTGGAGCCACCTGCCACACGGACTTTCTTTCTGATATCTCTATTCGTCTCGGACAGAATGCACAAGTTAGGTAAGCTCCAATCGCCACAGGCTGAAGCCATGTGGCACACGGTCTCCTATCCTTTCTTGTCAGGGCCACCCGCCCGGCACTTCCTGCTGTATCGGCCTCTACGGCTGGGCACCACGCCCTAGAGGAAACTCGATACCCCCGAAAAAAACGTGGGGGCCACTGACCCCGCCGTGTCTACCGCGCTGAACTCCAAATCGGAGCCTTGGTGCACGCGCTCGAGGATTGACCGCCACGCCAAACACAACTCGGAAAACCTCGCCTCCGAACTCTGGTTCTGTCAGCAAGCCGACACTGGCTCCTATAAACGGAGTGAAGACGGCGAGAGGCAGAGGCTTTGCTTCTAGCCCAAGCTCTAGTGTTAAGAAATTTTCGTCAGCGGAAGAATATGCTATACCTGCGTCAAAACGAAGGTATCCTGTCTGGTCAACCTGTCTTGCCACACGGATACCCAGCCAGCCCCCCTTATCCGACCAATTGTGAGGTTCAGCTTGCCCTGCCTCGACACGAAGAAACCACGGCGGGCGTGTCTGTGCCCATAGCGAGTCGTTAGCGCCCGCGATAATGATCACAACTAGTAGCGCACGGAATCCGTGGCTACACCTATTGCATTTCATGGAAATTGCTCCAAAAAGGTTATTCAAATTATGTCGTTCCTGATATGCAACTGAAATTCAGATAGAGGTACAGGGGAGTCAGTCGGGTAGGTTGAAGCAGGCCCTCATCTGTCAGGGACTCCCCCAATCTTTTTCTGCGACAGGGCAGCTCTGATTGTGCCGTCCTCCAAATAACGATAGAGGTCTTTTCCGGGGCAGAGGGTTTCGGTGTAATCTTTGTGTGCTTTTACTGCGTTTGCAGGAACCTCAAATTCTCTTTGCAAGAAAGCGGTGAGGTCGATGAGCGCTGCCAGTTGCGCCTGACTGAGGATCTGGACCTCATAGTTGCCCATCACGCAAATGAGGGCATGGCCGGTGGGATCATAGCCGGTGTTGGTATCACCGGGATAAATGATTGGCCGCGTTTCGTAGATTCCGCCTTCCAGGTCGATCATGAAATGATACGGGTTATCCATCCAATTCTTCTCCGTCCGGCACCACGCTTGAAAGTTCTGCAAATAGAGAACGGGATCTTTGTCCTTGGGGAATTCCTCGCCGCCGTGATGGATGGTGATCTTGCTGACCTTGTGCCGCGCTAAAGTAGTGTCGCCCGGTTGCCAGCCCCAGCCACTGCGTTTTACGACCCCTAAGGCGGCAGGATAATCAATTGCGGCTGTTTCACTCTCGAGTGCTTCTCTTTTGGAGCATGCCACGACCGGCAGAAGGGCCAGCAAAATAAAGAATAATTTGAAGGTCACGTGCTGATTCTTCCTGTATTAGCTCCCATAAGTAACGTCATGGGAAATGATTGGCGCTTCCTGTTTTTTTCAAGTTCAGAGAACAAATCTAACAACCGCCGGCATTCAGCCCTTTTTGAAGCGGTCCGGTCGCGTCCGCCGGGTAGCGCTTCAACCCAAAGAGATCCTTTCAGGATGACAGAGAGGTGGTCATGGACACAGCAGGCCATGGTTGCTTCGCTGACCGGCGTTTCTGCCGGATCAAAATATCAAACTCGCGAAAGAATGTCAATTTGTTTAAATTGTGTAAGTTTCTTCTTGACATTCGTAATCCGCTTCCATATATTCGACGCTAATTATCCAGCCAAAAAAATAATGACGAACGATCAAACAAAAAATCTTCTCCAGATTTTAAGCCTCTCCGGCCTCAGGCGGATCGGGGCGATTGTTCGCATTATGCTTGTGATTCTCCTTCTTATTTTAGGATTGATTATAGGCTAACAGCCAAGAAGTCAATCCTACAACTAAAAACAAACTTTCCACCCAAACATCCAAACAAAACGTAGGCTTGACTTCCAGGATAAGAGTATCCGGTTCAGTGTGATACATTTATTTTAGAGGATGCAGGATGGTCGAGCAACGTCGTTTCTTCTCGGGTCTCAAGTGCCGCGAGTGTGGACGTCCATATCCCGGCAAGGCGCTCTATGTCTGTGAATATTGTTTCGGGCCGCTGGAAGTCGAGTACGACTATGCCTTGATCGGTGACTCTTTGTCACGCGAGAAAATCGAAGCCAGGCGGAAGTCCATGTGGCGATACCGTGAGCTGCTGCCGGTGGCCGGCGATATTTCGGTCGGCGCCGATGTCGGTTTTACGCCCCTGGTCAGGGCAAAGCGCCTGGCCGCGGAATGGGGCGTGCGCGAAGTCTGGCTCAAGAATGATTCAGTCAATTTCCCCACGCTGTCTTTTAAAGACCGGGTGGTCAGCGTTGCGGTGAATCGCGCTCGCGAATTGGGCTTCAAGGTGATCTCATGTGCCAGTACCGGCAATCTCGCCAATTCGGTTGCCGCCCAGTCCGCCAGCGCCGGCATGCAGAGCTTTGTCTTCATTCCTCACGATCTCGAAGACGGCAAGATCCTGTGCTCATCGATTTACGGCACCAAAGTGGTGGGCATCCGGGGTACTTATGACCAGGTTAACCGTCTTTGTGCCGAAATCGCCGGGCGCTACGGCTGGGGATTTGTCAATATAAACTTGCGGCCCTACTACGCTGAGGGCAGCAAATCCATGGGTTTCGAGATTGCGGAACAGTTGGGCTGGCGGATTCCGGATCATGTGGTGGTGCCGATGGCCGGCGGTTCGCTGATCACAAAAGTCGACAAAGCATTTGACGAATTTGCCAAACTTGGTCTGGTGCCGCACAAGACAGCCAAAATACATGGAGCGCAGGCACAAAACTGCGCGCCGATTGTCAACGCGTTCAGGGCCGGGTCAGATGTTGTTCGTCCAATCGCAGAGCCAAACACGATTGTAAAATCCCTGGCGATCGGCAATCCCGCCGACGCCCACTATGCCCTGCAAACCATCAGCGGTTCCGGTGGCAGTGGCGTGGCCGCCAGCGATGCCGAGACCATAGCCGGCATCGAGTTGCTTGCCCGCACGGAAGGTGTGTTTGCTGAGACCGCCGGTGGCGTAGTCGTAGCCGCGGCAATCAAACTGCTGGCCAGCGGTCAAGTCAAGCCGGACGAATCGTTGGTACTCTGCATTACCGGCAATGGCCTCAAGACGAAAGAAGCCTTGCATGGCAGACACGAACTGAAGACCACGATTAAACCCAGCCTCGCGGAGTTCGAGAGCTTAATTGAGACAGAGTCACCAACTAAGGAGTGGAAATGATCAATGTAAGAATCCCAACGCCCCTGCGCACATTGACGCGCGACCAGGAAGTCGTTTCCGCCACCGGGACGACCGTTTCCGAAATCATCGATGATTTGCAGAGTAACTACCCGGGCATCAAAGAACGCATTTGTACGGGCAACGGTGAGCTGCACCGCTTTCTTAATGTCTATCTCAACGACGAAGACATTCGCTTCCGGGACGGCACTGCGACCGCGTTGAACGCAGGAGACGAGCTGTCCATCATTCCGGCAATCGCAGGTGGCTGATTACGACTTCACTTTGAGCAACGAAGGAACAGAAAAATGTCAAGCGCAACCGTAGAAACCACGAAGGGGCCGCCGGCCGCAGTTGCCGGAAAGAAGACCGGCACAAAGACTGAAACTGAACTGCTGACGGGTTCGCAGATTCTCCTCAAGGCGTTATCCGATGAGAAGGTAGATCTCGTTTTCGGCTATCCGGGTGGCGTGGTTTTGGGACTTTATGACGATTTGTTCAAGGCCTCGACGCCGTTTCGCCACGTGCTGGTCCGGCACGAGCAAGGGGGCACGCACGCAGCCGACGGCTACGCACGCGCAACCGGCAAGACGGGCGTGGTTCTGGTGACCTCAGGCCCGGGCGCGACCAACACGGTGACCGGGATCGCTACCGCTTACATGGACTCCATCCCCATGGTGATTTTTACGGGCCAGGTTCCGGCGGGTTTGATCGGCAATGACGCCTTTCAGGAAGCGGACATCGTCGGCATTACCCGGCCGATCACCAAGCACAGCTATCTGGTCAAGAAAGTCGAGGATCTGGAACAGGTCGTGCACGAGGCATTTTTCATCGCGCGCACCGGGCGGCCGGGCCCTGTGCTGGTGGATCTCCCGAAAGATATGCTTTGTGCCAAAAGCAAGTACAAGGGCAAGAAACAGATCGCCATCAAGGGTTACAGTTGCAGCCAGAACGGCACGGTCAAGAGAATTGCCGAGGCCGCTGAACTGCTTAGCAATGCCAAGCGGCCGCTGATTTATGCCGGTGGCGGTATCGTCCTGGGGGAAGCGTCCGATGAGTTGCGCGCGTTGGCCGTCAAGACCAACATACCGGTTACGACGACCTTGATGGGACTGGGCACCTTCCCGGAATCGAACGCGCAGGCGCTGGGGATGCTGGGAATGCACGGCACCTGGTATGCGAACATGGCCATCAGCGAGTGCGACGTCTTGCTGGCGGTAGGCGCGCGGTTTGATGACCGCGTCACCGGCCGGCTCGACGGCTTTTCTCTCAAATCAAAGAAGATTCACATCGACATCGACCCGTCCTGCCTGAACAAGAATGTCAATGTGGAAATACCGATTCAGGGCGATGTTAAGACCATTCTGCCCGATCTGACCAGGATGGTTAGAAAGCCCGAAACCGAGGAATGGTGGCAAACGATCTGGCAGTGGCGAAAGGAACATCCCCTGCGTTATGCCAAATCGGAGAAGATTATTTCGCCGCAATTTGTAATCGAGAAAGTTTCCGAGGTCACCGGCGGCGACGCCATCGTGGTGACGGATGTCGGGCAGCACCAAATGTGGTCGGCGCAGTATTATAAGTTCAACCATCCGCGCTCCTGGCTAACTTCCGGGGGACTGGGGACCATGGGCTACGGCTTTCCGGCGGCCATGGGCGCTGCCATGGGGCGTCCGGAGCGAACGGTTTTCTGCATCTCGGGAGACGGCGGCTTCCAGATGACGACGTTTGAGCTGGCTACCGCGGTTGAGCACAAGGTTCCGGTCAAAGTGGTCGTACTGAATAACGGCTACTTGGGCATGGTGCGGCAATGGCAGGAAATGTTTTACGGCCAGCGCTATTCTTCCTCTCATCTGGCCAGCGGCAATCCTGATTTTGTGCAGCTGGCGCAAAGTTACGGCGCGGTCGGTCTGCGGGCAACTACACCGGATCAGGTTATGCCGGTTTTGCAGCAAAGTATGGAAACTTCCGACAAGCCGGTGGTCATGGAGTTCATGGTGGCTGAAGAAGAAAATGTCTTCCCCATGGTTCCGGCCGGGGCAGCTTTGACTGAGATGGTTGATACCGACTAGGGTGGTTCTGGTCGGTTTTTTTATTTTTGGAGCATTCAAATGAAGCATACGATTTCAGTCTATTTTCAGAATAATTTCAACGCGCTCTCACGTATTATCGGGCTTTTCAGTGGCCGGGGGTTTGAGATTGACAGCGTCAGCTTTGGTGAAGCCAAGGAAAAGGGAATGGCGCGCATGACCATCGCGACGCACGGCGACGCCCTGATCATTGAGCAGATCAACAACCAGCTCAACAAGTTGGTCGATGTGGTGAAAGTTGCGGACCTGACCAATGAGCCGTTCGTCGAGCGCGAGTTGTCGCTGATCAAAGTAAAATCGACGCCGGAAACACGTTCCGAAATAACGGAAGTGGTGAACGTCTTCCGGGCCAAGATCATCGATATCAGCCCGGACACGCTGACGGTAGAAGTGACTGGCAAGAAAGCGAAAGTCAATGCCGCCATCGGCATGTTGCGGCCGTTCGGCCTGATCGAAGTGGCCCGTACCGGTACAGTCGCTTTGAAACGTGAATTCAAGGGCATGACCTGAGTCCTTTTTTTCTGGAAAGTGCAGCCAACTTGCAAGCTGCCGCGCACCATGCTGCGGGTTCAATAACAAGAACAAGATGAAATACTTACACTAACGAGGAAGAAAGATGAAACTGTACTACGATAACGACGCTGACCTTGAACTGCTCGCCGGCAAGACCGTGGCCGTTCTCGGCTACGGCAGCCAGGGTCACGCCCATGCACTAAACCTGAAGGACAGCGGCGTGGACGTCGTTGTTGGATTGCGCAAAAGCAGCGCTTCCTGGGCAGCGGCTGAAAAGGACGGGTTAAAAGTCGTGGAGACCGCCGCCGCCGCCAAAGCCGGTGATATCATCATGGTGTTGCTTCCGGACCAGAATCAAAGCAGCGTTTATACCAATGACATCCGGCCCAACCTGGAGTCGGGAAATGTGCTCGCCTTTGCACACGGCTTCAATATTCACTTCAATCAAATTGTCCCGCCCGCAGACGTAGATGTTTTCATGATCGCGCCCAAAGGGCCGGGCCATCTCGTGCGGCGTGTGTTTGCCGCCGGTGGCGGTGTACCTTGCCTGCTGGCGGTGCACCAGGATGCTTCGAGGAAGGCCACCGACCTTGCGGTCGCATACGCAAAAGGCATTGGCGGCACCCGGGCGGGCGTCATTGAAACGACCTTCAAGGAAGAAACGGAGACCGATTTGTTCGGGGAGCAGACCGTGCTCTGCGGCGGTGTTTCCGAGTTGATCAAGGCCGGATTTCATACGCTGGTCGAAGCCGGCTATCAGCCTGAAATCGCCTATTTTGAGTGCATGCACGAGCTGAAACTGATCGTGGATTTGTTCTACGAGGATGGATTGGCCGGCATGTACTACTCGGTGAGCGAGACCGCCGAATATGGCGGCATGACCCGTGGCACGGAGATCATCACCGAGGAGACCCGGGAGCGCATGCAGGATATTCTCGCTGATATCCAGGATGGTTCCTTTGCACGCGAGTGGATTCTGGAAAACCAGGCCGGCCAGCCCGTCCTGAGTGCCCTGCGGAAACAGCACGACGAACTGCAGGTCGAGCAAGTTGGCAAAAAATTGCGTGAAATGATGAGTTGGATCAAGAACAAAGGCTAAGCGCCATGCGAAAGAGAATACAGATTTTTGATACTACCCTGCGCGACGGCAGCCAGGGAGAGAAAGTCTCTTTTTCCGTCGAGGACAAGCTGCGCATCGCAGTAAGATTAGACAGCTTCGGCATCGACTACATCGAAGGTGGCTGGCCGGGGTCGAATCCCAAGGACCTGCTGTTTTTCGAGCGAATCCGTGATTCGGAGTTGCAGTGTGCGAAAGTCGTGGCATTTGGCAGCACCATGCGTTCCAATAGTCTGCCGGAGCAGGACGGCAATCTGCAGGCGCTGCTGCAGGCGGCAACTTCGACGGTGTCGATTTTCGGCAAGTCCTGGCTGCTGCATGTGCAAAAAGCCCTGCGCGTGCCACCCGAAGAAAACCTGCGACTCATTCGCGAATCTTTGGCTTACATGAAAGGACACGGCAAGGAAGTCATCTACGACGCCGAACATTTTTTTGACGGCTACAAGCACGACCCTGATTATGCCGTCGAGACCTTGCTGGCCGCCCGGGAAGGTGGCGCAGATGTCCTGGTTTTGTGCGACACCAATGGCGGGACGCTGCCAACAGAATTGGCACAGATTATCTGCGACGTCAAAACCGACCTGGCGCTGCCGATCGGGATTCACGCCCATAACGACTCCGAGGTTGCCGTGGCCAACAGTCTGGCCGCAGTCGAGAGTGGCTGCGCGCACGTACAGGGTACGATCAATGGCCTGGGCGAGCGCTGCGGTAATGCGAATCTGTGTTCGATCATCGCCAACTTGCAGACCAAGAGAAGTTACCAGTGCGTCCCGGATAGCAAGCTGCCGGAGCTGACGTCGGTTTCACATTTTGTGAGCGAAGTGGCCAACCTGTCACATGCCCACAATGCGGCGTTTGTCGGAAAAAGCGCTTTTGCGCACAAAGGCGGCATTCATGTCAGCGCGGTCATGAAGGACGCCACTACCTACGAGCATATCCCGCCGGAAACAGTGGGCAATGAGCGCCGGGTGCTGGTCTCAGACCTCTCCGGAAGAAGTAATATTTTCTACAAAGCTGATGAACTCAACATCAACCTCACGCAGCATCCGGACAAAGCGCCCGCTATCGTAACTGAGCTTAAAAACCGTGAAAGCCGCGGCTATCAATATGAAGCGGCGGAGGGCTCGGTCAAGCTCCTGATCCAGCGCATGCTGGACGAGTGGGAGGATTATTTCCGGCTGGAGGGGTTTCGCGTCACGGTTGAAAAGAACGCCACCGGCGAAACGCGTTCGGAGGCCAGTATTCGGGTCAATGTAAACGGCAATGTCGAGCACACGGCTGCCGAGGGCAGCGGCCCGGTCCACGCCCTCGACCAGGCGTTGCGCAAGGCCCTGGTAAAATTCTACCCTGAAGTTGAAAACATACAACTGTCCGACTACAAAGTTCGTGTGTTGAACGAGAAAGACGGCACCGGAGCCAAGGTGCGCGTGCTGATCGATTCGTCATCGGACGGCGAGTCGTGGGGCACGGTCGGTGTTTCCGAGAATATTATCGAGGCAAGTTGGCAGGCCTTACTGGACGGGGTCTCCTACTTTCTGTTACAACGCGAGCAAGAAATGAGTGAAGCCAAAACAATCCCTGAGTCAGCCGCTAGCGCAGTGGCCAGCTAAACGGAAAGGAGTGTACAACGATGGACGATCGAGTCATTATTTTCGACACAACTCTACGAGATGGCGAACAGGCACCCGGGTTCAACATGAATCTCGAAGAGAAACTCCGTATGGCCGAACAGCTCGAACGACTTAAGGTAGATGTGATCGAAGCGGGATTTCCCATCGCTTCCGACGGCGACTTTCTGGCTGTGCGCGAAGTCGCAAAGAGGACCAAAAGTTGCGTCGTGGCAGGATTGTGCCGCACCAAGAAACTCGACATCGACAGAGCCTGGGCCGCACTGCAGCACGCGAAGTCGCCACGAATTCACACATTTATTGCCACCTCGGATATCCACCTGAAGCATAAACTCCGGAAGAGCAAAGCCGAAGCGCTTGCCGACGCCGTCTGGGCTGTAAAGTATGCCAAAGAGCGTTGCCAGGATGTGGAGTTCTCAGCCGAAGATGCCACCCGCAGCGACCCGGAATACCTGGTCGAGATTTTTTCAGCCGTCATTGACGCCGGCGCGACCGTGATTAACGTGCCGGACACGGTCGGCTACAGTCTGCCGTGGGAGTTTGGCGAGCTGATTGAAATGCTGATCGATAAGGTCGACGGCATGGATAAAACTGTATTGAGTGTGCACTGCCACGACGACCTCGGGCACAGCGTTTCCAATTCCATTGTGGCGGTAAATCACGGCGCGCGTCAGATTGAATGTACCGTTAACGGTATCGGCGAGCGGGCAGGTAATGCGGCCCTGGAAGAAGTCGTGATGACCATGCGCACGCGTTCACGGGCCTTTAGCTGTGATACTCAGGTCCGGGCGACCGAGTTGTATGCCACCAGCCAGCTCCTGACAGACATAACGCATGTACCGGCTCAACCCAACAAGTCCATCGTCGGCGCGAACGCGTTTGCCCACGAAGCCGGGATTCATCAGGACGGTGTCTTGAAAAATGCGCTGACTTACGAAATCATGACTCCTGAAAGCGTCGGCGTCCCGGGCAACAAGCTGGTGCTCGGCAAGCACTCCGGCAGGAATGCTTTGAACGCGCGTGTGCGTGAACTAGGCTACACGCTGGACAAAGAGGGACTTGCAAAGGTATACGAAGAGTTTACCAATCTTGCTGACGCGAAAAAAGTTGTATCCGATGCCGATCTTGCCGCAATCGTGAAAAGGGCGATTGCCGCCGAAACAGCCACCGTCGATAAAGAACTTCAAATTCAGTGATAAGGGCTTCAAAGAAATGACCATCACCGAGAAAATCTTAGCTAAGCACGCACGAAAAAACAGAGTAGAGCCAGGCGATAATGTCTGGGTGGATGTTGATATTTTGATGACCCATGACGTTTGTGGTCCACCGACCTTTGGCATTTTCAAGAAGGAGTTCGGCGAGGATGCGCGCGTCTGGGATCGTGAAAAACTGGTCGTCATACCGGACCACTATGTTTTTACATCCGACAAGTATGCAAATCGCAACATCGATGTCTTGCGCGACTTTGCCCGGGACCAGAACTTACCGCATTTCTATGATGTCGGGACTGAGCGCTACAAAGGGGTTTGTCACATTGCGCTGCCCGAGGAAGGGTTTACGCGTCCCGGGGAAGTGTTGTTTGGCACGGACTCGCACACCTGTACTGCCGGCGCTTTCGGTGAGTTTGCCACCGGGATTGGCAATACGGACGCGGCGTTTATTCTCGGCACCGGCAAGCTTTGGGTAAAAGTGCCGGAGACCATGCAATTTGTTTTCGAAGACGAGCTCCAGCCTTATGTTATGGCCAAAGACATGATTCTGAAAATCATTGGCGATATCGGGGTAGACGGCGCCAGCTATCGCACGATGGAGTTTGCGGGCGCGGGTGTGCAAGCCCTGGACATGGAGGGTAGGATGACATTGGCAAATATGGCGATAGAGGCGGGTGGCAAGAATGGCGTTATCGAGCCGGACCAGGTGACTTTCGACTATGTGGATGCGCGCACGAACCACCCGTATGAACCGGTGTTTAACGATGGTGGAGCCAAATACCACAGCGTCAAGGTCTACAAATCGAAGGACCTGGAGCCGATGCTGGCGAAGCCCCATTCCCCGGACGCGGAGTCGACGGTCTGGCAAATGCGTGACACGAAGTTAAACCGGGCCTATATCGGTTCATGTACCGGTGGCAAGATCACCGATTTTATCGCTGCTGCCGAGATCATGAAAAAGCAATCCGTGAAAATCGATACCTATGTTGTACCTGCTACTACGGAAATAGCGCACGGCCTGCGGACCATTAAACTCCATGGCGAGACACTGCAGGAGATTTTCGAAAACGCGGGCGCGCGCATCGGTCCCGCTTCGTGCGCCGCCTGTCTCGGCGGGCCGCAGGATACATTCGGCCGTTTGAACGGAGCTGAAATTTGTATTTCTACAACAAACCGTAATTTCCCTGGCCGGATGGGATCGAAGCAGTCCCAGGTCTATCTGGCGTCGCCGTACACAGTTGCGGCTTCAGCTGTGAAAGGCAAGATTACGGATCCGCGAGATTTGATGTAGAACTGCATTTTTGAGACTGGACACAGAAGGTTTGATGGACATTATTGATATTTACTACCAGCAACGGGAAAGAGAAAACAGATGAGCGAAACGATCAGGGGCAAAGCTTTTGTCCTCGGAGAGAACATCGATACGGACCAGATCATCCCTGCTGAGCACCTGGTGTACAGTCTGGACGATCCCTCCGAGAAGAAATACTACGGCCGGTTTGCCTTGTCCGGTGTGCCCGTCGCCAATTCCGGGTTGCCGGATGGCGGCGTAGCCTTTACCGGCGAAAATTCTTATGAGTCACAATTCGCCATAATAATCGGCGGCCGGAATTTCGGGTGCGGCTCCTCGCGCGAGCATGCACCGGCAGCGTTGCAGATCGCGGGTGCACGGGCTGTGGTCGCGCCTTCGTACGCGCGTATTTTTTACCGCAACGCAGTGGACGGTGGTTTTCTTGTCCCCTTCGAAACCGAAGAAGACCTGACCAAGGCCATCCGGACCTTTGACGAGCTTGAGATAAGTCGGGAACAGAGCGAGCTATGTAACCTGACGAGCGGCAAGTCGCATGCCCTGAAACCTCTCGGCGACGTGGCGGATATTGTCCAGGCCGGCGGAATTTTCGCCTATGCCCGGCAGAAAGGGATGATGTCATGACCCGGCACGTAGTGGTTCTACCCGGCGACGGCATTGGGGTCGAGGTAACCCAGGCCGCGATCACTGTTCTCAAATCTGTCGCGCAGCAGTTCGGCGTAACAGTTGAAACGGAAGAACATCTGGCCGGTGGCGCCAGCATCGACGAGTGCGGTCTTCCGATCACGGATGAAGCATTACAGGCGTGTAAAAAGGCGGATGCTGTTTTCCTGGGAGCAGTAGGCGGGCCGAAATGGGATGATTTCCCCAAAGACCAGCGTCCCGAGATCGCCTTGCTTCGTCTCCGCAAGGAGCTGGGGCTTTACACCAACTTGAGGCCGGTAACGGTTTTCGAGCCCCTGCTGGAAGCATCTTCACTGAAACCGGAAGTGATTCGCGGAACCGATATCCTGATCGTGCGCGAGCTGACCGGCGGCTTGTATTTTGGTGTGCCAAAGTACTGCAAACAAGTCGGGAGCGAAGAAGTTGCCGTAGATACGATGCAGTACAGCACGTCCGAAATCGACCGCATCGCGCGCGTCGCATTCGAGGCTGCGGCCTTGCGGAGGGGCAAAGTCACCTCTGTTGACAAAGCCAATATTCTGGCGACTTCGCAACTTTGGCGCAAAACCGTGAGTTCAGTGTCTCAAGACTTTAGCGGGATTGAAATCGAGCACATGCTGGTCGATAACTGCGCCATGCAAATCGTGCGGAACCCCAAACAGTTTGATGTGATTTTGACGGAAAATACCTTCGGTGATATATTGAGCGACGAGGCTTCCATGTTGACTGGCTCACTCGGGATGCTGCCGTCCGCATCGTTGGGAACGCGCGGAGGACTGTACGAGCCGGTGCATGGCACTGCGCCTGACATCGCCGGTAAGAACTTAGCCAACCCGCTGGCTGCAATCGGATCGGTGGCGCTGATGCTGCGCTACACCTTTAAAATGGTGGAGGCGGCCCAGGCGATTGAAGCCGCCATTCAAAGTGTGCTGGACGACGGGCTGCGCAGCGCAGATATTGCCGCGAATGGGGGAAATGTTTTGGGGACCGATGCCATG
Organism: Candidatus Zhuqueibacterota bacterium; assembly: GCA_029262055.1. GTDB lineage: Bacteria > Zhuqueibacterota > Zhuqueibacteria > Oceanimicrobiales > Oceanimicrobiaceae > JAJDAD01. Next base: position 109,632 of record JAJDAD010000112.1, read on the forward strand.
GCCCGCGAAGTGCTGTCGCGGGCAAGGCGTACGTGCGCAACTTCTCAAAGACCAACGAACATCCCGGCCGCTTAGCTCTAACCCCAATATACTTTTAAGTACTCACCCCACTCAGAAGTGTATTGGGAGGGTCGGGGTGGTATATCTGTTTCACAAGAGGCGAGAAAATATGCAATTACCTTATCACAATTGGCGCCCCGGAAACGACGCCTGCGGTACCGGCTTCATAGCCAACAGTTCAGGGAAGCAAAGTCACTCGGTCTTACAACGTGCCCTGCAGGCCGTCACAAATCTCACGCATCGCGGCGGCGCAAGCTCGGACGGACAAAGCGGAGACGGCGCGGGTGTACTTGTGCAGCTACCACATACTTTCTTTAGGAAAGTTCTCTCCGAGAACCGTCTGCCTGTGCCGGCCAGTGACGATTTTGGTGTCGGTATGTTCTTTCTGCCACGCGCCGACTCACCGGCCGGCAAGCGGCTGCAGAGCAAGTGCCGCAAGATCAGCGAATCTGTTTTTCAACGCATGTCGCTGCAGGTCGTGTGTTGGCGCAAAGTCCCCGTGGACATTTCCTGTCTTGGCGCCAAGTCCGCTCAGGAACGCCCGGCCATCTATCAGGTCTTTTTGAACCGGCCGGCGGTTGTGCCGAGCGGCCTGGCCTTTGAACAGAGACTCTATCTTGCACGCAAAGAAATCGAGAGAAAAATCCGGAGCCAGGGCGTGTCGCCCTTCTACATTCCATCCCTGTCACACCGGACGATCGCGTACAAAGGCCTGTTCATTGCCCCGCAATTGCGACAATTCTACCTCGATTTACAGGATGCCCGGTTTGAAACTGCGTTGGCCGTCTTTCACCAGAGATTCAGCACCAACACTTTTCCCAACTGGTACCTGGCGCAGCCTTTTCGGCAGTTGGCGCACAACGGCGAGATCAACACACTGCAGGGCAATGAAAACTGGTTGCAAGCCTGGGAGAGAGAACTTGAGTCGCCCACCTGGGGCGGAAATCTGAAAAAGCTGACTCCCATTCTCAGTGCGGGCGGCAGTGATTCCAGCAAGCTCGACAATATTCTTGAACTGTTGACGCTGTCAGGCAGGAGCATTCTACACAGCGTAAAGATGTTGCTCCCGGAGGCTTACGAAGAGGTGCCGGGCCTGGACGACGATTTACGGGCGTTTTACGAGTATCATGAGACCATGATGGAGCCCTGGGATGGTCCGGCCACTGTAGTTTTTACGGACGGTGGGGTGGTCGGCGCAGCGCTCGACCGCAACGGGCTCAGGCCGGCCAGGTATACCATTACCAAAGACGGCTTTACTGTGCTGGCTTCCGAGTCAGGCGTGATCGATATCCCCGCGGAAAACGTACTCCAAAAAGGCCGGCTGGGGCCCGGTGGTGTGCTCGCCGTGGACACGCAAGCAGGCACGGTTCTGTACGACGACGAAATCAAGAAGGGGCTGTCCGCCGAAAGGCCATACCGCGAGTGGCTTAGCAGGAACCGGATTGCGCCACCCCCGGACTTGCCGCAGGTTGTTCCCGCTGAGACGAAGGAGGACCGGTCCTTGTCGCGTAGGCAGATCGCCTTCGGTTACAGCAAAGAGGATGTCGAGAGGATTCTCATCCCCATGAGCGTGAATTCCGTCATACCCGTTGGGTCGATGGGGGATGACACACCGCTGGCCATTTTCTCCGAACAGCCGCGGCCGCTTTACAGTTATTTTAAGCAAAAATTTGCCCAGGTCACCAATCCGCCCATCGATCCCATTCGGGAGCGGCTGGTCATGTCCCTGAGCGTCATGGTAGGGCATCGTGGCAACATCCTGGAGGAGTCTGAGACGCACTCTCGTTTCATCAAGTTCGACGGCCCGGTGTTGTCCATAGCTGAGTTCGACTGGTTAAAACAACAGGATCCTGCTTTTTACAAGTATGCCGAACTCAGCGCTTGTTTTAATTTGTCGGACGGGCCCGACGGTTTGCAAGTGGCGCTGCAACGATTGTTGCAGCAGTCAGTCGATGCGGTGGACAGCGGCGCGGCACTTCTGTTTCTCTCTGACCGTGCGGCCAATGAAGAAGTGGTCGCCATCCCCATGTTGTTGGCGGTGTCGGCTGTGCATCATCATCTGATTCGGACCGGCAGGCGTATGCGCGTCAGCCTCATTTGTGAATGCGGCGATTTGAGAGACGAGCACCACCTGGCCTGTCTGCTGGGCTACGGCGCCACAGCCGTGCTTCCCTACCTCGCATACGACACCATTGCGGATTTGGTGCGCCGCCGGAAAGTTAACGGAGTTGCGGTGGACGAAGCTCTGTCAAATTACAGGAATTCTCTGGCCGCCGGCTTACTCAAGATCATGGCTAAAATGGGTATTTCCGCCTTGCGCAGTTACCACGGCGCGCAGATTTTTGAGATACTGGGCCTGGACCGGGACATGGTCGACCAATATTTTTCCGGGACTGAGTCGAGATTGGGTGGTTTCGGAATGGCAGCACTGGCCGGGGACCAGATCGGCTTGCATGCGGTAGCTTACCCGGAAGGACACGGTCTGCCGGACTACGGCTTGTTCCGCTTTCGCAAGAAGGGTGAGCCCCATGCCTACAATCCGGAAATGCTGCGCTCCCTGCATCACGCTGTCAGAAACGGCGACGCGGACTCGTACCAGGTTTTCTCCAAAGTGGTGAATGAGCGCGATGCCCTCAAGCTACGCGATATGTTTGATTTCGAGTCTGGCCGTCCTGCACTCGATCCGGACGAGGTCGAGCTGGCGCACGAGATCGTAAAGAGGTTTTGCACGACCGCCATGTCGCTGGGAGCCTTGAGCCGGGAGGCCCACATTGCGCTCGCCATCGGGATGAACCGTCTCGGGGCAACCAGCAACTCAGGTGAAGGCGGGGAAGATCCGGCGCGGTTTCAATCCACTGTGAAACCGGGGCTTTTGAGCAATCAGGGTTTCGAGCTTCAGCCCGGCGACTGTGCCAACAGCAGGATAAAGCAAGTGGCGTCCGGCAGGTTTGGCGTCACGCCCGCCTACTTGCGCTCCGCCGCCGAAATCGAAATCAAAATGGCGCAAGGCGCCAAGCCGGGAGAGGGCGGCCAGTTGCCGGGTCATAAGGTCTCCGAAGAGATCGCGAAGATCAGGCATACCACCCCCGGCACCACCCTGATTTCACCGCCGCCACACCACGACATCTACAGCATAGAGGATCTTGCGCAATTGATCTACGATTTGAAAACCGTTAATCCGCAGGCCAGCATCGGCGTTAAGCTGGTTGCGGAGGCTGGCGTGGGTGCGGTCGCCGCCGGAGTCGCTAAAGCCTGTGCTGATGTTATCCACATCAGCGGCCATGACGGCGGCACGGGTGCGTCACCTCTAAGCTCTATAAAAAATACCGGGATTTCCTGGGAATTAGGGTTGAGCGAAGCACAGCACGTCCTGCGGATGAACGGTCTCCGGGATCGTGTCCTGTTGCGGGTCGACGGCGGCTTGAAAACCGGAAGAGACGTGGTCCTGGCTGCATTGCTTGGCGCCGACCAGTTTGGCTTCGGGACGATGGCGCTGGTTGCGGTCGGTTGTGTCATGGCGCGGCAATGTCATCTCAACACCTGCCCGGTCGGCATCGCCACCCAGCGCCAAGACTTGCGTTTGCGCTTTACCGGCAAACCGGAGCAAATCCAGCGTTACATGCTGTTTGTCGCTGAGGAAGTGCGGACCATTCTGGCCAGCCTGGGCGTCAGGAGCTTGGCTGAACTCGTTGGCCGGTCTGATTTCATCAAGGAAAAAGTGGGGTCGCAACCGGCAGATTTTACCAGCCTGGCCCTGGGCGCTATGCTTGAGCAGGCGACCCCGGAAGGAACCGGGACGCCGGCCGTCGCCGGCAAAACAGATTGGCAGGTCAAACACTTGGATGACACACTTCTGCAATCCCTGCTGCCGGACCTGGAGCAGGGAAGAGCAGCCAGGGTGGCCGCGGAGATCAGAAATGTCGACCGGGCCGTGGGCGCGCGCCTGGCAGGTGAAGTTGAGAAGAGAGCCCGGGACAGCGACTGCTCATTGCCCTTAGTGCAAATTGATTTTACCGGCAGCGCCGGCCAGAGCTTTGCGGCCTTTTGTACGGATGGTCTCTATCTGAACCTGCAGGGGGACGCCAATGATTATGTCTGCAAAGGTATGACCGGCGGTGAAGTCAGCATTTATCCACCTGAACAGCTTCGCGAACGTGCTCACGAAAATGTCATCATCGGCAATACGGTGATGTACGGCGCCACCGGTGGCAGCCTGTACGTGGCCGGTCAGGCCGGCGAACGCTTCTGTGTCAGAAACAGTGGCGGCGTGGCAGTGGTGGAAGGCGTCGGCGATCATGCCTGCGAATATATGACCGGTGGCGCAGTGGTCGTTCTGGGAGCAGTCGGCAAGAACTTCGCCGCAGGCATGACCGGCGGTAATGTCTATGTCCTGGACCAGTGTGGCGACGTTGGTCGCTGCCTGAATGCTGCCAGTGTCGAGCTCGCTGAAGTCGGGCAATCCGGAGACGGCGAATGGCTCAGCGGTTTGTTGCAAACTCATTTGGAAAAAACAGGTAGTGCGCTTGCAGAGAGGTTGCTAAAGAACTGGGAAATCAGCCTGCAGTTGTTCTGCAAAGTTGTGCCCAAGGCGGGCCCGGTATCTGCCACGCAGGGCTCTTATGCGGGGAAGGCGGCCCTGGGTTAGGGCTTTATCCGAGCTATCACGTGGAGTGAATCTGTTCTAACCCAGAATATTCGTCAGGGTTTGGGCTACTTTTTTCAGTTCATCCCGGGTGATCGTGAGCGGCGGCAGAAGGCGGAGAACTTTGGCTCCGGCAGGCAGCGCGAGTACGCCATCTTCCAGGAGTGCAAAAATGAAAGGTTTGACTTTTTCCTGCAGTTCGATGCCGATCATTAAACCGAGATGGCGGATTTCCCGGACCTTGGCGAGCCCCTGCCGGCGCAATTCTGCAACCAGCCAGTCGCCCTTTTCTCTTGCCTGCTCGGCCAGATTATCTGCCAGCATGAAATCGATGGCGGCGTTGGCTGCGGCGCAGGCCAGAGGATTGCCACCGAAAGTGGTTCCGTGTTTTCCGATTGCAACCTGGATCTTGTCGTTGCACAAGAGCGCGCCCATCGGGAGGCCGCCCGCGATCGCTTTCGCCAGACAGATCATGTCGGGTTGCAGATCGAAGTGGTTGCAGGCAAACATCTTTCCTGTCCGGCAAAATCCACTCTGCACTTCATCGATGATGAGCAGGACGCCGGAATCTCGGCAGAGCCCGGCAACGTTGCGCAGATAGTCATGAGTCGCGACGTGCACGCCGCCTTCGCCCTGAACGACTTCCAGTAAAACCGCGGCTGTAGCATCTGTAATCTTGCTCTTCAGCTTTTCGAAATTATTGAACGGGACATGGTGGAACCCGGGCACCAGCGGCTGGAAGTCCGCCCGGTACTTTGGATTGAAGGTCGCACTCAGCGCCCCCATAGTGCGACCATGAAACCCGCGCACGGCACAGACAATTTCTGTTTTCCCGGTGGTGTATCGGGCAAATTTCAGGGCCGCCTCGACGCTCTCGGCGCCACTGTTGCAGAGGAAGACCCGCTTTGCATCTCCGGGAGCGAGTGCGGCTAATCTTTCAAGCAGTGTGCTGCGTACGTCATTGTAAAAGATTCCGGGACAGGTTATGAGCTTTGCCGCCTGACTGCTGACGGCTTCGATGACTTTGTCATTACAGTGCCCGACGTTGGCGACCCCGTTGCCGGAAACGCAATCGACGTATTCGCGTCCGTTTTGATCCCAGACCTTTGCGTTTTTCCCCCTAACCAGAACCAGATCTCGTTTCGGGAAAAGTTCGAAGCCGAACGCTTGTTCGAGTGCTTTATAGTCGGTCATTTGATGAGTGTCCCTCCTCCGCTAAGTGCATCCTTTATGGGATGTTCCGTGCGACCATCCGCAATGACGACCGCCTCAACTCCATTGTCGAACAGCCTGGTGAGGGCAAGCAGTTTTCGCTTTATTCGTCCTGTGACCTGCTCCTCGCGTTGCTTCAGCCCGGCAACCGTCATTTGCGGGATAAGTGAACCCGGGTCATCCGGATCATCCAGGAAGCCAGGCGCCTCGATAAGCTGGATGACAGTCTGGGCGTTCATGTTTTTTTGTAGGGCAGTAACGATGTCATCATTTTCAGAGTTGATGGCGAAGCCGTTTTCATCTACAATGGGAATGGTGAGCACCGGCACATAACCGTTCTCCAGAAGTAGTCCCAGCAGCGACCGGTTAACCTCTTGCGGTTTTCCGGATAGATCGCGCACGATTTTGAGCTTGCCGTTCTCCCGGACGCGAATGCCTTTGTTGCGTCTGCCCTGCACGACCCGGCCGTCAAGCCCGGACAGGCCAACTGCGTTAGCGCCGTGCTGCTGGAACAGTTCAACCAGGCGTTTATTGCGCAGACCGGAATAGGCCATCATCAACAGATCCACGGCGTCTTGATCGGAATAGACGCTGCTGTAGCCAGAGACGGAGGTGAGCACTTTCTTGGGTTTGGCCAGCGCTTGTGCGAGGTTGTCCCGCAGGGCGTTGGCCCCGTGTACCACAATGTAGGACTCCCGCAGGTCTGCCAGGTCAGCAACGATGCCGGGCAGATTGATGTTTTCGCCACCGCCGATTTTTGCTATTAGCATTTGGTTTTCGTGTCCGGTTTGATTCTTCCCTAAAAGGTTGTAAGCGAGTCGTTTCGCAGTTTGTGCCAACCCGTCTCGCCCGGGTAGGGTGCGGAGCAGAGAACGGACTCGTTTGCCGACTGTTTGTAGTGCAGCGTAAAATACTCCGGGTCTTCATTAAATAATGAAGCCACGCAGGCGCCTTCCTTATCAGCGACAATAATGTTGGAGGCGCGTACAAAGTGTGTTTGCTTTTTGAGAATGCGGATTGCGGTCGCAAGTGTTTCTGACATTTGTCTGCGCGGCAAACGCAGCAACAGATTGAAGATTTTCTCAGCCCCGGTTTTCCCTTCCTGTTTTATTCTAACACCGCGCAATTCGCCGTTAAAGGCAAAGACATAGCCTTTGCCATAGAACGGCATGTTGTTTTCGATGGCAATGCCCTTGTTTTCAAAGGCGCTGCGCACGTGAGCCAGCAGGCGCGTGGTCGGTGGGAATTGCGTCAAATCATCCTGCCAGATCGGTTTGATGTTCCTGTACAAAGTCCACTCGCCATTCTGCAAGTAGGCGCAGCCCCAGCCGTGGCCCTGATACTCCTTGCTGGCTTGGGCGACTCGTGCAAAAGAACGTAGATGTGGCCGGATGTCGAATTCCTGCTCCGTTTTTACGAATAGCAATCTACACATACTGCCTCTGGTTGAGTGGCCGATTGGGCCGCTGCTTGCGCCACAAAGTCAATGATGTGGCCCGGGATGTCGCAGCCGGTGGCGGCGAATATGCTCTTAAACTCCATGGTGTGGTTCACTTCGTTAACCATGATCCCATCCGCAGTTTCGAACAGATCGATGCCGACGATAGCGCCGTTTACCGCTCCCGCTGCCTGTAGCGATATTTCCCTGATTTCCGGAGAAATCGGACAGGAAGTCGATCTGCCGCCACGCGCAGCGTTGGTAATCCAATGCTCAGATTCGCGGTAGGACGCAGCCAGACATTCCGAGCCAACCACAAGGCTGCGGATGTCGCGCCCCTTCTTCTCTACATATTTTTGAATATAGTAAATCGTGTGGTTGTAGCTGCCGAGCACTTTGCGGTGCTCCAGGATGGTAAGCGCCGTCTCGCGATCGTTGATTTTTGACAGCAAGCGGCCCCACGAACCAACTGCCGGTTTGAGGACGACCGGGAAGCCCATTTCTTCCATGGCCCGCAGAGCAGCCTTCTCAGAAAATGCCACGCGGACCTCCGGCTGTGGCACTGCGTGGGTGCGCAGTGCGATGGAGGTCGCGAGTTTGTCACCGCAAATATCCACTGTTGTAGCGGAGTTGATACATTTGACGCCGTAGCTTTCGAACAACTTGATCGCGTTCAGTGCGCGTGAGTGATTGATGCTGCGATTCAAAACCACGTCGAGATCGAACGTGTGATTGTTCACGTCAAAATGCAGCGCACGATCGTCTATTTGCACCAGCTCAATATCGGGGCGAGATTGAAAGGCACGCAGCAAGAACTTTTCTTCGGGCCGAATCAACGAATGCAGAAATCCTACTCTCATCATTTTCTGGTTTCCTAAAAGGCCGACCCTAGACCGGGTGCAATCCGGGAAATTGCAGGGCGGTTGTTTCTTCAAAACCGTTCATTATGTTAAAGGCCTGCACAGCCTGTCCGGCTGCGCCTTTCATCAGGTTGTCGATTGCGCTGATGACCACCAGCCGGTCAGACTCGGGATCTTTCTCAAAGCCGATGTCACAATAGTTTGTTCCGCTCAGGATTTTGGGCTCGGGATAGCGATAGACACCGGTTTTTTCTTTCACGATGCGGATGAAAGGTTCGGCGCCGTACTCAGCGCGCAGCAGCTTCCAAATGTCCTTTTCTTCCAGGCTTTCGTTGAGAAAGAGGTGGCAGGTGGCCAGAGCGCCGCGGACAATTCCGAGCGCGGTGGCCGAGAAGTGGATTTGGGCGGGTTGGCCAAAACTGAGTTCCTGGATCACTTCCGCGACGTGCCGGTGCCGGGTCGGTTTGTAAGAGCGAACCGTGTCACTGCGTTCGGGATGGTGGGAAGCATCGGACGGAGAGTTACCGCCTTCGCTGGAGCCGCCTTTGACTTCAACGACGGTCTTGTGCAAATCCACCAGCCGGTTTTTGAAAAATGGATAGAGGCCGAGTATGGTGGCTGTGGCATTGCAGCCCGCGCTCGAAACGTATTTTGCCGAACGCATCTGTGCGCGGTGCAGCTCGGGAATGCCGTAAACGAAATCAGCCAGCCGGTCGGGCAATGTGTGCGGGCGCCCGTACCAGCGTTCGTACTCGGCCAGGCTGTTCAGTCTGAAATCGCCACTCAGGTCGATTATTTTGCCGGCCTTCTGCATCATCTCCGGCATAGCGGCCATGGATTTTCCGTGCGGCAGGCAAAGAAAAATGACATCGCTAGCGCCCAGCTCGGCCAGGAGACTGAACTTTAGCGATGTGATCTTGCGCAGGTTGGGATGGATCTTGAAAACGGATTTTCCAGCAAACCGCTCTGACGTAACCTGCCCTAGTTCCACATTTGGGTGGAAGAGCAGCAGGCGCAGAACTTCTCCACCTGTGTAACCGGAGCCGCCGACAATGGATACTTTGAGTTTAGACATGGCGTGTTCCTCTCGCGACTGCGACTGCGTAATCCACAATCAGGCCGGGAATGTTCACTCCCGTGGTCTCGACGCTGTTCTTGAATTCCATAGTGTAGTTCACTTCGTTGACCAGCAGTCCGTTATCTGTTTCAAACAGATCGACGGCAACAATGCCTCCGCCGACTGCCTTTGCCGCGGCCATGGACAGGCGCTGTATTTCATCAGTCACCTCGCATTTGCTGGCGACTGCGCCTCTGGCGGTGTTGGTAATCCAGTGGTCTGACGTGCGGTAGACCGCTGCCACGCACTCGTCGCCGATAACGAAGCTGCGAATGTCACGGTCTCGCTTTTCGATATATTCCTGAATGTAGAAGATGGAGTGGTGATAGGTGCCCAGAACAGTTTTGTGCTCGAGGATGGACTCGGCAGCGTCGCGGTCGTTCACCTTTGACAACAAGCGCCCCCAGGATCCGACTGCCGGCTTGAGGACGACAGGGTAACCCATTTCCTCGATGGCCTGCAGGGCGGATGCTTCGGTGAAGGCTACCTTTACGCGCGGCTGGGGAATGCCGGCTTTCTGCAGGGCGTCGGAGGTGAGCAGTTTGTCGCCACAGACCAGCGCCACCTGCGATTCGTTGATGCACTTGACGCCGGCGCTCTCAAACAGCTTGAGGGCATGCAGTGCGCGCGAGTGGTTGATGCTGCGCTCCAGAACAACGTCGAAGCCAAGCCTCTTGGTACCGATGTCAAACGTCAGTTTGCGATCGTCTATCCGGACCACTTCCAGGTTGCGGCGACTGCCGCATGCTTCCAGCAACAGCTTTTCGTCTTTGCGCAATAACGAATGTAAGAAACCGATTTTCATGCCATGTTTTCCAAAGGATTATTGGGGCCGTTCAATTGGTTTGGGCGATCTTTTCAAAGCATGGGAAGGGAAGAATCCCCAGTCCAGTTTATTCGCCCCAGTCTTCCTCTTCCTGCGGCGCCTCTGCCAGCTTGATCGGGTTGAGGTTGGTAACCTCGAGTTCGGTGCCGCAATCCTGGCACTCGATCAGCTCACCCTGGATTGTGTCATTGGCCAAACTTACGTCTCCGCCGCAGATGGGGCATTCGATGGTCTTGCTCATTTTTCACTCCTTTCTGTGTGTGAATTGTGTTTTTATGCAAAAAAAAAGCCTTTCCAAAGTACATTTGGAAAGGCTTAGTATTTGCGTGGTTCTGATTTTCTAAATACGGGTGCTTATACCTTTCCCAATGAGGCTACGTTTACCTGCCGGCCTAGGAAGATGGTTCTTCCTGCCAACGAGGTTGCTGGGCCTTACGTTGTAGCTCTTTGGGGAAACTCGGTTCATGTTTTCGTCGATTTTGGAAAGTTCCGTTGCTTTTCTATTCAGCCTGCACGACAATTGACCGAAAAAGTAAAGAACGTTACAAACAATGTCAAGGGATTCGTTATATTTCTTTCATCACCAGAGGTGATGTCGTATTGTTTAGGTTATTTCGTGTAGTTTCCTCAAATTTGATTGAATGTATGTATAATATGCTTAATTTGTTTAAGTGTATAAAGCATATTTGTTAAATAAATTAAAAAAGAACTTGACATTCTAAGGGAAAGAAGTCTATATTCGCCCTTTGCTGGATAGCTCAGAATACTTGAACGAAACTTAGAGAGGAGTCGATTTGATGGCGAAGTCATTTGCTGATGTTAAGAAATTTGCGGAAGATAACAACGCCAGGATTCTGGACCTGAAGTTCATGGATTTTCCTGGAATGTGGCAGCACTTTTCCACTCCCATTTCCACTTTTACCGAAGACCTTCTCGAAGAGGGTTTCGGTTTTGACGGGTCGAGCATCCGTGGCTGGCAGGCAATCAATGAAAGTGACATGTTGGTTATTCCTGACCTGAGTACGGCCGTCATCGATCCTTTCATGAAACCGGCAACTTTGAGTCTGATCTGTGATGTATATGATCCCCTCACCAAACAACAGTATTCGAGGTGCCCGCGCAGTATCGCGCAGAAGGCGGAAGCGTATGTCCGGACCACGGGTTTGGCAGATGTGGCCCTTTTCGGACCTGAGGCTGAGTTTTTCATTTTTGATGATGTACGTTTCGATCAAAATGAGCACAGCGGTTATTACTTCCTTGATTCAGTGGAAGGGTGTTGGAATTCCGGTAGGGACGAATCTCCGAACCTGGGCTACAAGCCGCGCTACAAGGAAGGCTATTTCCCGGTGCCGCCATCAGATGCTTTTCACGATATGCGCAGTGAGATGATCCTGACTATGGCAGATTGTGGGCTTGAAGTTGAGTGCCATCATCACGAGGTAGCCACAGGCGGTCAGGCTGAGATTGATTTGAGATTCGGCCGGTTGGTAAAAACTGCGGACAATCTTCTCCTTTATAAGTACATTGTAAAAAACACGGCCCGTAAGTATGGCAAAACCGTGACTTTCATGCCTAAGCCGCTGTTTAACGATAATGGGTCAGGCATGCATGTGCATCAGAGTTTGTGGCGAGAGGGTCAACCATTGTTTGCCGGATCCGGCTACGCAGGACTGAGCGAGATGGCTCTATTCTACACCGGCGGTCTTCTCAAGCACGCCCGGGCGCTGGTCGCTTTGACCAACCCAACGACCAATTCTTTCAAACGCCTTGTGCCGGGTTATGAAGCACCGGTTAATCTTGCGTACTCCAGACGCAACCGCAGCGCTGCTTGCCGTATACCCATGTACTCTGACAGCCCTAAATCCAAACGTATTGAGTTTAGATGTCCGGACCCGAGCTGTAATCCTTATCTCGCGTTCAGTGCCATGCTTATGGCCGGGTTGGACGGGATTACTAATAAGATTCATCCCGGTGAGCCTCTGGACAAGGATATTTACGATTTGTCGCCCGAGGAGCTTGCGGATGTGCCGTCAACGCCTGCGTCGCTCTCAGATGCGCTCGACGCCCTGGAGGCGGACCATGAATTCCTCCTTAGGGGTGATGTCTTTACTGAAGATGTGATAGACACGTGGATCTCTTACAAACGTGAAAATGAAGTCGATGCTCTCCGTTTGCGGCCGCATCCGTATGAGTTTGCGCTCTATTATGATGTTTAATCCTGCGGTACTCTGAACTTTCGTTCCGCCGGTTTTAGGCATTCAAGCCCGTCGTGCAATCTGTCGACGGGCTTTTTTGTCAATAAGGAGCGCTAGGGGTTGGAGCTTCCAGGTCGTCTACGAGTTGTCAAATCCGGTGTGCTTAAGTAGAGGAAGCAGGCGGCTGATATGCCGGCCGAGCCAAAGATCATGCACATGACCATGATCTGGTAGCGCACCGCAATCAAAGGAGAAATGCCGGAGAGAATCTGTCCGGTCATCATGCCGGGCAGGGAAACCAGGCCAACCGCAAACAGGGAATTCGTAATCGGAATAAGAGATGCGCGCAAAGCAATCGCGCGTGCCTCAGTGTAGATGACGCCGCGCGCGGTTTCCGCGCTTAACCTTTCCGCCGCAAGACTGACACTGTTCATGGCGTTCGCGAATATCATGCCGGTAAGTGGAATGAAATACCGTGGCCAGTACCAGGGCTGCAACTCCAGGACACCCTGCGTGATGAGCAGCAGAGTGGCGCCGCCACCGGCGGCTATGGCCAACAGCGCTTTGCCGTAGAGTTGTTTTCTTTTGCCCGCGATTGAACGCAGTGAGATCCAGGCGGCTGAAAAGAGCATCACTGACATGACGCCTGTGACCACCCAGGGACTGTCCGATTGAAAAATGTATGTCAGGCAGTAGCCGATGAGCAGCAGTTGCACGAGCATGCGCAGGACCGCGTACAGCGAGTTGCCGAAATCCAACGACCATTTGTATAGAATGCCTACTACCAGCATGACCGGGACAAACGCCATCGCCAGGTTGGCAAACGGAATCATCTGAATCGAATTGTTCATAGTGGCTGAGTCCTCGCTAAATTGTTTTGCCCGCCCGCGAATCCATGTGGAACCTGTTCCTTCTAACGTGGTTTATCCTTTATGCTCCAAGCCAGGCCAGTCCCATCACTAAGGAAAGCAGAGGTCCTATATGCCCAAAGATCCTGATCTTACTCATGCTTGGAAAGTGGTACACACGTTCGACGGACCTGTTTATGCCGAAATGGCTGAGGCCGCTGTTCGCGAAGCAGGCATTCCATGTCTCCTGAAAAAAAACTTCTTCAACTCCGCTTACGGAGTACAAGGTACGGATGGAATGGGGCTGAGGTCGCAACTGCTGGTGCCGGCGGACCGCGAGGAAGAAGCACGCGACCTTATTGCCGGCATGACGAGCGACTTTTCGGAATAGCGGCGGGCCGCCGTCGTTGGCGGGCGGCTTCATCGAGCAAGAGGCACGCGGCGTGTGTCAATGAGAGAGAAGTGGCGCTACCGGGCGCCATCGCTCGAACTGGGCGTTGGCTTTGATAAGGATTAAGTCGATGTGACGACCGCGGGCCTGCAGGGCGGACAGGACGGACTGTTTTCCTTCCAGGTGCAATTGTGTAGCGCGGTTTGCCTATTCCTGCGGTTACAGCTTTATCCTGTTCTTTCTCTTGGCCGCATCTGTAGCCGGGTCGCTGACTTCTATGCTGATATCGTCGAACCAGGCATCTGCGACCTGGTTGGTATTGTCCGTATCCACCATGACCGCCACAGCGCTGACCATTTCCGGGTGCTTGTTGAATGCTTTGCGGTAGTCAGCGACAAAGTTGCGTTCCTCCCGTATCCATTCGTTGCGGTTTTCTTTGCCGCTCTGGATCACAATGGTTCGAACGTGGGCGGCATACGGATTCTTGTAGCTGGCGCCCACTTCTTTGTTTGCAGCCCAAACATAGCAAATGGCGCGGGTCTTCCAACTCACAAAATGTGGTCCGAATACCACGTAGACGCGCGCCACATAGTCGTCTCCGCCCTTGGTGTCTTCCGCGGTATCTTTGGATAGAGGTTGATCGATTTTCCAGCGCCAACGTAACTTTCCGGTTTGGCCGGGCCGGATATCAAGCAGGCGCCAAAGCCCGGAAGCTGCGTCAATGCTGGTGGCTTTCAGGACGCGATTGCTATCGTCTTCGGTCTTAACCTGATATTTGGTGGGCTTCACCGCCAGCTTTCGCTCGACCCAGTCATTTTGCCAATCCTCTTTGAAATCACCAAGCAGGACCGAGGTTTTTGTTTGCGCCACGACGCCGCTTAACGTGAAGAACTGAATCGCTGCAAAAGTTACGCTTAGGTATATCAGAATTTGTCGCATCAAAAAGACCTTTCTATTTAAAAAAAAGTGGCGTGCGGGATGGGATGGCGGTCAGGAATGCCGGACACGCAGACCTTACGGATAAAGTAAGCTTTTTTGCCAGCCTGCTTCGGTTTTGATAAACAGCTCGCGGTCGTGCAAACGATCGTCACGATTGCTCCAGAATTCTATTCGTTCCGGGACCAGCCGGAATCCGGACCAGAACTCCGGACGCGAGACTTGCTCACTTCCGAATCTGCGAGAAGTTTCCTCAAATTTTGTTTCCAGGGTTTTTCTTTCCGGCAGATGCTCGCTTTGCTGCGAAGCCCAGGCGCCAATTTGGCTACCGCGCGGCCTGGTCGCAAAGTAGGCGTCGGCCTCCGTGGGCGAAACCGGCTGCACCGAGCCCTCAACTCTCACTTGTTTTTTTAGTTGCTGCCAGTAGAAACAAAGCGCGGCTTGCGGGTTCTGTCTCAGCTCCACCGCCTTCTGGCTTTCGAGGTTGGTGTAAACAACGTAACCTTGCTCATCGAATCCTTTTAATAAAACGACCCGGGCCGATGGCCTGCCGTCGGCGGTCGCGGTCGCCAGGACACATGCGCTGGCTTCAGGAGGTCCGTCCCGCAGGACGGTTTCGAACAGGGCGCCGAATTTTTTGATGGGGTCGAGTTGGCCTTGCATAATCCTGAGCGGTCGTTCATTTCAAAAATGAAGGGGAATGTACGAATTTCAGGCGGGTGATGCAACTGATTTGGGGCAGCTATTTGCGGAAGGAGGACAGGCAGCTGTTGGGACAACCCGGCACTTTCGTGTTCATTCGCCCACCGGCTTCTTAATAAGAATTTTGACTGAATCCGCAACCATAGATCCAAATACGCCGACGCCATTTTCGATATTGGACGCTTTTTGTCCGCCACGGCCAAAGCCGGATAATGATGGCCAGACAAAAGCGGCCGCTGCGGAGTCGACCGCGAACACACGCAAATTCATCACCTCTCGATCCACGAAACCGCAATCGAGCCACTGCCGGAACCTGATAACTGTTTTGGTTTCGTGCAGAAAACGGAGTTGGTTGAAAGCACTGAATTCCGGGTTAAACCTTGAGCATTTTGGGACGACTTCTCCAAAGAGGTAGAAGCCAATTCGCTCCGAAGGCTGCCATTCAAAATTTACGTCGACCAGCTCGTTGAAAGATGATTCATTTTGAGGTGTTAAGAAATGCGGGCGTTCCGGAACTGTGGTCCGTCCGGTAACGATTCTCCCTTCCGGGTCACGGACCTCCAAAGTATAGGTCTTCAAAGGCGCTACATGCAGCTTTTCCGCAAGATCCTTGTAGACGCCGGGAGATATCTCCGAGAATCTTACCTCTTGCGTCGAACTTCTGACAATCACGATGGCTCCGGAGGTCGGGTTGTCCAATTCAGGCTGTGTTATCCCATCGCTTTGCGCTATGTTGATTGCATCACTGACTGAAATGATTTGGTTTTCCAGGTCCGGGTTGAGAATGGCCTGCACAGCTAGCCTGTTGATGTTGGTTTCAATTATGGGATTTTGGCTGCACGCTGCCAGGGCCAGAATCAAGAACGCAAGTGCTGTTGTCTTCATCAAAAAGTTCCTTTGAACTTAAAATTCAAAACTGACGCCGAAAGTGGGTAGGACAGGCAACTGCGGAATCGTTTTACGTTTTATGGTGCCGGTATTGCGATCGTGCTCCCAGTCGTAGGCCAGCACATTCCTGCGATAGTAAACATTCACTGCCTGGATATACGGCAGGATTGCCCAACCGCGCTTCTGAATCCGTTTGACCAAACCAAGGTCAAGCCGGTGGTATGTGGGGTACCGGACGGTGTTGCGATCTGAACTGAAATCAGCCTTTGGGGATTCTATCGCGTCGTTGGTTGCCAGCCATTCGCCGGTAAGGGGGTCGAAAGCTCTTCGTCGGAACAGCACCTCTCTGGAGGTAAATGGTTGTCCTGTGGCAAGGGTCCAGCGGAAGTTCAGCATCCAGTTCTTGCCGAGATTATACCTGCCGAAACTGTTGAAGCTGTGGCGCTGGTCAAAGCGGCTGAAGTAATCTTGTCCGTCAAAGTGCCTTTTCGTGTAGGACAGGGCATAATTGACTTCGAAGCTAAGCCGATCTCCCAGTTTCTTAGCGCCAAGCTCAATGCCATACGCCTCGCCGTGACCGCTGGTGAATTCCGGAACTCCGCTGATGGCTTTGAGCAAGTCGTCGAGACTCTTGTAGTAAACGTCTCCCGAGATTTGCCAGTCATCCGTTTGCCACCGCAAGCCGGCGAGAAAATGATTCGCCTTGCCCGTGGGGAGATCGTTCTCAGCAGGGAAGGGTACAGGGAGAAAACGTATAAAGCCTTCCTCAGCCGAAGTTGCAAGACCCTGTGTGAATCGGCCGTAAGCCGCTTTGAGCTCAAGCGTCGATGATGCCGTGTAACTGAGGTTAAGACGGGGTTCAAACGAAAGGCCGTTTTGATAGTCGCGGTGCTCGATTCGGAAGCCAGGCCGCAGCGAGAGACGATGATTAACTCTCCAAAGATTTTCTGCATAAAAATACGTGCTTTGCAGCCTGCGTCTGTAGTCGAAATCAGTGGGAGCTTTGTCAAAAAAGACGATAAACTGATCCTGTTCAAACTCCCCGAAAAGGTTTTCCCAAAAGTAATTGAGGTGAATTGAACTGTAGCCACCACCGAACCTCAGGGTGTGATTTCGAAGTTGGTCCAGCGTCCAATCGAGGCGAAGTGTCCGGTCTATAAGGTTCAGGTCCGTGTCGACATTCCTGGAGAGTTCAGACAGCGCGTTTCGTTGTCTTACAAATTCTTTCGTTGTTTCAGACGCGCGGGGTTCGGCCGTGAAAGTCTCAAGAATGGTAAAATCCGAGGGGTTTCTACTCTGTGAGACCTGCAGTTCAAATTCGTTTCCAGGCGAGAATTCGTGCATCCAATGTCCACTGGCAATCAAGTTGTCCCACGAAAATCGCGCGGTGACGGTTTCGGTGTATCCGTCGCCAGCATCTCCGAAACGCGATTCTTCAATATGGTCAAAAAGGTCACGCGAGAAAAATGTGCTCAGGAAGACTAAATCTTTTGAACTTGGGTGGACTACAAGTTTTCCGTAAAGATCGTAGAAGTAGTACGGCACACGTTTACCGACAAATAGTCTGGCTGCCACGTCATGGTAGGTGCGGCGTCCACTAACCAACCAGCTCACCCGGGGCGCTGGTTTGCCCACAGCAGTGAATTTGGAGCTGAGCAAGCTCAGATTAGCAAATCCGGACACCGTTTCATTGCTGCCATTCAGGGTCCGCACGTCAACAACCGAACTCAGGCGGTCACCGTAGCGGGCGGAAAATCCTCCCAGCGAGAGGTTGACCTGCTCGATTATGTCCGGGTTGAAAGCCCCCGCAAGGCCAAACATGTGGTACGGACTGTAGACCACGGCTCCATCAAGCATGATGAGATTCTGATCCGCATCACCTCCACGGATAAAAAGCTCGTTGGAGAGATCGTTCGGTGCGCTTACGCCAGGCAAAGCCTGCAGCGAGCGGAACAGGTCGGGTTCCCCGACGGCGGGAATCGCGATGAGTTTGTCACGTCGAATGGCAATTGCTGTGGGCTCAATCGCCATGTGCTGCGGCACCTGCGTGCGCTGTGAGACCACTCTGACTTCCGCCAGTTCGATGATGGTCGGTTCCATCCGGAAAGTCAAATAGGTGGCTTTGTCGGGCCGGATCTCAACCTGACGTCGAATAGATTCTTTGAACCCGATAACGCTGACGCGCACATCGTTGCGTCCTATCGGCACCCGTAGCGCAAAAAAACCACCTGGATTCGACGCCGTTCCGAAATTGGTGGATAAAATTTCGATGTTTGCGTCCCCCATCGGATCTCCGCTGACCGCGTTTATAATTCGGCCTTTTAGCAGACCAAACCTCTTTTTTATGGTCGACTTTTTAGTCAGTACGATTTGATTTTCGGACTGGACGACGTAGCCGACGGTTGAGTCTTTCAGCAGTTCATCCAGGATTTCGATGGTTGTTTTGTTCTTGAACTTCGCGGAATAGGTGTCTCCACCTTTGAGAAGCTCATCGTCATAAACAAATTTGACCCCTGCCAGTTGGGATATTTGATCCAAGGCTTCGCGGAGTGAAGCCTTTTTTAATGTGATGGAAATCTTAAGGTTAACCGAAGCGTTGTCTTTGAGTAGCCCTGCCGGCAATTCACCGGACGGGGCCGGCAACGCCGGGACAAGAATCTGTCCAAGGATTAGTAAAAGTATTGCTGCAGTTCTCATTCTATTTCTCCAAAGCCGGCATGTACTTCGGCCAGAATGTGTTGTCGTTCATTATTGGTGGAGTTCATAAATGTCGTCCTGCTCGCTGATTTGCCAGCCAAAAGTCAGACCGACCGCGGAAATGACCTCCAGTGCATTTTGGTTCGCACCAAACGAAGCAGTCAGGGTTTTCCCCTCAATGTCAACATTCTCGTATTGGACAATGACTCCGAAGTGACGTTCCACTTCGCTGAGAGATTCAGCGAGAGGCGTTCTGACAAACTCCAGGCGTCCCTGGCGCCACGCGAGAAATCTATCCAAATCGATTTCTGCCGGACTTGTGGGAGGCGATTGTCCTTGGACCCGGCTCATTCGTCCTTTTGTCAGCAAAACCTCTCCCGGCGTGTTGTGGTTCATGAACGAGACTTTCCCGTGAGCCACTGCAACGGTGACGTTTTCGCCGCGCGCACGCACGTTAAATTCCGTTCCCAAAACCGTTACACGTGTTGCATTCGACTCAACCACAAACTTCTCATTGCCGACTTGCACTTGAAAGAAAGCTTCTCCAAGCAGTCGCACTTCCCGTTTTTTCTTGGAAAAGATGAGTGTGCTGCCAGCATTCAGTTCAGCAATTGAGCCGTCCGGGAGGTCGACGACTCGTGTCTCGCCGTTGACTGTGGTAACGGTGCCGGTGGTAAGAAAAAGATAGTCGACACTCCAGTAAGTCGCGAACGAAAGAAAGATGGCGGCCGCCAGGCGTAGCGCGTAAAAAGCAAAACGATTCTGAATGCCGTCTGTGCCGGGTTTAAGCGCGAATATTCTTGGTTTTCGTTCAGCGTCGGCGTGCATCTTGTCTTGCAACAAACGCCACTGATCCTCCGGGGCCTTGGATGCCTGAATTTTTCCGGTAAGCTCCCAGACCTTGCGCAAGTCGTCGTAGTCAGGTGATTGCAGGTCACCTTCGGCGAGTTGGTCAGCAGGGTCTTCTTTGGCAAGAATCCTCGCAACTCTATCGAAAATCTTGGTGGCTTTTTCCGGCATCATCTTAGATTCTGATTAGACTCATTTGACGGACAATGTGGAGTTCTCGGATGGCTTCTTCACGGCTTGCTCCTTCTGTGGTCACTAAGTTAGTTTCGCGCGCTTAACTGTAGGACACAGCACTTTCGGAATCCCCCTATTCAGCCAAAATATTTTTTTCGATTTCATGAGTGTCCGGCTTGGCCAACATTCAAGGCAAGTAAATGTCAGTTAAACAAGCCGCCAATGGTACTTTCATCCAGGTCGTGTTTTCATTAAATTTCATGCTATTCGCCTTCACAGAATCTTAACCGGACACTCATGTTTCGACTTATAAAAAAGATTGGAGGCATCCCCGCAACCGACGAAGCGCCCTTCCCATTTGGGTCTCCACTGTTTTGATCGAAATCTCCAACGTTTCTGCAATCTCTTTGTATTTCGATTCTTCGTAGCGGCTCATGACAAAAACTGAACGGCAGCCCGGCGGCAATGCATCGATACATTCTTGGATCGCCCGGGATGTTTCTTTTTCTTCGAGGTCGGTGGCCGGATCGCCCACCGCCATGTGTTTTTCGGTGATTTCCTCGCGCCGGTCTGATTTTGAATCCCGCAGATAGTTGAGGGCACTGTTTTTCGCAGCTCGATACAGATAGCCTTGCAGGGAGTTACCCGGACGCCAGCGCTGCCGGCCGCGCCAGATTTTCAGGAAGATGTTTTGCACAAGATCGTTGGCTGCCGCTTCAGACCTGACCATGTGCCAAATGAAGCGGAAAAGGCGAGGTTGGTACTCTTCGAAGAGTCGTCCAAAAGCTACTTCGTCCCCGTCACGTATTTGAAGAACAATCTGTTCCTCATCGCTGCTGTGCATAAAAATGCCCCTGAGAGAAAAGGTGAAGACTTGCAATCAATCTGGGAAGGTGCCCAAAACAGTAGTAGAAAAAATGCCCAAATTCAATTACTTTCACAGAAAGCGGGAACCTCCCCAATCACGACTTGTAGGAATATTCCCACATGAGCGTTTGTAATTATGACAATCGTCAATCCATTTTTGTCCGTGCAAGTCATAAGAGGCCGGTATGAGATCGAGTCAAATTTTTTATGTGATTTTAGTCGTTCTGCTGACATCGAATTATGCAGTCACCCAGGAGTTTGAATGGACCACCCTGTCGCCGCCGTTGTCAGGCCGCTACGATGACATGCATTTTATTTCGCCCGACATGGGCTGGGCCGTAAACAGTACCGGCCAGATTTGGAAGACCAGCGACGCCGGCGAGACCTGGGTGCAGCAGGCCCAACTTGGCGGCTATATTCGCAGCATCGAGTTCGCGGATTCTCTGAACGGCTGGGCTGGCACGCTCGGCGGCGAGATCCCGATCCTCTATCGCACCACTGACGGCGGTCAAAGTTGGAGTCCGGTGCAAGGGCTGCCTACTTTTTCACCGCGACGCATCTGCGGCATCACGGCTCCGACTGATTCGGTCATTTACGCCGGGGGCGCATTTGACGGTCCTGCCAGGATTTTGAAGAGCGTGGACAAAGGTAATAGCTGGCAGGCCATTGACATGCGTCAGCATGCGGGAACTCTCATAGATGTTCACTTCTTTACGCCGGACTCCGGGATCGCGGTTGGCGGTGCGCCTGCTGCGCAGCAAATCGATCTGGCGGAGATAAGGGCCGTGATCATGACAACTGCCGATGGCGGCCAGAGCTGGCAGGTTAGATACAGCGGTTCCAGTGACGGCCAGTGGGGTTGGAAAATATTCTTTGTCACTCGTAACACCGGGTTTGTTTCTTTGGAAAGTAATGGCTTCGCCACTCTGGCAAAAACCACCGACGGCGGGCTTACTTGGAGTCCAAAAAGTGTACCCAATAACGCTCGCTTACAGGGTATCGGTTTTCTTACGCCGGATTTGGGTTGGGTCGGCGGTTGGGGCAGTACCGCCAGCACCACCGACGGCGGCGATACTTGGGAGATAGGCAAGATAGGCACTCAATTCGCTCCAGATCACTTGAACCGGTTTATCGCGTTTGGGGACAGTTTGGTTTATGCTTCGGGCAAAACGGTTTTTAAATACTCGCAAGGAAATGTTACCAGCGTGGCCAGCCATGGTCAAGTGGAGTTGCCGAAATCAATTTTTCTCCTGCAAAATCACCCTAACCCGTTTAATCCTTCGACTACGATTTCGTACACGTTGCCGCGAAACAGCGGGGATGTCCGGGTGCGGGTCTACAACAGCCTGGGGCAGAGCATCAGGACTGTTTTTGCGGGGGCGCAACCGGCCGGCAGCCACTCCGTGGTTTGGGACGGCAAAAACGACGCGGGACAGTCTGTGGCGTCCGACATTTACATCTATCGCGTCGACGCCGGTGGCAGAGCCGAGAGTCGCACTATGACATTGCTAAAGTAAACGGGGGGCTCAATTGCATTCTGTGGAGACTATCAAGAGCATGGCATCGCGCATTGCTATCCCGACCTCGCTGGTCATACTCTCTGCGCTATTTGCTTGCGGCGGTGGCAGTGGCGGGGATGACGACATCAACCTGCAACGACTTGCCAGATTGCCGTTGGCCGGGTTCGTCACGGATGTTTGGGGTTACGTCGACGATGCTACGGGCACGGAGTACGCCCTGGTGGGCTTTGGGTTATTTTCAGCCGCCGCAGACACCGGTAGCGGCGTACACATCGTGGATGTAAGCGATCCAAGAAAGCCGGTGCGGGTATCCACCGTCAACACCGTGCCCGGTTTTGACGTCAAGGCCTGGAAGAACTACATCTATACCGTTGATGGTGGCAGTGTAGGGCAAGGAAAAATCGTCGATGCCTCGGACCCGGCGCAACCGCAAGTCGTGGGTTCTTTCCCTTCCGCGCACAATATCTTTATTGCTGCCAACGGTTTCATGTACTGCGAGGCGGACGCCGTACAAGCCATCTACGATCTGAACGACTCGCCGACCGACCCTGTGCTGGTCTGGCAAGGCAGCGACAGCGGGCATGATGCAACCGTCATCGGGGACCGCTGGTATCATTTCGGCTCCTTTGGAGCCACCGATATTTTTGACGTTTCAGATCCAAGCTTGCCCAGGCTGTTGGCTTCCATCGATCTTCCCTCCATCGCTTTTCATCACAGTGGCTGGGTGACCGATGACGGGAACTTCTTGTTCATTACAGATGAACTGGCGGATCTGCGGGGTGCGCCGGCCGACTTCACTGTTTGGGATATCTCCGATCTTGACAATCCGGAAAAAGTCGGGGAGTTTGCCGACGCAAATGCCACGGTGCACAACCTCTTTGTGCGAGGCGACTTTGCCTACGTTTCATACTACCACGCCGGCCTGCGAATTTTTGATGTCTCTAACCCGAGCCAGCCTGTGATAGTGGATGAATTTGACACCAGCACCGACAGTGGCCCGGGTTTCGGTGGCGCTTTCGGCGTTTATCCGTTTGCGCCTTCGGGCAATATCTATGTCAGTGACGAAGTGACGGGTCTGCACGTTTTTTCCTTCAAGCGCGGCGACTTACCAAGCCAAAGCAATCCCCTGGCACCCTGAGAGGCGGCCCCGACCTGGCCGGAAGCAATTTCGGCAAAGTTGCAACAGTTCTTGAATAAGTCCTGAAAGTTCCCTACCATTCTAACTATTCTGAACGAGATTTTCAGAGACGGGCGGTCTCCGGCGGACCGTTCGCTTTAAACAAAAAATGCCCATATTGGGCCAATAGAAAACTGATGAACAACTGCCTGCAACAACTTCAAGATATCTTGCGCCGCCGCATTATGATCCTGGACGGCGCCATGGGCACGATGATCCAACGGCAAGGCCTGCAGGAAGAGGACTTCCGTGGCGAACAATTCAAAGACCATCCGACTCCGCTGAAAGGCGATAACGACTTGCTGTCGATCACCCAGCCTGAGGCGATCAAGGGAATACACCGCGACTTTCTGCACGCCGGCGCCGACATTATCGAGACCAATACCTTTAACGGTACCTCGCTTTCGCAGGCCGACTATGGTCTGGAAGAGCATGTCTACGAGATTAATCTGACGGCTGCGCGGCTGGCCAAAGAGACGGCGCTCGAGTTTACAAAGAGTGAGCCGGGGAAGCCGCGCTTTGTGGCCGGCGCTCTGGGCCCGACCAGCAAGACGCTCTCACTTTCACCAGACGTGAATGATCCCGGTTACCGCGCAGTGACATTCGAGCAAGTAGCTGATGCCTACTTTGCGCAAACTCGAGGCCTGGTCGACGGCGGGGTTGACATTCTCCTGGTTGAGACGATTTTTGACACTTTGAATGCGAAGGCTGCCCTGTTTGCGATCCAGCGGTACTTTGCCGAATCCGGGCGGGTGCTGCCGGTGATGATCTCGGGCACCATTGTCGATGCCAGCGGTCGCACACTTTCCGGACAAACCACGGAAGCGTTCTGGATTTCGGTGTCACATACGCAGAATTTGCTCAGCGTTGGCCTGAACTGCGCGCTGGGGAGCGAGCAGATGCGGCCCTTCATCGCAGAGCTGGCAGGAATCACTGCCGTAAATGTCAGCCTCTATCCCAATGCCGGATTGCCAAATGAGTTCGGCGGCTATGATGAGACGCCGGAGCTGATGGCGCAGCAGATGCAGGAATACGCCGGGAGTGGTTTTGTAAACCTGGTCGGTGGCTGCTGCGGTACGACTCCCGAACACATTGCAGCACTGGCCGCGATCGCCACACAACACTCGCCGCGACAGATTCCGAAAATCGCGCCCCTGTTGCGCTTAAGCGGACTGGAACCGGTGGTCGTGACGCCGGAAACAAATTTTGTCAATATCGGTGAGCGCACCAATGTTGCCGGATCGAGAAAATTTGCCCGCCTGATCACGGAAGGCGATTACGAAAGTGCGCTTTCCGTCGCCCGGGAACAGGTTGAAAACGGCGCCCAAATCATCGACATCAACATGGATGAAGGAATGCTGGATTCCGAGAAGGCGATGGTGACCTTTCTCAATCTGTTGGGGGCTGAGCCTGAGATCGCCCGGGTTCCGATCATGCTCGACTCCTCGAAGTGGAGCGTGCTGGAAGCGGGATTGCGCTGCATTCAAGGTAAGGGCGTGGTGAACTCGATCAGCCTCAAGGAAGGGGAAGAGGTGTTCCGGGAGCAGGCCCGCAAGATTCGGGCGTTTGGTGCGGCGGTCATCGTCATGGCATTTGACGAGCAGGGGCAGGCGGACACGCTGCAACGCAAGATAGAGATCTGCCGGCGCGCGTACACGATCCTAACAGAGGACGTCGGCTTTCCGAGCCAGGACGTTATTTTCGATCCTAACATTCTGACGGTCGCGACCGGGATCGCGGAACACAACAACTACGCGGTCAATTTCATCAAAGCGACTGAGTGGATTAAACACAATCTTCCCGGAGCAAGTGTCAGTGGCGGGGTCAGCAATATTTCTTTTTCGTTCCGCGGCAACAACCGCGTGCGGGAAGCCATGCATTCGGCGTTTCTCTTTCATGCGATTTCTTCCGGGCTCGACATGGGGATCGTCAACGCCGGGCAGCTCGAGGTCTATGAGGAGATTCCGAAGGACTTATTGCTGCTGGTTGAAGATGTGTTGCTCAATCGTCAGGAGAATGCGACCGAGAAGTTGGTCAGTTACGCCGAAAAAGTCAAAAGCAACGGCACGGTCACAGCCAAAGAGGAGGCGTGGCGTTCCGCCCCGGTCGCCGAACGGCTGCGACACGCGCTGGTCAAAGGTATTGTTGACTATATCGAGAGCGATACCGAAGAGGCGCGGCAGACATTTAGCAAACCGCTTGAGGTGATCGAAGGCCCCCTCATGGACGGCATGAGCGTGGTCGGCGAGTTGTTTGGCGCCGGCAAGATGTTTTTGCCGCAGGTCGTGAAAAGCGCCCGAGTCATGAAAAAAGCCGTGGCTTACCTCATTCCTTTTATTGAAGAAGAGAAAGCGAAGGCGAATGATAAAAGCGCCCGGGCCAGGGTACTTCTGGCAACGGTTAAAGGCGATGTTCACGATATCGGCAAGAATATCGTCGGCGTGGTTCTGGCTTGTAATAATTTTGAAGTCATCGACCTTGGCGTCATGGTCTCGAGCGAGAAGATCCTGGCCGAGGCCAAAGCGCACAAAGTTGACGTAATCGGCCTGAGCGGCCTAATCACGCCGTCTCTCGATGAGATGGTGCACAACGCAGCAGAGATGGAGCGTCTTGGCCTGCAGCTTCCGCTCCTGATCGGCGGCGCCACCACCTCGCGAATCCACACAGCCGTAAAGATTGAACCCAATTACAGTGGCGCCACCGTTCATGTGCTGGACGCATCCCGGAGCGTGGGGGTGGTCAGCAATTTGCTGAGCAAAGAGCAATCAAATGCGTTCAAAGATGAAGTGCGTGCCGAGTATGAGGAGGCTCGCCGGAAACATCAGAGCAAGCAGAGCCAAAAGGCCTACCTGACGCTGACGCAGGCCCGCGAGAACCGGGTGCAGATAGACTGGCAGCAGGCGACCGTGGTCAAACCCGTCAATCCCGGCCGTGGGACGTTGGTTGCGCATTCCCTGGCTGAAATCCGCAAGTACATTGACTGGACGCCCTTTTTCATCACCTGGGAGCTGCCCGGCAGATATCCGCAAATCCTCGATGACCCCAGAGTCGGTGACGAAGCACGGAAACTGCTGGCGGACGCGAACAAGCTTCTCGATAGAATTGCAGAAGAGGCACTTCTGCAAGCAAACGCGGTCTTTGGAGTTTTTCCGGCTAACAGCGTTGGCGATGACATTGAGCTGTATTGCGATGAAGAACGCACTGAAGTCGTCGCCACTCTGCACACACTGCGGCAGCAAGCACAGAAGAGCGGCGCTAATCCAAACCAGGCGCTGGCGGATTTTGTGGCCCCGAAGGCAGCAGGCGTGGCAGATTACATCGGCGCTTTTGCCGTTACCGCCGGACTGGGCATCGAGAACGTCGTTCGCGGCTTTGAGAATGCCCACGACGACTACAGCAGCATTATGACCAAGGCGTTGGCCGACCGTCTGGCCGAGGCCTTTGCGGAACTGCTGCACGAGAAGCTCAGAAGGGAGATCTGGGCGTATGCGCCGGATGAGCGCCTGAGCGACGAACAGTTGATCGCGGAAAAGTACCGCGGCATTCGCCCGGCTCCGGGTTACCCGGCCAGCCCGGACCACACCGAAAAACAGACCGTATGGCGCTTGCTGGATGTGGAAAAAGTGACCGGAATATCCTTGACCGAGACGTTCGCCATGTATCCGGCGGCGTCGGTTTGCGGGATCTATTTTGCGCACCCGGATGTGCGTTATTTCGCTTTAGGGAAGATTAGCAGAGACCAGGTCGAGGATTACGCGGCGCGCAAAGGAATGACTGTTTCCGAAGTCGAGCGCTGGTTGCGCCAGAGTTTGAATTATGAGGCTGGTGAGTGATTGCTCGTTTGGGATTCGTTGCCTCGTTTCCACGCTCCACAGGAGGTGGTCTTTTGCCAGCCCTGAGAGCTTTGTAGCGGCGCCCCACTGCTGTTTCTTCACTTTTCATAGACGCTGAGCGTCAGGTATAGCGTTCCCACGCTGGAGCGTAGGAACGAGAGTAAAAACGGCCAGAATTTTGTTCAAATGCATCTTCGGATTTTTCATGACAATTTACTCCGTGGTTATATGCGTGAACACTCTATTAGACCCCCCACCGTAGGATTTTACATAGGCGGGGCATGGTCATCAGACATGCACATGTTGCATAATTCCTGCTTTATATTCAGTATCGAAGACTCTGCCTTGAGTCCTTCTTCTTCTCTGCCCGACAGGCTAACTTCATAAAGCGCTATATCCAGACATTCAAGTTGCAGCAATCCAGCCCTGGCGGTTTAAGATATCAACGTTTTTCGTGAGAAGCATAAACAAGCACGCCAAAGACGACAGCTGAAATTGATTTTGCAATCTCACCTCTCCTTGTTATGTTCTGCTCACTGAGTTATTTTGCTATGGTTAATCTTTCTGTCCTGGTCCGAACACCTCCAATTGTGAGTGCAAAGAAATACGTACCCGAAGAAACCGTAAGGCCAAAGTCATTGTCACCCCGCCAGCTTACTGCATGTGAACCTGGCTGCTGCAATCCGTTGGTGAGGGTTTTGACTTTCTCACCCAGGACATTAAAGATACTTATTGCGACATGGTTTGCTCGATCAAGATCATATGCTATGGTTGTTGAGTTGTTAAAGGGATTAGGATAGCTTCGAAGTTTAATCGCCTCGGATTCTTCATGAAAACTGCTATGCGATTCCACAGACGTAATGGTCCCATACTGCTTGCCGTTGATGATGGCTCCTACCAACTGAAAAGATCCGCCCTCAAATGAGTCTTCAAGTACACCAATGCTATCCACCAAGATGACGTCCGGGTCAAACCAAAGGCCCGTGTCTGGCAGAGTGAAAGATCCTAGGGCCGCTGCGCCAAAAAATTCCTGCCATAAAACAAGGTCTGTGATTCCGCGGACCTCCACAAACCCCGAGTCTGAAATGAACCCATGATAATTGTTAGGCGGATAGGGCCAATTAAGGCCAACCGTTAAGTCCAAATTGTACAACAAAAATTCATCATAGACGATTTGATCAGGAGGGTGAAACCATTCATAGAGTTGAAAAACTTCCGATGAATCAATGCGTTGGTACATCTTTGTGACAGATATAGGGTCGGTTCTTTCAATGAGTTTGTATGTTTTTCCATTCGGCATGAGCGTGTCTTCTATAACCTCACGCGTTTCGGTAAATACAGATGGCGAAAACCCAGATCGCTTTTCGTATTCCCAGAAATCACCGGGATCAAGAGGATAGTGAAAACGATGATTGTTGGTTTGTGCGCTAACGTTGCTTGAAGTGATAAGTAAAAGTAAACCGATCAAATAATTCTTTTGCATATGATCACCTATCATCAATGGTTTATGAAAACTCTGCTTTGGTCTACCCGAAATTTATCTCCATCACCGGGAATCGGTGTTATGAATTCTATAACAAGGCTCCGCTCACTGCCTGTTGGTACTGCTTCAAATTCTGTATTAAAAAGTGTATGGAAGCAGAGACAGTCCGGCAGTTTTTGGAGTAGAGAACCAATTTGAGTTTTACCACGAGAAATTCACTTTCGGGATAGTTGATTATTCTTATCCGGAGCCTAGCGGGCGGTTGTGCCTTACGAAACGAGAAAATTACGGCAAGATGGCTGGTTTCCGATGGGTGATATTGATTAATGCTTGAGAGAGTGCAGTCTGAGGACGGCTCACCGCTACATTCACCCGCACATCCGATGCAATATTAGACAGGCCTGACGAAGGGTTTGTTCCGAAGGGAGCGAAGTAACAATAGTTGTGCTTGCGCAATGGTTTGCTACATTGATACTCTCACCGACGGTTGCTGGCATTTGGCCATTGTATCAACCAGTTTTAGCTGAATCAATGAATCAGTATCCATCAACCCAATAAATCTCGACTAATCTCCTGCACCATCTTAGTATGTTGCAACAGATCTTCATGAAGTTGCTCAGGCTTGTCGTAGTAGCCGAGTCGCCGCGCCAGAAAACGAAACTCATCTGAATCCCGGTTCGGTACGGCCAGGTCCTTGGCATGACCACGCACCATCCGCAGTCCCTCGATCACTCTGCGCAGGAATGTGTGCGCGACTTTGAGCTTTTCGAGATCGTCCTGTGCGAGAATGTTGACGCGACCCAGTTCGTGCATAGCGTCCGATGTATTGGTGACGCGCAGAGAGGGGTGTTCGTGTCCGCCCTGGAGCTGCAGACCCTGAATGAGATACTCGAGATCCACCAGGCCGCCGGGACTAAACTTGGCGTTGATGCTTCCGCCCGCCACCAACTGCCGTACCTGGCGTTCCCGCATAGCTCGCAGCGAGGTTACCTCAAAGGCATGGTCGGTGTAGATAGCTGCATCACGCGCCTCTAATACTGTTTGTGCGAAGCGTACGTCGCCGGCCACGGGTCTCATTTTCACCAGTGCTTGGCGTTCATAATCCCAGGCCTGGCCACCCCTGGCATAGTATTTTTTGAATGTGTCAAACGCCACGGCTACGGTTCCGCCTTTGCCAAAAGGACGTATTCTCAAGTCGATCTCAAAGATACCCTCCTGTTTGGATTTGATCGCTTTTTGCATCTGTTCGACCAGCGTGCGGGTGAAGTCCTGATTAACGGTGCTGCTTTCGCCGGGTTCCCCTTCAAACAGAAGCATGATCTCGATATCCGAGGCAAATCCAATTTCATGGCCCCCCAGTTTGCCGAGCGCAAAAACAGCGACGCCGCACACGGAGCCATTTGCCAGGAGCGGGCAACCCAGTTTTTGCACCTGCCGGTCATAGCACAGTTTGTAGGTCTCCTCGATCACGATGTCCGCGAGGTCGGAGAGTTCGAAAGTGAAGGTCCGAAACTCTTTGTTCAGGCCCATGATGTAGCGCATGTCGATGCGAAACATCTCCCGATCTTTGAATGCGTTGAGGCAGTCTGTTTTTGCCTGCCAATCATCGGCAGCGCTGAGCAGCTCGCGCAGTTCCTCCTGCAGGTGCGCCTTTGATTTGACGATGTTCAAGCGTTTCACGTCCTTGATAAGCGGGAAAATATTGGCGTGCTGCATGCGCAAAAAGTCGTTCCACAGGAAGTCGCTGACACCCAGGATTTTGACCAGAGCATCCAGGACCTCCGGCCGTTCCAGGGAGTGTAGCTCGTGGTGCCAGTCACCGCGAATGAACAGATTGCTTACGAACTCGCGAAAATGCAGCATAGCTGAGTGCGGATTCGGAGACTGCGGCAACAGGTGTGTGAAGTGTTTCACCAGCACTGTCGCTGCACGCAACTGGTACTGCCTCTGCGGGTCCGTGATTTTTTGTCCGAGCGCATCAGCGACAAACAGCGTATCGTGGATACGTTCGCCAAAAGATCGCACCAGCATGCGCGCGATGTAGATGCCGTTCAAGGCCAGCGCGTTGGTCAACTCGTACAGGAAGCCGGCGGTGTCGGGGGCGTCGATGCGCAGGACGGTGTACTTATCCGAGGCACGGTTGTCAAACGCGATTTCAACCGGCAGGAGTTTTTCAGCCAGTGGTGCGTATTTCGTCATCGCCGTTGCCACTCGTTTCGCCAGCTCTCCCTGGACTTCGTTCTGCTTCCTGTCCCGCAGTTGCTTGACGAAATATGACAGCTCCTCGGCATAGCCCTGCCACATCCGGTCGTCGACGTTGCCGGCGATGGCCCGCACCGTGAACACATCGACAATCTTCTTGCGAGTGTCAGTCGTCACCCGCTTGCGGAAGCGCCTCCGTTTCCGGCGTGCAGGTGACTTTGCACTCTGACTGCTTTGCTGCGCATCCGGCTCGTACGTGAAAATCGTGCCATCCACAACGCTCAAACCGCGGTCAAAGAGCAGGCCACAAATCAAAGACAGCTCACCGAGTACATCGATGCCTACGATGGTCAGGCGCCAGTCAGAGTTGGGTAGTTGTGTCACATCCAGCCGAACGGGGTCCTCACGCGTGAGACTTTCGGCCATGTCGGCGTGCAGGTCGATTTCTTCTTGCGGGAATGTATCGAGGTAGGAGGCGCCCATTCTGGCAATATGCCGGCTGTGTTCTTTGGCGTATAAATCCGCGGCTGCGTTGGAATCCGGGATGGTCTGCACACTTGTCTCTTCAGCGAGAAAATATGTGTCAAAAACACTCTTGATGGCTGCCCGGTGCTCCTCGTAACGCGCGACCATTTGCTCCCCGATTTTCCTTCCCTGAAACCCCAGGCGCCTGGCCAGGAACCTCAACTCGCGCCGGTCCGTCGGCAGCAAATGCGTTTGACGGTAGTGCATGATTTGCAGATGGTGCTCGATGGTGCGCATGAAGACGTAACCGTTTGTGAGGATGCGATAGGTTTCGTCGGGCAGTATGCCGGACGCCGTCAAGCGCGCCAGTGCATCCAGGGTGTTGCGGCTCTTTATTTCCGGGACTTCCTCGCCATGCGCCAATTGCAAATACTGGGTGACAAATTCAACGTCTCTGACCGAGCCGGCGCCGCCCTTGACTTCACCCCAATCCCTGCCTTTTCTGCGCAGGCCCTTTTCTATTTGATTCTTCATTTTCAGAGCTTCCCGGCGTAAACCCGCGGCGGGCAGCCCGACCAGCAGCTCTTTCACCTGCTCCAGGAATTCGATGCCCAAAATATCGTCACCGGCGATCCTGCGGCCTTTGAACATCGCTTGTTTTTCCCAAAGCTGCGCATTGCTGTGCAGGTACTGCAGGTTTTCAGCAACCGTCGGCACCAGGGTTCCGGATTGTCCCCAGGGACGCAGCCGCATGTCGATGCGATACAGAAAACCCTCGCTGGTGGCACGCCCTAAAGCCCGAATCAACTCCTGGCCAAGCCGCTTGTATGCCTCGCTCTGTTCTCTTGAAACAAAAATCAGGTCGACATCAGAACTGTAGTTGAGCTCTCTGCCGCCAAGTTTTCCCAGGGCGATCACAGCAAAGCCCTCAGTCGGGATTCCGATGCTCAGCGAGACCTGGTTTAAGCATGCGCGCACGATGCAGCGCGCCAGGCTGGAAAGTTGGTCGATAACGCCCTGGAAACTGATGGCACTCACAAGGTCGCCGCTACCGATGCGCAGAAGCTCTTTTCTTTGAAAACGACGCAACTCGTCCAGGTTGTCGTCCAACGACATTTCAGGAGACATACAATCGATTGTCTCTGAATAAATCTGCTGCCGGCTTTTGACGCGAGCCAGGGCGGTGGTCTCGCGGAATTGTTGCAGATACTCCGGGTATCGAATCAGGACGTCGGTGAGGAACTGGCTGCCCGCAAAAAGAACAAAGAGCGCTTCCAGCATCCGGGGTTGCCGGGCGAGGTCGTTGAACAGCGTGCTGGCATCTGGGACGGTTTGAACCAACTTTTCGAAGTTGATGAGGACGCGGTCCGGGTAGGCGGTCTCTTGCAGATTCCGGAGAATGTTCGGCAGGACGGTCATGTAAGCCGTGCTCGTGTCCGCCTTTGGAATATTGCGTATTCGCGTCAGGGCCTGGAGCTGATCTTCGAACGGGATCTTGCCGAGGATGCGGTCAGCTTCTGCTGGAGCCGGCAGTGGACCGCCGAGCAAGTCTGTCAAGGCCTGTGCGGAAAGTGAAGTCATCTTGGAGTTAAGCCCAAGCTCGTTGTCTTGCAAGACAAGTGGAAACCGCCATAAAAAACGGTAGGCTTTTTTTTTGCAAAATGAAAGGGTTAGTTGCGGCCGGCAGGCCGCCTTCGGCGGCGCATCGTTTATTCAACCGTACGCGGAATCATTCTGCCATTCCTGTGGGCCGGAGCCGATTTTCGGTTCCCGCGGTTGCCCGTTCCTGAACGCCCAACCTTTCCGGGCTACCGCATGTAGTGATGCTTCGCGAAGTTGTTGTTTGCCTGGCACAGTCTGCTCTGGCTCCCTCGCCATATTCACTTTTTGGGGCAGACACGTCTATCTTATTTTATCGACTGTGCTTTATATTTACTTGCTAGAGAACCGATAATACTAGGAGGTTACCATCGGGAGCATTAACGGTTTGCGGAAGTTTTTTGGGCCGGGGTCCCCTTACCAACGGGCTTTTCACTAACGTAGGAGGACATAAACTCATGCGTAGAAGCAATCTGGTTTTTGTCGTGGTAGTGCTGATGTTCTTTTCGATCATCACAGCCGTAGATGGCTATAATGTTTTTTCACAACAACCTCCTCCACCTCCTGAACACGGTTTGCTGGGGATGCCGCCAGTGATGTTCTTTGCGCCGGGTGACAGCGTTGAGGTCCCGCTGGAAGTCTTCGAGCCGGTGCCGGCGGATTCGCAAGTCAGTGGCGTCGCGATGACGATACGAAAGAGTTCATCCGACTTTGCCTTCCTGGGCGCCATCGATACCACAGCAACCGTTTTGCAGGACTGGAGTTTCGCTGTAACCACCGGTGCCGATTCACTGCGGATCGAAGCGACCGCACCGGCGGGTGTCTTTTTGGAGCACGCGGAAGGGCCGCCGGCAAGGTTGTTCGACTTTCGTGGGAACATTGCACCTGCAGCACTGGAGGGGGATAGTATGAAGCTGTGGCTGGAGTCGGTTTCATTCATCAGCAGGGGGAACGAGGTTGCTTTCGCGGATTCGGAGTTCCAGGCACTGACCGTGTTTATTGGCGAGCCCGGCGAACACGAAGACGGGCTTTTTGCAATTTCAGACACTGCGGCCCACCCGGGCGAAACCGTGCCGTTACAATTCCTTGCGCTACAACCGCTGCCGGCAGATTCGCAATTGAGTCGTATAAAGTTTGTCGTGCACGCGCTGCCACCGGATTTTTCCTGGGATGTCAACGCCGTCAGCCTTGCGCCGGCACTGGCCGGGTGGACCCTGAACACGAACGGAGCTGCCGATTCTCTGCAAGTTGAGGTGACCGCTCCGACCAACACATTTTTGGTTCACGATGGCTTTTCAGATCTGCACTTGCTGACTTTGGTTGGGACCGTTGCTCAGACAGCCCCGACAAATCATTTCATGGAGATTGTTGTCGGGCATTTGGCTGTAACTGTGCACGGCGTCGATGTGACCGTCGACCCGCAAGCCATCAAAGGTGGTGGCGTTTTTGTCATCGGGGATCCCGGACCATCGCCGCCACCGCCGGGCGGACAGCACGCGCTTCTTGGATTTCCTCCTCACCTTAATTTCCCGCCGGGCGCTGATGCATTTTTGCCTCTGCTGTTCTTTGGGCCGGTGCCGGCGGATTCCATGATCAACGGCTTTTCTTTTACGGCCTTCGCCAACTCTCCTCTGTTCACATTTGATCCGGTCGTCGATACGCTGCAGTCCGCTCTGAGAGGATGGGATATTCTTGTGACAGGAGATGCGGACAGCGTCGATTTTGAGGCGACGGCACCGGCTGGTTTGTTCTTTGTCCATGAAGACGGGCCGCCGGCTAAACTGGCCCTGCTCAAAGGGTTTATCGTTCCCGAAGCCCCTCTGGGCGACAGCATAGAAATCGGCTTGCGCAATATCTTCGTCAGTAGAAATGGCGTAGCACTGCCGGTCCCGGACTCTCTGGTTCAGCACGGGCGAATATTTATCGGAGACGGCGGGCCACCTCCGGACGGCGGCCCGGGTGATGACCACACACTGTTCGCATTTCTTGAAACAGGCTCTCACCCGGATTCCAGCTTTGCTCTGGAGTTTGCGGTCATGCAGCCTGTGCCGGTCGACTCGCAAGTGAGCCGTATCCGGGCGGTGATAAAGGTGCTCCCGCCATATTTGAATTGGGACAATAATGGCCATGTTTTGAGCGCTGCTCTGAGCAGTTGGAGTTTTGTCAGCACAGCCGATACCGACTCCATGACGTTTGATTTGCAGGCGCCTGCCGGCGAGTATCTGTCTCACCACGACGATGACCCTTTTGTGCTGGTCACTTTCGTCGGAGAAGTGGATGGGTCGGCTCCGGTCAATGGTGAAGTCCTGGTGCTGCCGGAGAAGCTTTTCGTTACACACGGTGGTATCGAGGAACTGTTGCCGCCCAAAGCGGTAGGTCCGGGCAGGATTTTTCTTGGCATGGGTGGAATCCATCCACCGCTGCCACCGATACCTCCGCTGGCAACGACAGAGGGCCGGACAAATCTTGGTTTGTACGGTGGTACCGTGATGGATATGGCGTTTGATACGGCGCACGGCCTCATGTTCGCGGCAGTGGCAGCGCCGCAGTCTGTGTTTGCTTCAGCCGATAGCGGTTTGACCTGGTACGCTGCATTCCCATCTGATTCTCTGGAGTTTTTAACCAATTTTCAGACACGTGGTTTTGGTGGACGTGCCCTGCAGGTAGAGGCCTCTGATGGCTACTGTTATGCCCGCACCAGCCAGGAAGCCGGAACGCTGACGGGATCGCAAGTATCGACAGACGGGGTGAATTGGCGCACATTGCTGGACGGATACTCCGCCGAAAACGAGCTGCGAGCTGCGTTCGGTGGTTCAGTTCAGGGACCATATGCCATCGGTGCGCTTTCAAGTTCGGGTGCGACCGCGTTGGTAAGCGCAGGCAATTTTGTTTTTCGGACCACTGACGCCGGGAGTAATTGGGATATTACGGTTGTGCCTGATCCGAGTTCCATGTCGAGTCACAGGCAAGTGGAAAGCCTGGAGCTGCGCCGCAGTGATGCGAGTGGTCAGAGTTTTTATGTCAGCATGAGCGAGAGCTTCGACCGCCCGGGCGAGGAATTCTATCGAACCAGCGACGGCACGAATTTTACGCGTCTCTACGTTGCGTCGGGGCCGGACACTGCTCACATTGTCTCAGCCATTGCGTCTCATCCAAGCGCCAGTGACTCGCTCTGGGTCTCCGCATTTGACCCGGCTAACCCTGGCGTCAACGGCTTGTGGCGTTCGTATGATGCCGGTGACACGTGGACGAAAGTGTTCGCAACGGGCAATCCGTTCATGGTACCGTCGGCGACTATCTACGAAGACGCAAGTTATCCGGGCCCCGGAAACATTCGGTTGTTTCTGGTGGGTGAAGACCGCTATTCCGACGATCTTGGCGATACGTGGACGAGTTTTTCACCTCAAAACGATCCTTACTATCCGCGGGTTTCAGCCGCCAATGTCGGCATCGGACATATTCCGGGCACGGACATTTACTTTAGCCAGGGCGACGGCTCGCCGGCACGTTCAACATCAGGCCTGAATAGTGAGTTCATGTTTGTCCCCACCGGCATAGAAGGGGTCACAATCTGGGATATCGCACAGGTGCCCAACGAGATGGACAAAGTCTATCTGGCCACCAGTGTCGGGGTTGCCTATACCTCGGTATTCACGGACACATCGATCACGACCACGGCCAAGTGGTTGCCACCCTACGGAAATTATCCGGTCAATCCGAGCGGCGGCGGCAACATGGGCTTTACGGCTATTGCGATCGATCCGGACGATACCAACCACATTGTTGCGGCAAACGGTAATGGCATTTTTGTGTCGGAGACCGGTGGCTTCAACAACGATGCTTGGAACTCCGCATCCTACAGCCATGTGAGCGGTCTCGATGAACCGACATTCAAAGGCAGAGGTGGCCGGGTCAGCCAAATCACTTTTATCAGCAGCGACAGTGTTATTGCGTCCGCCTACACGGAACATGAACTCTACGGCGCTTTGCTCCTGAGTGTGGATGGCGGAGCTACCTGGTCAACGATGCCGCAAGCGGGTAATCATATGTTCAAATCTGTGATCGCAGCCTGGAATACAGCACAGGATTCACTTGTCCTGTTCGCTGCAGGCGGTGGTGTGGCCGAAGATCCGGTTACCCACTCAGTGGTCATAGATTCCGGCGCGGTTTACAAATCTCTTGATGGTGGGGCAACCTGGAGTCGGCCTTCTCTGGCACCGCACGGGACCTTCAACCCGGCTCCTTTTCCGCTGCCGGTCAATGAGATCATGGCAAAGCCCGGCAGTCTCGATACCCTTTACCTGGCCTGCGGCGAGAACTTGAGCAATGCCATCGTGCGGACTTTCGATGGCGGCCATACGCTGGAGTCCATCAGCATGCAGGCGATTGGCGCGCGCGAGGGCGCTTTTGAAGCCGTCGCCATTAACAAGAATCATCCCGACAGCATCTATTTTGCAGTCCGGCGCGACATTCTTGTTTACGATGCCGTTTCCGACCTGGCGACGACGCTGTTCCGGGGATACCCGGGCGAATTGACGCACACGCTGCTTTATGATGATCTGACCATGGGTTCATCGTCCGGTTTCTACCAAGTGAAATCCTCAGGCTCAGTTCCGACCGGGGTATCCGACAAGCCCAAGACCTTGCCGAACCGGATCGAGCTGTTACAGAATTATCCCAATCCGTTTAACCCGTCTACTCGCATCGTGCTTAAGTTGCCACAGGATGGACGAGCCAAGCTGGTGGTGTACAATATCCTCGGCCAGCGAGTTGCGGAATTGCTGTCAGACCAGTTAACTGCCGGGAGACACGAGGTCTTGTGGCAGCCTCGAAATCTGGCCAGCGGTGTTTACATTTATCGTCTGACCGTCGCCTTCGCACCGGGCCGCGAACAGGTGTTGTCGAAGAAGCTGATGTATCTGAAGTAGGCCGATATTTGTACTTGTCTGTCCGGAGAAGCCCCGTCAATGCCGTTAGGTTTGGCGGGGCTTCCCGTTTCTTGATGAACCAGTCGGACGGTTTCATGGTGGTGTGAAAATCGGCCTGGCAGCGGGTGTGAACCTTTACGGCCGGATGCCGGTTGTGTCCGTTCTTCTCCTTGCTCTTTTTCATCGGCTATTGACACCGATGATTAGGTGTTGTCTGCCCGAAAACAGAACTCCCATCATTGTGGAATTGTGGTGCTGACAGCAGGACGTGAGGCAGCTGAGTCAACCAAGACGCTTGTTTCCTGCTGGAGAATTTATTGGCAATCGTAGGAAGACTAATCTATATTGTTTCGGACTTGCGTGCCACGGCGTCGATTCATGACATCCGAAAGGGCTAAGACCGGAAACAGAAAATGACGTATAGTGCTGACAACCTCAGGCTTATCCTGGGATTGAAGCTGAAACAGTTCCGCCAGAAAAAGGGCCTCTCCCTTAAAGAACTGGCGGCCGCGGCCGGGCTATCGATCTCATTTTTGAGTGAGATTGAGAAAGGCAAAAAATATCCCAAGCCGGAAAAACTGATGTCCATCGCCGGCGCGCTGGATGTGGCTTTTGACGACCTGGTCTCTCTGAAGGTCGACAAGGATTTGGACCCGTTAACCTCCCTGCTGGAGTCGCCGTTTCTCAAAGAATTTCCGTTTGATATCTTCGGCATTACCGCGCGCGATTTGATGGACCTGGTTACGACCACGCCCAATAAAGCAGGAGCGTTTCTCCGTACTTTTCTCGAACTCGGGCAAACGTACGATATGCGGGTTGAGCATTTCCTGCTGGCCGCCCTGCGTTCCTACCAGAAGATGAATCAAAACTACTTCGGTGAGATCGAACGCGCAGTGGACCGTTTCGTGACTCAGCGGGGGTGGGTTGGCCGACAGAGCATCGAGTTCGAAGAACTGCGAGAGATATTTTCCGACCTGATGGGCAGTAGTGTGGAAGAATCCGGCTTTGAGCGCTTCCCTGCCCTGAAGGTTTTCCGGTCTATCTGGCTCAATAGCGACCCGCCTCGTCTGGTCATCAACCAGAATCTTTTGCCAAGCCAGAAAGCATTCATTCTCGGTCGCGAACTGGGATATGAGTTTCTTGGACTGAAGGAACGGACCAGCACGTCCTCCTGGATAAAGGTTGAGAGCTTTGAGCAGGTGCTGAACAACTTCAGGGCGTCTTACTTTGCGGGCGCACTGCTCATCAATCGCTCTCTGCTGCAGGAAGAGCTAAGGGGATTCTTCAGGAGGAAGCGTTGGGACACGGATCTGTTCGTCAAAATGATGTCTAACTACAATGCGACCCCGGAGATGTTTCTTTATCGACTAAGCCAGATCATTCCAAAATTTTTTGGTTTGAATGAAATCTACTATGTTAGGTTTAGCAACAAAGCCGGGAGTGAGCGTTTTCGTATCACCAAGGAATTGAATATGTCGCGCGTGGTGGTGCCGCATGGTATCGGTCTCAATGAGCATTATTGCAGACGTTGGCAGGGGATTCGGCTCTTGCTGGAGTTGGCGGAAAAGCAACAGCAAGGCTCGGCCTCGCCTCAGATCGTGTCGGCGCAGCGGTCGCATTTTGTCGATGGCGGCGTTGAGCTATTTGATATTACGCTTGCTAGGCCCCTTGCTTTGACCGAAGGGACTAATTCGAGTATCTCGCTGGGGTTTGCGATGAACGATGATTTTAAATCTGTGGTCAAGTTCTGGCAGGATCCTGCTGTGGCAAAAATGGACGTCAATGAGACTTGCGAGCGTTGCGGCTTGTCATCCTCGGCCTGCAGCGAACGTGCGGGCGCGGCAGATCTTTACGACCGCAAGCACACGCAATTGGTGCTGGAAAACACGTTGCAGGATTTTCTGCATGAAGCAGAGGCTGGAGAGGCTGGTTAATCTTCGAGGTCCATGCCGGAAAAATCATCGCGCATGAGGACAAGAATGGCAGACTGCGGTACGACCAGGAATGGTTTGCCTTCAAACTCTATTTCGATGGCGTGACCGTTCAGAAAAATTGCGTAGTCACCGACCTGGGCCTGCAACGGGACATACTTGATCTCGTCGCCGCCTGATGAGGACCACGGTTCATCCTTCATAGAACTTGGGTCGGGCATAGGATAACCCGGTCCCACTTTCACCACGTATCCACCTCTGACTTTCTCCTTTTCTTTCACTCCGGGAGGCAAATACAATCCGAAATCGGTGCGGTCCTGATTCTTGTCCGCATCGATCAAGAGCCGGTCACCGACTACAATTAGTTGCTTTTTCTTAGGCATCACCATTTCCCGCGTATCTTGTCAATCGCTTCCATAACATTCGACAGGTCATTTAGTGTGGCCTTGCAAAAGCACCTGCTGCCTCTCAGCGCGTCTTTTACGTCTTCCTCGGGTGGTTCGGGATTGGCCTCAAGCAATGCCATTATAGAGACCATCATGCCTGGAATGCAGTAACCGCAGTCCAGGTCAACCAGATTCATCAATGCTTCCTTCAGGGAAGTGTAGCGACTGTCAGAACGAAAGCCTTCATAGGTCGTGACAGACTTTCCTTCAACCTGGGCGGCCAGCCGGCTGCAGGAATGTACCGCCCGGCCATCGACAATGACGCTGCAACTGCCACATTGGCCGTCCTCGCAACCGTGCTTCACACTCCAAAATCCTTTGGCCCGCAGCAGGTCAATCAGTGTTCTGTAGGCCGGCACCTCGACCTGGACATCCTGCTGATTAATGGATAAACTTACTTTCATTCCGATGTTCCTGACATGTCCTGTGCTTGCTCAAGGCAGTCGTAAAGTACTCTTTTTATCAGGGAGGGGGCGACAGCTTTGCGGTATTCTTCACTGGCAAAAGAGTCACTAATCGGCTCATATACAGCTTCGGCCATCTCCATTGCATCGGCAATCGATGACCCGTCCAACGGTTTGCCCTCTAGAAATTCTTCTATGCGATGCAACCTTTGTGGAACTCTGGGTGTGCCGGTAATTGCCAGCTTTGCTTTTTGACAGAGACCTTTCTTAAAGGTCACACGGCCGGCAGCACAGATGATTGGCCTGTCCATATCCGAGAGAATGGGCGCCACTGCAGCATAGCTATGCGCCGGCAGTTTCGGGATGACAACTTCAATCAGGAGCCCGCCGCCGAGGCCTTTCTTATCCAGAAAAACGTTCATGGCCAGAGCGAATTCTTCACCACCTGCTATTCTGACCTGAGCTTGCAGGACGAGCATGGTACAATAAAAAAGCGACAGGGGCCCACTTGTGACTAATTCTCCACCCACGGTGGAGGTGTTTCGTACCATGATTGAGTGGCTGGTCAGATGGGCAGCGCGGGAGATTATCCCGCCGGCAGCATTACCCAGGATCCTGTTTTCGACAATTTGCTGGATTGGTGTGGTTGCGCCGATTCGAATCTCTCCAGAACCTTCCTTAATGTAATCGAGCCCGAGAGAAGTGATGTCGACAAGTTCTTTTACAATGTTGTTTTCGTTAAGGATAAGCTTGGTGCCGCCGGCCAGAACCAGGATAGAACCTGAGTTCTTTTCCAGCAGAGCTAGCGCTGAAGGGATTGATTGCGGGCGATAATAGCCTTTGAGATTAGATAACAAGAGGTGTCCCGTGAGCCTTGTTTTTTGTCAAGCTTGACCTAGGAGTCGTTATCGTAGCGAAACTCCAAATATACCATAAACAGAGATGCATGTCAACTCAAATAGTAAAGCCGTCAATAAGAACGGCATTGGTGATTCCGCACCAGGCTGGCTCTGTATCTACTTACAATTAGTTGCTTAATTATCCTGAGAGCGCGTTTTTGAACAGAAACGGCTATGGAGTGTGGACAGGGCAATTGTAGACTTTTCCGACAGAATGATAGCCTCCCTCGACTTACTCCGGGCGTACTGAGATAGATTGCGGTCGGGTTCATGCTGGAGCACGGCAGAACCGGCGTTGTGCAGTTAGCATTTCAAAGAACAATTAACAATCTTTAATTTTCTTCTAAAGTTGAAATCGGCATCTTGCCGATGAAGTCTTAGGTGTATGTTGCAACTTTCGTTGGACGAACCAGGTGCCATGCGCACAATCTTCCTTGTAGATAAGTCATGCAGGGTGAGCATGACTCTCTGCGAAGGTTTGTGCCTTTTTGAGACAATGTCCGTGCCGCTAGCAATAATTGTTTTGCAGGGAGCCATGAAGCTTTACTCGTGACGCATCTAGTCATGGGTTGAAGTGCTTAATTAATAGCTGGTTGTAGGCAACGAAGCGATCTGCCGTTTTTTGGTACGCTTGTTGTATACAAATTCTAAATGCTCTGAATTCATTTTGACCTTATTTTGGCACTTATTGGTCCGAATATTGACTCGCGTACGATGATTTTCGTCAGGACTAGTGCAAAGGCAAGCCATGATAATCAATACCTTGATCGAATTCTAAAAAAGGTGACCGATAGAAATGAGATCCTATGTGCAAAGTCTGTTAAGTAAGAATTCATTGCCTTTATTGACTGGCCTTGTTGTCCTTCTTCTTGTCAACATTGATACCTCGATGGCTCAAGATTATTTGGTTGGCTCTGAGGAAGGTCAGCTGCAGATGATCGTTCATATAGTAGGGGAGGTCAAGCGCCCTGGTGAGTATCGAGTTGGCGACAAAACCAACTTGCTTGAACTTTTCTCCAAGGCAGGAGGTCCGACCCAGTTTTCGAAGCTGAGCGGTGTAACCATCAGTCGTGTTCAACACGGCGTTGCTTCAAACGGCAGAAGTGGCAGCGGCCATCTGTCGCTCGGCAACCAGATCATCAAAGTGAATCTCGACAAACATCTGAAACAGAGGAATGCGACGTCTCCGCCTGAGTTGAAGCCGGGCGATGTGGTGTTTGTACCGAGAAACTCCTGGAGCACATGGCGAAATGTCGCTACGATTCTCAGGGATGTTGGAGTACCGATAGGTCTGTACCTTGCCTACGTGCGTGCCAACAGGAACTAATCCAGGTCCGGGAACTCTTAGAAGGTGACAGGAGCTTTAAATGTCAAATAACGACAGTCAGCGGATTGTCTCGCTGATAAGCAAAGTAGTCCAACGGCGCAAAAGATTTGTTGTGATCGGCGTGGTCGGAATATTGATTCCTATTCTCTTTTACAATGAGACCGCCAATCCAATTTATGAGGCCAGCACCAGCTTCATTTTTGAGGAATTCAGCAATCCTGTCACAAACTACAGCTATGATGCATCCCGTGAAATTCTCATTTCGAATCGCCTGGAGGAAATAAAAAGCCTGGCCTTCTCTGAAGATGTCGCCAAGGCGCTCCCTCTCGATGCATACGAAAGATTTGAGATGCCTGCGGATGCGGCAGAGGACTTTGACAAATTTTCGTATGTGAGTAAGAAAATAAACAAGAACATATCGGCATTTTCGATCCGGGGCTCAAATGTCCTGCAAATCAGCATGGCAATGCGCGACCCGGTACTGTGTCGCGATGTCGCCAACACGGCGGCAAACGTATTCCAGGAACGTATGGCCAGGATCAAGCAGGCGGGTGTTAGTGGTGTGCGCTCTTTCATAGAGGAACAAGTGGAACGAGTTCAGGCACAGTTGAACGACGCCGAAGAGGAGTTGCGGAATTTCAAGGAGCAGAACCGAATCATGTCCGTCGATAAGGAGTCGCAGGGTCTGCTACGCAAAATGACGGAAGCCGAGGTCCTTTTTAATTCTGTCAAATCGCAGAGGGGGTCAGTCGAAGAGCGCCTCGCTACGCTCGAGAGTCAATTGAGCGAGCAAAAGAAAGCGCTGGTACCGTCGATTACCGATATCGCCACTCCGTATGCTCAAGGGCTTAAACAAAGCCTGCTGGCGCTACAACAGCGATATACAGAATTGAAACTACAGGGTTACGATTCTGATCATCCCAAATTAGGTCAGATTGAAAGAGAGATCGCCGACACCAAGACGCGGCTTACCAATGAGGCTTTGAAAATTGCCAAAAGGGAGAGTGTTGTCGACCCGCTCACCCAGATCGAGCGATATGTCAATGAGTCTTATGCCCAGCAAGTGGAGCTGGAGACTCTGAAGGCACAAGAACTGGCGCTGAAGAAGACTATTCAGGGTTATGAGTCCCAGTTGGCCTCGCTGCCGCAGAAGGAGTATAGCCTCGCACGCTTGACCCGGCAAAAGGAAGTCATCGCGAAGAATTACATGATGCTCTTGGAAAAACGTGAAGAAGCTCGCATTTCTGAAGCTGAGAAACTGGCAAATACAAGAATTATCGATCGTGCGCGCTTGCCGAAAGAACCGGTTGCGCCGCGCAAAAAGGTGAACATCGCCATCGGTGTAGTACTGGGTTTGCTCGTGGGATTTGGAGCGGCTTTCCTGCGCGAGGCGACCAGGACCTCGCTGGACTCTGCTGAGGAACTAGAGCAGATTACTGACTGGGCTGTCCTGTCTGCCATTCCGCTAATTGCGAAAATATCAAATGGCATGCTGGCAAGGTCGGCAAATGGCAAGGG
This sequence comes from Candidatus Zhuqueibacterota bacterium, assembly GCA_029262055.1. Lineage (GTDB taxonomy): Bacteria > Zhuqueibacterota > Zhuqueibacteria > Oceanimicrobiales > Oceanimicrobiaceae > JAJDAD01. Next base: position 154,066 of record JAJDAD010000112.1, read on the forward strand.
TAAGAGCCCGATGATCAAGCGCAGCTTGCTCACTGAGCTGGACACCAAAACTCCCATCGCAGAGACCTATCGTATGCTGCGTACGAACATGCAGTTCAATGGCCTGGGACGAAGTTTCAAGACTATCCTGGTCACCAGTATGGGGCCGGACGAAGGTAAGTCTACCACTTTGACCAACCTGGCAATTACACTCTCCAAGTTGGATCAAAAAGTCCTCATCGTCGACTCAGATCTGCGCCGACCGCAAATGCACGCCCTGTTCGAGATAGACAAAGAGCCCGGGCTGGCGGATCTGCTGGTCTATCACAATGCGATGAAAGACGATACTGCCTTGATCGACAGCAGTGAAGCTTTGGTCGAGAAGGCGTTCAAAGACCAGGAAATGGGTGACCTGGTTGACAATTTCTCCGATTTTGTAATGGACAACAATTTTGTTTCAAAGATTAACAATCTTGCCGGGCTCAGCAATCTCAATATCCTGAATAGCTCTCTGGTTGAAGCGGTGCAATCCACCGGCATCGACAATCTAAAGGTGTTGACCAGCGGTAAACAACTCAAGAATCCCAGCGAGACGGTGGCATCGATTTCCATGAAAGCTCTCCTGGAGGAGTTGAAGAATAGATTTGATGTCATTCTGATTGACTCGGCGCCGCTGCTACTGGTGCCGGAGACAATGATCATCTCTTCGCTGGTGGACGGAGTCTTATTTGTCGTCGACTCGCAGAAATACAATCAGGAAATGCTGAGCAAGGCAAAGAATATGCTCAAAAAAGCCGAGGCCACCGTCATCGGCTCTGTCCTAAACAAGGTCGAGATAACCAAACAAAACCGAGAAACTTATTATTACTACGATGCCTGACAATGGGCATCAGTTTCGAATAGACGTATTGCGGTAGAATTTTTATAGGGGCAACAAAGTAACGTGATCGAAACACCTTGGCTAGTCAGCGGTTTACTTTTGCTTGTGGTTGTTGTGCTGCTGTTTCTTTTGGTAAGGAGACGAAAAGAAACCATTCGGACTAAGGCACACGTCGGCCCGGATTTGCACTTGAGCGCAGTACCGACCTTTCGAAAGACTAAGAAAGATCTCGCCAATGAGTTGGCCAGAATGCGCCGCTACGGCCGCCCGCTTTCGATTTTGGTGCTCCGGCTCGAAAGCGACCAGCTACTTCTTGACTTGAAAAGAAGTCTGATAGCTGACGCCGGCAACGGAGGGGTGGAATCCTACAACCAGGTGATGCAAACGATTCAACTGGTCTTCTCTCTGGTCGGCTCGATTCTAAAAGAATCGTTGCGTGAAAGTGATATCGCCACCTATGACGTTCCCAGCAATCAGTATGTTATCATGTTGCCCGAATCAAACCGGGAACAGGCGATGCTCACGGTAACACGACTTAAGAAACTACTTTTTAAAAGAACCGCCGGTCACCTGGTGACGGGAGTAGCGGAGTTTCCGACTGACGGTTTGATTCTTCAGGACTTAATAACTCGCGCGGTGGAAGTGTGCACCAGCGATGACAACGGGAAGTTGGCGGAACCAGACGTAGTTCAGCCGGCGAACAGCAACAGGAAGCGGGAGCGCAGAAAAGTAGATGAAAAGTCCAAGGGTGACTAATGTTGTTTTACCAGGCCAAGTAATACCAGGGGCCAACGGCAAAACTTCAGCGGAGAACATTCGAACGTCACGGCCGATGAAGGTCGCTGCCATAGCGCTGGAAAAGCCCAACAACCTCGCCTGGTACGAGCAATACGCCGACAAAAGAAGAATGCGGATGGAGTGGTACTACCCACTAAAGAGAGCATTTGATATTTGCTTCTGCATTCTCGCATTTCCGGTTGTCTTTCCTGTTTTGTCGCTGTGCTACCTTGCCATCAAAGTGGGTTCTCCCGGCGATGTGTTCTTTTTTCAGAAAAGAACCGGCCGGGGCGGCCAGCGTTTCAAGATGTACAAGCTCAGAACCATGGTCAGCAATGCGGAAGAACTGAAAGAAAAATACATGCATCTAAACGAGCTGACCTATCCTGACTTCAAGATAACCAAGGATCCGCGTATCACCAGAGTTGGACGTTTCTTGCGGAAAACCAGCCTGGATGAGCTACCGCAAATCCTCAATGTTCTGAAAGGGGATATGAGTTTGGTCGGACCACGTCCGACTTCATTTAGCGCGAAAACTTATAGCCTGTGGCACACAGCCCGGCTCGAAGCCAAGCCGGGCATGACCGGGCTTTGGCAGGTTTCAGGCAGAAATGAGCTAGATTTTGATGATAGGTTGCGACTGGATATTGCGTACATGAAGAACCAATGTTTTGCTCTGGACTTTCAGGTTTTGGTTCGGACCTGTGGTACAGTGTTTCATGGCAGGGGAGCCAACTAGGTGTCGGAGTTTCTTGAAATATTTTTCTGGTTATGCGCCGCGGCCATCGTCTACGCCTATGGCGGCTTTTCCCTCTTGATCGGTGCCTGGGGCAGATTAGCCAATCGCCAGGTGAACAAGCGTGATGTCACCCCTCGACTTTCTCTGATCATTGCAGCTTACAACGAAGAAAAAAGCATCTCCGAAAAAATCGAGAACGCTCTTTCTTTGGATTATCCCAATGATAAGCTCGAAATAATCGTCGCCTCAGACGGCTCGACTGATGACACCAACCTGATTGTCGAAGCCTGTGACGATGCCCGGGTTCGGTTGATGGATCTGCCTCGCCGGGGAAAAATATTCGCTCTCGATTCCGCAGTTCAGCTTGCTACCGGAGACGTGCTCGTCTTTTCCGATGCCAACTCGATTTTCATGCCGCAATCCCTGCGAATGCTTGTTCGCAATTTTGCCGACCCTGAGGTCGGAGGAGTGTGCGGCAATCAGTTCCACCTAGCCGGTAGTGGCGGCGACAATAGTCATCGGGGCGAAAGCCTGTATTGGTCTTATGACAAATGGCTTAAGACCATGGAGAGTTTGACCGGCAGTATTGTCTCTGCGGACGGCTCTATTTATGCGATTCGGCGTGAACTGTACCGGATGCCGAAATGCACAGACGTGACGGATGACTTTGCGATTTCGACAGGAGTGATCGAACAGGGCTACAGGTTGGTGTACGAGGGTGAGGCGAAATCGCATGAACAAGCGGCGTCTGCGGCCAAAGACGAGTTTGAGCGCAAAATCAGAATTATGAACCGCGGACTGCGTGGCGTTGCGCTGCGGCGCTCTCTTTTGAATCCGTTCAGGTTCGGGTTCTACTCGGTGGTCTTGTTTTCACACAAAATCCTCCGGCGGTTTGTGCCGTTCTTCCTGGGAGCGATGTTGGTAGTCAATCTCTTGTTAATCCCTGTGGGCGCACTTTACAAATTCAGTGCACTGATACAGATTGTATTCTACACGCTGGCGGTTCTTGGCTTTTTCTTCAAGGAAAACAAAGCGGGTCATCTGAAGCTCTTGTATGTTCCGTTTTTCTATTGTCTGGCGAACGCCGCCGCAGTCGTTGCGATCAGCCGATTAATACGGGGAAGGAGAATCGAATCCTGGGTGCCGAAACGCGAAGTAGTCCCGAAATCGAGCACTGTTGTGGAGGATGAAGTGTTACCGGTCGTTCACGATATACAAAATGTTGACTCTTGAATAGAAACGAATCATCTGGAGGCATAATGCGAGTTTTGATTGCAAGTTCTATTGATACTCAGGCCATCGAGAACATGAGTGCGCAACATGATGTGAAATGCGAATTCAGCCCGGACCAGGAGACGTTGAAGTCCGTGGTCAAAGATCGCGAAGTCCTGATCTTCCGAAGTGGTGTTGACATCAATTCCGAGGTCCTGGCCTGTGCGCCGGACCTACGGCTGATTATTCGCGCCGGCTGTGGCCTTGACAATGTTGACGTCGAATACGCCAGGAGCAAAGGCATAGAGATGCATACGATTCCGCAACCGGCATCTTATTCTGTTTCGGAAATGACCTTTGCCTTGATGCTTGGACTTGCCCGGAGGGTGCTGGAGGCTGATGCTTCGCGGCGGGCAGGAAGATGGCAGAAGAATGAATTGAAAGGTCACCTGCTTTTCAACAAGACTCTGGGCGTGATAGGGGCAGGTAATATCGGGAGCAGAGTTGGCTATCTTGGCCACGTCTGGGGCATGCGCGTCCTCGGGTGTGTAGAGCATCCATCTCCTGAGCGAGCTGCCGGATTGCTAAAAAAGGGCATCGAGTTGGTGGACCTGGACAAAGTGGTCTCCGAGGCTGATTTTTTGACTTTGCATGTGCCGAAGAAGGAATCAACCCTGAGGCTCATTAACTCAGACGTTTTGGCCAGGATGAAGAAAGGTTCGTTTCTGGTCAACATTGCTCGTGGTGGGGTCGTGGATGAGTCCGCCCTTTATAAAGCGCTCACCGAGGGTGAGAATCTGCTTGGCGTCGCCCTCGATGTACACGAGCAAGAGGGCGAAGGTAAGCTTTCCCCTTTCAAAGATCTTACCAATGTAATCCTCACACCGCATATCGGATCCATGACTGTTGATACGTACAAAGACATGGGGAACCGCATTCAAAACATTTTTAATGATTTTGTTGCACGATCCAATGGAGTTGCCGAGCAAAGCAAAACCGCGGTTTGTTCTTAACACGCAGAGCAAAGCAACCGATAATATGACATATAAATGACAATCACTTTTGAGCGAAGGGAATCACGATGAACAAGGCAAGTCAGAAAAGGAAGCTACTCCGGCAGGGCCTAACTGGTTCGAAGCCGATTGCTGCTGTTGGCGCCCATGATGCTATGAGCGCCCAGATGATCGATTCACAAGGATTTGACGCTATTTGGGTTAGCGGATTCGGAGTTTCGACAATGGCGTTTGCTGTTCCGGATGCCAATCTGGTTACGATGTCCGAAGCCCTGGCTGCTGCGGTGCGCATGGATTCAGCTGTAAATATTCCGGTGGTAGCGGACTGCGACAATGGCTTTGGCGGGCTGGCGAATGTTATGCGTACTGTGCGTTCGTACGAAAGTGCGGGCATAGCCGGCATCTGTATCGAGGACAATCATTTTCCGAAGCGCAACAGTCTCTACCTTGGTGAATCCAAGCGCGACTTGATCCCCATGGAGGAGCAGGCACGCCGAATTCGCGCGGGTAAGAAAGCCCAGGAATCAGACGAATTTGTATTCATCGCTCGTGTCGAGTCTTTGATTGCGGGCCATGGCGTTGCCGACGCCTGTCGCAGAGCCGACGCCTACGTCGAAGCTGGCGCCGACGCCATCCTCATGCATTCCAAAGACAAAACTTTGCAGGAAATTGAAGCCTTCTTAACCGAGTGGCAAGGCGGCGCGCCTCTGGTAGCTGTGCCGACCCTGTTTCCGGATTTCACCGTCGAGCAACTGCACGACAAGGGCTTTCAAATGGTTATCCTCGCCAACCAAATGATGCGCGCGTCCGTCAAGGCAATGGAAGAAACCCTGGCCGTGTTAAAACGTGAGCGCAAGGCGGCAGCAGTTGATGGCACCATTGCTCCTGTGAATCATATTTTTGATTTGGTCAAGACCAAGGAATTGATTGCTCTGGAAGACCAGATATAAGGCAGTGTAAAATCAGATAGGAAAAGTAAATGGATTTAACCAACGTTTTAAAAGTTGATCTGACACCTGCTCAAGTAGTTGTGAGCTTTTTGATTGCGTTTGCTCTGGCGTTTCTTTGGGCTACAGTCTATCGAAAAACCCACAGCGGCATTGCCTATACCAGGTCTTTCTTTTTCACCCTGCTTTTGATTCCTTCCATCGTCGCAATGGTGATGATGGCCATCGGAAGCAATGTTGCCCTGTCCCTGGGCCTGGTCGGCTCTCTGTCCGTCATTCGATTCAGAACCGTGATCAAGGATCCCAAAGACATGGCGTTTCTCTTTCTTGCCATCGGGATAGGTCTTTGCTGTGGCGCAAATGCCTGGATGGTGGCGGTAATCGGAACAGTGTCGGTTTCCCTGATAGCGATCCTGATGGCCAAGGTTGGACACGACAAGGCAGGTTCGGCGGACTACATCCTGATTTTCAGGTCGGACCAGAGTGATCCCTGGGAAAAGATCAATCAGGAGGCACAGTCCCTCTTGTCCTGGAAACAGTTGCGTGGCGCCACGGACATCAACCAGGGCAAGGACTTTGAATACACCTATAGTGTCAGGCTCGGCTCACAGGCGACGCCAGAAAAGCTCGTCAGCCAGCTCGGCAACGGTGTCATTCGCCAGGTGACTCTCATCACGCCGGAGAACCACCTTGAGCTCTAGCCTGGCGGCGCCGGCAACCTCAGCGGTTAGCAACCGCATGATTCTCTTCCGCCGCAAAGAAATAAAATACCTGGTAGACCGAACGACAAGAACCGCACTCACCGAAGATCTGAAAGCTCTGATGCGGCCGGATGCCCATTCACAAGCCGGTGGCAGATACTTTGTGCGCAGCCTGTATTTCGATACCGAGAGCTATCTCGCCTACCATGAAAAGTTGGCCGGCTCGGCTATCCGTCACAAGCTGAGGATCAGAGCGTACGGGCTTAATCCGAGAGAATCGGCCTACGTCAGGCTGGAAGTCAAGTCACGCTTCCTGAGCAACATCCACAAAATCACCGTCGACATTCCGTCATCAAGATATGAACAGGTCGAGCCTGCGGTTACCGGCAGGACATTGCCGCCTGACGATATTTTGAATGACGACGGCTTGTCGAAAGAGTTTTTCCGCTTGCAACGCCAGTACAATATGTCTCCCAAAATCATGGTGCAGTACCGGCGCGAGGCCTTCGAGAGAACCGAACTGGATCGCGTGCGCGTGAACTTTGATGATGAATTGGTGGCCTCCAGGTCGCTGCGGTTACTGGAACCTCTCAGCTCGCCGCGGCGCCTGCTAAAATACGGCAACAGCGTGTTTGAAATCAAGATCGATGGCGCCATGCCGTATTGGATGCACAAGTTGATTAGCAAATATGATCTGCAAGACCAGGCGTTTAGCAAATTCACCAATTGTATCCGCAGCGAGGCGTTGTTCTCCTCTTTTGCCCGCCAGGAGGAGTTGAATTAAACGTTGAAAGTCAAGAAACGAGACAAGGTAAAAAAGGTCTTGACCCGTGCCAGTGGTCCATTTCGGTGGATCTGGCCGAAAACATCGGAGGCACTCATTGGCATCTTCAGTATTTTCGTGATTGCCGCCGCCCTTTTGACCTATTCGACCGAGTTTTCAGAATACGCCAGCAAAGCTGTCACAGGTAGCAAGTACCTGTCGCTGATGGAGGGGTTGCTCAACCCCTTTCGGAGCAAGCATGTGCTGCTCAAATCCGGCCTGCCCATTTATGACCTGAAGATCAAGTTCCAGCAGTATTCAAGAATCGAGCAGACCATCGAGGTGGCGCGTAAGCAAGGCTGGATGAGCGATGACCTGAAAGTCTGGGCCAACGGTAAATTTATCGCTGATGGTCAACTCTACAATGTGAAAGTCCGTGTGCGTGGTGACTTGCCGCGGCACTGGGAAGGACCTAAGAAATCCTGGCGCATTAAGTTCGGCAAGCGCCGCCTTACTGACGGCAACGGCGAGGTTCGGGAAGAGCCAATCTACTTTCAGCGCACCCGTCAAATCAACTTGATCGTGCCGATCGACCGCGAGTTTATTCTTGCCAGGTTCATCAATTCCCTGATGCGCGAACGCGGGCTGCTGGTGCCACGCGACGACTTTGTTATTTTGAGAATAAACGGTGTTATCCAGGGTCTGTACTACCAGGTTGAGCATTTCGATAAGCCTCTGATGGCCTTTCAAGGCCGGCCGGAGACCACGGTTTTTGCTCAAAATGACAGAGCAAAGCACTTCGAACAGTACACCAAACTCGGAACGCCCGCAACTTCAGACGCCAATTTTGATCTGGGCTCGCTGCGCCGCCTGGTAGAGCGCAACGGTGAACTCGGCATGCGCGCCATGAATGTTTTGCTTGACTTCAATGCCGACCCGAGCCTGGAAAATTTTCGCCGTGCGCGCTCAGTCCTGGACTGGCAAAAGTACCTGGCCTTCCGCGCGATGACGACCTTGTGCAACACCAACCACGTCCGGTTCGGTACTGATAATCTCCGTTTGTTCCATGATCCGAGCCGCGGCCTGCTGGAGCCTGTGCCCTGGGATGTACACATCCTGCGTTTCCCGAAGGAGCCCGGAACCATCGACTTTTGGAATAGTAAGGGCCCGGACCAACTGCAGCGTTCGACGCTGGAGGATCCCGAGTTGCGCCTGGAGCGCAATCAGGTGCTCTGGTCTTTCATCGGGGATGGCGGTGACAGCCTGATCACCCGCTACCGGAAGCTGCACGACGAGATCCGGCCGCTGGCCTGGGCTGATGTGCTCACCACGCCGATCAATGGTCACAAGATGGATGGGCACAAGAGAGATTTTGAATATAATGTGCGGCGCGCCTTTAAGGTTCTGAACAACTCAAGTTGCAACTTTATGTACCGTCTTGACACCGCCGATCTCGCGACTCTGGAATTGAGCGTTCTCAATTTCAGCGGCGTGGAATTTCAGACCGTCACGATTCGGGATTCTTTGCTTCTGCAAGGTCACTACCAGCTTTTTCGGGATGCGAACGACAACGGCGTTCTCGATTCAGAAGATCCATTGGTGGCTGAGGCGGATGCGGACGCGGACGCGGATTGGACCATCCGTTTCGACGTCAGCCAGCGGATTTTCCCCAAACTCGAGTACAAGGGAGATACCATCGGCGGACGCTACTGGGAGTTCTTCGATTCCGAGACACAACGGAGCCGGCATTTTCTCAGGGGCAAGCTTGCGCCTGAACAACGCCACCCGATCGTCTGGAATGCTCCCGAAGTCGATGTGGTGGCACAAAACCTGGTCACCGGATACCAGATTCCGTCCGCGTTCATCAACCAGCGCGCACCCCTGCCCGACAACATGATCGGCATCATTGCGATAGATTATTCCGACCCGTTTGACCTTGACGCACAGTTTGAAACGCGCGATGAATTCCTTGCGCAGCACCCGCAATTCAAAGCCAGCGCCACGGTTGCAAATGCAGTCATGCTGCAAGGACAAGTGCGGATAGAGGGGACCGTGATCATCCCGGCTGGTGTACCGCTGATCATTGCGCCGGGTGCCGACGTGACTTTGCTGCCGGATGCGAATATTCTCAGCTACGGCGGCCTTACCTGCATAGGGACGCCAGAAGCGCGCATCCGTATTCACGGTGATGAATCCGGACACGCGTTCGGAGCTTTCGGGGTGGTCCGGCCCGCTAGTAAAGTCATCGTCAGGTATACCGATTTCAGTGATGGCGGCCAGGCGCAGATCAACGGCTTGCTGTTTACCGGCGGTTTCGCGGTGCACGAAGGCGACCTCGAGATTGAACACTCCACCTTCACCGATATGCACAGTGAAGACGGGATGAATTTGAAAAACGGCAACATTATCATGCGTGATTGTGTTTTTACCCGCAACGACAGCGACGCGGTGGACATCGATTTTGGGGTTGGCCTGATCGAAAACTGCCGGTTTAGCGATATCTCCGGCGATGGGCTGGACATCTCCGGCAGTCTGCTGACCGTGACCGGGTGCGTATTCGAGAATGTCGCCGACAAAGGATTCAGTGTCGGAGAGAAGTCAGAGCCGATCCTCACCAACAGTTTGTTTAAGGGTTGCGATATCGGCATGTCCATCAAGGATCTGTCGCTAGTCAGAGCCTCGCACTGTACTTTTGTGGAAAACCGGCTGGCCGTTGAAGCAAAGCGCAAGAAGCCGATGTTTGGCGGCGGTTCCGGCGAGATCTGGAACAGCGTTTTTTTCGGGAACAAGTTTCTTCTTGAGGAAGACTTTTTCTCGTCTCAGCAAGTCCGTGTCAAGCATTCCGTGAGCGATGTCCAGAACGGGTGGGAGGCAAGTAAGACGACTACGGTCACTTTCGTGGCCCCGCAGCAAGGTAACTACCAAATTCACCCGCAGTCTTTGATGAGTAACGGATTCTCTACTGCAAGGCCAGATTGGCTTGCCGGAGCTGCGGGCGCTGCCGCCACCGCGCCCGGCATTTTTCATGCGGGTTCTGATTAGATAAAAGATTCTCCACTGCCGATAGTACTACTAAGGGATTATGTAGATGCGCGACGCCAATATGACCGACAAACCGTACGCAGTCGTCATCGGGCTGGATTGTATGACCGGCCTGCAGACTGTTCGAATTCTCGCCCAACACGGCGTGCCCGTAATCGCGATTGCGAAGAACGCCAAACATTTTGCGTGCTTCACCAGGGTGTGCAAGAGAATTATAATCGCGGACACTTCCAGCCCGGAGTTTGTCACGGCCCTGGAGCGCCTTGCACCTGAACTCCCGGCCAAAGCCGTGCTCATTCCCTGTACCGACATGAGTGTCTTGCAGATTTCGCGCCATCGGGAACAACTGGGTGAGGCTTATCACATTGGCTTGCCGTCTGCGGCAGCCGTCGAAATGTTGATGGACAAGATCGCGTTCATCAAATTTGCCCAGAAGGAGAATATGCCGGTACCTGCGACATTTTTCCTTGAAAAAGAATCTGATGTTCAAAAAGCAATCGGTGGATTGCGCTTCCCGTGTATCCTGAAGCCCCCGATGAAATCTCCCAAATGGGAAAAGAACACCAAGAAAAAGGTCTTCATGATCGCGAACAAAGATGAGTTGTTCGAGGTCTACAGTCGTTGCCGGGATTGGGCGGATATCCTGATGGTGCAGGACTGTGTTGCGGGTTCGGATGCGAACCTCTACTCCTGCAATTGCTATTTTGACAGGGAATCCAAGCCCCTGGTCAGTTTTATGGCACGCAAGTTAAGACAGTGGCCACCGGAAGTCGGTACCAGTTGTCTGGGCGAGGAAGTCAGAAATGACGTCGTGTTGAACGCCTCCCTCAGCCTGTTCGAGAAGGTAAAGTACCACGGGTTAGGGTACGTCGAGATGAAGAAGGATGAGCGCAGCGGCGAGCATTTTATTATCGAACCTAATATTGGCAGGCCTACCGGGCGTTCGGCCATCGCCGAGGCAGGCGGGGTTGAACTGGTTTATACCAAGTATTGCGATCTGGTTGGACTGCCTTTGCCTGAAAGCAGAGTCCAGAAGTACACGGGCGTAAAGTGGATTTATTTACGCAGGGATCTGCAGTCGGCTTTTTTCTACTGGCGCCGCGGAGACTTGACTTTCGGGCAATGGCTGAAGTCTCTGCGCGGCAGAAAGGGCTACGCGGTTTTTTCGACCAGCGATCCGGTACCTTTTTTCGCGGATTTCTTCAATAAGATTGCGGCCAATTTTTTCGCCAAACAGACGCAGGTCGAACCCGTACACGCGCCAGCTACTACAAAAAAACGGGCTCCTGCTGAATCAGAAACCGAGGTCGTGGCATGAGTGCGACTGTGCCGGAATCGGTCATCGTGCGGAAAGAACACTTCGTGGATTATAACATTCATGGGCTTGTCGGCATCCGTCTGCTAAACCCCACTGCAAGCGATGAAGCTGTGGTCGCCCGGCAGTTAGGTCCGATGCTCGGCTCCTTTGAGGGCAAGCCAGAAATAACGATTCGATTTGTCAAGGATCTGCACATCGGCGATTTGCACTATTTGGGAATGGACAAAGTCGGGTACAACGACACTGATTTTTTTATCTTGCGCAGCAGCAAGAGGAATGCAAAAGTCAAGCTGGCCTTCGATAAGATCGGCGGCGCGCTCGACATTATTTGTGAAAGCGGCTTGCGCTCCGTTCCGCTTCTCCTCGACATTCTAAACCTGACTCTTTTGAACAAGGAGGTTGTCGCGTTACATGCGTCCGCATTCGTTTTTCACGATACGGGCGTGATCGTGACCGGTTGGGCCAAAGGCGGCAAAACCGAAGCGCTTCTCTCCTTTGCCAGGCACGGCGCTGAGTACGTTGGAGATGAGTGGATTTACCTTCCGGCCGATGGTTCGCAGATGTACGGCATTCCGGAGAACATCCGGCTATGGGATTGGCATCTGGACAATCTTCCGCATTTGAAAGGCGAGTTAGGATTTGAGAAAAAAGCTCTTTTCGGCACAATCCATGGACTTGATGCCCTTCAGAAGAGTCTGCCACGCAATGGGTTTGGCGGGCTGATGCCAATTAAGTTTTTGCGTGAAGCGATGCCTGCATTCAGACGACAATTGAATGTCCAACTTCCGCCGGATACCATTTTCAAGAAATGTTCGCCGACCTTTTCTGCCAGACCGGACAAGGTGTTTCTTTTGCTTAGCTGCGAAGACGACAAATACTCGGTTGAACAGATGAAGCCCGAACAAGTCGCAAAACAGATGGTTTCGTCACTGCAGTTTGAGTCGGTGCGATTCATGGAGCACTATCAGGCCTTTAAGTTCGCGTTTCCGGACAAGGTCAATCCTTTTATCGAAAATGCATCAAAACTGCAGCATGCGTTGTTGACCCGCGCTCTGACGCAAAAAGAAGCCTACGCCGTCCGACACCCATATCCGCTCTCATTTGAACGACTTTATGAAACCATGTTGCCATTTGTCAGCCTGGCTTCCGTCGAAATGTTGGTTAACTCAAACCTTGAAACTGAAACAGTTTCCGATTGATCTCATACGCCTGAAAGGAGGTGCTTTTGACTTTTGAAGACGAAACCACAAGCAGATTAGTAGGCGAGTTTCGCGGAAGTATCGCAGTCAAGGAGCGCGTGCTCGAGAGCAGCATACCGGTCCTGAATGAGATCGTCGCGGTAATGAAAGATTCACTGCTCAACGGCAACAAACTCATGTTATTCGGAAACGGCGGCAGCGCGGCCGATGCACAGCATATCGCAGCCGAGTTTGTCAGTAAATTTAATCATGACCGGCAAGCGTTGCCTGCAATGGCACTAACCACGGATACGTCCATTCTGACCTCCATTTCCAATGACTACGAATACGCCAGAGTCTTTGCCAGACAGATCGAGGCCCTGGGGCGTGCGGGTGATGTTGCCCTCGGAATCAGCACCAGCGGGAACTCCCCGAACGTCATTATGGCATTGCAACAGGCCAGAGAAATGGGTCTGAAAACCGTGGGATTCACCGGCCAGGACGGGGGCCGTTTGACGGACGAGGCTGATTACTGTTTTCGCGTGCCGTCGAACAGCACGCCACGGATTCAAGAGGTGCATATCACCGCAGCCCACGCCATTTGCGGAATCCTGGAACTCGAGCTCTGCGCTACAACTGTCACAAACGGTGCAGTGCAATGAACAACAATCGGCATTTGGGCTCTGTTGTCAGTACTTATACCTTGATTGATTCTGAGAGTTTTTGCCGGGGTCGTTATCAGCTTCTTTGTCATAATCAGAGAGAGGAAGTTGACCCAGCGTAAGTCCAGGTTGGCCTTTAAATACATATTGCTTGCTGTGTTGGCAACGACCGCAGGAGCAGCCCTTGTTCTTGGTGCAGTCTACAGGATCGACCGCGCCGGCTGGGCGTGGTACAAACTGACAGGCTTCGATATCGTAAGGCCTGAGACGTTTGCCGATAGTCGTACACTTTCTGCGCGGGAATTCATAAAGCGCTATCCTTATTTTGAACTGGCCGAGAGCGAGCAGGTGCATGTGGTGCTCAAGGCCGGAGAGTATCAAGTCGACCAGAGCGTAGTGATTCCGGAGGACCTGCCACTTACGATCGAACCGGGTACGATTGTACAATTCGGGGCAGGCCGGTCTCTTCTTTCTTATAGTTCCGTCACTGCAATCGGTACGGAGGATGCTCCGATCATTTTTACCGCAAAGAACCGTTTTTTGAAGTGGGGGACCTTTGCTGTGCTAGAGGCGGGGCGTTCTCATTTTGAACACGTCCGGTTTCAGCATGCGCGCCGGGCAAACATCAATGACATTGATTTGGTGGCAGGGTTGTCACTGTTCAATACGGATGCGGAAATCAGGAATTGTGAATTTGTGGACATGTACGGCAAAGACGCTGTGAATATTCGTGATGCCCATGCCGTGGTCACGCACAGTCTGTTCCAAGATGTTCTGAAGGATGGAGTGGACATGGATGGCGGCAGTGGCGAGATCAGCTACAACAGGTTCATCAATTGTCAGGATGAGGGGATCGACTTGAGTGCGAATTCCGGAATTGAAGTCCACCATAATTCAATCATAGATGAATGGGGTGGAAGAGTCGCAGCCGACAACAATTTACAGGAAGTAAAAGACAACAACACCTTCGGCTATTTATAAGCCAGGACTGGACCCAATAGGAGGGGCTATTTCACCAATGCGTATACTTTACATAATTCCATCTTTGCAGCACCCCAAAGTCAGAGGGCCGCACCGGCATTACCACTTTGTCCGTGAGCTGTCAAAGAGACATTCGATTACACTTCTAGCTCTGATCCGCGGCAAAGTTGATCCAAGTGCATTGGAGGAAGTAAGATCCTACACCGAAGACCTGTTTACCTTCAACGTCAATGGCGAGTCGCCACAGGTAGGTTGGGCGGATCCATTGCGGAAGATACCGGTGATAGGAAAACATGTGGAACAGAGCATCAAGCTGCGTGGTGGTTTGCGGGAGATGAAAGAGGCTTTCTGCAAGCTGGTCTCGAATGACTCATACGATCTGGTCTGCTTTCACGGCAAGTCTGTTTATCCCGTGATCAAAGATCACAGCGGTATGCCAATTGTTACCGATTTCTGCGATGCGACCTCTATGCGGATTCGAGCAAGCATGGATTTTAGTAGTCTGTTAAAGAAACCGTTGTACTTTTTCAAGTCTATCCGCATGCGCCAGCTCGAAAAGAAACTGATCAGCAAGTCAGACGACGTCGCCTTCATTTCAAGGCGCGACCGCGAGGCTATCCTGGGAAGTGAAGACCGTTCCGAGATCCTGCCGCTTGGGGTTGACGAAGTATTCTGGAAGCGAAAATCCGGGGATTTTGAACCGCAGAGCCTGATTTTCACCGGTGTTATGGACTATGCACCCAATCATGACACCGCAGTATATCTGGTGACCGAGATTCTGCCGCGCTTGCAGAAAAAACTCAAGAACATCAAACTATTCATCGTTGGCCGGAACCCGAAACCTGAACTTCTGACCTTGGTGAAAGAGCATCCGGAGGTCGAAGTAACCGGGTTCGTGGATGACGTCCGGCCATATTTGGAGCGCGCCGCCGCCTTTGTGGCGCCGATGCGGTTCGCTTCCGGGACTCAGAATAAGGTGCTGGAAGCTATGGCCATGCAAGTGCCGGTGATTACGACGCAGGTCGTTTCAGATGGTTTGTTTGTGAATGATGGTGAGGAATTACCGCTGCTGTGCGCGGGCGATGATGAGCAATTTGCAGATTGTGTGTTGAGCGTGCTGAGTGACAAAGAAAAAAGAAGCGAGCTGGCCGACGAAGGGCGCAGGTTCGTTGAGCAGAATTTCAATTGGGCAAGAAGCGCCGAAAAGCTGGAACAGATGTTTGAAAACGCCATTTCAGCAGCTTCGTGAAATCAGGACGTTTCCGTTGACGAACAAAGAAGGACGTTACAGATGAAAGATGCCGCCACGCGAAAGGCGAAGGATTCCAGGCCAGAAAGAAGCGCCGGATCCGGTTTGAGCAAGATGTTTGCGCTCGGGGCGCAGGACTGGGGCATCAAAGACAGTTCGCTCAAGGCAATGCTGGTGGTTCCGTTTGTCATCGCAGCCAGTGGCGCGGTAGCCGCTCTTATGGGAAAACCGGCCTACAAGATGCTGACCGGTGAAGACAAGATCGCCGAGACTTTGCAGGTCATCTGCTGGATAATCTCATTCGTGCTGACGATACTAATCATAAAGAAAAGCGCCAGAGCCAATGAGAAGGGCGTGGCAGTTCTGTTTGGTATCCTTGCTGTAGGCATAATCTTCATGATTGGAGAGGAGATTAGCTGGGGACAACGGCTGTTTGGCTGGGAGACGCCGGAGTCGTACGCGAGCATTAACAAACAGGAGGAGACAAATCTCCACAATATTCATGGAGTAGGATTTACATTCAAGTGGCTTCACATGATTGTTGGCGGATATGGTGGCTTGTTGCCCCTGGTTCTCCTGTTTACTAGTGTGCTACAGGAACACCGCAAGTTCTTGTCGCGTATTGTCCCGCATTTCACGCTCATCCCGTTTTTCCTCATGCCCTTCTTTTGGCGCCTTTACCGGAACCTGTTTGATGCCCCAAAGGACTTCTATTTTGTCGTTTCAGAGTATTCTGAGGTGATGGAACTGGTTCTGGCTTCCGGGTTCGTTTTCTTTTTTCTGTTTCAAAAGCGACAGTTTGACAGTCAGCCTACTGTTTCCGACGGCCGCCTGTAACACAGCGTATTAATAACTGACATAGAGTGGAAGATACTTTGTTGACAACGGCTAGTCCCGGGACTGCCTCCCAGGATTTTGCGACCAGGTACGTATTTGACGCGCTGGAGGCTGCGCGTATTCCATACGCTCTGCTGCGTGGCCACGACGAGCTGCAGCAAGCGGGCCAGGACATCGAGATTGATCTGCTGGTTGATGGCAAGAGCGTGGACCGCCTGGGTCACGAGCTCGCCGGGTTTGGCTTCACTGAGCTGCCGGCTTGGGGACATGCGCCGCACCGTTTTTTTGTGAGCTTCTCAAAAGCGGCAGGTCACTGGATAAAGCTGGACATTGTCTCCGATTTGTACTACGGCCGTCCGATCAGAAAGTACAGACTAAACCTGGCCGCCGAGTGCCTGCAAAACCGCCGACAGGAAGACGTGTTCTTGCTCTCGGAACCGCATGAGTTCCTGACAACGCTGTTACACTGCCTGTTGGACAAGGGGCATTTCCGTCCCAAGCATCAACGGCGTTTGCACCAGCTTTGGCTTTCGCTACAAAACGACGACCATGCCGCACGCACGACAGAGGAACTGATAGCCGATGCGCTGGGACCGGCACTGACCTGGTCCGCGGCGTCCCGGTTGCTCGAGGCCTCTGATTGGGATAGTCTACTCCTTTTGGCGCCCGCAATAGAGAGGCTGTTGGCCGGCAGGAGTCCAATGCGAGGACAACTCCGGCAGGGACAAATGCTTTTTCTGCGCCGGATTAGGCCGCTTTTCTTTGCGTTTCGGCGCCGCGGTGTATCGGCCGCACTGCTTGCGCCGGATGGCGCTGGTAAGTCAACGCTGGCCGGCAGCCTGGTTCAGGACAAGTTCCTGCGCGCGCGATTGATTTACATGGGGACAAATGTTGCCGCGAGCACAGTCGGTTTGCCGTTTACCCCCTATCTTGTCAAAAAAGCAAAGGCAGCTAAGGAAAAAAAGATCAGCAGTGCCCCGGTCGCCATCCTGTTCCGCGCGCTTAACCTGGTTAACAATATTTTTGAGCATTGGTACCGGTGCCTGGTTGCGAGGTATCATTTATTGCGGGGCCGGTTTGTCATTTTTGACCGGTTTATTTATGACTCCTGGATTCAGGAGCGCAAAAAATCCTTGTGGAAACGGTTCAGATATTTCTTGTTTGACGCCCCCAGCCCTGATCCTGATCTTGTGCTGCTGCTGGATGCCCCGGGCGAAATTCTGTTTGCCCGCAAGGGGGAACACTCCGCCGAGTGGATTGATCGGCAACGGGCCGGCTACATGAAGCTCAAACCTGTCCTGCCTCAGATGACCGTCATAGATGCTTCGCAGGATGCCGATACTGTAAAGAATGAAGCAACCTATCTTATTTGGAACAGCTATCGTAAAGCCGGGATGCGGAGCGAGTTAAATGGAAGCCATCGCTGAGAGTCCTGCCCGGCTGAAAAAGAGGGCAGATGCTACCCAAAAACAGATCAGGGGCTCCAGCCTCCTGCTTTTTGGGCGCTTCATCGCTACCGGACTCAACTTTGCCTCGCAAGTCCTGATAGTCAGACAGCTCTCGACCGGCCAGTACGGCGCCTGGACCTATGCTCTGGCGGTTGTTGCGTTCTTCCATGGTATCTCGACCCTTGGCCTGCGTAGAGGGATAACCCGTTTCATTCCGATTTACCATGAGCGCGAAGAGTATGACAAGCTCTTCGGCACCATGTTTATGGTCATCGGCACCATTCTCATCACCGGAACTCTGATTTGTGGCGGCCTGCACTTTGCTCCCGAGCTTCTGGCCAGGATGGTCAAGGATGGCGACCAGCCAATCTTTGTGGTCCTTGTTTTGATTTTTATGGTGCCGATTGAAGCGGTGGACGGCTTTCTTATCGCGCTGTTCGCGAGCTTTGCAAGTCCCAAAGCAATTTTTCTAAGGAAGCACATCCTGGGGCCAAGTCTCAAGGTACTGGTGGTACTGCTTCTGGTCGCCTTTGATACCGATGTTCTTTTTCTTGCGTACGGTTGGCTTGGGGCCAATTTGCTCGGTATTTTCATCTATGTCGGCATGTTGATCAGAATGATGCGCCGGGATGGTTTGTTTCCACATCTGAATTTCCGAACCATGCGAATGCCGGCAAAGGAGATATTCTCGTTTACGATTCCACTGATGACTTCTGACCTCGTCAACATCGTAATGCATTCGGTGGACACCCTGCTGCTGGGCTATTATCAAACCTCGGCCGAGGTCGCGGCTTATCGCGTGATTTTGCCCGCGGCGCATTTCAACAAGATTGTCATGACCAGCTTCGCCTTGCTTTACACACCACTGGCAGCCCGGCTTTTTGCAAGGGATGATTTTCAGGGAATCAATGACCTGTATTGGCGCACCGCTATCTGGATGTCGATTCTGTCTTTTCCGGTCTTCGCGCTGACCTTTGGTCTGGCTAAGCCGTTGACAGTGCTCCTGTACGGTGAGCGCTACGCCTCTTCGTGGTTTCTCATGCAGCTCATGTCATTTGCCTATTATTTTAATGCGGTACTGGGTTTCAACGGTCTCACGCTCAAAGTGCTGGGCAAAGTGCGCTATGTGGTCCTGATCAATGTTGCAGCCGCGTTAGTCAACATTATCCTGGCTTTGATTTTGATTCCGCGTTATGGCGCTCTGGGAGCGACTATCGGCACCGCCACCTCGATGGTTGTACATAATATTCTGAAACAAGCCGGTCTTCGTCTCGCATCCGGCGTGCACATATTTGAATGGAAATATGCTTCGTTCTATCTAATAATCACAGTGGGAGCGCTCGGTCTGTTCCTCGTCCAGTTTTTTCTCGGCGCGAGTGCTTATATTGCTTTTCCTCTGGCTGGTGCGATTTCACTCATTATTTTTGCGGTCACCCGGCATAAACTGGATATAGAAGGGACATTTCCCGAGCTGCTCAAGTTGCCTTTGATGCGGCGAATATTTGCGACTAAGAAAGTCTGAAGCTAGACCACATGATAGAGAATACGCTTAAGACAGAGTTTATCGCCGGAACCAATTTACAGGGCGATATGGTGTCTGCGGACTGGCGCTTTCTCCTGCCGCGCCTAAAGCTGGATAGAGTCCTGTGCCTGGGATTGCCCGGTTCCGCCAGCCTTGCTGTGCTGGCGGCGACAGCGGACGAGATTATTGTCAGCCATACCAGCCAGTCCGGGCTGGACCAGCTCCAGGCTGAGTGTGTCAGTCGGGAACTGAGCAATTTTCAGTTCCTCAGGGTTGACTCTTTCGAGAACCTGTCTGACGAGACGACGACCTTTCCACTTGTGCTTCTCCTGGATTCCGGATTGACCGCAGAATTTCTGCAGGATGAGAAAGTGCAATTGTCAGTGTCAAGCTTGCTGGCCGACGACGGTATTCTGAAATACGAGGTTTCAGGATTCGGACAGGCCCGTTCAAAGAAGCGCAAAGCGGGGATGACCAGGGTCTACTGGCTGACTCCTCTTACCGGTGAGATGCGGACGGCCCTGCCGACAGGGTGTGGGAAGATCTCAAAATTCTTTTTCGACAATGTGCTGTATGGGCAGTCGTGGAAGAAGCGGCTGCTGAGCCGCGTTGGCAGCATGGTGAGTTCAGCAGGAATGGTTGATTCGGTAATGCCGCGCAAGCTGTGTTTTTTGCACAACAGTACAGAGCGCGCAGACAATTCGTGCCCTCCGCATTTTCTGCGCAAGATGGCACGCACGGCCGGATTGAATTTTGACGGGCAGCTGTTTGGTCTTTCAACCCGCGGGAAATTTAATGCGAACAAGGTCATCTATTATCTGTTCGAACCGGGAGCAAGCACACCGCAAGCGATCGTCAAAATGACGCGCTCACCGGAATTCAACCATCGCCTTGAGAATGAGTACAAGACCCTGGACAGGTTAGCAAAGGGGCGGTTTGTTGCGCCAGAAACTTTTCCCCAGCCTTTGTTTTT
>JAJDAD010000113.1 GCA_029262055.1 Candidatus Zhuqueibacterota bacterium
GGCGCTCATGAGCAGAAATATCATGCTCGCAGGGCAACAATTGTAAAAGAACAAAGAAAACGCAAATCAAACAAACACAAAAATAGTGAGCATCATAACAGTCGCATGTTTCACTGTGAGTTTTTCAGAGGACCCTACTTAGCGAGACTCGCAGATGGCTGCAGGAGATGGGGATTTCTACACACGACAGCAGATTTGAAGAAATCTTTAACCAAGTCAGTGTCATCAATGAGCATCATTTGGCGAACTCACTTGCTGAGTTGATAGAAACCAGCGACAATGAAGTACTGTGGTGTGCTCTAGTAGAGGCTTATTCATTTTGTGAAGTATTTGAGGCCTTCAAGGACCTTAAGGACCACGAGATTCCCAGAAGGAAATTTTCTGACATGCTTCAGGGACCTTTACTGCCAAGACACGAAGATCCACACAAGGACAATATAAGAGGGAGGAACACACTGTTTGAGATGCAGGTGGCAGCCAAACTCATGAACAATGGTATCAAGATCTTAGGTTTTGATGATGTTGACTTCGAATTTAACAATGTAGTTTTCAACACTCAATGCAAAAGGATATATAGTGACAGGAGAATAGGGCAAAATATCACAAAAGCGGCCAGACAATTTGCACAGAAAATGAGACAGAATTCGGATGCACGGGGGATAATTTGGCTTTCAATTGATAAGCTGACTGGCACTGAGGGAAGAATTCTTCAGGCTGAAACCGAGAGGGACATTGCTGGTTCAATGGAGCGACTGGTATCCGGATTCATCAACGATAATTCTGGTCTGTTTGACAACGTAATCAATATGAATGTTGTTGCGATTTGTGTTGCTCTTGAAGGTGTGGCAGAAGTACTAACTTCAGGTACACTGACAAGATGCTTTCAAATCGCGATGTGCAACCTCTGTGATCGTCGAATACAGCTTCGTGATTTTCATGTCGTGAATCAGCTAGGCAAGCAGATAGCCAAGAACAACTAGAATGGTGAGTATCCTTCCATTTGACCGGTCCGGTAGGATGCCCCAGAATCCGCGTTAATGATAAGACGCCAGTGCCCAATGACTAGTCTTCAGTTTGGCAGGATTCTCCCCATCATAAAGAAAGAGTTCGTGCATATTTCACGTGATTTCAGGACGCTGGCCATCGTGATTCTCATGCCTGTGGCGATGCTGTTCCTGTACGGCTATGCCATCAACCTTGAGATTCAGAATGTCGACATTTTCGTGCTGGACCGGAGCAAGACGCCGGTGAGCAGCGCCCTGGTGCAGAAATTTGACGGCAGCGCATTCTTTACGGTTTCTTACAGCGCAGGCTCGGAGGCCGGAATCGAGACCCTTTTCGCCACACGCAAAGCCGACATGGCGCTGGTGATTCCCCGGGATTTTTCCGCCCGCATCGCACGTGAGCGCAGCACCGCGGTCCAGATCCTGATCGATGCCAGCAACCCCAATGCAGCGCACGCTATCCGGAACTATACCGAGGCCGTTATCGCAGCCTTCAATCAGGAAAGGAACGGCCTGCCGCAGTTGCGCGTGGAGCCGACTGTCTGGTACAATCCGGGTTTGAAGAGCGCCTACTTTTTTGTGCCCGGCCTGGCGGCGCTCATCATGATTATGGTTTCAGCGCTGCTGACCAGCATCGCCGTCGCGCGTGAAAAAGAAACGGGAACCATGGAACAAATCCTGGTCTCTCCAATTCGACCACTCGAGATAATTGTGGGGAAAGTCGTGCCCTACATCGTGCTGGCTTTGGTTGATCTGGCGATCATCTTGTGCATCGCCCATTTCGTTTTTGCCGTGCCCTTTCTCGGCCCGCTCTGGCAACTGGTCCTGGCTTCTCTTCTGTTCATTTTCGTGGCGCTCAGTCTGGGACTTCTGATTTCCACCAGGGCCAGAACTCAGCAGGTAGCGATGATGGTTGCCCTGGTGGCGACGCTGCTGCCAACGGTGATGCTGTCGGGCTTTATTTTTCCGATTGCCAGTTTGCCCCTGCCGTTGAAATTGGTGTCGCATGTGGTTCCGGCCCGTTACTTTCTGGTCATCATCCGGGGCATCATGCTGAAGGGCAATAGCTTCTCGCATCTGTTCATGGAGATTTCCGTGCTGCTCTGCATGGGCCTGGGGTTGTTGCTGATTGCTGCTCGCAAATTCAAGACCAACCTGGAAGCCTGACCGATGCGACAGATCCTTTACCTGATTCAAAAAGAGTTCCGCCAGGTGTTTCGCGATCCGGCTATGGTTACCATTATTTTCTTCGCGCCTTTGGTGCAAATGGTGGTGATGGGTTTTGCCATCACCGTCGATGTCAAGCATGTCAAGACTGTCATCGCCGATTACGACGGCACCAGCGCGAGCAGAGAGATCATAAGGAAGTTTGAACACAACCCCTACTTCGATGTTACCGGCTACGCCAACGGAACCAGTGAAATCACGGACATGCTGGATCGCTGGCAGGCACAAGTCGCAATCGTGATTCCACCCAACTTTTCGCGGGAGTTGCTGCACGGGGCTGCCCCGGCCGTCCAGGTGATCGCCGACGGGGTTGACGGCAATACCGCCGGCATCGCGCTCGGCTATGCACAAGGGATTTTGGCGGACTTTGTTCTCGACCTGATTTCAGAAGGAGAGCTTGGTACAGCGCGCCTTCTGCCCGTTTCACTAGTCACGGCCAAGACACGAATGTGGTACAACCTCGACCTCGAAAGCAAAAACTACATGGTGCCGGGTCTCATTGCCGTCCTGCTGACTCTGGTGGGCATGTTCCTTTCCTCCATGGCGCTCGTGCGGGAGAAGGAACTGGGTACGCTCGAACAATTGATGGTGTCGCCGATCCGAACCTGGCAACTGATTCTGGGCAAGGCGACGCCTTTCCTGATTCTCGGGTTCGTCGAGCTTGCCGTGATGATCGGCGTCGCGTTCGTGGTGTTCCAGTTGACCATTGCAGGCAATATCTTTTTGCTTTTTGGCCTTGCCGCGCTTTACCTGCTGTCCGCTTTGGGATTGGGAATCTTCATTTCCACGCTGGCGCAAACCCAGCAGCAGGCCATGTTCATTTCGTGGTTCTTTATCGTTTTCCTGATCTTCATGTCCGGTTGGCTGTTTCCGATTGAGAATATGCCCGCAATCATGCAGAAACTCACGCTGCTGGATCCGATGCGTTATTTTGTGACTATTTTACGCGAGATCTTTCTGAAAGGCGCGACCGCACGTCACTTGTTCAATGAGATTTTGAGTCTGGTGGCTTTCGCCGCAGTCATCCTGACATTGAGTTCGTTGAAGTTTCAAAAACGGGTGCAATAAAGAGTTCAGCCCGCTTGCTAACGCACGCGGTTCAAGTGCTTGCTTCGTGCTCCGGGCAGTCAAATCGCAAGGTTGCGTTCGCCAGCGGCTTTTGGATTAGGTCACAAAAATAGGGCTGTTGCGTTTGGGACGATTGGTTGGTTCTGAAGTATCTGCACGAAACGCACATTCGGTTTACCGGAATCACCCCTGCTTCATTGAGCGAATTAATCAGCAGCATAAGAAAATTCAAAACAGCCGCTTTGTCTTCAACTTGGAGGGTGGCAATATTTTCATAAATCGCGTTGGACCAGGTCGAAAGTCTTCTTGCCATTTTCTTGCCGTCAGCAGTAAGGTGCACCAGCACAACCCGTCTGTCGGTCGCAAGCGGTGTTCGCGTCACCAACTCTTTTTTCTGAAGGGTCGCGATCGCATCACTCACTGTTGCGGGAGTTAGTCCAAATTCCCGTGAAAGTTGGCTGATGCTTGCCTGTGTCTTGTGGTGAAAAAAAAGAAACACCAGCATCTGAATCTGAATGGGGCTAATATTGAGTTTCTTAGTTTTCTCCCAAAGCAATGATCGGAACCCTTGCGATAGCCTCTCAAGAGCTGCCGCGATCTTGCTGTCAACGTCCAGATGCTGGTGTTCTAATTGATAGATAGATCTCATTAATCTTCAAGTCTCCTTAACAGATAATCGCTGATCAGACTACGTTCCGCCTCATTGAGGGTTTCCAAGCCTGGCATCAAAACCGGAAAATATCGTTTTGAAAGCCGCTGCAATCGTTCATCCTTTTCGCGGTACGATTTGGGATTCTTCAAATATGCAGAAAGGACCGTTGGGTCCCAACGATCTTCCAGCTCGGTCAAGGCTGGTCCTCTGGCCGTGCCTTCCGCTCCGGTGCCATGACACGTTGCACAACCGCTTTGCTGATAAAGGCGTGCGCCTGTTTCAATCTTGTCGGTCACGGAAGGTGTAGTTTCAATAGATTCTGTTCGCGGCATTTTATTTCGTTGTGTTCGACCTGGCATGAACACAACCAGAAGTGCCAAGGCCAACAACGCGACTACAAGAAAGGGAGATTTGAAGAAGCTCCTATTCATTAGCGATACTGGCTAAAAACATAATCGGAGTCTTTTTGACTAGTATGGCACGAATGACAGCCGCTTAACGCGTCCTGAACAACACGTTCACGTGTGTCCCCTTTGAAGCCCTCATATCCCCACCCGCCTGTCGAGGAGAATTTGTTCGCATCTTTCTGCATAACTCCTACCACTTTACGGCCACCCTCGACGATTGCATTGTTTTCTGCACTTGCCTCCAGGAGGTCGAAGACCAGCACAGCGCCGTCCTCGTGTGCACCTTCACCCTTCAATGCTGATAGCGCTTTTTCGTTTGCATAAACATGATGGATGCCGCCAAAGGTATCATAAAGGGGGTGACCCTCTTGCAGAACCATGGACTTGACGTGAGTCCAGGTTCTGTATCCCTCCGGATAGTCGACCAGGTTATTGTCGGCGTTTGAAGTACAAAACAAACCAACTGTCGCAACGACCGCCAGTGTACCGAAAATCAAGATTTTTTTAAACGTGGTTTTCATCGAGTTTCCTCCTGTCGTAATTCATTTGATTAGTTAGGACTACTAAATAATTAAAATAGCAATCTCAGATAGAGAGTCAAGGAAATAGTTAGGAATCCTAATTAAAACTTGAAATTAATAAAACACCGAGAACTTGTCTGCCTATGCGTCCGATAACCAGAAGAACGGTAATCCGATTCGCTTTTCACGAACAGTGGACCAGACAATGTCTTTGCCCGGAGGGAAACTCAATGCATTCTCGCTCGCACTCGGCTTCACCATTCTCCTTTTCGGAGCGCCTGCCCCCTTTGCGTCGGGACCGATTCGTCGTTCGAAGCCCGATATTCCGGCACTGAATTACGATGTACACATCCTGCGCGACACCTGGGGCGTGCCGCATATCTTCGGGGTGACGGATCCGGATGTGGCCTACGGCCTCGCCTACGCGCACTCCGAGGACGATTTTGACACGATTCAAAAAGCCATCCTGGCGGCACGCGGCGAACTGGCTTCTCATCTTGGCAAGAAATACGTGGCGAGCGACTATTTCGTGGCGTTGCTACGCGTGCGCGACCAGGTGCGCGACAGTTATGACCATGCGCTGGCGCCGGATGTGCGGGCCTTGTGCGAGGCTTACGCCGCAGGTTTGAATCGCTACGCGCGTCGGCATCCGAAAGAAGTGCGGTCCAGCATTCTGCCGTTTACGGGGCAGGACATTGTTGCAGGATTCGTGCACAAACTTCCGCTGTTTATGGGTGTGGACAAAGAGCTGCGCATGCTTTTGCAAGATCCGGGATTGCAGGTCAAGCATGACTTGGAAATAAAGGAGGAGTTCGAGTACGGCTCCAACGCGTTTGCGGTTTCCCCAAATCGCTCCGCCAACGGGGAGACATTTCTGGCGATCAACTCGCATCAGCCGTGGCAGGGACCGGTGTCGTGGTACGAAGCGCATATCCGGAGTGAAGAGGGTTGGGACATGGCCGGTGGCGTCTTTCCAGGGACGCCGGTCATTCTGCAGGGCCACAACCGCCGCCTGGGTTGGGCGCTGACGGTTAACAAGCCCGATTTGGTCGACACCTTTATTCTTGAAATAAATCCCAAAAACAGCCGCCAGTACAAACTGGACGGCTCCTGGCGCGACCTCGACATTCGGACCGTGCCTTTGGCCGTCAAGCTGTTTGGCCCCATTAAGTGGGCCGTGACCCGTGAGGTTTTGTGGTCCGAGTTTGGTCCGGTGGTGCGCGGGCCGGACGCAACTTACGCAATCCGGTACGCCGGCATCGGCGAAGTACGACACCTGGAGCAGTGGTACCGGATGAACAAGGCACAGACCTTCAGCGCGTGGCGGACAGCCATGCAAATGACCGCCATTCCCATGTTCAACGCGGTCTATGCGGATGCCGCGCAAAATATCTACTATGTGTTCAACGGCAAGCTGCCGCTGCGGGACGAACGCTTCGATTGGCGCAAACCCGTGCCGGGCAACACCACGGCAACTCTTTGGAAGGAATATGTGCCATTTGACGGCTTGCCACAGGTTTTAAATCCAAAAGCGGGCTTTGTGCAAAATTGTAACAGCACGCCTTTCCGGGCGACCTTGGGCGAAGATAACCCTGACGCGGTTCATTATCCAAAGAGTCTGGGGATTAGAAACCGCATGACGAACCGGTCCTGGCGTGCGTTTGAATTGTTCGGGGCGGATACTGCAATTACACTGGAAGAGTTTCGCAGCTACAAATACGACATGTCTTACTCCCGGCGTTCCGCCATGGCCGAGCTGGTTGTGCGCACGCTAAATGCACGGCAACCCCGCAGCCCAGTCGGACAGGATGCGCTGCGACTTCTGCGCTCCTGGAACCTGTCAACCGATCCGGAAAACAGAGCCGCGGCCCTGGCAATTCTTACGTTACAGCCGTTTCTGCGCCAGAAGCAGTATGATGCCGAGCCGGCGGCTCTTCTGCGCTCTTTGGTCAAAACGGCGGAAGCCCTGCAGTCGGAGTTTGGACGCATCGATGTGCAGTGGCAGGTGGTCAACCGGTTAGTTCGTGGCGAAACCGACCTCGGCCTGGGCGGCGGTCCGGACGTACTGCACACAGTCTACGGTAAGAAAGCGCAGGCTACACGCCTTGAGGGCCATCTCGGTGATTCGCATGTGATGTTCGTTAGCTGGGACCGTGACGGGGTTGTCCGTTCCAGCAGCATTCACCCATTCGGGGCTGCCACCGGCCGTCCCGCCTCACGCCACTATGCCGATCAGGCTGACCTGTTTGCCCAACGAAAAGTCAAGCCGCTTTGGCTGGATCTGCGCGATATTCGCGCCCACCTCGAGCGCGAGTATCGGCCCTGAGCGGCAGAGTAAACCTCTGGCATGCTCTTTGCATTTTCATATGCAAATCTACGAGGGTTAAAGGCAAACAGGAGGTCATGTTATGAATCGAATCGGGGTTGCGCTGGCGGTAATGTTGCTTTTCCTGTCCGGCTGCTCACCAATTTCAGTAAGAACAGATTACGACCATGAAGTAAACTTCTCAGCATACAAAACCTACCGGTGGATGCCGCCACCGAAAAAGCGGGCTAAAAAATCTGTACGAAAAGGTTCACTCCTGGACACACGCGTACGCCGTGCTGTGGAGGCGGAACTGGAAAGTCGCGGCTACACGGTAAAGACCTCCGGCAGGGCCGATGCGCTGCTGGCGTACCACGTGGGTGTGCGGGACCGGATAGATGTAGAGCATTATGGCTATGGCTACGGATATTGGGGCCGAAGAACGCATGTGCATCGTTACAAAGAAGGCACCATTGTCATTGACATTGTGGATCCGGAAGCCAGGCAACTGATCTGGCGCGGGGCCGCAGCCGGTGCGGTCGGCCATCCACAGCCGAATCCGGAAAAAGTGAAAAAGGCAGTGGCCAAGATTTTTGAAGATTATCCGCCGCAGTAACCTACAGTTCCTCCTCAGTGGGCGAGCCTGGGCAGCTTGACAGGCTCGCTCGCGCCATTCCAGGATAGGCTGAATCGAATGCTTATCCACTAAACATTGCTGAAAACCAGGTAAGCAGTCGCCAGAGTCAGGGCAGTGTTTTGCTCCAATCGGCCACAGTTTCCGACAGCTCTGCAAGCACGTCTTCCTGCGTCCGTCCGGATTTTTTCAGGACGTGAAATCCGTGGTCGGCGCCGGCAACAATGTGCAAGGTTGCGCGTTCTCCAAGCCTGGAGCATACCGGGGTGAGCAAGTCGAGGTTGGCAAGTTTGTCCCGTGTGCCCTGCAGAAAGAGCATGGGCAGTGCAACCGAATCCAGATGCTCTGCTCTCTCGATAGCGTCCTTGCCCGGAGGGTGCAGCGGGAACCCGAAGAAGACCAATCCGTGCACGCCGGGCAGAGCTTCCTGTGCCGCGGCATTTGAAGTCATACGTCCTCCCAGTGATTTGCCGCCGGCAAAAAGCGGCAATCCCTGCGCGTACGGTGCGGCCGCCTGGACTGCTGAGCGTACTGTTTTCAGCAAAACCGGTTGCGGGTCGGGGAATCTTCTTTCCCGTTGCATGAATGGAAATTGGTATCTGAAAGTAGCGATGCCATGCGTAGCCAGCTTCTGTGCCGTCTTTTCCATGAACTCATGCCGCATGCCGGCCCCCGAACCGTGACCCATAACCAGCAGGCTGCGGGGTTTTGCCGGACGCGTCAGAAGCGCGCTGACTGTACCCGAACTAGCAGTGGCTGTGAAGCTTAAATTGATGTGTTCCACGCTTTCTTAGTCTTGTGCTGCGCGAGGAAATGTACTCTGCAAGTGACCGTCCAATTCGAGCAGGATCTTTTTTTCTGAATCATCCGGTTCGCCATCTGTGCGGAGTTCGTGAATCACTGCTCGCGCTTCCTGCGGGGTTAGCTTGCGCCTGCCCCGGTAGTCGGTGAGTGCGTGTTCCGGTGACTTCGGGTTTATCTTGTCGAAGTGAGTCTTCATGTCCCCGCTCAGGTCGAAGGGCACGTCGTCAGGGAAGTTCCTGAACAGGACCCGTTTCGCTATTTCGTGGATTTCGGGCCGGCGTATCTTGGGTAGGATGCCCGCCTTTTCCTGCGCCGGCAGTGCATGAAATTCTTCGCTGAGCGCCCGCTCTTTGTCGCTCATGAATTCTATCTGGTACAGGGCGGCGTCCAGGTCGACGTTCGGTACCTCCGGGTAAGTAAAGTCGCGATGATGGCCGGAG
>JAJDAD010000114.1 GCA_029262055.1 Candidatus Zhuqueibacterota bacterium
CTTCATAAAGGACCACGGACTGACCCGGCGTAACCGCGTGCTGTGGCTCGTCAAAGTCGACCTGTATTCGCCCCTTTGACAGGGATGTCAAGTGAGCTGCAACTGCCGGACTGTTGTACCTGATTTGGGCCGCGATGGCGATGCTTTGCGCGGGCTGTGCCACAGAAACCCAATTGACTTCAGTAGCAGTCAGACCTGAGTGCAGCAGCTCATTTCTGGAGCCGACCGTCACCCTGTTCTCCCCCGCCTGGATTTCGGTCACATAGACCGGGTCGGGCATAGCGAGTCCCAGACCTTTGCGCTGGCCAATGGTGTAAAAAGGGAAACCGCTGTGACGGCCCAGGACCTCTCCGTCCGAGTTGATGATCTCGCCACTGTTCATTTTTGCTAAATCGGGGCGCTTGGCTCGCAAGAAGCGCCCGTAGTCGTTATCCGGAATAAAGCAGATTTCCTGACTTTCGCTCTTTTCGGCGGTTCGCAGTCCAAAACGCCGGGCCATCGCCCGAATCTCCGCCTTGGTGTAGTCCCCCACCGGGAAAAAACTCTGAGCAAGCCCATTTTGACGAATGCCCCATAAGGCATAGGACTGATCCTTTTTGGGATCCAGGCCGCGTTTGAGTTGGTAGCGATCGGTGGTCGCATCCCACCCGCTGCGGGCATAGTGTCCGGTGGCGATCTTCTCGGCGCCGAGTTCCTCTGCTTTCTGCAACAAGGCTCCCCACTTCAGATAAGTGTTGCACCTGACGCACGGATTTGGCGTGCGGCCATTCATATACTCGGAAATGAAGTTGTCAGTGACCGCCGCTTCAAACTCATCGCGTAAATTGATCACATAGTGCGGTATTCCGAGCTGACTACAAACACAGCGGGCATCGTCCATGGTATCGATGCTGCAGCAACCGCTATCGCGGTCTACATTGCCGCCGACTCGTTCGTGATCCCAAAGGTTCATAGTCACACCGATGACGTCATAACCGCGATCGTGCAGCAGGGCTGCAGCAACCGAGCTATCCACGCCGCCGCTCATGGCGACCAGAACCGTTTGCTTTTGGTCGATCGTGCTCATTTTCTTCTTATCTTCCTAAGCCGCGTCAAAATCTCCTGCAGCGCCTCCACCGTGTACTCGACATCTGCGGAGGTTGTATCGTGACCGAGGCTGAAACGAATGGCAGCGCTGGCAAGAGGCGTTGGCACTCCCATCGCTTTCAGAACGTGGGACGGCTCTACCGTACCCGACATGCACGCGGACCCGTTGGAAACCGCGATCCCTTTTAGATCCAGGCTCAGCAACAATGAATCACTTTGCACGCCTTCAAAGGAGACACTCAGAATCGCCGGGTGGCGCTCCAACTCATGACCGTTGAGGTGAACGCCCTGAATCCCGCCAAAGATTCTCTCTTGCAACTGGTCGCGCAGATGTGTTAGATGCGCGTCGTTTTCTTCGAGCTTGTCCGCGGCCAATTCCGCTGCCTTGCCTAGGCCGACCGCTGCCGGGACATTCTCGGTACCGGCCCTGCGACCGCGCTCATGCTTGCCGCCATGCAGCAGCAAATCGATTTTCAGGCCCTGCCGGATAAACAGAGCGCCAATGCCTTTCGGCCCGTACAGCTTGTGCGCCGAAATGGACAACAGGTCGATGTTCATTTCTTTGACATCAATGGGTATCTTGCCAAACGTCTGAACTGCATCGGTGTGAAAAAGAACGCCCTTTTCGCGGGTAACAGCCCCAATCTCAGATATGGGGTTTAGGGTGCCGACTTCGTTATTGGCGTGCATGAGACTGACCAGGCACGTGTCGTCCCTGATCGCAGCGGCGACCTGCGCTGCGGACACTCGCCCCGTTCTATCCACCGGCAAGTAAGTGACGTCGAAGCCGATTTTTTCCAGATACTGACAGGGGTAAAGCACGGCATGGTGCTCGGCCGTCGACGTGATGAAATGCCTCTTCTTGTCAGCAAAGAAGGAGGCGGCTCCTTTGATAGCCCAATTATTTCCTTCAGTGCCGCCGGAGGTAAAAACGACCTCTCCGGGCTCCGCATGCATGACCCCGGAAATCTGCCTGCGCGCGTCCTCCAGCCCGACTTTCGCTTGCTGTCCAAAGCCGTGAATGCTGGCCGGATTCCCGAAGGCTCCGCCAAAGTACGGTAGCATCGCCTCCACGACCTCCGGTGCAGTCGGTGTGGTCGCGCTATAATCCAGGTAGATTTTCTTAGTTTCTTGCATCGAGTACCTTTGGTTAAAGCAATTAGTAATATAGTCGTGGTGCGGTACTAATACAAGTGCAAAATATGGGTTCAAATAACGGAGACCGGTACGAGAGGAGGGTTTGCCATTACCCGTGCAGCCTTACTAAAAAAGAAAAGGCTTAGGGAAATGGTATCTTCCCTAAGCCTGAAAACTCGGCGGAGGTGTTACAATTACCCCAGAATCGGGCGGCCATCCATTTCATACGGAACCTCGATTCCGAATTGATTCAGAATGGAGGGCGCTAAGTCCCAAATACCGGCATCGGAGCGCGTCACTTCTTTGTTTGTCATGAAGATGCCGGGGACAGCGTCGGGATGCAAACAGTGGTCGGCGGACCACTTGTCCACGCGGTCGCTGAACAGGGTCTGTGGGAATTTACCCAGCACAGCTTCATCTGAGATCCGGTAGCCACGGTCGTAACCGACGACAATGTCAGGCGCGATGTCGAGATGTGGTCCGGAATAAACCTGACGGGAATCATAAACCCCTCGCATGATTTTTCTGCCGGTCCTGGGATCGCGTACTTCGTTGAGCTTGGCGGCGATTTCTTTCTTTATCTTATCTGCTTCGTGCGCCATGATGCTCCCGTTTGCTTCGCGGCCATACAGATTAACGTAGATGCCATTGAGCCCGAGTGCAAACGCCTGCGTACGGCCCCAATCAACGTATTCGTAGAAATCGCTTTCGTGATACTTATCCCGATCTGTCACTGCAGTGTAGCCGTTCTCTACCAACCATGTGCTGAGATGAAACTCTCTGGTAAAGGGGGCAAAGCCGTGATCGGAAAGAACCATAAGCGTGCTGTTGCTGTCCATTTTGCTCATGGTTTCTTTGAGCAAGTTATCCATGGCGCGGTAAAAGTGGTAAACGCCATCCTTGACGTCCGGGCTAGCGTCGGGTTCGTATAGCGGGTGCTCAGGAAACATGGTACGGTAAAGCATGTGCGAGTTTTGATCAATGCTCGACACATAGAAGAAGAACAGCCCCTCGTCAAAGTTGTTTATTTCGTAGTCAAAAGCCTTGAGGCGCTCTTCAAGGACGATCTTAGACTGGTTCAAAAATTCTTCGCTGGAAAAAATGCCATGTGTCAACGCTTTCGTGTCTTCCGGGAAGCCCTGAGTGTAAAACCTACCGATACCATCAGCTAAAGATTGAGAATATTCGACTGGATTAGAAATAGGTATTTCAGCGTCTTTCGGGTCGACATTGATCGGCGACATGTATAGACGGAAATGTGGATGGACTTCCTGCACAAAAATCCGGACCATGCCGGATACGCTGGAAAACATGGGTAACACTTCAAATTCCAAGGGAATCCAGTCGGACCATTCGCCTTTCTTCATCAAGAGTTTTCTGCCTTGCAGCTCGATGCGAACGGTATCTTCCTGTGGATCGCGGTAAACGGTGAAATCGATTTTCGTGGGACGGCCGTCGGTGCGCAGAGAATTTGGCGGACCCTCCAGAGTGCTCTTGACCACATGGTCAATCGGTTGAACTTTGACAACCCTGCCACCCGTAAAGTGTTCAGAACCGGGAACCTCTGCATCTGTAAAGTAGGTAAAAGTGCCATAACCACCCAGCAGGTCGGGGGTTCCCATGCCACTGATCCCCCGGGTCTTGGTGGCCTCTACCGGGAAATTGGCTGGAATTTTATAAATTGAGGCCGGAATATCGTGTTGGTCCAGAAAATACCAGAATGCGGGTCCACGCCGCAATAGCTCTACCTTGCCGCCTTGCAACGGGATCGACCAGGAGCCGATGTCCCAGGTTTTTGTTGATCCAAAAGAGCGCGAAGTTGACATGTACGGGGTAAAAGAAACGGGATCGCGGTGAATGAAATCATATATCCCGTTACCGCCGGGATTAGTGCCGGTTATGAAGCTCGACCACGCCACCGGGCTTTGCGCCGGCAAGGTCGTTCGGAGTTGCCCGAAATGGCCTGATTCCATCAGTTTCTTGAAAGTCGGCATCTCGCCACGCTGCACGAAACGGCGCAGGAGGTGCGGGTCCATACCGTCTAGTCCGAGAACCATTACTTTGTTTGCGATTTTCGGATTCTTTATGTAAGGCGCAGAGAAGAGCTTGCTTCCTATCATCGAAGCTGCCGCGACTCCTGCGACTCCCTTTGCAGTTTTTCCCAGAAATTCGCGCCTGTTGATGGCCTTGCTCATTATAACGTTCTCCCAAAAATATGAAGTAAGATCTCAAAAGGAGTGGAGCCGCGGACCTGCTATTTCACAAACCGGGAGGAATCCATTCCAGAATTACAATATACCGCCTAATCAAGGAAAGTGCAGGTGGGGAATGCATGATTCCTGCCTGGATATTGCTAGTTTGCTCACACCTTTCTAATAGTTAGTTCGGCTATTTCAGGGAAAACTCAAAGTCAAAAAGCCGCCCTTGTTAAAGTTCTGCAATAGCGCTGGTGCGGCCCTCGTTTTCCTTCTTCAGAAACTCTAACAAAGGCTGGTAGTACTCCAGCATCGCCCTTACGCTCAGGTCCTCCCCGGTCTTTTCGCGCAGGACTTCGCGCCAGTCCCGGCTGGCTCCCGGGCGCATGATGCTCTTGAGAAAATCACCCACCTCTTTGTTGCCATAGTAGTTGCAGTTTCTCGGATCCTGTTTCAAGATTTTTCGGGCGATGTGGTCATGAATCTGGAATTTCAGGATGCAGGAAATGGCATAATCATAGTACTGGGCCGGGTCATTGTTGATGTGGGTTTTGCTGGCAGCATCACAGTACTCTTCTCCCCGTGGACCAGGAGGAACGATGCCCTGATATTTTTCTACGTACTCCCACCACCGCTGGTTGAATTTGTCTTTCGGCAGATTTTCCTCATAAAGATCATGCTCGAAGTGAGACATCGTGCCGGCGGAAAAAGGAATGAAAACAACAGAGCCGCTAGAAAGTGCGTCGTTGAGCAGCCACTGAATTTCATCGACTTCTGCATCTTCCTGCATCAAACCGAGCTGCTGGAGATACGGACGCTGCGACGACGCAATCGCCATCAAGTCGCCGATGCCCTCATGATAGCCGCGATTCGCACCCCGGCGCAACAACAAGGGTACGTCCGGATTTGTGTATTCAATGTAATAGTAAATGTGTCCGAGTTCGTGGTGAGATGTGCGGAACCAGCGGTCGTTCGGCACCACGCTCATCAACGAACGATAGTCCTGGTCGTAGTCCAGATGCCAGGCGGAGGCATGGTTGTTCTTTTTGCGTTCGGTGCCTTCGGGCACGGGATACAAATCTGACCGCTCCCAAAAATTTTGGTTCAGTGCATCGAAGCCGAGACTGACGTAAAAATCTTCAGACGTCTTTACAGTCCACTCCGCCGACTTGCCTGTGTACAAACCATCCAGATCCACTGCATCGATGATGCCCGGCCAGTTTTGTCCCCAGCGATTCGGGAGCCAATGCGCCGGCAGCTTATCCGGGACAGGTTGGTTGTAGCGCTGCGCCAACTCATAACGCGCCCACGTGTGCAGCTCGGAATATAACGGTCGCAATTCCTCCAAAAAGCCGTCCATCAGTTGCATCATTTCCGCAACCGACATGCCGTAATCGGCTACCTCTAGCTCAAAAAAGGAACTGTAGCCCATCTCGCGTGCCGCTTCGTTGCGCAGGCGCTGCAGGTTTTCAAGGCCATCCTTCAGGGTTTTGCCTACTTCTTTACTCGATTCCCAGGCAGCCTGGCGCTCGCGGACATCGCTGGACTCGACCAACACCTGGTCGATTTCGTTGGTGCTCACAACTTTCGCCTTACCGCGCTGGTCGCGAATCACAAAATCAAATCCGAACAGCCGGCTGTTTTGTTCGGTGTTGGCCTGAATCAGTTCATCGACCGTTTCAGGAATGGTGCCCGGCTGGTGTGCGGCCCGGCGTATTACTTTCCCCAACTGGCGCTTCTGCGAATCGGTGAGCCTGTCCTCATGCTCCAGGAGTGCTCTGGCTTTTTCAATCACAGCTTTACTGCCGACAAATACCGCGAGTGCTTTATCATTAACGACACTTAAGCTGTCGTGCTCCGGCTTTATATCAGTATTGGCTAGCCAGCTTGCTTTGTCGGAGTCATACGCCAGTTGCTGAAATTCCTCTGAATAAGATTGCAGAAACGCAGTTGCCTCCGATCGGGCCGGGTCCTCGCTGCAACCCGCCAGCAGGAGAGCGACAACAGCAATGCTCAGTATTATATTGTTTGAGTTCATTTGTTGAACCTCCGTAGGGGCTGGTAAGGAAGACTGTCGTTCATTGAAAATGCCTACTAACTTACAACAGCCTGGACAACAATCAAGCCCAAAAGTCAGCCAGTTTGCCATGCTAAGGTGCCGCCAGATCAACTGGCCCCGGAAAATGCAGGAACACATTTCCACCATTCCGTGTTGAATACAAGAGACGGAGCGCATATGCGGCATCACAACTGGCTCGAATCCGGTATGGAGATTAATTTGCTCAAGAAGACTTCCTTCCAAATCATTATCCCGACGCTCGTTCAGCTTCTTCTGTTCGCACCGTCTTTCTCTCAGACTGATAATGGGACCAACACCACAGCCGCAAAAAGTCCTGACAAGGTGAAAGACATTCTCACCGGCAATACGGCTGAGGATCGGCAATACGAGCTCAGAAAGAAGAAATTTCTCGATCAAACGGTGAGCGACATCACGGATTCTACCATGGCCTCCGGCCTTATTTTCGAAATGAGCACGAACCGTGGAATGCCGTTTTTGCTGGATAGCGAGGGTCTGAAAGGTTTTCACCCCGGCTCAAACGATCCGATTGGCGACGAGCTCCGACGGCGACAAAACGACATCCCACCGACCGTGTCGCTCAATGACGCGATCCGAAATCTGGTGCAGAGCCTCAGAAAGGATAAACCAACACCGAAGGACAGCACCCTGCCTGTGCCAACCGACAATGAAATAGACGTGTTGAAGGTGCTTTGGGTGGAAGGCGGGGCTACCGCAAGCGATATCTACGCGAAACTGGATACTTCGACGGCCATCTTTGCCGAAGAGCTACAGGAGGTGTTGAAAACTATGGTAGATCGCGGCTTTGTGGATCGCAAACAAATCTCGCCGGCACACGAGTTCAACCTGTTCGGCATCGCCCAAATCGAAATCAGTGCAAAGAACCGCAAGAACAAAGTTTACCTGTACTGGCCCATCGTAACCAAGCAAGCACTCTTCACCTACCTGGATGCCAAAAGGTACCTTGCGCTGGTTTCGGCACAAAGCTCCACCGACTACGATATTAAGAACAACCGCTACGCCAGCAACTATCAAAAATACCTGCAAAACAAACTACATAGAATGTTCGAATAGCGCTTAGAGCCAGCCCTGAGCTGAGTACCATTCCGCCGTTGCAGCAATTCCTTCCTGCAGAGAGTGTTTTGCGCTAAATCCCAGCTCCTCCTCCGCTCGCCTTGCACTGCACACCCAGTGTTTTTCCTTCAACTCTTTGTACTTATCCAGGTTGATGATGGAGGGCGTTCCGCTGATTCGCGATACCAGGTCAGAGGCAAGCGCCGCCAGAAAGACCGCGAACAGAGGCATGTTGAGACGCACGGTCTTTGCCCCAAGTGTTGCGGCGATGGTCTGCCCGAGTTCATCCCAGGTGTAGGGCCGGTCGTCGCACAAATAGTACGTCCGTCCAATCGCTTCCGGTTTGGTAGCTGCCAGAAGTATTCCCTCGACTAAATCGTGGACAAAAACAAAGCTTGCTGTGCGTGGACCGCCTCCCAAAACGGGGCGCAGTCCTTTTTGGGCGTACTTGAAATAGGTCAAGACGTCAGAGTCACGTGGCCCGTAAACCGCGGGTGGCCTAACAAGCGTGATCGGGAGTCTATCCGAGAAGCCGTTTGTCACTTCCTCAGCGCGCAGTTTGCTGCGGCCGTAGTCGGAAACCGGCGCGGGAACGTCCTCTTCGCTAATGGGTTTGCCGTCAGGACTTGGCCCGGCGCCAGCCAGGCTGGACACCAGCACAAAACGCTGCAAGCGCGGACTCGAAGCAACCACGGCGTTGAGCAGATTGCGGGTGCCTTGCACGTTCACTAGGTCAAAATCCTCACGCCGGGCCGCCTTGGTCAGGCCGGCCAGATGATAAACATAGTCGAAATCTCCAGCGTCCAGATTGAGCTTTTTGTCAGACAAGTCACCAGCGATGGTCGTGAAATCAAGTCCATCGAGCCAGGGGTTCGACTGCGCTTTGTGCCGCAACAAGCAATGGACCTGACAGCCCTGCTCAAGCAGCCTCTCCACCAGGAAACTGCCGATGAAGCCACGGGCCCCAGTTACGAGAACTTTCATTTTTCACCAATCTAATTTGACAGATTATCTTGAACAGGGAGCTTAACCAAATTGCCACAGAAAGTCAATTCGCCATTTTAAACCGCTGTAACTTTTGGCCTTGCATTCCTGCAGTGCTTTGACTATATTTTTTGTTCTAAATCAAACCACTCAATTGTAGGAGAACTGCATCTTGGCTGACGTATTCGACAAATGCTACAAATTCACCCGTGCAGATGACCTGAAAGAGCAGGGCTGGTACCCGTACTTTAAGGCGATTCAGTCTGGCGCTGATTCCGAGGTCGTGATCGACGGCAAACAGTTGATCATGATAGGTTCCAACAACTACCTGGGCCTGACCCAGGATCCCAGAATTAAACAGGCCGCCCAAAAGGCGATCAGTGAGTTCGGTTCAGGCTGCACCGGCTCCCGGTTCCTTAATGGCACTCTTTCTCTCCATGTCGAGCTCGAAGAAAAGCTGGCCGAATTCATGAACGCCGAAAGCGCGCTGGTGTTTTCCACCGGGTTTCAAACCAATCTTGGCACCATGGCCACTATCGCGGGTAAGGAAGATATCATTTACACAGATCGCAACAACCACGCTTCCATGGTAGACGGCTGCCGGCTGTCTTTCGCCAGACTTGTAAAATTCAAGCACAACAATATGCGCGATCTGGAGCGGCTCCTGGCCGCAAGCAACCCAAACAAAGGTAAACTCATTGCCGTTGACGGTGTTTTTAGTATGGAAGGCAACTTGATCGATCTGCCCAACCTGGTCAAGACAGCCAAAAAACATGACGCAAGAATCATGGTCGACGACGCCCACTCTGTCGGTGTCTTTGGCGAAAATGGCCGTGGAACGGCTGAGCACTTTCATCTCGAAGACGATGTCGACATCGTCATGGGAACCTTCAGCAAGTCGTTTGCCTCGCTCGGCGGTTATATCGTGGCTAACGCCAAGGTGATCGACTACTTGAAGCATCATGCACGCGCGCTGATTTTTTCCGCCAGCATTCCGCCGGCCAATGCCGCATCCGTGCTGGCCGCGCTGGACATTCTGAAAAAAGAACCGGAAAGACGCGAACGGTTGTGGCGCAATGTCAGGAAAATGAAGAGCGCGTTTGATGAAATGGGGTTTGATACCTGCGGTAGCGAAAGCCCGGTAATCCCCATCGTCGTGGGTGAAGACGTCCACACGTTTATGTTCTGGAAGAAACTGTTTGAAAATGGTGTGTTTACCAACCCGGCGATCCCGCCCGCGGTACCGCAAGGCCGCTCACTTATCAGGACCAGTTATATGGCAAACCATACCGAAGAGGAGCTTGACATCGTCCTCGACGTCTTCGAGAGACTCGGCAGGGAATTCGGCCTGATATAAACATCCATTGTGGATAGCAGATTTTATAGAGCAGAGGTCGCCATACAGCGGCCTCTTTTTTGTTCGCATCAAACCGACCCATGAACATGAGCGATATTCAAGTAGGTGCAGTCAAGTCCAGAAAGGACTTCAGGGCCTTTTTAAAGCTCCCCTGGAAGATCTATGCGGGTGACCAGCGTTGGGTACCACCCCTGCTCATGGATATGAAGACGATTTTGAGTCGAAAAAAGAATCCGTTTTTCGAGCATTCAGACGCAGAGCTGTTTCTGGCCAAACAGGGTGGAGAAGTTGTCGGTCGAATCGCCGGGATCATCAACAATCGGCACAACGAATTTCACCAGGAAAACATCGGATTCTTTGGTTTCTTCGAGTGCATTGATAACGCGAATGTGGCAAAGGCCTTGTTTGAAGCGGTGGCGAGCTGGACCGAGTCGAAAGGAACGAAAGGTCTGCGCGGACCCGCGAATCTGACCTCGAATGACACATTTGGCTTTCTTGCCGAAGGATTCGACGCTGCGCCGGTGATCATGATGCCGTACAACCCGCAGTACTACTTGTCACTCCTGGAAGCTTGCGGCTTTACAAAGGCGAAAGACCTCTATGCTTACGATTTTCATCGCGACACGCCAATCCCGGAGCGGTTCGTCAAGTTTGCCGAAAAGCAACTGCGTGACTCGAAGCTGACATTTCGCAAAATAGATTTGTCAGACTTTGACAATGAAGTCAAAACAGTTCGTAAAATTTACAATGATGCCTGGGTGCAAAACTGGGGCTTTGTCCCGATGACGGAAAAGGAGTTCGAACACCTAGCGAAGGATTTAAAACCGGCAGTAGACCCGGACATCGTCTATCTGGCCGAGGTCGATGGCGAGCCCGCCGGTTTCTCCTTAGCTCTGCCTGACTACAACGAAATCCTGAAGGACGTGAATGGCCGACTCTTCCCCTTCGGCATTTTCAAGCTTCTCCTGAGGAAGAAGAGCGTGAAACGCATCCGCGTCATCACCCTCGGCGTTCGACAGAAATTTCAGAAAAAGAGAGGCCTGGCGCCGACTTTCTACTACGAGACCTATGAACGTGGTAAAAAGAAGGGCTACGAAGAAGCAGAGTTTTCCTGGATACTCGAAGACAATGTTCTGATGAATCGCGCGCTGGAGGGACTTGGGGCGCGGCTCTACAAGAAATACAGGGTCTACGAAAAGCTTTAGCTACTCATACCAATAGAGAATTCTACCGCACCCCTCACATGAGATCACTTCTCTATCGGTTCGTCCGCGTGTGATAAGCTGTGTCGGAATTCGCATAAAACAGCCGAGACACGTATCGTCCTTTACCGGCACGATCGACCGCATATAACGCTTCCTCAGCTTTTCATAATTGAAGACAATGGGTTTAGCCAGCTTTTGCGCCAGGTCTTCTCTCGCCTTGATCAGCTTCTCCCTGCCCGCAACGTCGAATCCGATTTCCTTTACATCTTCGATGTCTTTGATCATGATATCCAGATCCTGCAACGCGACCAACAGCTCAAGTTCCTTACTCAGCATTGCTGTCTCCTGTTATAGCAGCCACGAATTCTTCGTACGTCTCAGCTTTGAGAAGTTTGTTGCGGTTTTTCGTTTCGTTGAGGAATTCAACTAGCTTTCCTAGCACAGGAAGATACTTGTTGTCATGCTCTTGCGGTGGTGCCAGTACGACAAAAACCAGGTGAACAGGCTTCTTGTCGATAGCATCAAATTCGATGCCCTTTTCGGACTTGCCAAAAGCGATGTGCACATCCATGGTGGCGGTGGTGCGCCCGTGTGGTATGGCCACGCCTTTTCCGATTCCGGTGCTGCCCAGCTTTTCACGCTGCTGCAGCATCTCCAAGACGATCTCGCCGTTACGAATACATTTGCTATCTACAAAAAGTGCCGCCATCTGTTCCAAACACTTTGCCTTGCTTTTGTGCTTTAGCTTTGCAAGGAAAAGGTCCGGACTGAAGTAGTTTACAAGATCGCTTGTTTGCATTACCTCCCCGTTGTTTAGGTTTTCTTTACTACTCCACACCACTTGCACTGTCAATTATCTCCCGCAAGGCCGGTGTGATGTACAGGTTTTCCAGATCCTGGTTATTCTTGAGTTCTTTTGCAATCAACAGGATCTTTTGCTCGGTCCCCAATGCACGGTTCAACACCAACTCTTTTCTCTCGTGGTAACGATATATCCCGCCGACAAAATCTCCTTTCTCGTATCGTACGTCGATGGATAGCTCAGACAATAGTTTTTCAAGGCTCTCGAGTTTGTCTATATCATCCATATCATTTTGTCATGCGTATCCGGCAGAGCCGAACACGAAGATGATCTAAGAGTGTCAATTAAACAAGCTCCGAAGGCATCTTACAGCAAGTCCTTCTTTTTCTTCCTTCTCGCCAGGTCAACTATGCTTTTGACATTTTGCGCCTGGTCGCGCGAGCAGACCAGAACTGCATCGCCTGTGTCGACCACAATGACATTATCAAGACCAACCAGCGCCACACTCCGGTCTTCGGCATCGACGAAACAGCCACGACTGTCTGTCACCAAATGGTCGCCGACAAGTACGTTGTCGTTTTCATCCTTTTCATGCAGTTTGTAAATCTGATCCCAACTGCCCAAATCGTTCCACCCGAATTTTGCCTTCAACACCTTCACGTTCTTCGCCGCTTCCATGACGCCGTAGTCGATGGAGACGCTCCGGATTTGGCGGTAGACACGATTTTTAGTGGACTCCTCCTTTGCCGTGCCCAGGACGGCTTTTATCTCCATCAAGCCATCGTGAACCTGCGGCAGGTGTTCCTCGATTTCGGCAAGGATTGTCTTTATTTTCCAAATGAAGATGCCACTATTCCAGAGAAAGTCCCCACTTTGCAGAAAACGTTGCGCAGTCGCCAGATTAGGTTTCTCAGCAAATGTTTTTACTGTATATAAGCTAAGACCGTCAATGCAGTCGACCTCTGTCTCGGATTGGATATAGCCATAACCGGTAGATGGGTAATCCGGCTCCACTCCGATGGTCACAATACAATCAGTCTCAGCCGCGACTTTTCGTGCAACCTGGAGTGTCTTGTGAAACAACTTGCGCCCATCGACAATGTGGTCGGCGGGCAAGACCACCATGACCGCATCCGGGTCGATGCGTTGCATGTACAAAGCAGCAAGACCGATGCAAGGGGCCGTGTTTTTCCCCATTGGCTCGGCAATGACGTTGCCGGCAGGAACGCCCGGTAATTGTGCGCGGATTTTTTCTAATTGACTGTCAGTTGAAACAACAAAAGTTTGCTCGGGACTGATGAGAGGGTTTAAGCGACTTACAGTATTTTGAATCAACGTCTTCTTGCCTAACACACGCAGCAAATGCTTGGGATGGTCCTGCCGGCTCTTCGGCCAAAACCTGGTGCCCAAGCCACCAGCCATTATCAGTGCAAGCATTTAATCAACCCAGAAAGGAAGGTGTTGGTGCATAAAAAAAACCATTGTCCGGTGTAAAAAGATGTCTCTACGAACAATGGTGAGCCTGAATGATGTGCTGGACAAAACGCGAAAACTCGCTAACCTTGTGAAGAATAATTGACCTCCATATAACGAACGTGAATTTATGGCTTTAACAGCAGAAAATCAAGAACTTTTAAACAACGACCTAAGCTTGGAGAAGAAAACCGCGCTTACAAGTCCGGGACTGCTGTTAACCATCCCGAGGATTCTCTTCGGACTGAAATCGCCCTTGAGCAATGGTGGTAAATAACTCGGGTCAAGTTGACGCAATTGCCGGATCTTCTCGTCCCACATTTCATCGCTATATTGTGAGATCCTCTCATTGATCTCGAGTCCCACCTTAAAGGTCACTGCATATTTCTTCTGCCATTCCTGTTCATAGCGAACAAGATATTCGCGGTCATGGCGTTTACTCGCGATGGCCCCGGCCGCAGTCCTACCGGCCATACGGCCGATATCAATTGCAAAGCGAATCCCTTCGCCCAAAAGCGCCGAAATGAGGCCGCCGGCATCTCCGGTTACCATAAAACCGTCGCTCACGGTTTGTTCCAGACAGCCGCTGCTGGGGATGATGCCCACGTGATACTCGAGGGAACTGAAGGCGCCGAGCTGCGGCCGTAAGTTGTCACACACTCTGTCAAGATATTCTCTCGGGTCTCCCATGGCGTCGGGGCGAATGATCCCGACACCGGTCCGAACACGCCTTTGCCCGTGTGGTAAAACCCAGGCGTAACCGGCCGGTGCAACCTCACTGCCGAACAGAAATGCCGCGCGCTCTTCCGGCCAATCTGGCGCATGGAGGTCGTACTCCGCCCCCACTCCTATTCGTTGAAAGCCGGCAGTCAATCCCAGGGCACGGGCCAAGACTGAGTTTGCGCCGCTGGCATCTATTACGATTTTGGAGTGGCAATCGAAGCGTCGTCCATTTCGACGGACTTTTACGCCATCGACTTTGCCGTTCCTCATGCAGGGTGCGCCGACACTGCTGTTGACAAAAATCCCGGCTCCATGTGACGCGGCTAATTCACCGAGGTATTGATAGAGTCCACGCACATCCAGAACGCAACTGGCCGGGGTATCATAACGGAAGGTCGCTGTTTCGGTGGGCGCTACAAAATGGCCCTCGAGAATCGGGTGCATAAAACGCTCGGGGATATCCAGGGCGCGTAATTCATCGATCCAGCTTCCGCCGCTGGTGTGGATCGGGTAGCCAATTTCCTTGCTTTTTTCAAAGAGAGCGACCCTGGCGCCACCTCGCGCCGCAGCGTAAGCGGCCGAAAGACCGGCAGGGCCGCCACCGACGACGGCAACATCTACTTCCATTATGCAGATCCCAAAAAAAAAAGCTATCTCAGGCTTCGGATATTCAATCCACCCAGCAACGATTTCTCTTGTGAGCAATCGCCGCAGAGTAAAAAATATCGAGCTGGGATAGCTCTATAAATCGACGCGCGACCTTACAGACTTTCTTCTAACTTCCGTTGGATCTGAGTCTTCGGTACAGCACCAATGATCTGGTCCACGACCTTACCATCCTTAAAAATCAACAAAGCGGGGATGCTGCGGATCCCATACTTGGCGGCGGTGGCTTGATTGCTATCTACGTCCAGTTTGCCAATCTTGGCCCGGCCTTCAAACTCGCTTGCCAGTTCGGTGACCGTCGGCGCAATCATCTTGCAGGGCCCACACCAGGCCGCCCAAAAATCCACCAGCACCGGCACGTCCGCCGCTGCGACTTCGGCGTCAAAATTGTCATCAGTAAAAACTATGGGGTCCGCCATTGTTTGTCTCCTGTGTAATAAGGCAGTGATTCTATTAAAAAATTCGCGAGAAGATAGGTAGTAGCCTACAAAATAGCAAGCGCTTTTTATGCCATAACTACATGAACTTCCTACCCAT
Organism: Candidatus Zhuqueibacterota bacterium; assembly: GCA_029262055.1. Taxonomy (GTDB): domain Bacteria; phylum Zhuqueibacterota; class Zhuqueibacteria; order Oceanimicrobiales; family Oceanimicrobiaceae; genus JAJDAD01. The sequence goes on from JAJDAD010000114.1 coordinate 15,317, forward strand.
AAGCAGCAGTGTATCTCTTATAAAAAACCTCATATTGCGAAAAGGGATGGCTATGCGCTTGCCCTGCAAAAGGGAAAGAAGGCCGATATACACGAAGCCAAACTGAAAAAGAAAAAAGAACGGCACTGATACATAAAGCCCCTTCTGCAACAGGCTGAATAGCGCCCCGGTAAAATAAAGACCCAGCCCCAGCTCGACATAAGGCTGCCAACTGAATGCGGTGCGGTACTCCTTGTCCCGCCATCCGTCAGTGGTCGTTTCTATACGATATTTCGGCGTTCTTTTGAACTCACTGCTGTGGTTGAATATCGCTTCCAAAACCGCCCGGGCATTATTGACGGACATCCCGATACCCAGAGACATCAGCAAAGGCAACAACGGAACTTGCTGCTTCCAGTTCTTATTGCTGTCGCGTTGCGAAACGTAGTAGTAGACTATCACCGAAAAGGAAGCTGAAAAAAACAGGAAGAGATACGCGTAAACCATCCAATCCCAACCGCGGTTGAGCTGCACGTGCAAAACGACCGGCATCATCAGCGAAGGTATTGTCATGAACAGGTAGGTAAAGTTGCTGAACAGGTGGACGCTCGCCTCGAATTTCACGAAGAACGGAATGTCGCTTTTCCAAATCTGCGGTAACAGCTTTTTCGCTGTCTGAACCGACCCTTTGGCCCACCGATGTTGCTGAGATTTGTATGCATTGACCTCGACCGGCAGCTCGGCGGGAGCAACGATCTCTGGGACGTAGAGAAATTGCCATCCGGCTAACTGAGCACGATAGCTCAAGTCCAAATCCTCGGTCAGAGTGTCGTGTTGCCAGCCACCCGCATCGATGATGGCCTGCTTGCGCCAAATCCCGGCAGTGCCATTGAAATTGAAGAACCGACCGGAACGATTTCTTGCAATGTGCTCAATGATAAAGTGGCCATCCAGGAACATGGATTGAATCTTGGTCAGCAGACTGTAATTCCGGTTGATATGTCCCCAACGCGTTTGCACCAGGCCGATTTTGTCATTCCTGAAATGCGGAACTGTTTTTGAAATAAAATCAGGTTTGGGGACGAAATCGGCATCAAAAATCACCACTAGTGTTCCCCGTGCCGTCTGCAGGCCTGCATCCAACGCACCGGCTTTGAAGCCGCTGCGGTTGCTGCGATGGATGTATTTTATGTCAAAGCCCTTGGCCCTGAATTCGTCGCTGACTCTCTGGGCGACGTGTCTGGTCTCGTCAGTGGAGTCATCAAGAACCTGGACTTCCAATAAGTGGCGTGGATAATCGGACGCGCAAATCGCTCGCACCAGACGCTCAACAACATACCGCTCATTGTAAATAGGCAGTTGGACCGTGACCACCGGTTGTTCATCCGATCCCTCTTTAATCGCGGGGGTTGCATCGCGGTGCTTACGATACAGGTATAGCAGGCAGTATTTGTGCAATCCAAAAAAAACAAGCATTGTCAGGACAATGCCATAAAACACGAAAAAAGCTATTTCAACCCAAGTCATGGCTATGCCGTTAAAGGCGTAATCTCCTTGTTGCTAATCAACTGCACCACAAGATGTGGCAAACCTCCTCGAATGATAATCGCGAGCACAAAATTTCGTAGTACAACAAACTGCCGAAATCATTTATTCCTGAAATCAGGCTTCGCAATTCTGACAGGTAGGGCGGTCCAAAACAGGGGGAATATAGAGAATTGTCCTAAGCAAGTCAAGCGATTTCAGAGGGCGCAGACCCTTCCGAAATCGCCGGTTTGTGGCAGGAAACAGCTAGTCGACCAGCTCCATTCTTACTTCCAGATCCAACACTTCGAGTTCCTGCAAAACCTCAGTGCACACCTCGTCGCGGGCAGCCATTCTGCACGCAAATGTGAACGTCGGCTCAGCGAACTTCGCTAGCACAAAGGCATCAACTGCACTACGATAAGGAGGCGTATTCAGGAGAACAAGGTCGTATTCAGATCGCATCTTTGCGAGAAACTGCAGAAACTCCTGAGACATCAGTGCAGAGATGGGGTTCACCTGGACACAACCGCTGGGGATGTAATCCACGCCCGCCAGGCCGGACTCTTTTTGAATCGGCACGGATGGCAGTTTGCGGTTGACCAGGTCTGAGATCCCAAGGCTTACTTCATCTCTCCATTCTGCCGTGAATGCGGAGTTTCTCAGGTCGCAATCCAGTATAAGAACGCGTTGCCCTGACGATGCCGCCTGCCCCGCCTGACGCATGATCACTTTCCTGGCTTCGCCGCTGCTTGTAACCGCACAAACCAACTCAACGCGCCCAAGTCCATTTCGTGTACACTTCGGGTGCGAAGAAGGCGACCCGGGCGAACGTTCGCCGGTTCGAGTTAGATTTGAGGCTTCCTTTGCCACGGGTTCGCTGCCGTTAGCATGCTGGGCATGTTTTCGAAACGACGTCACGAATGCAAGGTCCGCGTACCCGGCCTCATGGTCAAACCTCACGGTGGCAAAGTCCGGCAACCGGTTGCTTGACATGGTCTTCTTCGGAAAACGGCTGGTGCGTAGAATCTCCATACTTAAACCTCCGTTCCGATTTTGTGATTGTCGGCACCTTTTTTCATAACAAAGACAACATCATAGGGAGCCAACTTAAATCTTGACTTTGGCTCGCTTGCGCTTTCACCCTTCAGATTGACCTTAAACTTCTTCGTTCCCTGGTCTCCGAGATTCCTGAACACATAGACGTCACAGTCGTTCGCCTTGCCTCTGACACCGCCTGCCAAAACAATGCTCTGGGCGACCGTCAGGTCCCGGTTGAATTTCAACACGCCGGGCCGGTGAATCTGACCACCGAGGTAGATCGTAAACTTCGAAGATTTTTGCACGGTCACATTCAATTCAGAAGTCGCCAATGTCTCCGCGTACTTGTTTTTCAGCAACCGCGTCAATCTTGGTTCCGTCAGACCGCGCACTGACAATTGACCGATATTGTCAAACGAAACCGCACCGGAGTCGTCTACCAGGAGCGTCTGATTCAGGGCAGGGTGATATTTGAACGTAAGTTGGATCAGGTCGCCACGCCCCACTTTCACCATATCACCGCCCCCTGCGGTCAAAGTACTGTGGGATGAGCAGGCGGAAAAAGCACCGAGAAGCAGCGCAATGAAAACAATGGAAAGGCTGGAGCAAGAGTGGCGAGCAGCTATCATCTAAAGGCCTCCGTTCAAGAATGAGCAATCTTGCTCCCCAATTGGGCAAGGCTCATACCACGGAGGCAAAAGGCGCATCTGAGTGACTTAACTACAAGTATTTTAATTAATTAGAACGAAACCAGGCAAGGATGTAGCGCTTCAAAAACAAACAAAAAGCGTCATGTGGTGAAAATGTGTCTCAAGGACCACTAAAACATTGCTGTGAATTGTTGCACCCGCGCAACATGGCTCCTGTTGGGTAGGCAGGAACCCATCACTCCGATCTTTTTGTGGTGCGTTTTTCCAACATGGCGGCCCGGCCTACTGCACCCTCTCCGAACTTGTCACGCAGCGAATCCAGCAGGTTGCTCAACTTAGTGTTCAGAGGCGCTTCCTGATCAAAGAGGCCAAGCTGTTCGCCAACCGAACAACTCAATTGCGAAACCCCGATACCGACCAGCCTGACTTTCTGTTCCAGCTCACCAAAGCGGCGAAAGAGCGAGATTGCCACGCCTTTGATGATTTGCGTGGAGTCGATAAAATCTGCAAACGTCCGGCTGCGCGTGTGCGTCGTGAAGTCCTCAAAACGGATTTTCAGTGTAATGGTCCGGCCTTTGACTTTTTCCTGGCGCATGGTGCGGGAAAGAGACTCGGCTAAACGGAAAAGAACTTTTTCCACTTTTTCCGGATCAGCGATATCTTCATCGAAAGTGGTTTCCTGGCTGATCGACTTTCGTCCCTCGTTCGCCTCCACAGGGCGATCGTCTAGTCCCTGTGACAGCCGCCAGAGAGCATTGCCATGTTTCCCGAAGTCACGATTTAACTCGACTTGACTGCGCTCAGCGATTTGGCCCACCTTCTCGATCCCTCTGTTGAGCAGGGCTTCTTCGGTTTTTTTGCCCACACCCCACAATCTGGAGATATGCAGATCTTTCAGAAACTCCTTCTCCTTCCCTTCTTTGACGACCACTAATCCATCAGGCTTTTTAAGGTCAGAGGCAATTTTTGCAAGAAATTTGTTCGGGGCCACTCCGACAGAGGCTGTCAAATGTAACTCCTGGTGGATCCGAAGCTTGAGAAGCTTCGCCACTTCCAAAGCCCCGCCAAACAAATGCATGCTGGCGGTGACGTCGAGAAAGGCTTCGTCGATGCTGATTTTTTGTACCAAGGGCGTGAACTCTCCCAGGATAGAGGTCATCTTCCCGGAGAGTTCGGAGTAGCGGGAATGCCGGCCGCGAACGTAGATCCCGTGTGGGCACCGTTTGTACGCTTGTGAAATTGGCAGTGCGGAATGAATGCCATATTTGCGCGCTTCATAGCTGCAGGTAGCGACAACTCCACGTCCGGCACCTCCTTTCGGATCCGATCCGACGATCACTGGTTTTCCGCGGTAGCTCGGGTTGTCAAGCTGCTCGACAGCCGCAAAGAAAGCATCCATGTCGACATGTAAAATGGCTCTGGGCAACTGCTCTCCGAAATGTTCGAATTTAGTCATGCTGTTACAGAAATGCAAGGTTACCGCAATGTGTCGCGTGCAGCAAGTTACTTTTGGCTTGAATCTTTGCGACAAAGGGTTATTTTAAGGAGTGTCAATGGGGAATGTTGGATTTTGACTGACTGAGAAATGATAAATCGAACCGCTGAGAAACCAAAGATTTACGTCGTCCGTGTTGGGGGCTATATGGAGTTCACTACCGCCGATGAGCTCGACAATGTCATCGCCGAGATAGTGGATTCACGATGCTACAACATAATCATTGACCTGCAGCATGTTGAGTATATCAGCAGCCGCGGCTGGAGTATCTTCCTGACCAAGATTAAGGAAATCCGGGAAAACGATGGTGACCTCAAGCTGCTCAACATGAATGAGAATGTCTACGAAGTGTACAAAGTGCTTGAGTTTTTCTGGTTTCTGAAGGTTTATGAAACCATGTCAGATGCCGTAGCGGATTTTGATTCAGGCGCCTCCCCCATGCCTGAATAGAGCTACCACAACGCCCCACCTTTCGCAAACCTCAGAAAGAGTGACAACTCATAGATTATCAGAATAGCATAGAGCACCAGGACAGCCGCCAACAACGTGCTCACCTGCACCCGCCCGCTGAGATAGTGGAAGTTTTTCAAGACCAGGAAAACGACAACGCAGCCGACGGTCAGAGAATATTTGACCGCCAGAAAGGGGATAGGGCCGAGACGCAAGAAGTAATCCATGACAGGATTGACTTCCGTAGCGGCCCCGATGTGGACTAATTTCAAGGTAAATGAAGCATCTAGCAGGGAAAGAGCAACGATTCCGATGACCGTAAGCGCGGAGCGTTTGCTGTACCTGTCCACGAAACGATGCGTTGCTTTGTCTTCACGGCGCCTGAAGGCCTGTCGTGCGCCGAACAAACTCGTCCGGGTCAGCGGTGACGTCGGGCGATTTCTACGGTCTGGTGCAGATCGACGATCAGGGGTTGGGGGCTTGGACATGTGGACAGTCTGGTTGTTAGATTTCCCCGACCACCTCCATGACCTCTGCATCGGTCAGGAGCCGGTTTGAGGATTTTGCTTTTTCGAAAATTGCCTCTACCCACTCAGTTTTCGGCTCTATATCCCGTTTCTTGAGCCAATAGATCACATTTGACAGGCCGCTCATCGGGCCGATTTCAATGGTCTGCTCGCTGCCAAACCAACCGGCCGGTACTCCGGAATAGACGGAATCCGCCAGCCATACTTCTCCCTTCTGCTCCGCTTTGATGATGGCCGCCGCATGCACTCCGGTTCCCGTCCTGAAGGCGTCAGTGCCCATCACCGGATAGTTTTTCGGAATCGGTATCCCTAAAGACTCTCCGGCTTTTTCGCAGTATGCCTTCAGCGATGACAGGTCGTTGTCGAGCCAGCCGTGCAGTTTGCAATTGACCAGAATAAGATCCATGGGCGTATTGCCCACCCTCTCTCCCGCCCCAAGTGCGCAGCCGTGGACGCGGGTCGCGCCGGCCTCAATCGCCGCAAATGTATTTGCCAGCGAAAAGCCGCGGTCCTTATGGCCATGCCAATCAATGCCGACATCTGCGCCCGACTCTTCCACTACTTCCCGAATAAAGCTCACCAGCCTTGTTACACCTGCGGGAGTCGCGTGTCCGACTGTGTCACACACACAAATCCTGCCGGCGCCGCTATTTATGGCGGCGGTGTACAGTCTTTTCAGATCGCCTGCTTGTGACCGCGTGGTGTCTTCGGTGACAAACATGACCCGGAGGCCATGCTTTACCGCAAACTCGACAGCCTTCTCGGATTGCCGCAGGAGGAAGTCAACATCCCAATTCTCGGAATATTGCCGGATCGGGCTGGAGCCGATGAACGTGCAGGCCTCCAGTGGTGCGCCGGTGGCTTCAGCGATTTCGATAATGGGGACGATGTCGGCCTCGACTGTCCGGGCCGCGCAGTTGCCCTGGATCTTGAGGCCGGCGTTGACCATCTCTTTGGCGAGTTCGGTGACGTCGTCGACCGCCCGCTTGCCCGCCCCGGGTAGACCGAGTGCTGCGGTGGTGATGCCAAGCTCGTCCATCAGGTGTAGGATTTCGATCTTGTCGGCGATGGGGGGATCGATCACGGACGGGCCTTGCAGGCCGTCCCGCAGGGTTTCATCGTCGAACTGCAAATCGGTCGGCGAGAATCTGCCGCTTTCGTGCAGGTTCCAATCGTAGATTAAGTCACTGAGGTTCGCGCTGCTCATCAGACCTCCTTTGCTTTCATCTCCCAGTGAACCGGGCTTTGCGTTTCTCAACGAAAGCTGCGGTTCCTTCTTTCATGTCTTCTGTTGAAAAGCACAGGCCAAAGAGATTTGCCTCGAGTTGGATCGCCTCATCGAGGGTCAGTTCCAGGCCGTGGTTCACGGCTTCGATGCAAAGCTTAACCGCCACCGGTCCCTTTTCGTAGATGGTGTTGAGAATCGCTTCTGCACCAGCGAGAAGCTCATCTGGCAAAAAAACCTTGTTTGCGAGTCCGATTCTGTGCGCTTCCCTGGCGTCGATCATGTTGCCGGTCAGGATCAACTCCAGGGCCACCCCTTTGCCGACCAGGCGAGGCAGCCTCTGGGTGCCGCCATTTCCCGGCATGATCCCGAGATTGACTTCGGGTTGGCCGAATCTGGCACTTTCCGAGGCGACGCGCATGTGGCAAGCCATGGCCAGTTCGCAGCCGCCGCCCAGGCAGAAGCCGTTTATCGCTGCAATGATCGGCTTGGGAAAATGTTCCAGAAAATGCAGAATCTCCTGGCTCTTGACGGAAAACTCCTTTGCTCCCACCGGGTCCTGCTGGGCCAGTTCTTTGATGTCTGCACCGGCCACGAAGGACTTCGGTCCGGCGCCGGTGATAATCACGCCGCCAACATTTGAATCGTCTTTGACGCTTCTCAGCGCCTCCTCCAACTCCGACATGGTCTGGGCATTCAGGGCATTGAGGACGTCGGGGCGATTGATGGTGATAAGCAGGGTCTCACCACGGGTTTCGGTTAAAATGAATTCTGGCACTTGTGTTTCTCCAATTTTTGTTGAGGAACTGTGTTCGATGCTCTGTTAGTTTGTTTAGGTCAGCCCTGACAGGGTTGTCTTGGAAAACTTCCAGGCCAGAAATACTAAGAAGAACCCTGTCAGGGTTTGTAAATCTAGTTGCGAGCCGTCACCATCAGCAGCGTCCAAATTATGCGAAGGACGACCCCGCAGGCAAAGTCCCGCTGCTGCATTTGCAGCGGGGCGACTAGTGAAAATGCGCGCCAGCGCCACCGATCGAGGAGGCGTCCGTAGCCCGCGCAGGATACCACAGAGCCCGACTTACCTTATTAAAGCTACAATAGTGAAGTCGGGAGCGAGGAAGCCGGAGCGGTTCCACCACAACTCGGGTCTATTTTAATGCAAATAGCTGAGATAACTTTTGGCCTAATAATTTACCTTGTTCTGTGAATATCTCTACCTGTGCCTTTTTCTTTTCACCAACTTTAAATAAATTTTCTTTGTACTTGAGCTGGCTAAACAAACGATCTGAAGTTAATATCGCTGTTGTTTTGGAATCAACTATTATGAAATCCGCCGCAGAAGTAACCTCGAATTGAGTCTCAAGTATCTTAGTATTCTTGAAGAAAGATTCCTCGTCAAGAATGAAAATAACAACATATTCTGTCAGAGTCCGAATCCCAAGTTCCTGAATGATTGGAAAAGTAACTTCAGCGGGGAGTAGATATTTTGGAATTGGCACAATGCGTTCAATACTCTTCGATTCCTTGAACTGTTCTATCATTTGAGATACAAATAATTGTTCTATTTCATTATTAATGTACCTGTCTTTGATCATTATGATAGAAAGGTCAACAGGGAATTGAGAAGGAGGTCTTGTGGAACTAATAGTTTGGATCTGTTCTTTAGTTAGTCCTGCATCGGTAAGTGTAATCTTGTCCGATTTGAATTCTCGCCCTCTGAATTGGGCTGTGTCATACGCTCGGTGTTGAGCACAACTTATTGCAAGCAGTGACAAGCAAATCAGTACAGTGAACTTCGTCATAATTCCCTTCCACTCATTTTTTTTCAAAACCTACTTACACATCAAGTCCGATTCAAATGCCGAGATCGTTCGGAACGGGCTTGTCACCGGAATAATCGTAAAAGCCCTTTCCGGACTTGCGACCGTAAAATCCCGCCTGCACCATTTTCTTGAGCAGCGGCGGCGGCGCGTAATGTGACTCCCGGTACTCATCGAACATGATGTTTGCGATGTAGTAGGTTGTATCCAGGCCAACGAAATCGAGCAAAGTCAGCGGACCCATCGGGTAGCCGCAGCCCAGCATCATGCCTGTGTCGATGTCCTCGATGGAGGCCACGCCGTTTTCGACCGCTTTGATCGCGCCAATCAAGTACGGCACGAGCAGAAGATTGACCACGAACCCGGAATTGTCTTTGCAGGCGATGGGCACCTTGCCAACGGACTTGGCCCAGCCGAACGCCTGGTCAAATGTCTCCTGGCTGGTTTGAATGGTCCGGACGACCTCGACCAGTTTCATGATGGGCACCGGATTAAAAAAGTGCAGACCGACGAACTTGTCGGGCCTTTTGGTGGCGGCGGCCATTTCGGTGACAGTAAGCGACGAGGTGTTGCTGGCAAAAATCGTATGCGCCGGACATAGTTTATCGAGCTCGCCGAACAACTCCTTCTTGACGTTGATGTCTTCGATGACGGCCTCGATGACCAGGTCACAGTTTTTTAGATCGGAAACCTCGGTCGTGCCTTTCAGGTTGGCCAGGGTGGCCTCTTTCTGTTCCGCGGTGATCTTGCCTTTTTCCAGTGACTTGGTCAGAAAACGGTTAGTCCGGCCCAGGCCCTTGTCGAGCAGTTCCTGAGTAACTTCGCGGACAATTGTTTCATATCCTGCTGCGGCTGCGATCTGCGCAATGCCGGCTCCCATCAAGCCTGCGCCGGCGACACCCACTTTCTTTATTGCCATAAATCCTCCAGATTTATCGAAACGGTCTATTTTAGCTTATAGTGCTTCTACGACAACGGCCATGCCCTGACCGCCGCCGATGCATGCGGACGCGAGCCCGTACTTGCCGCCACGACGGCGAAGCTCGTGCAGAATCGTCAAAGTAAGGCGCGTGCCGGTCGCGGCCAGCGGGTGCCCGATGGCGATCGCGCCGCCGTTGACGTTGGTCTTTTCGCGATCGAGGCCAAGCTCCTTTTCGACCGCCAGGTACTGCGGCGAGAAGGCTTCGTTGATTTCAACCAGATCCATGTCCTGGACGGTGAGGTTGGCATTCTTGAGTGCAATCCGGCTTGCCTCCACCGGTCCGATTCCCATAATCGAGGGCTCAACACCGACGCTGCCCCAGGAGAGCAATCGACCCAAAGGTTGAATTCCTTTGGCTTCGGCTGCGGAAGCGGAAGCGATTACGAGAGCGGCTGCGCCATCGACGATTCCGCTGGCGTTGCCGGCGGTAACGGTCCCATCCTTTTTGAAGTAGGGTGCAAGTTTGGCCAGGCCTTCTGCGGTGGTTTCCGGACGAAGGTGCTCATCTATTTCGAAAACCCTGTCGCCCTTTCTACTCTTAAGCGTGACAGGTACGATCTCGTCCGCAAAACGCCCGGCGTCCCACGCGGCTTTTGCGCGTTGCTGGCTGGTAGCAGCATAAACATCCGTCTCATCTCTGCTAATGCCGTGCTGATCCGCCAGGTTTTCCGCAGTCATGGCCATTGGGCAATTGCAGTACGGATCGAGGAGCGCTTCCCAGAGATAATCTTCCATTTTCCCTTCATTGAGGCGCAGGCCCCAGCGCGCACCGCGGATGATGTGCGGCGCCTGGCTCATGTTTTCCGTGCCGCCGACCAGCGCGGTTTCGATCTCTCCCAGTTTGATCATGCGCGCGCCCTGGACGATTGCTTCAAACCCGGAGCCACAGAGCCGGTTGACCGTTAGCGCTGGAACTGCGATGGGCACACCGGCCTTCAGACCGATATGGCGAGCCATATAAATCGCATCGGCAGAGGTCTGCAGGACGTTGCCAAACACAACATGCCCGATGTCCGCAGGCTGTATTCCTGACTTTGCGAGCGTCCCCTGAGCCGCTATTGTCCCGAGTTCGATAGCGCTCAGGCCTTTCAGCGAACCGCCGAAGGTGCCGAACGCCGTCCTTTGGCCTGCAAGGATTACGACGTCTTGTGCTGTCATATCAAAGCTCCTTTTCTAATCTCTGTCCTGGTAGTCCGGTTTAGGCCGCTGAATTCCGCAGCCGGTTCTTCACATACGCAACCATGCCGCCGGCGCTGATTATTTCCTGCATAGTCTCCGGGAAAGCGGCGGCCTGGAAGGTTAGATCTTTGGTGATGTTGCGAATGGTTCCACTCTGCAAGTCGATCTCCAACTTGTCACCCTTATCGATGCCGTCAACCGCTTCCGGACACTCGAGGATGGGCAAACCGATGTTGATGGCGTTGCGGTAAAAAATGCGGGCAAAGTAACGCGCGATCACGCAGCCGACCTTCGCCCCTTTGATGGCGATGGGCGCATTTTCGCGCGAGCTGCCGCAGCCGAAATTGTTGCCGGCAACCAGGATGTCGCCAGGCTGGACTTTGTTGACGAACTCTTTGTCGAGGTCTTCGAGGCAGTGTGCAGCCAGCTCTTCCTCCTTGACGCTGACGCAGTGGCGGGCGGGGATGATGACATCAGTGTCGATGTTGTCCCCGTATTTGTGAACTGTTCCTGTGATTTTCATGGGTGCAGGAGACTCCTTTGAGGAAAAATTATCGAGCTAAGACAAACGAGCCTGCATCATTCATGAATCATCTTGTGGTCATCCTGTGGAGGAACCTTTTGCTCAAAAACGCCTGTGTTGCCTGTAGCCGGGGCCGTTCAAAGAAACTTCTCCTGAATGACTTTGTTGATTGGGTTTATGTGTAAAATTCATGAATAATTCTGGCCAGATACCTTACGAAAGAAAATCCTGAAAATCAACACCGGGCAGAGCAGATTTGGGATAGTAGCTGAAGTAATTGCACACAACTAAATGGTCTTAACGAAAATGGAACCACGAAGAACGCGAAGCGCACGAAGTGGAACTTGATGAAAAATGGAATAGCGGAATCGGTTGTCTATCTTGAGCCTGTGGCTTTGCGATTGCAGCACTTGCGGAGCATGCCTGCACAAGTCGTGCAATTCCCTGCTTCGTGTCCTTCGTACGCTTCGTGGTGGAAAAACAAGTTTCAACGCTTATCAGACGGATTCGTGTACTCTCCACTCTTGCCGCCCGTTTTTTTCTTGAGGTGGATATCGTCGATGGTCATGCCTTTGTCGACCGCTTTACACATGTCATAAATGGTCAGAGCCGCCACCGAGACCGCGGTCAGCGCTTCCATTTCTACGCCCGTTTTGCCGATACACTTGACCCGGCTTTCAACCTCCACCCCGGCGTCGGTTAATACCAGACTGACATCTACTTTGGTCAGCAGGAGCTGGTGGCAGAGCGGGATGAGCTCATGCGTTCGCTTGGCGGCCATGATGCCGGCGATGCGGGCGATTTCCAAAGGGTCGCCTTTCGCGAGGCCGCCTTTGCGAATGATTTTGACCAACCTTGGCGACAACTTGACAAATCCTCCGGCAACAGCTTCGCGGACAGTCTCGTCTTTGGCCGTTACTTCGACCATTCTGACGTTGCCGGCATCATCGTAGTGGCTTAGTTTTTGGGGGGATGATTTTTTCAAAGGCAGATCCTTCTAAAGGTCGACGGCTCAATGGTGCGTATCGGACCGCTGAACACTGGTTTCCGGACACGAGTTCTTCGGAACTCCACAGACAGAAATTCGCCTCACCGTTAGCAGCCACCGAAGCCAAAAGTCAGGCTTTTTTTGGGGATTTTCAATAACTAATGCCATTCATCGCACTCTTCTTGAGAAGCAATCAATTCGTCCTTTTCATACAATATCTTATGTTCGGATGGCGTAAGAGTGTTGACAAATTGAATAATGCCTGCAACATCTTCTAAATAATAATTGCTCAAGTGTATTGACTTGTTGCTATCCTCGATTCTCAGTCTTATTGAGATTTGCGAACCATCCTCAACGCAATCATTCGAATAACTATCCGAGATGTCACCTAGCGCCAGACCATCTATGAGTCGGTGAATTCTTCCTATCTGCGTTGGGGTCATCTTGCGGACGAAAAGCGTATTCTCTTTGTCCTCCTTGAGACTACCTGAAAAATAGACCTTAAGTTCGTTATCGCTGATGTGGTAAATCTTTGAGTATGCCAACGAATAATCGCTATCATAAATTGAAACTTCGAAGCCGGACAAGTTTGTATTCCCACTGCCTTCCTCTTGGCTATCACAGGATAGAAGCAAAATCAATCCCAAAAGCATAGCTTGCAAAACGTGTTTCATTGTCTCGCCAAAACGAAAACGCTCATTCACAGATGAAAAATATTAGAGGTCATTCAGCTTGTCCGCTTCAAACGCTGATCTGCGTATTCTCCCGAAGCTCTTTAATTGTGGCTTCCATCACGGTTTTGAAATCTCCGCTTTCAGCGTAAATCTGTCTTTGCCGCTTGAAGCTGGGACCGCCGTCGACGATTTGTTTGACGCGCATCATTTCGTCATAACTCCCCAGCCGCTTGGCCACCGGCGCCAGTGATTCCACCAACTCATGAATCGATTCTGAAACGGGTTGCAGATTGCCGTCGTCGTCGGTGATGATTTCCGCATCCACCGACCAGCGCGCTGCGCGCCACTTATTCTCGCGCACCACCCAGTCACGCAGCGCCGGCAAATAGTCACCTTCTTCGTATCGATCACCGAGCCAGACCACCAGCGCTTGAATCAGAGCCGTGACCGCCATGATCTCATCCAGGGAAGGCAGGCCGTCGCACACGCGCAATTCAATCGTACCAAACCCCGGGTGCGGCCTGATATCCCACCAAACCTCGCGGATACTCTGGATCGCTTTCGCATTCACAAGCGTAATCATGAATCTTTGGAATTCAGCCCAGTTTAGGAGGCGGTAAGGCAGGCCCGCAGTTGGCAGGGTTTCGAAAATTTTCACCCGGGTCGATGCAAGCCCGGTATCGTACGAATCAAAGAAAGGCGAGCTGGCTGATAAGGACAGCAGGTGCGGAATAAAGGTCGAGAGTGCATTGAAAATAGCGATCGCTTGCTCGCCGCTGGGCACACCCACATGCACATGCAGACCAAAAATCATCAACCGGCGGGCCGGCCACTGACAGCGGTCGATCAGGCGGTGATAACGGTCTTTGGGCGTGATTTCCTGCTCGCCCCATTTCGAGAAGGGGTGCGTGCCGACGCTGGCAAGCTCATAGCCAAGCTCATCACAAACGGCCTGCAGCGATTGCAGGCGCTCGGTCAAATCAGTCCTGACCGCGGCGATGTTGGCGCACACGTCCGTGTTTAGTTCTATGGTGGATTGAATGAGCTCCGGTTTAATGTGGTCGTCGCCGTCCACCCGTTCCAGGATCTGCTGGGCACCGGACACCAGGTTCTTGGTTTCCGGATCGAGGATTTGTAATTCGAGTTCAACCCCCAGTGTTGGGTTTGGCGAACCGTTGAAGTGAGTCTTCATTCTTCCCTCCGCGAAAGATTATGGGTTATACTAAGGATAAACAATTTGAAAACAGTTTGCAACATCGAAGAAGAAAACACTCAGGCATCGAAACGTCGCTTGCAAATTACATCCAATTTGTGCATATTAAACGATCACTAAGTCATGTGTTTGACGCCGATTCGGTTTGGCTACAGGCGCCGACACACGCACACATTTTAATAGGAATAACATGACTACCACAGAGAGTCCCCAGCCTGGCTTTGCAGATTTGGGTCTGAGTAGGCCCGTATTGCAAGCCTTGAACGAAGTGGGCTATGAAACCCCGTCGCCAATCCAGGCACAGACAATTCCACTCATAATAGCCGGCAAAGATGTGTTGGGACAGGCACAGACCGGCACCGGCAAGACTGCCGCATTTGCCCTGCCTTTATTAAGCGGGCTTGATGTGAAGAAAACTCAGCCGCAAGTGCTTGTGCTTACGCCGACCCGGGAGCTGGCAATCCAGGTGGCGGAGGCGTTCCAGCGTTATGCGTCCAAGCTCAGAAACTTTCACGTGTTGCCGATCTACGGCGGGCAAGCGTACGAAGGCCAGCTACGTCAATTGCGCCGTGGCGTGCATGTTGTTGTGGGGACGCCCGGACGGTTGATGGACCACATGCGGCGCGGGACACTCAAACTGGACGCCCTCTCCTGCCTCGTTCTGGATGAAGCAGATGAAATGTTGCGCATGGGATTTATCGATGATGTGGAGTGGATTCTCGAGCAGACACCGGCGGAGCGCCAGACGACATTGTTCTCAGCCACCATTCCCCAGCCAATTCGGCGCATTGCGCAAAAGTACCTGCAAAATCCAGAGGCGATCACCATCAAGGTACGCACGACTACGGCGGACACGATCAATCATCGCTACTGGATGGTCAGCGGGGTGCACAAACTGGATGCACTGACCCGCATCCTGGAAGCCGAGACATTCGATGGCATGATCGTTTTTGTCAGAACCAAAACAGCCACCGCCAGCTTGTCGGAAAAACTCGCAGCGCGCGGTTTCGACTCGGCGCCCCTGAACGGTGACATCTCCCAAAGCATGCGTGAGAGGACAATCGGACAACTCAAGGCTGGCAAGATTGATATCCTGGTGGCCACCGATGTTGCGGCGCGCGGCCTGGACGTCGACCGCATCAGCCATGTGATTAATTACGACATTCCTCATGACACCGAGGCTTATGTGCACCGGGTCGGGAGGACCGGACGCATGGGACGCCGTGGCGAGGCCATTTTGTTTGTTTCTCCGCGCGAGAGACGGCTCCTGCATGCCATCGAGCGCGCCACCAAGCAAAAGATCACAATAATGGACTTGCCGTCGACCGAGGCCGTGAACAACAAACGGATTGCCAACTTCCAGCAGCGCATCACGGACACATTAGCGAAGGACGAACTCGCGTTTTTTTCCAAATTGCTGGACCAGTACCGGCAGGAGCACGACGTGCCGGCTCTGGACATTGCGGCGGCCCTGGCGCTCATGGTCCAGGGAGAAGAGCCGCTCCTGCTGAGCAGTAGCCCGAGAAAGAGCAAGGTCCGGCCAAAGGCGCCGCATCTGCAAGGTAAAGCCAAACCCGAGACCTTCACTCGTAAGCCAACCACCCTGTCGGAACGCATCCATCGAGCCTTCCAGCAGGAAGAAGGGATGGAGCGCTTTCGCATCGAAGTCGGCCACAGCCACGGGGTTAAACCGAACAACATTGTCGGCGCCATCGCCAACGAAGTTGGCCTGGACAGCCAGAACATCGGCCGGATAGAGATTCACGATGACTTCAGCACCGTGGACTTGCCGGAAGGCATGCCCCGGGATGTTTTCCGCGCCCTGAAGAAAGTTTGGGTTGCGGGTCAAAAGCTGGAGATTTCAAGAGCCGAAACGCCTGACCGACCAAAAGCACGCAGAAAGATATCGCACCCGCACCGGGGTAAGCTGCAAGGCGGAAAGAACCCTCCAAGAAGCAAAAAGCGAGCCCGGAAATAGCCCCAGAGTAGGACTGCGACAAATCAACCCTCACACCAGTCAGGGTTTATTTGTGCAAAGGCCATGATAGCGGCCATTCAGGCTTTGCAAAATTACCTTAATATCCCAATCTATTCCACCCACAAGGCCGATAGAATAGAGTTGCCAGGCCTCATTCCGAGGCAGGCGCGCGCTATTTAGATGAGTAGCATTCGGTCTAATCCGCTTGTTCATGAACTGTGGCCACCATCTTGTGAGAATAGCGGTCGAACCATGCCCATTCACAGTGGATTTGTGCCGAATGACCCAGTTCGTCAGATTTGATGTCCGGTGCTCCCAGGACATGAACTAAGCACGGTCGCCTACGCTTTATTTAACCTAAACCAACGCGGAAAGAATAATGTCCAAAACAATCATGGCAGTAGATGATGCCCTGACGGTTCGGCGTTTACTTACCTTCACCTTGAAAGACACGGGTTACAATGTTGTTGAGGCTGAGAGCGGCGAAGATGCACTAGCCAAACTCGACAACATACCGATCAACTTGCTCATAACCGACATCAACATGGAAGGTATGGATGGCCTGGAGCTGGTGCGCACGGTAAGAGCAATCCCGGCCTATCAGAAAACACCTATTCTAGTGCTCTCGGCGGATGCCGACGCCAACAGACGTGATGAGATTAAGGCCGCAGGGGCAACCGGCTGGCTGGCGAAACCGTTCAAGGCGCCACAGCTACTGGCGGTAGTGGACAGGTTGCTGCCCATGAACTGAGGCCCAACGGGACACATACATTCACTTGATCAAATCACTGACACCGGGGGAATCTGCACTGCGAGTTACTCATCTACCATATTCTTATCACCTGCAACCAAAGCTAGGATATTGAATTGTAGTGCCCCGGGTCGGCCTGGACGGCTGTTAATTTTTGTTAACATCGCTTTAAACTATTGCTTTACCTGCGCGGCTGCCCTATTTTTTATTTCCTGTACGTTGCACCATATGCTGCTCTATCAATGCGATCATTTGGGGTATTCATCTTAGGCTTTCCTTTGTCTGTCCTTCGCCGAAGTAGCCGGCTCCTACTTCCCGAGGTATTGCCAGTATGCACATCATTATCATGCGTACCCAGAGCCTGCAGTCTTTCTGCAAGTCATAGAAAGCCAGGTACCGGCTCAGATGCGGCCAACTCAACCTTGCGGCTGCCGTCATTCCCGCAGAATCACCGCGCGAATGCACGGAAGCACTGACCTTGTGCTCAGCCTTAACCGGTACATTGCTAATTGGGCCCGGGCCAGACGTTTTGTTGAGAACTTCGTGCTTGGCCTCGGCGTGGCGCAAGATGGATATATTTTGGAATTTGCTGTCAACAACAGAAGACAGATTCTTACCTAGAAGTCATTTCCCTTCAATGCGTGTCAGTATGGCGATGTGAGTTAGACTTGTCTCAGGTTAGATTCAACGATTAGCCAGAATCCAAGGAGTTGGCAAATGGTTACCAAGAGAGTCGCTACCCAGCAAGTGCTTGTTGTCAATGGCGATGTTGCCGAGCTACAGGCCACAGCAAAAAGCCTGGAATCTGAGCAGATACAAACAGTATGTTGCACGAGTGCCACAGAGGCGCTAACTGCCGCTGACCAACGCTCACTCGATGTGGCAATTGTTGGCTCCCAGTTACCGGATGGCGACGCATTTACTCTTGTCAAAAGTCTCAAGCTCAAAAATCCTCAACTCAAAACCATCGTGCGGGTAGCATCCCCATCCTCCGAGTCCTTGCCAGACATGCACCAGGGTACTTTCGCTTTTGTGCAGCAAGTTGACGGGCCCGAAGAGCTACTGTCCAGCGTACAGGCGTTTGATGTGCACATGACAGCAGACAACTCCGCCGTTGAAAATAAGTTGCGCGATCAAGTCAAACGACTCACTAAGGCCAACCGGAAACTGCGCACTCAAATCGCTACAAGAAAACAGGTCGAAACAAAACTGCGTAGCGATGAGGAGCTGTACCGGTTTCTGGCGGAGAACTTGCAGGTCGCAATCTGGGAAGTTGACCTCGATGGCAAGCTTGCTTCAATAAACCGGGCAGGCTTGGCGATGCTCGGCGCTGATTCGGAAGAAGGGATCATCGGCAAATCTTACCTGGATTTCGTGCCGGCCGAAGAGCGGAACAATATAAGTCACCTGCTCCAAAATGCTGCAGGCGGATCAGTGGTGACCTTTCAGCTCCGCACCGGAAATGCTTGTCACTTTGATGCATCATTTGTGCCCGTTCCTGACGCTGCCGGCCATACCCTCCGCATCGTGGGCACTGCCCACGATATCACCGAACACCGTCTTGCGGAATTCGCATCGAAAGAAAGCGCAGTCAACTATCGCTCGCTGGTCGAGTCGACCAATGCCGTGCTGTGGAAACTGAACCTTGCAACCGGACAGTTTACCTATATTGGCAAGCAGGTGGAGACGTTGCTTGGCTACAAAGCCGACACTTGGATTGATATGGACACGCGGCTGTCTCGCATTCATCCCGAAGACCGGGAGAATGCGGTTGTTCACAGCGCTGAATCGACTAGGAATGGACGGGATCATGATTTTGAGTACCGTGCCCTCGCAAAAGATGGCAGCATCGTCTGGATACGCGATATCGTTACCGTACTCGCGCGGCAAGACGGCCCAAAGGAATTGATCGGTTTCATGTTCGATGTGACGGAGCAAAAAAGGGTCGACGAAGCGCTGCAGGAAAGCGAGAAAAAATGCCGGGCCAACAAATTCTTCCTCAAAGAATCACAGAGAGTCTCCCGTATCGGTTCTTATGATTATGACATCAACTCAGGCACTTGGCGCAGTTCCGATGTTCTTGATGAGATTTTCGGGATCCAAAAGGACAACGGCAAAGACGTCGCTGCCTGGCTAAAAGTAGTTCACCCGGACATGCGCCAAGAAATGCAGAACTATCTAATGAAAGATGTTCTGATTGACCACCAGCGTTTCGACCGGGAGTATCGGATCATCCGGGCGAGCGATCACGAGGTCAGGTACGTACATGGACTCGGGGAGCTGGATTTTGACGATGATGGCAAACCCACGGGATTGATAGGCACTATTCAGGACATTACCGAGCGCAAACTGGCAGAGGAAAAACTTCTATTTACACAGTTTGCCGTCGACCATAACGCTGATCCTACCTACTGCGTCAGAGCGGATGGCAAGATTTGCTATGTAAACGAGGCGGCCTGCCGAACTCTCGGATACTCGCGGGAAGAGCTTCAATCGATGGTCGTTCCGGATATTTCCACCGATCTTTCCCAAGACGCCTGGTCCGGGCGCTGGCAGAAAATCAGGGACGGGGAGGCAATGACTCTGGAGACACACCATAAAACAAAGTCCGGTCAGGCTTTGCCGGTTGAAATCCATACCAGCTTTATCCAGTACCAAAATGAGGAATATGCCTGGGCCTATGCGCGCGACATTACCGAACGTAAACGCGCTGAGGTAGCGCTTACAGAAAGCGAGCAGAGATACCGCCGTCTGTTCGAGGACTCGCCGATCTCGCTATGGGAAGAAGATTTTACACAAGTCCAGGCATATCTCGCTATGCTCAAGGCCAGGGGTGTTACAGACTATCGCGCGTATTTTGCCGAGAATCCAGATGAGGTGGCAGCTTGCGCACAAAAAGTCCGAATTCTGGATGTTAACAAAGCCACGTTGACCTTGCATCACGCTGAGAACAAGGAGAGATTATTAGGCGATCTGACTACGACTTTTACTGAAAAAACTCTCGAAGCCTTTCGGGAAGAGCTGATAACCCTGGCGGAAGGACGGACGCGATTTGAAGCCGAGGCCGAAGTAAAAACCTTGACCGGCGAAAACAGAAATGTTCACCTGGATTTCTCTGTGACACAAGCGGTGAGAGACGGAAGTGATCGGATGCTCGCATTGGTGGCTATCGCCGATATCACCGAGCGCAAACATACTGAAGCGAGGCTACGTTTTACGCAGTTTGCAGTCGACCACAATGCCGATCCTACATACTGGGTCAGCGCAGATGGAAAGATCTGCTATGTAAACGACGCGGCGTGCCGAACTCTTGGATACTCGCGGGAAGAGCTTCAGTCTATGACTGTTCCTCAAATCGATCCTGATTTTCCCGTGGAAGCATGGCCGGGGCACTGGCAGGAAATGAAAGATGCGGGATCATTGACTTTTGAGGCCCACCACAAGACAAAGTCCGGCCAGGTTATACCGGTTGAAATCCATACCAGTTTTATTACGTATCAAAACGAGGAATATATCTGGGCCTTCGTCCACGACATTACCGAGCGCAAGCAGGCGGAAGAAAGAATCACGCGTTTTAGCCGTATCTTCGAAGACTCACTAAATGAGATATATTTGTTCGATGCAGATGCATTGAAATTTACTCAGGTGAATGGCGCCGCTCAGCATAATCTGGGC
Source organism: Candidatus Zhuqueibacterota bacterium (assembly GCA_029262055.1). Taxonomy (GTDB): domain Bacteria; phylum Zhuqueibacterota; class Zhuqueibacteria; order Oceanimicrobiales; family Oceanimicrobiaceae; genus JAJDAD01. The sequence goes on from JAJDAD010000114.1 coordinate 35,991, forward strand.
TATACGATGGAAGAATTACATGAATTAACACCACTTGATTTAAAACCTGAAGTTACGAATGAATCGTTTGCAAAATTGGTTGCGCCCTTACGCAATGGTGAAAAAGACAAGATCGTCTTCGAGACTGTTCACAAACGAAAAGATCAATCACTTTACAATGTGGAAGTTCACTTGCAGATTTTGCACTTTGAACACGAGACGCTATTCGCCGCGATTATTTCCGATATCACTGAACGTAAGCAGGCGCAAGAGCAACTTAACAAACTGTCCGTGGCGCTTGAACAAATCCCGGCAGCGGTCATTATCACGGACATCTCTGGCACCATCGAATATGTGAATCCACGCTTCACGCAAATTAACGGCTATAGAGCCGAAGAGGTTATCGGGAAAAGTCCGCGTATGTTGGATCCAGATGGTTGCTCAGGTAACAATCACAAACAAGTCTGGGATGTAATAACTTCCGGCAAGACCTGGCGAGGCGAATTTCACAACCAGAAGAAAAACGGTAGACAATACTGTGTGTCGGCATCGATATCACCTGTGCGGAACACGAATGACGAGATCACGCACTTTCTGGTGGTCGAGGAAGACATCACCGCCAAGAAATTGGTTGCTAAAGAAAAGGCAAACCTCACAGAACAACTGTGGCACGCACAGAAGATGGAAACCGTCGGGACGCTGGCGGGCGGCATTGCGCATGATTTCAACAACATCCTGCAGGCGATTCAGGGTTACGTAGACATGTGTATGGATGAGCTGCCACCGGACGGTCCCGTCTACCGGGATTTGAACGAAGTCATGAAGGCCACGGGCAGAGCTGCCAAGATGGTCAAGCAACTGCTGGCCTTCAGCCGCAATGACTACCAGGAACGCGAACGTGTGGAGATGCCCATATTGGTCAATGAAACCCTGCATCTTTTGCGCGGCTCCCTGCCTTCAACCATAGACATTCGCCCCGACATCGTCAAGAAATGTAACCCAATTATGGCCAATCCCGGCCAGATTCACCAGGTCATAATGAACTTGTGTACAAATGCTTACCAATCAATGGGCCTTGATGGCGGCACGCTCGCCGTAAAATTGCGCATGGCGAAGATCGGTGCCGCCATGCGACGGAGGCACCCACAGTTGGTTGCAGATGCTTACCTGGAGTTATCGGTTACGGACACGGGAAAAGGGATGGACAGCAGGACACTCGACCGGATATTTGAACCGTTCTTTACAACCAAGCAGGTTGGAGAGGGAACCGGTCTGGGGCTTTCAGTCGTGCACGGAATTGTCCTTGCGCACGACGGCCATGTTGTGGTCAAAAGTGAGCCGGAAACGGGGACATCGATCCTGGTATACTTGCCGGTGGTAGAGCCGTCGGATCGTGAGACCGCTTGCACTACTGAGGTCGCCGTTGAATACTCCGGACGAATCCTTTATGTTGATGATGAGGCATCGGTGGCCACCGTCGTGACCAGGTTGCTCACCAAACTTGGCTACGATGTCGTTGCCAGCGATACGGGCCACGACGCCCTTACTTTGTTCCGGAAAGACCCCGGTGCTTTCGACCTTGTGCTGACCGACCAAACCATGCCCGGCATGACCGGAATCAAACTCGCCGAGAAACTCCTCAAGATCCGGCCTGCAATACCAATCATCCTCATGTCCGGGTTTGGCCGCATAGGCACGCACGATGATGCAAAGAAGCTGGGAATCCGGGAATTTGTGATGAAACCGGTCATGGCCGACGAGTTGAGTGCGGCCATCAACCGCGTACTGCAAACGGATCACTCTAACAGGACTTAAGACGGTGACAAAAATTCTCTTGGTTGAAGACGATCATCAGGTACTGGATATGTTGCAAAAAACACTGGAGCGCGCGGGATATCAAGTCACGACCGCTCACAACGGTCGAGAAGCCATGACTTCCTTCCGCGCTGCGCCGGTGAAAGTCGTTATCACAGACATAATCATGCCGGAAAAAGAAGGCATTGAGACTATCTATGAGCTTAAACGTGACTTCCCGGAAGTGAAAATCATCGCCATCTCCGGTGGCAGCAGCAGGTCCAGAAACTACCTGAACACCGCCCGGGTTCTGGGAGCCGAACGCGCGTTGAGTAAACCTTTCGGCCGTGCGGATTTACTTGAGGCTGTGGCAGAACTCTTGCAGTAAGTCATACGCCAGAAGAACGAGACGAATCTTCTCCTGCCCGCACATCACGCTTTTCACGAACCCGCAGCCACCTTTCCATTGCCTTTCTCCAAAAGTTAACGTAAATTAAAAAGAGATGCGTGGCCCAGCCCTACCTGATAAGCGCACTGTTTTCCAATATCCCATTCCTATTCTTGATTTGCCATGGAGAGTTCATGCAAAAACTCCGAATATGCGTAATCGACCTGGTTGCGAAAGCCCCGACCAAACGTTTCTGGGGGCGCGTAATGAACGCAAATTATGCCAGCATCATGCCACAAATTGTTTCTCTCTGGTGCGAACAAGAAGGACATGACGTCACATACATCTGCTACACCGGCGCCGAGTTTGAGACTTTGCTCGAAGAAATCCCGGAGAAATTGGATGTGGCCTTCATCGGGGCCTTTTCACAGGCCGGGCAGCTTTCGTATGCACTGAGTAATTTCCTGCGTTCACGGGGCGCAGTCACTGTCCTCGGCGGGCCGCATGCACGCTGCTATCCGCAAGATGCGCAGAAATATTTTGACTATGTGCTGGGCTTCACGGACAAATCAATTATCCGCGATGTGTTGCAAGATTGCTCGCAGCATCGGCCGCTGGGGATTCGCTTGAGCGCAGAGCAACAGCCTTCCGATCTTCCGGGGGTGCAGGAGCGCTGGAAGTTCGTCTCCAAGGCCCTTGAAAAAGCCCCCTTAATCAAGATTGTTGGAATGATGGGCAGCGTCGGTTGTCCGTATACTTGCAGCTTTTGCATCGACGCAGAAATCCCTTACCAGCAACTAAGTTTCGATGTGATGAAAGAGGATCTGCGCTTCCTGCGCACGAAATTCAAGCGCCCGCGCGTGGGCTGGCACGATCCCAATTTCGGGGTGCGCTTCGACGACTATATGGACGCTATCGAAGAGGCAATCCCCCCGGACAGCATCGACTTCATCGCTGAGAGCAGTTTGGCCCTGCTGTCTGAGCCACATCTGAAGCGGCTGAAGAAAAACGGGTTCAAAGCTATTTTGCCTGGCATTGAATCCTGGTATGATATGGGGAACAAGTCTAAAACAGGCGGAAAACAGGGCTTGGAAAAAGTCAGGCAGGTCTCAGAACATATCAACATGGTTCTGCGCTATATCCCATATCTGCAGGCCAACTTCGTATTCGGACTCGAACTCGACGAAGGCCCCGAGCCGTTCGAACTGACCAAACGATTTATCGACATGACTCCGGGCGCATTTCCTGCATACTCTCTCCTGACGTCCTTCGGTCAGGCGGCGCCGCTCAACATCGGCTACCAACGGGAGAATCGCGTGGTCCCCTTTCCTTTTCACTTCATGAACAACAACCACGTGATGAATGTCAAGCCCACGCACTACACGTTGCCCGAGTTCTTTAGAAACCTGGTCGATGTCACCAGCCATTCATTTTCATGGCCGATCATCGCCAAACGCTTCAAAGCGGTCAAGGGCCCAATCCCGAAATGGATGAATGTCCTGAGGGCTGTCTCTTCTGAGGGATTCGGCAGAATCAAATACCACACCGGCCTGCTGCACATGCTTGAAACCAACTCCGAGGTCAGGCGCTACTGGGAAGGTGAAAGCCAGGAGATCCCGAGCTTTTACACAGACTGGATCGAACGCGATCTGGGACCGCTTTGGCAATGGCTGCCAGAGGGAGCACTTTATCATGACCCCAATGCACACCTGAGGGAAGAGTCAGAGCAGTTGCTAGACATCCAGGCCTAGTCGGACAGCTCCGCTAGCAGTGGGAAAACCGACTTCCTGAAGAAACATGAAAGATCAAATCCTCGATACGTGGAAAGTGAACAACAGGGTCAACCTGATGTTGCTGGATGCCATCAGCGACGAAGGGCTGGCCTGCACCCTCTCGAAACGAGGAGGTGGAACACCCGGAAAACAATTCAGGCACATGCACAACCTGCGCTGTTGGAGACTGGAAAGATGTGCCCCGGACCTCCATCAGGGACAAACGAAAATCAGCCCGGAAGAAACGCATGAGAAGGCGCTGCTTGAAACGCGACTGACTGAGTCGGCAGATTGTTTCGCTCAGTGGATAGAGCTGGCCATCGAGGCAGGCGGACAGATAAAGGGGTTCAAAAGGGGCGTCGTTCCCATGATTGGTTATTTCATCGCACATGAGGCCCATCACCGCGGCAACATCCTGCTGACTCTTAAACAAAGCGGTCACAAACTTCCCCGGGACTTCAGCTACAAACTCTGGGCCTGGAACCAGATCTGAGAAGCCGTCCTCCGGTCCGCACATCCGCAGAGCATCTCCTTTAATAACATCTTGTTTGCGATTGCTATGACTCAGAATGCCAAAAAGATTCTTCTGCGCGAAATACTGATCTTCCTGGTGGTCGTATTCGTTGGCTACCTCCTCTATGCCGACGGCACCAAGAGTTTCCGCTACCCGCTGAGCGCTCGGCCGGAAATCAAGGTGCGTTTCGCCCAAATAGGGCAATTCCTGATGTTTCTTGGATACCCTATTCTTGCGCTGCTTCGTCTGGTCATCTGGAAAGTAAAGCAAAAGCGTACCGGAGCGCGCACTACCGGGAACTCCGGAAACGCACGTTAAACAGCTGAGTTGCTTTCACTTTCATGGGAGTTGCCTGGTTAACCGGTGTCTGGCAACTACTTGACCACCGGCTTCCAAAGCCCATTCTTGAAAACGTAGCGAATGTCATCCAGGACTTCTCGGTCTATCTTCAAAGTCTGTCCGGCGGACAGGTCGACTTTCTCCACCTCAGCGATGCGCAAGTCGTAGTTCTCCCAGCCCATAAAGTGCACCAGCAAATCCTGGAATTCTTCATCCACCTGGCCATCAATCGGCCCGTCGTAAAAGCCGCGTTTCTTCCAGATCTCCTGCACTTCTCTTGCGATTTCAGGGGAAACAGGGAGCATGCTCTCTTCTTTTGACTGGGTGAAGTACAGATTGTTGAGCCTGTACAGTCGTTCCAACTCAGCAATGGGCGTCTGGTGGTCATACACCGAGATATCGATGTAATTGTCCATGCCGTCATAGCCGGCGCCTTCCCGTACCACCAGCAGTGCGGCACTCTGTTCTCCACGTTGATCTCCACCAGCCTTGCCCCCCGCCACCAGAGCGGCCACCAGCCTGTCGGAAAGCTCCCCCTCAGTTTCCTGAAAGGTCCTTGCCAAAGCCTCCACTGTCTCCTTGCTAACCAGGATGTTCCCTTGCGCGGTGAAATTCTTGCCCGAGATCACCGTGTCTTTGTTGCCGTCCTCGTCACCAACAAGCGCGACACTGCCATCGGCCTGGCCAATCCTGGCACCGGCCCAGCTCTTGCAGTCGTGTCCGGTCCACGTGGCTGCATTGCCCCTGGCATCCACAATCCCGACTTGCCGCTGTTCGCTGCGCGCATCACCCTTGGCAACTATCTGCAGCGCTTCTGCCGCGGTCGCACCGTTCTCCATCAGCGCGAGCCCCTTAATCGCGTAGTCCAGACTAGCGAAGCTCTGCGTGGCCACCGCTCCTACTCCTGCCCGTGCCCAAGGCACGATGGGGCGAACATTGGGAAATTTTGACTGCACTACCACGCCAAGGTCACCGTTTTCCGGGTCAAATGCCACGATTGAAAACGTGCTGACGAGCGGCTCAAAATCCTGTTCGTCCTGAACCGGCGCGATCGTTAGTGTCACAGCAAAAACAAATATGGCAACAGGGACGCGTCTTAAGAAGCGATGCATGCTTATCCTCCTGGGTCTGGATAGCGAAAGCTAGCGGTAGTGAATTAAACCGGGATTGGTCAATCTATAGAAAACCTGTGGCGATGTCAAGCAAAACGCCGGCTGTCGCACGCAACAAGCAACAGAAGGAAGGTTCCACTTTATCAAAATGTCTGATTTTGCCGGTATAGCGTCTTCCTGGCCAGTCACGTCACGTAAAAAGGATCTCTTCATTAGTAGTGTTTTCCCCGAAGGGATACGCAGTGGCCCGTAGCATTACCGTTGCAATTGCATCGAACCGGCAGATATAATCAACTTTTCCATGGCTGCAACAACCATAAGTTCTGCCTGCCCTCTTGGTTTACTGGCTTGTTTCACGGACGCCAGGCTTTGCTTTACCCAGGAATCGGGACGTTTCTTTTGCTGCGAGATGCTCGAAACAGCCTCGAGACCGAGGTGCGATATTTTTGATAAATCTTCAGACAGACTTCCTATTTCCGCAAGAATGGGTGAAACTGCAATTAGCTCTTGTAACCGGAGATGATTGTCTCGCCAGCGCGAAAGATACTCAACGATCCTGCGCTCGGCCTCATCGCCGGAAGCCGTACTTGTGAGAAACCGGTCAACAGCCTTCCTGAAACGACGGGCCACCTTCGCATCCGGCCGGGCGGCGTCCACAACGCGAGTCAGGGGTGAATGCGAAGTGTAGGCTTTCTGCCGCCCACGGGTATAAACTTTGACCGGCTCCAGGACGTCTACCAGAGTCTTCAGGGGCGCGATATCGCCACCACCGGCCAGGCGCCGCAGCAACATGTCATAGTTCTTCTCATGAGTCAGCCCATGTTCTTCCAGTTGCAGACTGATGATTTCCAGACGGCGATACATGTCGTCCACATCCGTTACCGAGCGCGGCGACCATAACCGCTCTGCGATGGCGGCGGTTCGGGGCCAAATACGCGAATCGATTGTCTCCGGACTGACGAATTCCGCCCACATAGTTGCCTCACCGCCCAGAATGTTCTTGCGCTCCTGTTCCGAAAGCGGCAAGTCCGCTGGTAACGGGTCATTCAGATAATGGAAATCAGTCGGACTGATGTGGTCGATGTAGTAACCGTTAGAGAGCAGGCTTCTGTAGCCCATTTGCGCGGCTCTGGTCATCGAGTCACGCCCACGCCATGACTGTATAACGATGTTCCGGGGAATGTCCTCATGCAAAATTTCATCCCAGCCGACCATGATTTTGTCGAAACCGGTCAAAATCTCCAGCACCCGCCGATTGAAGTAGGCTTGCAGGCCGGCATTGTCAGCGATGCCATTTTTCTGCATGAACGCCTGGATGTCTGCATTCTCATTCCAATGCTTAGCTTCATGTCCCCCCTCATGCTCGATTTCGTCACCCCCGATGTGAAAATACGGGTCAGGAAACAATTGGGCCATCTCACCAAAAAAGCGACTCAGGAATGTGTAGGTAAATTCTGTCGCGGGATTCAAGACTGGATAGAAAATACCCCACTTGCGTTCCACCATGTAGGGACCCGGTGCACTTGCCAATTCAGGATAGGCCACTAGCCAGGAGGTGGCATGGCCCGGAACGTCAAACTCCGGCACAACACGGATGCCGCGTTGCTCCGCATAGTCGACCACGTCCTTGATCTGTGCCTGGGCATAATAGAAGCCGTCCGAACCCAGCTCATGCAGCTTCGGGTAGACCTTGCTTTCAACCCGAAAGCCTTGATCTTCACTCAAATGCCAGTGCAGAACATTGAGCTTGACCGCGGCCATGGCATCGAGATTTCTTTTGACCACCTCCACCGGCATGAAGTGGCGACAGGCATCGATGAGCAAGCCACGCCAGGGAAACCGCGGTGTGTCAACGATTCTCACGCCAGGGAAGAAGTAGCCATTTCCATCGACAGACAAGAGCTGCAGCAAGGTTTCCAGCCCCCGCAACGCTCCCAGGTCAGTGGCTGCGTCCAGGATCACAACTGAATCTGAGACCACCAGCGTGTAGGATTCGTCCTCTCCGAGCAGGACCTGCCCCTCCTTTTTGCTTTTGATCATCAGACTCGCCGAACCGGCCGAATCACTTTTGCGGATAAAATCCTGAGAAAAGAACAATCCGGTTCGGCCTGACAGTCGCCGCAATACCCGCGTTGCGTACGAATAGAGCCTGTCCGCACCGACTCCTGAAACTTTTAAGGTGAACGACTCGTCCAGTCTGAAACCCTGCCCTGAAAACGCCATCTGTGCAGGAACAGGCATAAGCCGGATAGCTGCGTCTTGCGCCGGCAAGCCCGGACAGCAGGTGAAAAATGTCAGCAAGAAAATTCTATGGAATGAGTTCATCGTTTGTGTTAGCTCCGGTTATGTGTCTCAAACACACCCGCGCTGCCGACTCTTCCGTGCGCATCAATATCGCGATTGGGAGCACGCCAGACCCCAAACTGCGAAATAGGGCAGGGCTAATCAAAGTCTCCAGAGCGTACTTTCCCAATGCCAAACTGCGCGCACCAAACCACTGCGCTTTCAGCACCCTAGCTTTCAGTCGTCTTACGTAACTGGGTTGATTTATTGTAGAATTCCTGTAACCCCATCACCTTCAGATAAACGAATCCGCGCGCCGACCGAATGCGTGAATCGCTATTGCGGTAGAAGTAGTCCCGTCCGAGAACAGTCTTCATGTATTGGTACTGTTGCACATGAATCCGTTTAGCCAACCCCGAAAAAGGACCATCAAACTCGAAGCTCGGAAAAGAGGCATTGGCTTGTGATACGAAAGAGTTCAGGAATGTATCTTTTAGAATAGTCATCCCGTTGAAGGTCACCGGAATGATTAGGTCAGCCTCAGCCGGATGATAGCGGTACCAGACGTTTCGGTAGCCCCACACCTTGATGTCATCCCGGCCGGTCTCGTCCTGATAAATCCGCAGCGCTGCCGAAATCGCCTGCAACACCTTGTAGTGCGTATCAGGGCCGCTACCTTCCGGATCGAGCGCCACTGTAACGATGGTAGGCTGCACCTTTCTGAGGATTTCCACGACGGGCATAACGTCGCGATCGACCTCGGGTTCCTCAGTAAAAATATCTCCGGTATAGAAGCCCAGCCGGGAATGAATCACCGAATCAGCACCGAAGCCGAAATAGCCCCACAAGACATCTGCCTCCCACTCTCGAATCATGCCCTTTAGTTTTTGCATCTGCGTGTCGTCTTTCTTGCCGGGATACTGGGCGTTAAGGTAGGTCATCAATTCCTGCAGACGGGCGGCAAAATCATTCAGCGAGTCGTCGCCATAGATTTCGTGCAGGCAACGCAGAAAGCGTCGGGCCTGACCCTCCTTCATGGCAAAATGGTCGCTAGCAGCGAGGCCATCGAGAAATTGATACACATCCCGATTCTTGTAAATCAGATTATCGCTTTTAAAATACGCATTGCTGATCAGCCGGCCAAAGCTTTCGGTGCCTAAAAGCTCCAACGCGTTCCGCGCCTGCTCCAACATGAACGTGTTTGTGACCGCGGTAAACCCGCTGGTCAGATAATTGAAGTAATGCGTGTTGGACTGCTCCCGCATAAGCCGGACCAAATAGGGCAAATATCCCAGCATAATGTCATCGTGATGCGGGGCCGTGTGCAGAAACGCTTCATTTTCGACCGGCTGCAGCGCGTCATTGATCCTCTTCTGGTACTCACTTGCAATGCCGGTCAAAGTATCACTGACCCCCGCGCCCAGGTGGTTCAGAACAAGAGCGCTACAACGATTGGACTTGAAATCTTCAGCCGTCAGGTCTACCAACCTCTTTTTCCGGGAAAGCGCCAAATCGGTTATTTCCAGCATGCGGTCGAAGTCGGACAAGTGCTGTTTTTCTTGCAGTGCTGCGTGGCGGCGCTCGGTCAGAAGTTTTGCCGAACCCTCAGTGATATAGAATGCTGCATTGACCAGGTCGGACAAAACCGTGGCCGGTACTTCGTTGCCTTTCTCTGACTCAATCGCCTGTTTCACGATCCCGGCCTTTGCTTCTCCCGCAGCGATTATGATCGCGGTTGTCTCAGGGGAATAGACAATGGTCTGCAAGCCGATAGTGATTACCAGCCGGCTCCTGGACACTTCAATCCCGCCCAGGTCAGTGGCCGCCGCCGCTTGCGTTTCATAATTGGTTTCGCACAAACGAGTTGTCGAAAAGTGGTCGGAACCTTGCACATTGAATCCAATATGGCCGTCCGGCCCAATGCCGCCGAGGAAGAATCCGATGCCGCCCAGCTCCCTGATCCGCTCCTCATACTCGGTACAGAATTGATCCACAGCCACTATGACCTGTTTTTGTTTGCTTTCATGTCCGTTTTGGGGCGGGCGCGTCCGCAGCGACAAATCGACAATATCGTCGGGCCAGATTTGCTTAAGCGACTCATTCGGTGCCAGACCAATCTCATCAGGATTGATCAGCATGGCCTTCTTGCGGTCAAGACCAAACCCATCGATATAGAAATTGTTGACGTAATGGAAGAAACTGTTATGTTGACTGGAACTGATCGGATAGAACTCATCGATCTGAATAAAGTGGAAACTCTGCATGTCAGGTTTGCAGCCTGGATCTAACTCATGCTCTTCAAGAATCCTGGTGACCTCAGCACTTTCCCAGTTCCGCAGCAGGTGTGTTACCCATTTAATGAAGTGTTCAGGGGTCTTCCCAGTCGGCAATGATATGGTCCAGCCGGGATTCTTCTGAGCCCACTCTATGAAACGCAGGGCAGCATATTTCCCCAGCGAAGGGAAATTCTTGACTATGAACGTCCTGATTTTCTCAGTCGGCACATAAATGGCCCGATAATCTGAATTCTCCAGCAGAGTCTTTTCAATGGAAGATGGGGTCGGGGTCGGGCTCTGATTTCGTTTTTCTTTTTCCACGCTCGTATCCTCTGAACAGCCGTTAATCATGTGAGTTATTTGAAGTCAGAAACAGCGAAGCTGCTCCCAGAACAGCCACCCTGCCACCGGGCACCTGCGATTCCAGAATCGCCACCTTGCCGCGGTATGTAGGCAAAACGCTGGCTTCAAAATAGCGCCGAATGGGCTCAAACAGAATCTCACCTGCCTTAACCAGGCCGCCGAACAAAATGATCGCCTCCGGGTCCTGGTAGGTAACAAAGTCCGCCAGTTTGCGCCCCAGAATCTTGCCAGTAAACTCGAAAGCCTCGAGCGCCAGGGCGTCACCACCTGCGGCCGCTTCGGCAATCATTTGCGAGGTTATGTTTTCAAAGCTGGCGCGACACAGATCACTGTCCCAGCGTTTGCGGGCCATGAGCTCGATCGCGGTTCTGCGCAGACCCGGAGCCGACACGAAAGTCTCAAGACAGCCGACCTTACCACAGCCACACTTCCTGACCCCCATGTCCGTGCTGGAGTGCCCCAACTCACCGGCGAGGCCGTGGGCACCATTTAGTATTTTCCCGTCGATGACAATTCCGCTGCCAAGACCGGTGCCAAGCGTGATCATCAGAAAATTCTGCACACCCTTGGCGACACCGAAATGCAGCTCACCCAAAGCCGCCGCGTTGGCGTCATTGATGATTCTCATAGGTAGATCCGTGTGACGCTTGAGCATCCCCATCAGGTCGATGGCGCCCCATTCAAGATTGGCCGGGGCTTCTATTGTGCCGCTTAGAAAATTGACATTTGGCGCGGCGATTCCTATCCCAATTAAATCGCCAGACTCGGGAAAAGAGGAAATCTGCTGACCCACGACATCGGCCAGGTGGGCCACAAAACTACTAGCGTCCTTATAAGAACGCGTGGGAAAACTCATTTCTTGCAAGCAGGTTCCGCTTTGAGTGACCAGACCAACCACCGTGTTGGTCCCACCGATATCTATCCCAATTGCCCTGACTTTCTCGCTCATACCTGGTTTATGACCTCCTAAAGAATGATTTTGTAATCGTTAAAGAGTTCCTTGATTACCAATGTACCCGCCCCTACCAAACGAGGGTCTGCGGCAAGGGAGGATGGCAAAATTTTTATGTCGCGTGGCTTGCCAAAAAAGGAACGCTGTGAAATGGTCTTAAACATCTCCGGATAGATGGTATCCCAGACTTGAATGATTCTACCACCGATGATGATGGCTTGTGGGTCAAGAGCATTGACTATTTTGGCAACGCCCATGCCTAAAAAGCGGCCCGTTTCCAGAAGAATGGCGCGGGCTTCAGCTTCTTCGCCTTCGGCTCTTGCCATTATATCTGCAAATGTCAAACGCGCCGCCTCGTCTGGATGCAACCGGCACAAGTCAGCATATCTGCGCACGACCGCCCTGCTTGAAGCGTATGATTCCAAGCACCCCTTATTGCCACAGGAACAGAGCTGGCCACCCTCAAATATTGTCATGTGACCGAACTCGCCGGACGCGTGGGATTCGCCACGCACCAGCTTCTTATCGATCACAATTCCGGCACCAATACCGGGCCCCACCGACAAGAAGACAAAATTGCGAAGCTCCATAGCGTGACTACCAAACCACATTTCAGCAAGCGCAGAGGCATTTGAATCGTTATCAACCACAACAATTCCCGCTTCCTGCCACGCTGCGTCGATGATCTCACCTATCCTAAAATCCTTCCACTTCAGATTTGGCGCAACAATGACTTCAGATTGCGTGGAGTCGACGATACCCGCGATACTGACTCCGATTCCTCTGAGAAGGGCAATCTCTGATGACTTTTTCAGGGTGCGCAGCTCGGCGACACAGCGCATTACAAAATCCTCAGGATTGTCCACCACGGTCTCAAGCGAGGCCGTCCCGGCAAAACTGCCATCGATATCCATCATCGCGATCCGCGTTAGCCTGGCATCGATATTGATTGCGCCGACAAAATGCCGACCTTTTTGCAGCCTCAGATTGATGGGATTTCGACCAACGTTGCGGTCCCTATCTTCTTCCTCAATCAGCAGTTGCTCATCGAGCAACTCCGCGACCACACTGGAAACAGTGCTCTTGTTGAGGCCAGTCATCTTTGCAATTTGAATCCGCGAGATTGGTTGATGCTCGCGGATCAGATTCAAAATGAGCGCTCGGTTTACGCTCTTGACGACTTTAACATTCCCACCGATCATAGTATTCTGACGAGGGACAAGCAATCAGACCTCAATTAGTTGGTTGTTCAAACCATCTATAATAATCCAAACGCAGGTAAAAGTCAACAACGCGCCGCTCATCTTCATGCCGGGAAGCTTTTGCTTCAGGTAATGGGACCCAAGCGCAGGCCACTATTTCTATGCACCCGGCTGCAACAATTGATTCCTTCAGGCCTGACTTACACGATCCGCAATCACTGCGCTGTAACCAAGCGATGCATCAACACGGCAGCGCGTTTGGCTTGCACCGGCAGAGTGCGGATATCCCCGACTTCATCGTCCGTGTGGTCATGTGCACCACCAAGCCCGAGGCCGTCGATGACCATCTCCACCCTGCCCGCTGTGAACGAAACGTCGGCGGCTCCGGCGGCGCTTGGGTCAAGCGCTGCAACAGGACCAAAGCCAAGATCCCGGCTGACCTGATCGAGAATTCCGAGAAGTCGCTTGTTTCCCTCTGTGGGCGCCAGGGGCGGGTACGAGTCACGGAAAACCAGTTCAGCAGAGGTTTGCGGCCGGTGTTCCGTGATAATTGCTTGCATTGCTGCCTTGGCACGCTGCAATTGTTCCGGCGAGATCGTACGGATGTCTCCGTTCACCAGTGCCTGTCCGGCGACAACATTGCTTTTGCCAAACGCTTTTCCGCGATTTAACGTAGCGTCATACTCCACATCCGTACCGGCCAGCATCACGCCGGGATTGAACGTAAGGTAACGCTCCGCAGACAGTCGCTCATAAAAACTGTTGAGAATCCGGCTGGCCTCATAAATGGCACCGGCGCCGACCTTCTCCTTAAAAATCTGCGATGAATGGGCAGGCCTGCCGGTCACCCGCAATGTCCAGCCACTGGAACTGCGGCGAGCCACAATCGCAGTCCTCGGGTCACCATCTCCGTTCTCGAATCCAAGTGCAATGTCGGCCGCATCCGCAGCCTCCACCAACGCCTGTCGTGCCAAATCGAGAGGCCGGCCGCTGCGCTCCTCGTCGCCGGTCATCACTACGGTGATGCTCATCTTTTCCAGCTGTCCCGCGGCCTTCAGAGCCTTCAGGGCCTGAATAATGATGACGTCGCCACCCTTCATATCCCCTACCCCTGGGCCGTGCACCGTCGAATCGTCGATCACTGTATAATGTTGGAACGGACTATCTACCGGGAAAACCGTGTCCAAATGCCCGATCAGCAGAATGCGCGGGCCGGAACCGTTACGTTCCGCGACCAAATGCCCGGACCGTTGAAACGTCTCTCCATCTATCCATCGTGTCGCAAATCCTAGATCGTCCAATTCAGCCATGAAGACCTGGCCGACTTCGTGGACGCCGGCAAAGTTCATGGAACCACTGTTGATGTTGACGACCTTCTCGAGCAGCGTGAGCGCTTCCGGGTTGTATTGGTCAACATACTTTACCATTGTCAGCTCTGCGTCTGACAATTGAGCACATACCTGAGGTGAATAGATGAAAAGCCCAGCTGTCACAAGCCCGGCGATCATTTGGAATTTTCGAATCATTTTTGAATTTGCCTTTGTGGGTTACTTTGGCCAAGCATGACCTGTCGGCACCTACGACTTTGATCTCGAGTTTCTCGCGAAAACAGTCTTGTCCTTACGGAAGTAATTAAGTTTTCAAACACTCCAAATGTAAGAATGCGCTTGACAGATCAAAGCAATTTGTGGCGCTGAAATGTCCTGATTGCAGGTACGCTGCAAATAAGTGGAATGGATTAAACGGCACCCTGGATGCCCGATGACGGTTGAGGTGTGATAGCACACTATTATAGCAGTAGCAGCATTTTCCTGATTCTTGTAGCTACGATCGTCTGTATCTGGAAAAAATAGACGCCGATGCTCAATTCACCAGCCTCAAAGACATAAGTGTGTGAACCTTTACTCAGCCGTGTATTTACCAATGAGACCACCTCTTGACCGGCGATATTGAAGATCTTCAAACTGACGTGCCCACTCCTCGGCAAGAAAAACTGGATCTTCGTAGTAGGGTTGAATGGGTTTGGATAATTCTGATAAAGGGTTAGTTGTGAGGGCAGCGTTCCAGCCCGGCTACTCACTGAAGAAACCAGAGCGGGAGGCTCAACCATCAGGGGCATTTCATCAATCGGGACGGCATTTGCCGGCGTGAGGAGAGATTCACGGAAAACTGGCTGGTTCTCGGAATCGAGTTCGGTTACAAAAGACCGTACTCTGACCAGCTCGTCGGCGAACACTCCTCTAACGTCGACTGTTATTTCCTGATGCCGCCGGACTAGCTTTGCCTCATCCAAAACGAAAGGGTCTTCGTGCCACAGGAAGAGGAGATCATCATCGCGCCGAGTCAGTTTCGCAGCAAAGACGTTTTCTCCCAACTGCAGTTTTTCGACCGTACTACTCGCCCCGATGACGGCGTCCATCAGTTGCTTCACAGCAAAATAAACAGGTTCGCGTGCTTCCCGCAAATCGCCGGTGGTTTCGTAGACGAATGGATCAAACAGGCCGGCATAAAGCCACATATATCTTTTGTCGCCATGTGAGTACTCCGGGTCCAGCGGTCCGATGATGGGTTGCAGTGAAATCGCCCTCTGCCCGGTCGCCAGCGCCCAAAGAATCTTGCTGATGCTCTGCCGCACTTCGTCCGCCTGCTGAACTTTCTTGCGAGCTGAATATTCCGCATGCGATGGGTCATCCAGGATTTGCATAAATTCAGCAGGATAGCGCGGTGGTAGAATCGCGCTGTCGTCGGAATTGTCCCTGGAAAAAAGCGTAGTGCGGGCGTCAGCTACGAGAAAAGGGTTGGCAAAAGCGCGCTGCGACATTTCCGAGGAGAGCCAGTTGGTTATGTGCTCCAAACCGGTATGATGGTCGTTGAAATTAATCCCGAATAAATCGTAGTGTTCGCCGCCGGCATCCAGGCTCTTGAGCAGAGAGTCGATAAATCCAGCCCTGTTGCGCTCTGCAAGAACGGTGGCTGAATCAGGTGCATCGTCGAAGACGTTGCCGAAATTGCTTTTGCCTCGTACGACCAGGATTTCCGGGTCTGCTGTCTTGGCTGCATCAAAGGTGGCTTGCAACATTTGATGGTATGCTCCGACGCTGCCGCCATTCAGAAAGAAATGTCCCGGGGCCTCCGGTTCGTTGCCGAGCATTAGGTGTCTGATGACCTTGCGATCAATGCCCGGCGCATCGTCCAAACCATCGCCATCGTAGCGTTCAACCAGGTTGAAAACAAAACTGTGCCAAGCCTCATGAGCAGTCATGCCCCAAGCCTCTGTGTCACTATCCGCATCTTTCTTGATTGGACTCATCCAGCAGCAGGCATCGCCGGTCATAGCGTCAACGGGTACAATCGTACCCCAGTCGCTCACCGGCCTGATGGTCAGCTCCAGCATTTGGCTGGCTTCAGCGACCGCTCGAAAAGCAGTGTCGAGCACCTGCCAATCATAGTGATGAACACCTTTGTCGGGCGGATCGGGTTCTACAACGTTCCAAGTTAGATTGTCAACACCAACCAACCCGAATTGCAGGCTATCTTCCTGCAATTGTTCAAAGGTCTCCATCCAAAAGTCCACATCCGTCGTCCAAAAATCGAACCCAAAGAACTGCGATGTTATCAAAGTGTCACCTTCTGCCCTGCGGCCTATTCGAATTTGTCCCAGAACCGCATGAGCCTGAAGCAGACAGGAGAACACCGAGAAGCTTAAGATGAAGAGCAGGAGTTTCATCCTGCGAATCTAATCTGATCGATATCCACTTCGAAGGTGATGTGAACACCTATGCGTCCGCCGTTGGCCAACGTGGCATCCCGCAGTTGGCCGCGCTCTTCGATTAGGCCATGAGTCTGGTCAGCCGCAACAGTCAACTTGCCGCGGATTTTTTCGTTTGATGATTCTGTCACTTCAAGTGCAACGCTGCTTGCCTCGAAAACGTACTGAGAGTAAAAATGTACACTTTCTTCGAGTTGAAGCTCATGCCGTATGCTACCGCTAAGCCGGTCATCGACTGTTTTACTGATTTGCAGTCGCTCACCAGCAACAGGGGTACCACTTTCTGACTGGTATGGTAACGAAACCTGGACATTCAGTCTTTCAGATTCTTGACCACGTTTTACATCAACTATAAAAAACAGTTTGAGATAGAGGTACGCTTCTTCCCTACCGCCAGCAAACTCTTCAATCGTCGCGTGCGTGTCCATCATCTGTTCTTCGCCGCTTAGTGAGCTCGTTAATGCTCCGGTCAGCTCCACTTCGAAATTATCAGTTGCCTGGGGCCCAACGATGTCCTGATTACAGCCAAAACCCAAAGCTACAACCATCACAAACGCGCGAGTATTCACCAACATACTGATTCTGGGTTTCATTGTTTTACTCCTTTCTCATATTTTGAGTCACCTGATTCGAACCTACCTCACCAGGACCAATTTCCTGGTTTGCGAAAATTCCTCCGTCTCCAGCCGGTAGAAATAGACCCCGCTGGACAGTAGCGCACCGTCGAGAACGACTGAGTGTTCGCCGCCATTCAGCAAACCTTGCACCAGAGTCATCTCTTCTCTGCCCAGCACATTGAACACTCTCAGGGTGGCTGTCATAGTTCGATTCAGAGAGAATCTGATTGTGGTCTGCGGATTGAAAGGATTGGGGTAGTTTTGCGACAGGCTGAAGCCCTGTGGGATGCGAGTTTCATCAACAGACGTGACAGCCGAAGCAATCAAGTCCCGGTAAACAGAATAGGCCTCCTTGAAACGCCAATCAATGGCCAGGAGTCCAAGAGTCTGCGCAAGCCGATCTCCCGGAATATCGCGGTCGCGCAATGCAGCCCAAAAAACCCGGTCAACACCCGCCTCCAAAGCCGTATTGATCCGGTCCGGAAGTTGTTGTGCCTGCGATTCCTCCGTGTAGGTAACGCCGGTATTCTCATCGGGACCGCCGCACTCGGTAGAAGCGATCGGTCCGCTCCAGCGTTGACGAATCCACGCTACTTTGTCTGGTATTCTCTCAATTGTGTGGTAGAGATGAATGTCCACCCAGTCGAACTGCGCCTCGGCCAGTAGACGGTCGTTCCAGTCAACAATTTTTCTCTTTAACGAATCAGCCGGATCTGTGCTGAAGTCAAGGATTATCTCCAGCGTGCCTGATGAGATACCTCCGATAGAGATCGGAATGTCGGCATCCAGCGACTTGACGGCCGAGCGAGTATAGCTCAGCGTTGAAAGATACTCGTCAGAAGTGCCATGAAAGAACCGAATCGGTGACGGCGGCAGCACATCTTTCGGAATAACCTCATTTGAGAACTGAATGACCAGCCACTCGGCTGGATTTTTACCCTGTGACACCAGCAGGTCGAGCAATGGCTTGACGCAGCTGCGAACCAGGTTCATGTATCTGACAGAGTCTGCGGGCGGGAAACTGCCGCGTTCACTGGCATCAAACTCAGAAACCTCGGCAATGTTCTCGCGCTCCCGGTGATGCAGTGTCAGCCAAAGTCCGTAGCCTTCCTCGAGTACCCGGCTAAAAAACAGAAAGGCCCGGTTTGGGTCAACCTCGCCCATCTGGTGCTGCAACCGCACCCAGCCTATGCCCAGGCTGTCGAGGGCAGGCCAACTGAGTTCGTCCGCAGGCACCGAAAAGATCGAATACACATCCGTCTTCGTCTTTGGCCTTGAGTTCTGACTCAACAATTGGTTGGTCGAAACTGTCAGCAATACAAGAGCAATAACCGCTCGCCCTATCCATTGTAAACGTGGCATCGAATTGTTCATAGTTACCGCCTTTTTCATGGTTCCTGGACCAGGTTGATGTGAATCGGTTGCCGTCGAAGAAGCAATCTGCCCACTTGACGTCTCAAGAGGGTCGCTCAACTGGAGAAATCTTCGGCATATCTGCGAAAAATAAGTGATATTTTCGAAGAGGCAAGTCCGATGGGTGGAACGGCACACAATGGTGTGAAATGCATGACGAGTGGCAGGCGGTGTCTCGCAGGTTTATGGACCAGTCACCTGCCTGAACAAAGTGAGGAAAGCCTTGACCCGATTCCTGGATACAGGGACGGTCTTGTCGGTATGATCAAAGCTCAAGAGGTACCCCTGCGCATCGCCGCTAGCAGACTTGATTTTGGTCAAATTGACGATTGCTGTGCGGTGGCAGCGAAAAATCTCGGGATGGCGTCCCAACATCTGCTCTACCTGACTCAGGCTGGCGCGCAACAGGTCTTTCTTGACTTCACCATTCTTGCATGAATAGACAAAAACGTAGTTGCCGGCAGATGTGATAACCAACAGATCACGAAGCTCCATTTCAAGAATATCCCTCCCTGTCCGAGAAGCAACGCGGATAGTCGAATCATGTTGATTTGATGCTGCAATCAGATGCGAAGAGGAATTGGCAGAACCTTGATGACTGAGATTGGTGCCGACGGCCGCTACCGTATTGCGACCATATAGCACCAAAGCCACAACAGGCATTATGCCCACCAGCATGACCCGCGCCTGGACCCTTAGAAAGGCGGCCGGATTCAGCTGAACCAAATCGAGCCAATAAAAGTACAGAAAAACACAAGGGCCAAGGGCTGCCAGGGGCAACACGAACGTCGCGACCTCCTGAACGAACTGGGTGTTTTGCGATGCCTTTCTAAACAGAGTACGACGTAAGAGCAACTGGACCGAGGCCATGACCGCGAACAGAACCAACAACAGGCCTGCGACGACACCCAGCCATCGCCGTCCCGGTAGTGATTGAACCTTGACAGATTGGAAACACAGGAAAAAGACAAAGATGTATAAGCTTATTCCTGCACTACTCTTCAAAATGGCGCCAATCTCCCGGGAGCGGGAATGACCACGGCTTTGTCGCTCACCATCACGTCTCATCGATTGTCCTTTCAGATTGCAGACGATTCCGAAGCGCGGAATGAACCGCCCCCGAGGCACACGGAGTTGTCATCCCTTCTGCGAACACTCTCCATTGCCGACCTGAAGCTGGTTCGCCGGCCTCAAGCTCAAGTATGTTAGGCGTTTTTTATCCTGACATATATGTGGACGTTAGAAGAGCCGTCACCGAATTTTCTCTCATCAACCTCGACGTAATTCAAAGATCTGACTAACCTGCCAAGCTTCTCGTAACCATAATTTCTGGGGTCAAACGAGGGCTTCTTCTTTGTTATGTAGCCCCCGACACCAGACAGAGGCGCCCAGCCATCATCTCTGGATACAGCATCGATGGCCGAAGCGACGGTGGATTTCAGCTCGGCGTTGCCTGACTCATCTTTGTCACCGGCATCTTTTTGCCGTCTCAGGATCTCCGTGAAAACGAATTTGTCGCACGCGGAAATAAACGGCTCCGGGGTCTTTTTCTCGCCGAAGCCATAGACAATAAGACCTGACTCCCGGATTCTGGTCGCCAGCCTGGTAAAGTCGCTGTCGGAGGAGACCAGGCAAAAGCCGTCCAGACTACCTTCGTGCAACAGGTCCATTGCGTCAATGATGAGCGAAGAATCTGTCGCATTCTTACCAATCGTATAGCTGAATTGTTGAACCGGCTGTATGGCGTGCTTGTGCAGATGGCTCTTCCAGCCTTTCAGCCTGGTAGTGGTCCAGTCGCCATATGCACGCTTTACGCTGGAGATGCCAAATTTTGCTACCTCGGCCAGTAGCTCAGAGCAGATTGATGCCTGGGCATTGTCTGCGTCAATCAAAACGGCCAGTCGGTTGTTTCCATTTTCTGCCATAGCGTTTCCCTTCATGGATTAAGACAGCATCCTCAGTTGCAGCCGGCTCACAAAGCTGCGGTCAACTTGCGTCCATGTGAATTTCGGTTTCTAAGAATCAGTCGAATTGCTTCGCGCGAACGCATACCACGCACGGGCGTTGCTTTCCGGTACCTGCACAATAATCCCAATAATATCGCTTTCTAGCGTAGATCACAACTGGAATAGCGATTTTTGTTAGAATTAGCTACACAAACGGAGGTGACAGGGATCGTCAGACTTGCACGCAATGCGCAGGTGCATGAATCAACCGGCTACATTTTTATTCGCTGAAACCCAGCCGGCAATTCTCAAAAACAGGAGATTGCAGGGTGAATTTTCAAATAGTAAGAAACAGACGAGAATCGGTGCACGACCGACACATTAGCGTAATTTACATAAAATCAACTAGTTCTGTTTTCGACTGACCATTTATTGATCAGGCACGACTTTTGTAGTCGTGGCTGTTGATCAATTCCAGCTAACCTTAAGGTGCGACCATGGGTCCGCATTGCGAAGGCAGTTGGCTGCCTGCTGGCAGCCCCAATGTGCATAAGCTGTTTTCGAGTCCTCTTTCGCCTCCATGACTAAGACGGGGCTTGGGTATATCCAGGCCCCTTTCTATTGCCGGGTGTCGCTCTTGCCGTCACCGCATTTTTCAAAGCGCCATTTCTCCCAAGTAGCTTAAGGAGGTTAACCATGGCAGGCCATCCAAAAGTCGTAACGCTGAAGGACAAGAGTCGCATCACCATCAGAAGGATGGTGGATGGCGACCTCGACAGCCTGTTGCGATTCTACCGCTCCATCCCTGAGTCCGACCGCATGTTCCTGCGCATCGACGTGACAAATCCCCGAAACGTCGAACGCAGGTTTGGCCACCTGAACTATGATTATGTCTATCCTCTCCTGGCGTTGGACGAGGACCGAATAATTGCGATTGCGACACTTTTCCGGGCAGAATTCGGGTGGAAGCGCAATGTTGGTGAGATTAGAGTCCTCATTTCCAGACCGTATCAAAGGAAGGGCCTGGCGACAGTCTTCCTGCGCGAGTTGTTTTTTCGGGCCCTGCAAGCCGGCATCCACAAGCTCCAGGCTGAAATGGTGGACAACCAGGCATCCGCAATAGCTGCTTTCGAAAGACTTGGATTCCGCAAGGAAGCGACTCTCAGAAAACACGTCACGGACCTGCGTGGCAAACGAGACAATCTGGTCATCATGACCCTGGACATAGAGGACTACTGGCATTTGATAGAAGACCATGTCGAAAATCTCGATATTCGCATTCACAATGTATGAGCAGCCCTGAGTTACACACGAACGCGTCAAAACCTGGATAGGACAAACCTTGAAGGAGAAACCCTAGTGAGTTACTGGCGAAAACCTCTGGACTGGGACAAGATCAATATACCCGAAGGCAAGATTCACGTCATGGAGGACCAGTGCAAAGGGTGTGGATTCTGCGTGGAATACTGCCCCAAAGATACCCTGGAGATGTCAGACGACTTTAATCTCAAGGGATATCACCCCGTTGTGGTTGTCAATGAGAAAAGTTGTGTCAACTGCCAATTATGCGAAGTCATCTGCCCTGAATTTGCGATTTTTGTCACCCTGAAGAACAACTATCCGGCAACGGAGAGGATTCCGGAAACCCGAAAGGGGGTGAAAATTGGTGAAAGCTGACCCCAAAGGAGTTTTGACCGGCGCGCACTTTCTGGACGGTGATCACGCCTGTGCGGAAGGAGCCCTGGCCGCCGGCTGCCGGTTCTTTGCAGGATATCCCATTACCCCCTCTACCGAGGTAGCCGAACGCATCGCCTTACGCTTTCCACTGGTCGGTGGCATTTTCATCCAGATGGAGGATGAGCTGGCGTCCATGGCGGCTGTCCTGGGCGGCGCGTGGGGCGGGAAAAAGTCCATGACCGTTACCTCAGGTCCCGGGTTCTCTTTGATGATGGAAAACATCGGCTTGGCGGCAATGACCGAGACACCCTGTGTCATAGTCAATGTGCAGCGCGGCGGGCCTTCCACCGGGCTGCCTACCTTACCCGGACAACAAGATATGATGCAGGCGCGCTGGGGGTCGCATGGTGACTATGAGATTATCGCAGTCGTCCCCAACTCACCACAGGAGTGTTTTGATGTGACCATCGAAGCGTTCAATCTGTCGGAAGAGTACCGCGTACCCGTGATGGTCATGATGGACGAGTGTGTCGGTCACATGACTGAGAAGGTCGTCATTCCACCAGCTGAAGAAATAGAAGTGTTCAACAGAAGACTATATGACGGGCCCAAGCAGGACTACCTGCCCTACGCGGTTGACAGCGACAACGGACGTGTGCCGCTGATGGCGAATGCCGGCGCCGGCTACCGTTTTCACGTAACCGGACTCACCCACGATGAACGCGGGTATCCTGCCATGAATGCCGAGGTGCAGCAAGAGTGTGTGACCCGGCTGGTCGACAAGGTTAAACTCAACACGCATGCCATTGCCAGATATGAAGAGGAGGAGGTCGAGGAAGCAGACATTGTCCTTGTGGCCTATGGCATCAGTTCCCGCGTGGCGATGCGCGCGCTAGAAATGGCACGGGCAGACGGGATCAAGATCGGACTGTTCCGGATGATTACGGCCTGGCCCTTCCCGGAAGAACGCATACGGCAAATCGCCCAGCACGTGAACTCATTTGTCATGGTTGAACTTAACCTTGGCCAAATGGTGACTGAACTGGAACGCTGCGTTGCCGGCGCGGCCAAAGTACATTTAGCCCCTCATGCCGGTGGTTGGGTGCACCATCCGGAAGATATCCTACAAATCATTTCGGAGGCAACAACATGAATGCAGTGACTCATCCGATGGAGGACATCCTGCGCATGGACCGGATGCCGCACATCTGGTGTCCGGGCTGCGGTATCGGTACGGCGGTAACGGCTTTTGCCATGGCCCTGCAGAAAGCCGAGATATGTCTCGACAAGACCGCCGTGGTTTCCGGCATCGGCTGCTCCGGACGCGTTGCCGGATATGTGAAGCTGGATTCGTTTCACACCACGCACGGTCGTGCCATCCCCTTTGCCACAGGCCTTAAGTTAGCAAACCCGGAACTGACGGTGGTGGTCATCAGCGGAGACGGCGACCTGATCGCCATCGGCGGTAATCATTTCATTCATGCCGCCCGGCGCAATGTGGACATCAAAGTGTTTTGCATCAACAACTTCAACTATGCCATGACCGGTGGACAATTGGCGCCCACCACTCCGGAACCGGCGACCACAACGACTTCTCCCTATGGCGCTTTCGAGCACCCTTTCAATCTACCGTTTCTCGCCGAAAGCAGCGGCGCCGTCTATGTGGCGCGCTGGACGGCCCTGCACATCCGGCGGCTTACAAAATCCATGACCGAGGCGCTGAGCAAGAAAGGTTTTTCTTTTGTCGAGATCATTGCGCCGTGCCCCACCCTCTATTCACGCAGAAATCGCCTGGGTGATGGACTGGACGAACTGAAATACTACCACGACAACAGTGTTATTAAGCACGGTTTGGACACGCGCGAGCTCGACATTGGTTATCGTAAGGAAATCGTCATGGGTAAATTTGTCGATAAGGATCGACCGACTTTTATCGAGGCATTGAATGACCGTTTCACACAGGTATTCGGAGACAAATACGAACAATACGGACCACAAAATGCGAACGGAAATTAGATTTTCTGGACTTGGCGGACAGGGCATAATTTTGTCCGGAATTATAGCCGGCAAGGCTGCCTCTTTGTTTGATCACAAACACGCCACCATGACACAGAGCTTCGGGCCGGAGGCGAGAGGTAGCGCGTGCAGCGCCCAACTCATCGTGTCCGACGAACCGGTTTTTTACCCCTACATAACAAAGACCCATGTGCTGGTGTCCATGTCGCAAGATGCGTGTGACAAGTTTCTGCCGGACCTGATTGCGGGCGGCACATTGCTGGTGGACGAAGATCTGGTCAACCTGCGGTCCCGCAGCGGGTCATTCAAGATGTTCGAAGTGCCGGCCACACGCTATGCCGAAGAGCTGGGCAACCGCATCCTGGGCAACCTGGTCATGCTAGGATACTTCT
Source organism: Candidatus Zhuqueibacterota bacterium (assembly GCA_029262055.1). Taxonomy (GTDB): domain Bacteria; phylum Zhuqueibacterota; class Zhuqueibacteria; order Oceanimicrobiales; family Oceanimicrobiaceae; genus JAJDAD01. Next base: position 60,795 of record JAJDAD010000114.1, read on the forward strand.
CCGCGATTACGCGCACCGTTTCGCCGGAGTCTTTCAAGAAAGCTATCCCGGGATCCGTGCCGCAACGTTACCTCGACCTCAACATTCACGCCTTTGACCGGGGGTTTGAACATGGGATCAGCCAGGGCAAACAGAAAAAGAACAAGAAGAGCGCAAAAGTTATCGAGGAGCGCTGAACATGCATAACCTTGAAGAAATGATGGGTGAAAATATAGACCTCACACTGACATTTCGCGATGCTGACAGCAGCTATCAGGTTAACCGCATCCATCCATCGCCCTGCATGACGGCCTGTCCTGCCGGCGTCAATGTCAAGTCTTACGTATCTCTCATTTCGTCAGGCCGCTTCGCGCAGGCGCTTGCGGTCGTAAAGGAAAAAAACCCGTTCCCCGGCATTTGTGGCCGGGTTTGCCCCCATCCTTGCGAAGAACATTGCACGCGGGGCGAAGTGGACGCACCCCTAGCCATCGCCTCCTTGAAGCGGTTTGTCGCGGACTACGAACTGCGCAACCCAACCGAAAATCCCGGGCCACTACCCCGAAGCAGAGATGAGAAAATAGCTGTTGTCGGTTCCGGCCCTGCCGGTCTCACTGTTGCCAACGATTTAATCAGAAAGGGCTTTGGCGTAACCGTGTTCGAGCAGTTGCCACAGGCCGGTGGCATGATGCTGGCCGGAATTCCGAGCTATCGCCTGCCGCGTGACATTATTCGCGTAGAAGTTGAGGCAATCGAACGTCTAGGCGTCAAGATTAAAACCAACACAAGAATCGCCGGGCCGGCAGCCATCGACAAGCTGTTTGAGAAAGGGTTCAGCGCGGTTTTTCTTGGGATAGGCGCCCACCGGGGCAGGAAACTCGCCATTGCCGGCGAAAGCAAGTACGAAGGTTTCCACGATGCAATCTCCTTTTTGCACAGTGTCAATCTTGGCAAGCCCCTGCAACCGGGCAAGAGAGTCATCGTGGTCGGCGGCGGCAGCTCTGCCTTCGACTCCGCCCGCACGGCGATACGTTTGGGAAGCCAGGAAATCACTATCCTCTATCGTCGAACCCGGCAGGAGATGCCGGCCACCGCTGAGGAAATTGCAGTTGCCGAACCGGAAGGGATTAAACTGCACTATCTGGCGGCGCCTGTCAAGATCCTCGGTAAGAAGGGCAAAGTCTCGGGCATGACGTGCATTGGGATGGAATTGGCTGAACCAGATGAGAGCGGGCGCCGCAGACCCGTGCCCATCGCAGGCTCAGAATTCACTTTGAAGGCTGACACGATTATCTCGGCCATCAGCCAGGAGCCCGATCTGTCGTTCCTGCCGGATGACCACGGGTTCAAGATTTCAAAATGGCAGACTTTCAAAGCAGATGCCGGCACGTTGTTGACAACCCGTCCCGGTGTTTTTGTCGGCGGAGACGCCTACAGCGGACCAGCCACGATAATCGACGCCATAGCAACTGGGCACGTGGCAGCACAATCAATAGAGCGCTATTTGAACAAGGAGCCCCTGGAGCAGGACTGCGACCGAGCTCTGCCAGCGGAAACCGAGATTAAAGCAGATCTAAGTCAATATGAAAAATCCAGACGCACAGCGCAAACGCAGCTGGCCATGTCCAAAATCACCGGCAATTTCGAAGAAGTTGAATTGGGGTATGATGAAGCTGCCGCCATCGCCGAGGCAAGCCGGTGTCTGCGCTGCGGGCCGTGTGAAGAATGCTTCCTCTGCGTGCCGGAATGCGGTAAGCGTCTACATGTGTTGATTGCGGCAAACGGTGCCGGCGCACAGTTCTTGCGGTATCCGATTGGATTTGATGCTCCGCAGACGGGCCATGGCACGGTCGCCGCTGCCCTGCGTTCCAGCTCCAACACGATTGATTCCGTACAGATATCACCGCTCACCTGCTATGTCAATGCGGACCTCTGCCGGGGCTGTGGCGAATGTACGACGGTTTGCGAATACTCAGCGCCGGCACTGTCGCCCAAGGATAGCGGGCTTTTTGTTTCGAGAATCGACGAAAACATTTGCAAAGGTTGCGGTACATGCGTTACGGTTTGTCCTTCCAGCGCGATCGAACAGAGGTATTTTACTCAGGAACGCTTTTTGGACAAACTCATGAAGATGGATCCAACCCGGAAAAACGTCGTGACTTTCACCTGCTCGTGGTACGGATCTCATTTAAACCGGTCCTCGTTCACGCACCTGACTCACCAGGATTACAACCTGTTGTTCCAGAGCGTCGCCTGCTCCGGCAGAATTGAACCGGCATTGATTCTAAACGCATTTGAACACGGCGCTGAGGGCGTACTGGTGGTCGGCTGTGGCATGGGCGCCTGCCATTATGGTTTCGGAAACAAGCATGCTGAAGAACACTTCGGGACCGTACGGAATTTGCTGAACGTCCTTGGCTTCTCTGCGGAGAAATTTCAATGGGCCTGGACCGGGGCAGAACAAAGCGGGGATGTGGTGGAGGCCGTTGATGTTTCCCTGAACAGCATCCAGGGAAACAAGACCTGTGAGGAATCCACGTGATCTGTACGATGCGATGTGTGCTGAATCGTCCACGTCGCACCAGATTGGAGGGAATGTCATGTCAACCTATGAGTACAAATGCCGGCAGTGTGGCCATGAATTTGAACAAGTCATGACCATCGAGCAGCATGAAAAGTTCGGACCACAATGCCCAAAGTGTGATAGCAAAAAGGTCGAGTCTGTATTCAGCACCTTCTTTGCCAAGACCGACAGTAAAGCCTAAGTTTGGAATAAGGCCTTTTGCGTGGCCAAAGGATTCTTCAATGGATTACCTGGAAGCCATTCGACAACGTGTATGCCCGATCTGTACGGCGGGGATTGTCCACCGTGACGATCAGTTCTTCCGCTGCGGGCTGACCCCGGGTCGAACCTGTCCAGTGGAGAGACACCTGCCAGAGATCCTTGAGGTCATGGACTCAATGGACAGTCCCTGGATGGACGATTATGTTACGCGTCTGCGGGAGAGAGTGTGCTCAAAACAGGAACAAACTGAGGAGAGTAGCGGTGACTTCTACTTAAAAGGAGAATGCACACTCGATACTTATTTCATGCTGATCGCCGAGGCTGTTGAGGAAGTGAAGGGTTAGTTACCGGTGCCTCGCAACGCCCCATAAATCCAGTTTGCGAGGCGGCGGATTATCACTGGATGTGAGTGAATAGGAGACAATAATGGAAAACACAGTAACCATCATCGACAACCGAACCGGGAAAAAATACGACCTCCCCATCATGTACGGCACCTACAAAACCTATGGAGCCGCTATACGTACGGCGGACCTGCGCCAGATCAAGTTGTCGGAAGACGACTTTGGTCTGATGAGTTATGACCCCGGCTTTACCAACACGGCTTCCTGCAAAAGCGCCATTACCTTCATTGATGGCGAACGAGGCATTCTACACTATCGCGGCTACCCAATTGACCTTCTTGCCGGCAAAAGCAGTTTTCTGGAAGTGGCTTACTTGATCCTGCATGGCGAACTTCCCAAAAAAGATGAGATGGACGATTGGAAGCATCAAATCACCCATCACACCATGGTTCATGAGCATGTAAAAAAGTTCATGGATGGCTTCCACCATGATGCCCACCCGATGGGCATTCTGGTGAGCACGGTGGCGGCGCTCTCGACATTCTACCCAGCGGCCAAGAAGGTCAGAGACCCGGAAACGCGCCGGCAGGAGATTTACCGACTTGTCGCTAAGATGCCAACCATTGCCGCACACGCGTACCGGCACAGCATGGGCCTGCCTTACGTATATCCGGACAACGACCTGGGCTATGCCGGTAATTTTCTGAACATGCTGTTCAAGATGACAGAGGTTAAATACGAACCAGACGAGGTTCTCGAGCGGGCGCTCGATGTACTTTTCATTCTGCATGCAGACCACGAGCAGAACTGCAGCGCTAACACGATGCGCAGCGTCGGCAGTTCGCTACCCGACCCGTATGTGGCGGTGGCGTCTGCCGCAGCCGCGCTATACGGGCCGTTGCATGGGGGCGCCAACGAACAGGTGCTGCGCATGTTGCGGGAGATTGGGAGCCTGGACCGAGTGCCGGAGTACATCAAGCGCGCGAAGGCGGGCGAATTCCGTCTCATGGGCTTTGGCCACCGGGTTTACAAGAACTACGATCCGAGAGCCAGGATTCTGAGGGAAATGGCGCCGAAAGTGTTTGAGGTCACGGGCAAAAACGAATTGTTGGACATCGCCATCGAACTCGAACGCATCGCCCTGGAAGACGAATACTTCGTCGACCGCAAACTCTATCCGAACGTCGACTTTTACTCCGGCATTATCTACCAGGCGATCGGGTTTCCGGTGGCCATGTTTCCGGTGTTGTTTGCCATTCCACGCACCATCGGCTGGTTGGCACAGTGGCAGGAGATGCTGGACGATTCCGACCAGAAGATCGCCAGGCCGAGGCAGGTGTTCACGGGCTACGACAACCGGGAGTATGTGCCGGTTTCAAAGCGCTAGAGGCCCACGCCAGGCTCTGCTGAACGCGTGCCGGCATTCCCGGGGCACGATGTGGAGATAGTAGCATGATCTTGGAAGGACTGCTGACAAAACTGCACTTGAAGTCGTATCTCGCGAAATTGATCGTGGGAGCGGCGTTGGCCGCATTGTCCATATCGCTGGCGTCAGTGGTCATCCTGGACATACTGGGATTCCCAGAAAACAGCAGCATTCCGGCTGCACTCGGTGCAATTGCTGCGGCCATCTATGCCGTGCGCTTGCGCAGGTAATGTTTATGAAAACTTCCGGATGAATAAAAATGGCTGAACGCGCCGCTACCGTAAAAAGTACCAACGCACTCTTCTGCCTGGAATGCGGGAAATGCACCGCCTCATGTCCTGTTGCCTGGGTCAATGACGGCTACTCACCAAGAAGGATGGTTTCGCAATCTCTGCCGGGGTCCGGTGAAGATGTGCTGCGCGAACCAAACCTCTGGGCCTGCCTGAGCTGCAAGAACTGTGAAGCCGGTTGCCCCGCGGATGTTGACTATACCGGCTTGACGTTAGAATTAAGGTTCCAGGCTGCCCAGGACGGCCAACGCGCGCACTGCACGCACGGCGGTGCGCTGCAGTCGCTCATGCGCATCATGACCAGCCCAAAGCTGAAGCAAAACAGAGTCGAGTGGGCAAACGGCGACCTGAAAACCGCACATGACGGGGAGGTTCTCTATTTTGTCGGTTGTGCGCCGTATTTTGACATCCTCTTTGCAGACCTGGGAGTCCAAACCTTGAACGCAGCCAAAAGCGCAGTCAAACTTCTGAATGCGGTTGGAATCGAGCCGGTGTTGCTGGACAATGAACGCTGTTGCGGTCACGACCTGCTGTGGAGCGGAGACCGGGCAAACTTCTTACGCCTTGCCGAACACAACTTGCATGCCATCAGGAAGAGCAAGGCCAGGCAAGTTGTGTTTTCCTGCCCAGAATGCTACCGAACCGTCAAAGAAGACTACGCTGCTCACTTTGGAAATCTCGGCTTTGAGGCAGTGCACATCAGTGAAGTTATTGCAGATAAATTGCAATCGCAAAAGATGCTGTTGGCCAGCAATGGCCGCCAGCAGAAAGTCACATTTCAAGACCCGTGCCGGCTTGGCCGGCATCTGGGGGTCTACGATGCGCCCCGTATGGTGATGTCCGCCACGCCCGGGGTTGAGCTTAAGGAAATGACAAAAAGTGGCAAAAAAGCCACCTGCTGTGGTGTAAGTAACTGGATGAACTGTTCGACCTACTCCAAGCAGATTCAGGTCGAACGTTTGCGAGAAGCCAAGGCCACGGGTGCCCGGACGCTGGTGACCGCTTGTCCCAAATGCGAGGTCCATCTTCGCTGTGCCATGAAGGATCCGAATTTAGGAAAGGAGATCGCCATGGACATAAAGGATGTCACCACCCTGGCCGCGGAGGCTCTACCTTAAGAAAGGAGAAAGACACAAAGACTCCGGCCTTATTGCAGGACCCCATTGCCTGTTAGCAGCAATCTATACGGTTTGATCATCATTTGATGAAAAGACAATGAGACGCCAAACGAGAAAAAAGCGTCTAGGGATAATGTGTCCGTTTCTGGAGCGTGCCTGTCCAATGGGAGAAGAAGCGGCCCGCCGATGCTGGAAACGCATGGCTTCGCAACGCGCGACCGTGGTACTCGATGAGCGGTTTGAATACGATGTAAACTGTCTCATCGCGGACCGGATGTTTGGTTCGGGCAGCCTGAATTATTCATGAATTGTGGCGCGTCATCCTGGCAGGAGCTTTTTTGGGGGCCAAATCCGTGCCCGACGAAAGCCCTCTCATCCACTCAAAAAGGCGTCCGCATGCACAGCACCGGTCGTTGGATCTACTCCCAAGCATTGGATTCATGGAGTTTTCGGATGGTATAGAGCAGTGAAGCGTAACGAAACGGTCTTTTACACTTTCAATTCTCAATCATGAAGGAGGTCAGGCCATGAATAGCAATGGCGCAGACCAGAACATTCGCATCGGTGTGTTTGTCTGTGACTGCGGAATGAACATAGCGGGTGTTGTCGACACCAGAACCGTGGCTGAGTTTGCCGAAACTCTTCCGAATGTCGTAGCCGTTGTGCGCAATCGTTATACCTGCGCCGAACCCGGCCAGAACGAAATCAAACGCGCCATCAGAGAGCATCGCCTCAATCGGGTCGTGGTTGCCTCCTGTTCGCCCAAGATCCACGAGCACACTTTCCGGATCTGCGTCGCGGAAGCCGGCCTGAACCGCTACCTGATGGAGATGGCAAACATCCGTGAGCATTGCAGTTGGGTGCACCAGGGGGACAAAACGGCCGCGACCGCCAAAGCTATGGATCTGGTGCGCAGTGCGGTCTTCCGGGCCACACTTCTGCAGCCGCAGACTGAGCCGGTATTTCCGGTGACTCCGGCAACTCTGGTTATCGGCGGCGGAGTCGCAGGCATTCAGACTGCTCTCGACACAGCAGACGCAGGCCATCAAGTCTATTTGGTGGAAAAGTCACCTTCCATCGGCGGCATCATGGCGGCCATCGACAAAACCTACCCAACCATGGACTGTAGTATATGAATTCTCGGTCCTAAGATGATGGATGCCGGTCGGCATCCCCGGATTGAGCTCTTTACAAATAGCCAGGTTGAAAATGTTTCAGGCTTTGTCGGCAATTTCAACGTCACGGTGCGCAAGAAAGTGCGCTACGTCGACGAGGACGCATGCACCGCCTGCGGCGAATGCGAAGTCGTCTGCCCCGTAGCCGTGCCCGATGAGTATCAGGAGGGATTTTCTTCGCGCAAAGCCATCTACATCCCCTTTCCGCAGGCCGTGCCCTCCTCCTATGTCCTGGATATGGAGAACTGCCTGGGCACCAACCCCATCGCATGTGGCAAATGTGCCGATGCCTGTGAAAAAGAGTGTATCGACTATGACGCCGTCGATGAAGTGCGGGAATTGGAAGTCGGCGCTATCGTGGTCGCTACCGGCATGCAGCCATACGATCCGACGGAAATGGACGAATACGGCTACACGCGCTTCGCCAATGTCATCACCAGCATGGAGTTTGAGCGTCTTATCTGCGCCGGCGGTCCTGTTGAGGGTCACTTTATCCGGCCTACTGACAGAAAAACGCCGAAGAGCGTGGCGTTTATTCAATGTGTCGGGTCGCGCTCCCTGAACCGTGGTGTACCGTATTGCAGCAATATCTGCTGCATGAATACCGTCAAAGATACACTGCTGCTACACGATCACTATCCAGAGATGCAGAACAAGGTGTTCTACATGGACATTCGCTCCTTCGGTAAAGGCTTCGAGGATCTCTACCGGCGCAGCAAAGAAGCGGGCGTGCAGTATATTCGCGGCTTGCCCGGCGACATCGAGGAGGATCCGAAGACCAAAAACCTGTACCTGACTGTAGAAAACACACTCAACGGAGGCGTCGAACGGCACGAAGTTGATATGGTGGTCCTGGCCGTGGGACTGGTGCCACGCACGGACAGTGAGCAGATTCGCCAAATGCTGACACTATCGCAAACGTCTGACGGCTTTGTCATGGAGGCGCACCCCAAGCTGCAACCGGTGGATGCGCCCACCAAAGGCGTCTATTTTGCGGGTTGTGTTGAGTCTCCGAAAGATATCAAGGACAGTGTTACCCAGGCCGGAGCAGCCGCGGCACGGGCCAATATTCTACTCAATGACCGCGAAGTGCGCATCGAGGCGATCACGTCAATTATTCACGAGGAGGAGTGCAACTACTGCGGCCGCTGCGTGCGTGTCTGTCCGTTTCATGCCATCACGCCTGCTAACAAGAAGCAGGGCGTTTTTCCCAAGGTTGTTGAAGCCGCCTGCTCCGGGTGCGGGACCTGCGCCGCGGAATGTGTCACCGACTGTATCGACATGCGTCATTTCGAGGACGCGCAATACTACGCCCAGATCGAAGCGATCCTGGCTGAGGATCCCATGCAAAAAATTGTGGCATTCGCCTGCAACTGGTGCTCTTACGCCGGGGGCGACAATGCCGGAACCTCGCGCCTGCAATATCCGGCGAATGTGCGCTTGATCCGTACCATGTGCAGTGGCCGGGTCGATGAGGATTTTATCCTGCATGCATTCCGGAAAGGCGCACCGATGGTATTGGTTTCTGGGTGCCATTTCTCAGACTGTCACTACATCGATGCGGTGACCTGGACACAGCAGCGCGTGGAAAAAATCTGGGATAAACTGGAAAAGAAAGGAATCAGGCCGGAACGGCTGCAACTGGAGTGGATCAGTGCGGCGGAAGGGCAGAAATTTGCCAAAGTGATGCGGGAACTGGAGAAATTGCGGCAGGCGGTCACGGAAGAAGAAGTCGCGTTCACCGTCGACCTTTTGATCCGGGAACAGAAGCCAACCCCAAAGCGGAGGACGAACAGGGATACTCTGGCGCTGCTGAACTGATTTGAACTTAAACCTGACGCTTCCAGCGCAGCCAGGTCGCGCAACCAAAGAACGGGTTGTGTATGCACGATCATCCGCATATCAGCCCATGATACATGACGCACGAGTCCATTCCGGGCTCGGAAGGAGGCAGTCATGAAGGCATATTTGTCCATTTCAGGATTCGTTTTTGCACTGGTCGCGTTGCTGCATTTTGTCAGAGCTGTGAACCAGTGGCTGTTTCAGGTGGGCCCGTGGAGTGTGCCAACCGGGATGTCGTGGGTAGCAGGGATTTTCGCCGGCCTCTTGTCCATCTTGGCGTTCCGATTACTGTCCGGTCAAAAACGGCCGTGCTGCCTGAATGATAGCGATTCCAGTCGCAGTTCGGATGGTGGAAATCTACAGGGCGCCGGCGGATGATAAATCCTCTCCAAACGCGCCACGCGCGCGCGGGGCAATTTGAAATCATGTTCAGCGTTTCTGAACCGGGGTGGCTATTACTACCCCGCTCATCTATCGGAGGACCATTGCATCGGTGCGCTGCACGAGCTGCGCACCCACCCCTGATTCAAACTCTCAGCGAGTTCGAATCTTTCCCCTCCCGGAGGGGATCTTGTCAAGTTGTACAAGAACAAGCAATTCTTTGCCAATTGTGAAGTGAGAGATGTCAGTGATAATGAACAATCTGAGTTCGATCTAAAGAATGGCGCTTATGAATCCCTGAGAACCAGTCATTGAGAATGCCTCCATGCTGTTTCTCAATGACATTTCCGATCTCCTGTCCTACTGACAAGAAATATCTTCTTACATCGAACTCGCGTTAAACAACTGTCTTGCACCGAAGGAGGTGAAAAACATGCACCCTCTTGAAAAGCCAGAGATCGCCAGGCAGGTCGAAGAAGAGCACGAAGCGATCAAACGCGCCATGGACGACATCCGGGATGCAATCGCATCCGATGACCCTTCCAGCAATTTCCCGCAGTGGCACCTCGACTTCATTTGGAGACTACGCGATTTTCGACTACACCTGCTCAGACACTTCGATCTTGAGGAGGAAGGTGGGTTTATGAGCGACATTGTGGCGCGGGCGCCGGAAACCAGTGCTAAAGTCGCAGAACTTGAAAATGAGCACGAGGACATTGTTGACTACCTGGATACCATTTTAAAGACGCTCAAAAAGGTGGAAACCTGGGACGAACTCAGAGAACATGATGTAGATGAAAGCATCTCAGCACTGCTTGATCTTATTCGAAAGCACGAAGCGACCGAAAACCAACTCATTCAAAAGGCCTACTGCCGGGAATACGGTTATCCCAGTTAGAAGCACACCCGAAATAAACCGCGGAGACACAGAATGCCTGAGTCAGTGAAGTTCATCTGCCTGCGTTGTGGCCATAATTTTGTAGCAGACTACACTCCGAAAGTCGTTGAAGAACGCACCTGTCCCAAATGCGGCAGCAACAGCGTGCGGCGGCAGAAAGGCAAAGCAGCAGAGAAGGCCGCGGACTAGGTGCAGCGCCACCGGATTCACCTACTCTGTTTCCGGGACTGTACGCTCTTCCGCCCGGCCCCCTCTCTGCTAGTGCTGAACCCACAGGTTCGCAGCCGGTACGGCCCGCGAAGGCTCGAACCGCTGTCATGATCTATCTCGTGCTGGACCACCTGTTCCTCGCTTTCCACACGCTCGTTATTGCTTTTAACCTCTTTGGTTGGCTGTGGCATAAGACAAGGTTCGCTAATCTGGTTCTTCTTTTGTTGACCGCCTCATCCTGGTTCATCCTCGGCATCTGGTATGGCATCGGGTATTGTCCCTGTACGGATTGGCATTGGCAGGTGAAAGCGAAACTGGGCCACTCCGACATGCCCGCCTCCTACATCAAGTTCCTGTTGGACTCCTTCACCGGAATGAGCGTGAACGCCGAATTAGTAGACACGCTCACTGCCGTGCTTTTCTTTCTTGCGCTCGGCGCTTCATTTTACACAAACCGTGAACGGCTGAACAAGCTAACAAAATGGGGCCGCGTGCATTAAGAGGCAGACGAGTCCAGTCATTGCTCCACAGCTTTTGCCACCCGCCAATAATTTCGCTCCCAGCGAAACACAGCTGCATCAATCATCATTCACCCGTGAAATTAGCCCTAATTCAGATTTGCTCAGAGCGAATTTGCCGCCTGAAATCTTGACAAATTGAAAAATAATCTATACCTTGGCAACTTCACTCCGCATGCACGAATGTTGCTTGAACGTAGCGGGTGGGTAGTTTTGACTTTTCCATCTCAGGTCAACCCCGGCATGCGCCCGACGGAAGCAAACACGACAAATATGAGGATATGCAATGGCTGACTCCAACACCAACAGAACCCCGACTGCGAAATATCCCGGAAAAAGAGTCACGACAAACGGCAATCTTCTGGTCTCCGACACAGAGGTTATGGTTGCCGAGGCTGGGATTTTTTATCCGATTACTTCCTCGACGGAAATGGGGGAAAACTACCAGCTTGCCTATGCGCAGGGAAAACTGACAGCGTTTGGTGAAAGTCTAACCGCGCTTGAAGCCGAGGGAGAACATGCAGCTCAGGGTGGCGCCATAGCCATGTCCGTTACCGGGCGCAGGGTGGTGAATTTCACTTCCGGACAGGGTCTGGTCTATGCGATAGAACAATACTATCACGCACCGGGAAAACTCAGCACCATGGTCGTTGAAGTGGGCGCCAGAGCCCTCACCAAGCATGCGCTTAATGTGCATTGCGGTCACGACGACGTTTATGCCGCCCTTGACACAGGCTGGAATGTCGCTTTTGGGAAGAACGCACAGCAAGCGGCCGATCAATCTCTGATCATGCGCAAAGTAAACGAACTGGTGCTCAACCCCGGAATCAATGCGCAGGACGGTTTTCTCACGACCCACCTGGAGCGGACCTTTCATAAAGCCGAGGCTGCGCTTGTGCGGCAGTTTCTGGGCAGAAAAGACGACATCATTGCATGCCCGACCGGGTCGCAAAAAACCTTATTTGGTCCGACACGGCGCCGGGTGCCGGCCCTGATTGATTTGAAAAATCCCATTCTCCTGGGACCAGTGCAGAACCAGGAACACTATATGAACGGCGTCGCTGCACGGCGAAACAATTTCTCGGAAGCCATCCTGCCATTTTTTGAGGAGGCATACGAAGAATTTGCCCAACTGACCGGACGCCGGTACGGCTTGATCTCCGAGTACAACTGCGAGGGTGCCGACACAGTTTTTGTCGCTCTCGGAAGCGCCGCAGAGAATATCGAAGCGGTCTGCGACTACTTGAAAGCCACACGCAACGAGAACGTCGGCATCATCCACGTCAACCTATTGCGCCCCTTCCCCGAAAACGCCATCATCAAGGCGCTCAAAGGCAAAAAGAAAGTAATCATTCTGGAACGTACCGATGAGCCCCTGGCCGGCGACAACCCGTTGACGAGAGATATAAAAGTTGCGCTGAGTAAAGCTGCCAGCAATTTTACCGGCAACAACTACGCCGGACTGGACAAGCTCGATCCCGTCACCGAAATGCCTGAGGTGCTCTCGGGTGTCTATGGTCTTGGTTCGCGTGATTTCAGGCCGGAGGGAATTATCGGCGCGTATGACTTTGCGCAAGGTAAAATTACTCGCCAGGATGGCAAAAAGAATGGCGATGGCACCAACTTCTTTTTTGTCGGTATCGACCATCCCTACGCAGTGCTTTCCGAAGAGACGCCCTCATGCTTGCCGGACAAATCCATCGCTGTCCGCTTCCACTCTATCGGCGGTTGGGGCATGATCACGACCGGCAAGAACTTAGGCGAAATCATAGGCGAACTCTCAAACCACGTCGCGGAGCGCGACCAGATTCTGGATGAAGATGGTAATGTCAAAGAGATTGTCCACATCAGCGCCAATCCTAAGTACGGCTCAGAAAAGAAAGGCGCCCCGACAAACTACTTCATGGTGGCGGCCCCGGAACGAATTCGCGTCAACTGCGATCTGGAACACGTGAGCGTGGTCCTCTGCTGCGATCCGAAAATCTTCTTGCACAGCAACCCGCTGGCGGGATTGGAAGAGGGCGGCGCTTTTGTCTGGGAGTCGAGCGAACCCAGTCCGGAACTGGCCTGGCAACGCATCCCGAAAAGATACCGCCAGGAGATCATTGACAAAAACATCCAGGTTTACACATTGGGCGGATTTGCCATCGCCAAGAAAGCAACCAGCCGCGAAGATCTGCAGACACGTATGCAGGGAAATGCATTTCTAGGCGCTTTTTTCAAAGTCTCCACATTTTTGCAGGATTACGAAATCAAAGAAGCGGACTTCCACAATACGGTCCGCAATCAGTATGTGAAGAAATTTGGCAGGTTCGGAGACGCCGTGATCGAATCCAATATGACCGTCATGACCTCCGGTTTCGAAGAGGTTTCCTGTGTCGAACCGGGTTCAGTTGACGCGCCCGACACCTCGAGTTTTGTCGGCACCATCATCAGCCCGGTTGCTGTGGCAGACGACAGTCCGGCTGGTCTGATCCAGATAGCTGCCAACGGCCAGAACGGCAAAAGCAACGGCAATGGCGCCGACAGCGGGCAAGCCCCCTTGTTCAAAAAGTCGACCTTTGACAGCGAGTTTCGCGCCGGTCTCGGCTACAACCAGCCCTCCAGCCCACTGGCTTCGGTAGGTATGATGGGGGCAGGGACCGGGGTCAATGCCAGTAAATACGGCGCCCGGCGGGAGATTCCCGTTTTCCTGGAAGACATGTGCACGCAGTGTATGGACTGTATCACGGTCTGTCCCGATACAGCACTGCCAAACACCGCCCAGGACATCTCGACTATTCTTACGACCGCCATTCGCGGCTATGTCAGCGACGGCAGCGCACGCACAGCGTTATTGGGTCATATTGCGGCATTAGACACCGCCTGCCGCGCGCGCCTGGTCGCTTTGGCCCCGGAAACTGACGACAAAACACGTTTCAAAGACATTCTGGTTGAAGAACTCAACGCCCTTAAAGATGACGCCGTGACGGCACAGGCCATCAGCGAGATAGAGGCGATAGTCGACACGTTGCCGATTGCCTACAAGAAGTCAAAAGCCATCTTTCTCAATAAGGAAAAAAAGGAGCCGGGTGCAGGCGGTCTTTTCTCAATTTTCGTGAGTGACCTCTGCAAAGGGTGCGCCGCCTGTGTTGAGGCCTGCGCTGATCACGAGGCGCTCATCATGGTCCCTGAAGACGAAGACAGGCATGCGCGCAATGAGTCCGCCATAGAATTTCTGGGACAACTGCATGACACACCGCAGAAGTATCTCGGAATTTACGATGCGGCATCGCCACAAGACTCCAAGGCTGCGGCTTTGCGTTACCATCTTATGATGCAATCTAAGTACGGCGCCCTGGTCTCGGGCGACGGCGCCTGCGCGGGCTGCGGCGAAAAGTCTGTCTTGCGCTCGGTGGCGACTCTGACGGAAGCCCTCATGCGCCCGGTCTTCAAAGCAAAAGCGGCGCGCCTGAGCAAAAAAGCGGATGAGCTGCAGAAGAACGGGTTGGCAGCATTGCAGGATTTGCAGCAGCGCGACCCGGACGCCTACCAGACCCTCAAAAAGACCATCCTGCATCTGCTCATGGGATTTGGCGGCGAGAACTCGGCCGACACCGACGATATCATCAAAGGCTTTTCCGGCGGCGATGCTGAACTGGTCGATGCCATCGCCACCGTGCTGCGCCAGGACGCGCACAATCACCTCGACTTGCAGACCATCGAAGGGTTTGCGCCCAACGGTATGTCGGTGATGGCCATGGCAGCGCACACGGGCTGCAACACGGTGTACGGCTCCACGCCACCGAACAACCCTCACCCCTATCCCTGGATGAACTCCCTGTTCCAGGATGGCGCCACCATCGGCTGGATCATGGGTGAGAGCTTCATGAAAGACCACGCGCGCATGTCTGTGATTCCCGAGAGGCTGGCCGAGACCGTTCTGGGCTCAGCAGCAGATGATTTTTCGGAAGATGACTATTTCATGTTCACGCACTTCTCCGATCTGCACATGACGGACGAGGAAATTTTGGAGCTGCCAAAAGTCTGGGCCATCGGTGGCGATGGCGGCATGGGCGATATTGGCTTCCAGAATGTCTCGAAAGTGGTCTTGCAGAACCGTCCGAACGTGAAAATGCTGCTGCTCGACACTCAGGTGTATTCCAACACGGGCGGGCAGAATTCGGACTCTTCGCCCATGACCGGCGGCTTTGACATGAACCAGGCCGGCGCGGGTTCGGAAGGCAAACTGATAGAGAAAAAATCTGTGGCCGAATGCTTCCTGGGCGGCCACGGCTCGCCATATGTGGCGCAGGTTTCCATGGCCAACTCGGCAACGCTTTACAAGTCGATTCTGGACGGCCTGTGTTATCGCGGCACCGCTTTCTTCCAGGTCTTCACGACCTGTCAGCCTGAACATGGCGTGCCGGATTACGCCGCGCAGCTTCAGGCGCAGCGAATTCGCGACAGCCGCGGCATGCCGGAATTCGTCTTTGACCCGCAACTCGGTGAAATCTACCAGGAGAATTTGAGCGTCAAAGGAAACCCGGCGCGCAATAGAGACTGGTATGTCAAGAAAGCACCGGTCACAAAAACGCCGTACGATTACACGGTCGCACACTGGACCTTCACGGAAGCGCGTTTTCGCTTTCACCACAAGCGGGTGAAGCCGGAAGCCGTCGCAGGCATGGTGCGGCTGGAAGAAAAGATAAAGCTGATTACTATGGACGATATTGTCCACCGCCGCTTTCTGGACAAAAATCACCGCGCCTACATTCCGGATCGCGGAGTTTACACCATCGACTACGCGGATGACGGCTCGCCCGTCTATCACGTGCTCTCGCGGCAAATGGTCATTTTCTGTGTTGAACGGCGCAAAGCCTGGCGAGTTTTGCAGAGCCGGGCAGGCATCACCAACCAGGATTATCTCGACCAGAAAGAACTGCTGGCCAGGATAGACAAAGGGGAGCTGACTGTAGAAAACTTCCTGAACGGCAGGCACGAGGAGGAAGAGGCTGAAGCGGAGGCCGAGCCTGTTTGAGCCGTCTCTGGCAGCGCCCCATTTGCACTGAGGAGAAACCGGCTTTCTCAGAGAAAGCCGGTTTCTGTGCGAATCACTTCAATAGGGTAATTTTCCTCACCGCGGTTCTCTCCCCAACGTTGAGCCGCATCACATAGACGCCTGACGGCACAGTCTGTCCAACGCTGTTCTTGCTGTCCCAGCGGACTTGATAGGTATTGGCTGCCTGCGGCCCGTCCACCAGAGTGCGAATCTTCTCGCCAAGAATGTTGTAAATCGCCAGGTGCACTGAACCGCCGCGTTCGACGCGATAAGTGATGGTGGTTTCGGGATTGAACGGATTAGGGTAGTTTACCAATAATTCGGGGGATTCCGGTCCGTGGATTGCTCCGACAGACGCTTCCTCAAATCCAGACTTTGCCAAAGTCTTGTTGAAATCATAAATATTACCCAGGCTTGCGTAGGCAAGTTCTTTTGGCGTGAAGCCCGTGAACTTAAACTTGAAGCTGAGTTGCGCCTTGTCGGCCAAACCGGTGGCCTTCAGGTTGACGCCAAAGCGATGGGGCACCTTGTCGATGCGGCCTTCGGCCGCCAAACCCGGACCGGCTATTGAGGCGAGCCTCTGCACGTTTGGTCCAAGCACCTCCAGGCCGACCTGAGCGTTGCCAACCCCTACCTTCTCCACCCCTTCGCCGCTTACCGTGTAGTTTATGACCAGGCTGTCCGCCTGGCTTGAAGAAATCAACGGCAAAGTCAAAAGGTAGTCCCAGGCATTATCTCGCGTAAATTTCACGGTGTCCAGCGACACTGGCAAGAGGGTCACGCTTTCTTCCCCCCTGTCTTGGTTCTTAAGGAAACGTCATTCACCTGCACAGTCAGATGGACGCCGGAACTGTCAAGCCAGGAAATCGCACGTTCATAGTAAAGCTCACCCGGCGAAGCCTTGCTCAAAGTAGTAGGGCTGAGTTCTACCGTGTACGGCGGTCCGCTTGCACTGGTCCAGGCAAATTTAGCGCTGGTATTCCCGCTTGAAACAGACGGATGTTGACCGTCAGCTACGTAGACCGGTCCGCCCCAGTAAGAACCGGTGAAAGATTGCCGGTAAATCTTTTCGTAATTCTTTTGCTGATAGACGATGTGGACCTTGTTGCTCGCCAGGGCAGAGATGGTGGGCCGCTGCTGTTCCTGGTAGTAGATACGGGTATAAGAACTGGGCCAACTGTTGTGTGCGCTCGACTTGCGATAGATGATTGTGTTTTGGAAGGCCCCGGAGCCGGAGGTCTCGTGCCAGGCGACATGCAGAATAGTTGAACCGGCGCCTTGTCCCGAAATACTGGGGGTCTGATGCGTCTGACTGGTGCCAGGCACGATTGATGACAGGGCATTCTGACCAGTCCACCCACTTGCACCGCCATAATAGCGGTAGTAAACGTCGCCGTCGCTGCGTTGATACACTATCGCCGGCGTGTCAGCACTACCCCAGGGGACATCTTTGACCAAAGCAATACTCGGCGAGCTGAACGTCTGCCCAACTTGGCCAATGCTTTCCGTGTACCAAGAAGAGCCGTTGTTGCTGCTGTGCCGCGAGTTGAGCTTGGTTCCTGAGCGATAGACTACCACTAAATCACTTGTTGAGGGTCTTGTAATAACCGGCAACGGGTCGGAAGAACCAACATTGGATGAAATGACTTGCTGATTGCTCACAGGCCAGGTAGAGCCGCCGTCGGTGCTTTTGTGGAAATAGATGTCGTGATTTGGACTCGCAGTTGTGCCGCTCTTCTTTTGCCAGGTGACGAACAGATTGCTGCTACTGGCAGCAATCGACGGATAGCCATACTGGCCCAGCCCATCGCTGATGCGCACATCCGCGCTCCAACTGCCGGTGGCGGAATATTTGGCATAGAAGACCTGATTGCCCGCCTGATAGACCAGATGATAATTGCCGCTGCTGTCACGCACCAGGCGGCGCCCGCTGTTGTGGGCGGTGGCAAGGTCAGAATTACTGGTGCGGTCGGGCAGGTCGTCGAGGGCTTTGAGGACGGCGGCGTGGGCGTTGATGCGGCCAGCGCCACCTTTGCTAGCCGACTCATTAATCACATCAACCGTCTGGTCGAGAAGATCCTCAACTTGCTGACGAGTTAGAGTAGGGTTGGTTGAAAGAATCAGTCCTGCCAAAGCAGAAACTAATGGTGCAGAAAAGGATGACCCGTTTTCAATATTGTGTCCCCCGCCTGGCGAAGTACTGTAAATATTGATCCCAGGTGCAGATAAATCAATGAAACCGCCAAAGTTGTAATTATTTGGAACATCATCAGAAATGTCAGTAGCCGTAACACAGATTACGTTGTCATAGGCGCCCGGGAAAGGCGTGAAAGGGACCAAATCAACGCAGATATTTGGATTGCAGCCAGGTTTTTCAGGATTGTCGATCCTGTTAAAACCGCTATTGGCCATCGTGCCAACAACGACGATTCCCAATTGTATCGCATCTTCGAAAACTGCGTCGAGGGATGCATTCTCACCTTGCCGCAGTGGGTCCCTGATATCACATCCACATTGTGTGTCAAATTCCTTATTTGACGTGTAGAGCGTAAAACTACAATTGATGACGTCACAGCCATCGTTTATCGCCTGGTTCATCGCATTTACCAAAGAATTATTGACTGTGACCTCGTAAGCATTCATGATCAAATCCCATCCCAGACTCGCTATGCCTTCGTTGTCATTTGTGGCCGCGCCAACCAGACCACCGACTCTTGTGGCATGATTTCCGCCTGTACCTCCTGGAATAACATCAAACTTGTTGGTGCCCGATTGGCCCCCCTGACCAGTCCAAAAATCAGGATGCGTTCCATCTGGATGACCATCAATTTCCACGATGCCGATTCTGCGACTCGGGTCTCCCTTATTGATGTCCCAGGTCTTGTCCGCCCCGATTTGAAAAAGATACCACTGCAGATTCGGGTTTGGGTCATAATCAGGATCATTCGGGTTAACATCTGCGATGGCGACAAACGGCGCGTGGGCGTACTCAATTTCTGGAAATCCCGTAATTATGTTCAGGATTGAATCAACCGGGACGAAATTTTCAAATTTGAGGATAAACAGTTGTGACCATTCATGGATTTGAACAGGCTTTCCGGTAACGCGGTGAGGGCGCCAAACATCACCCCACTGCGCGTGTGGAACTTGCTTTTCGAAAAGAAACTTGCCATACTGGTTTTCCAATTGTGCAAATGCTGATTTAAGAGCCGGATAACTTGACGAGATATCTTTGATTTCCGTTTCCACGACACCCGGCGCAAGGTCAAGTATTTGATGCTTGAAATTTAGCGTCACTTGCGTGGAATACAGTACATTGTCTTGCGTGTAGATTGGCGCCTCTACAAATATTGGTGCCTCTTGAGAAAAAAGCGAAGCGCTTGTCGCAAAGATGCAGGCGACTAGGAAGTAGATTTTGCCTTTTCTCAAGGTCTGATGTGTTCGATGGGTACCTCTGCATACTGACATTTGAGACTCCTTCCCTTTGGTTATTTGCAACTCTTGTTTAGCATCAAAGGTCTTGCGGCACACCTCTCCTCCAGAAGCCCATGTGGTATTTAAATAAGATAGCGTTGTCAGCACGTTTGAAGTTGGGGTGTGATCCATCGTGGCCAATGTTAGCAATAACCATCACCTCCTCTTCGAGCTATGTTCCAAAATTTCCAGCTATTAACGAATAAGCAACATTTTGATCGTCTGCGACTGGTTTGCCGTGGTCAGCTTTGTGAAGTAGATGCCGCTTGCCGCAGCTCTTCCGTCGTCATCGAGTCCCCGCCAGCGAATTTGATAGGTTCCAGCGATTTGTCGGTCATTCATCAACGTTCGTACTCTTTTGCCCTTCACATCATAAATGATAAGCCGCACTCTGCTAGTTTTTTTTAGCTGATAGACGATCGTGGTTCCTGGATTAAACGGGTTGGGATAGTTCTGCGCCAAAGTGATGCTTGTTGGAAGCACAACTTCTGGTGTTGAAGAGCCACCACGGACCGATACCACCCCGCCGGTATTGGTTTTGAGAATCGTTCCAAAACTTCCGACTACGATAGCAGTATTCGCGGCTGTTAGAGCGATTCCAGTTAAAAAATTGGAGGTATTGCTTGATTGACTTGTCCAACTCTCACCGCCGTCAGTGGTTCTTAGAATGGTTCCGCTTGAACCCACGGCCATACCAGTCAGTGGGTCGGCAAAGGAAACGCTGTCTAGCGTTTCCCCTGTACCGCTACTCCGTTCCGTCCAGGTTATGCCACCATCGTTCGTGGCGAGCAGCGTTCCCCGATTGCCGACTACTGTGGCCGAATGGGTATTTCTAAAAACGATATCTTTCAATGACCAGATCGTGGCAATAGCGCGCTTTACCCAGATCCGGCCGCCATCCGTTGTCGTGAGAATGGTTCCGCTATTGCCGACAACGGTTCCCGTATCTGCATTGACAAAATAGACGCCATATAATGAGCTTTGGGTTCCACTGAGTTGGTCAACCCAAGTTGTTCCCCCATCTATTGTCCGCAATATTGTGCCAGCAGCTCCGACTATCGTCGCTGTGAAGTTATCGATTAGGTGTACCCCGTACAAGTTGAGGGTGGTGCCGCTATCCTGGGTCAACCATGTATTCCCGCCATCTACTGTCCCAAGTATTGTTCCATCCAAGCCTACTACGGCTCCGACATGTGAATCGAGCAGACTGACTTTGAAGAGGTTCGTTGTTGTAGTACTCTCCTGAGTGACCCATGAATCACCCCCATTCATTGTTTTCAGAATAATGCCATCTGTGCCAACCGCCATCCCAACATTTTTGTTTGCAAAACTAACATCCAGAAGATTGTTTATCGGGCCAATTGACTGTTCATACCAGGTTTTGCCGCGGTCATCCGTTCTGAAATGAATGCCACCGTCACCTACGACAAAACCCGAAGCATCGCCGGTGAATTTGATTTTGCGCAACTCACCCCCACGAATCAGCGTCAATTGCTCCTCCCAGGTGACGCCCCCATCTGTGCTGAGTAGGGGTCTTCCGCCGCTAACAGCGATTGCGGTATTTGTATCTATCATGGTCACGCTCAGTACAGGTATCGAAGTGCCACTCAACTGTGCAGTCCAAGTTGTTCCACCGTCGATGGTTCTAATAATTTCACCTCCAAAACCTACAGCTATCCCCACATGATCACTTGCAAACGCTACATCGACAAGATGGTGGTTTCCACCACCAGCCAGCGTTTGAATTGACCAGGACTGCCCGCCGTCTACGGTTTTCAGCACACTGTTTGAATTACCTACAGCAAAACCGGTGCTATGGTCAAGAAAAGTGATGGCGTAGAGAGCCCGGTCAAAACCGAGGTCAACTTGTCCCCAGTTCTTTCCGCCATCAACCGTGGTGAGCATGATGCCTTCCCATCTTACATCGAAACCTACGGCAAATCCCGTGAGTGAGTCTGTAAGGAAAACATCATAGAGATCCTTGGTAGTATTGCTAGGTTGCAGGGTCCAGGTACTGCCGCCGTCGGTTGTCCGCAAGATGATTCCTCCAATCCCTACTGCCGTTCCCGTTTGTGGATCACTGAAGTTCAAACCTCGGAGAGAGCTTGAAACTCCCCCAGCATAATGCTTAATATCCCAGGTTGCCCCTCCGTCAGTTGTCTTCATCACAGTTCCCACATCTCCGACTGAAATAGCGTTATCTGCATCGAAGAGATGAATATCATACAGAGTGTTTCCCTGAGGCAATGGATTTTGCCACTCCCATCCCTGGCCAAAAACCAACTGAAGCGAGGAAAAATCAAATAGAAAAATAAACCAGAAGAGCGCTTGCTTTTTCATGTCCTAACCTCCAGCGTGTAATTCGTAAAAGGATTCTCTTTATAGATATACGAATCACAGCCCAATCGCCCCCATTGTTTTGTTAAAAGAAAAAGGAAAAACATCTCCGGTTCGTCAATCGTAACAACCTCATCTGCCCCTTTGTAGTCTGTGCGAGAAGTACATCAGTAGGATAGAGACAACCTGTTTATGCGGCTTTATGCGGCGATTAAATAGAAGAACCCGCCCTGCACTATATATAGACACTTCAAATGCGTGAATACTGAATAGTTTTTTTATTTTATTCTTGTAATATTTGTTTAAGGGCGCACGATTTTATCGCAAATTACTCAGAGTTCGATGACATATTACCCGACAAAACGTTCCTTTCGTAAGGTGAACTGTTATGCTATGCTACCTTCAGAATGTAGGGTGCGGTCCCACCGCACCTTCCCCATTCACAACGCCAAAACCCAGTTCATCCAAGCTGAAGTCCTAATTCACTATCCGCACCCCTCTACTCTCCAAAATCCTGATCACCGTCAATTATCAGCTCGGACGTACCCCAATCCGCCTCGTAGTACCCAAGTTTCAAATAGCGGTGAAAGCTCGACCACTTCCAGTCGTGCCGGCGTTTGGCATAACCATGTTTGACCAGATTGTAATGGATGTAATCGAAATGACGACCGCATTAAGCATCGTCTCTTGTCAAATGTTCCCAGAAACGACGTTGCCACACGGCAGATTCACCTCTCTTTTTGCGGGACATATTCCGTTGGCCATCCTCTCCACCCAGCGACAAGTATCGCTTGCTAAAAATCGCTTTGATACTCGTCCACCTATTGGAAAAGTCAGCATCCCCTTCGGGCAAACGCCAAATGCAATGAAGATGGTCCGGAAGCAGGCAGATTGCATCCACTTCGAAAGGATAGCGGCTTTGCACATCTTTCCAGGCATGCCGCAAAGTTCTACGAGCCAATGGCGATGTCAAAAATCGGCGGCGGTTGAAAGTTACCAGCGTAAAGCAATACAGTCCACCGGCAAATCTAGCCCGAACGTAATTACTCATATTCACCCTACACTTGACGTCAAAATACCGTTTGGGCAAAAACGACGACCTTTCCTTTGTTGAACATCGAATGGGCAAC
>JAJDAD010000013.1 GCA_029262055.1 Candidatus Zhuqueibacterota bacterium
TTGGTTCTCTCGAAGTTGTCCGTAATAAGAGTCGTCGAACTGGAGTTAGCCACCAGGAAGACATCAAAAAATGTCTGAGCCATAATTGAGTAACCTGTGTCATTGGGGTGCACTGCGTCGTCCATATACGCTGTGGCCCAATTGGGATTGGTCTTGAAAATCTCATTGACACCGGCATAGAAAAGGTTGCGGCCCTCATCGTCACGTTTTGTAAAGAACATGTCCTGGATCAGGCTGTTCAATGATGTGGTCTGAGTATCCTTGCCATCGGTTCTGGGTACAATGCTGGTAACAATGATCTTGATATTTGGGTTAAAGTTGTGGATTGCGTCGACGGTATTAGCTATCTCATCACGGGTGCTTTCCGGCGTTTGATCGGCCGAAATATCATTTGTCCCAATGTGAAAAATGATGATATCGGGATTCGCCCCCAGATAGGTATTGATATTTGCAAAAATCTGATCGGCGCGGAAGCCATCATGCCCCTCATGGTCGTTGTCAAAACCCACGCCATCCGAGAGCGTCCCCACGAAATCCACCACAACCCCCTCATTGTTGACCAGATCAGCGAAGTCATTACGAAAACCGGCATTATCAGTCGATCCCGTGACGCCCCTGGTTATGGAATCTCCCAGAAACATGGCTTTCTTCTGCGCGTAGGCGGACGCCGAAAATAGAGTCAAGAATGCCAAAGCCGCCAGTGACTTCGGTAGAACTTTGAAATCTCTAAAGATACTCATAGTAGCCTTCTCCTGCTGCTGAAAATACACCTAAGTCCGTTCATTCAAATGCCGGTCGTTCGAGCTTTTGCGGGTAAACAGGTCCAGTATCTACCCTAGTTCAATCTCTCTATTAAATCGCTTTGTTTTCTGATTCTATAGACCACCGTTCGCGGCGATTCGTGGATATAGACAAGTTTAAGATCGCTCTTAACCTGGTCGGGTTGTAGCAAAATCGCTAGTTCAGGACGACGGTCCGCTTCGATGTCGCCGTAAAGAAGATACTCCGCCTCTTGCTCGGCCGCGAAATCCAGTAACTGGTCCAGCGAAGTCGCTTCCGGAAAGTAAACGGTTTCCAGATTAGCCAAAAAACCCAGGTGCGGCTTGCGCGCAATAATGCTGGCACTCTCTTTCACAATCGTGCGTAACTCATCCCGGATCTGTAACAGCTCACGGGGTTCGCTGTTGATGTTCGCTCTGATTTCTTTTGCTGAAAACACACCCAGAAAAAAAACTGTCAGAGCCAACGCAGCATAACTCACATAGTGGGCTACTTTCTTCCTCACGCCTTTGAAACCGATAATCTCGACCGGACGGCACAAGAAATACACCGCAATCGAAATTGGAAAACCGACCAGGTACAGATAGTAGCGCGGCTCATAGTGCACCAAACAGAGCAACAGAAAACTCACGATCGGAAACAGGAAGAACGATGCCTGCCTTTTGGTGATCCGGGGAAGCAATACCATCACGCCCGCCACCACGAACAGAAATGTCGGAAATTTCAAGGAGTGCAAGAGAAACGCATAAGAATGCCGGTAGAGATTTCCGACATAGTGTTTAACAAAGCGCGGAAAGTCATAAAAGACCACGGATGAGAGAGAGTCAAACTGTTTGGCCGCCAGGCGCATGTCCTCGGAGGACACCACCCCTGCTCTACCGTAAAAATGGCTGGCAACTACCAGGTAACCGTCGTTCGCAACTTGTTTTTCAAACACAAAGCTTTTCAGCAGGAACCACGGCGCAAGAACGGCGAGACAAACACCGGTGAATATGGCACCCTTCTGCAAACGCTCACCCCATGACCACTCCTGCGGGCACAAGAACACAAGCATTAGCAAGGCGGCTCCGGGTAAGACAATCGCGTTGTTCCGGGTCAATATCGCGTAGCCCATAAGGGCGGCGGACAGTGCAATGTCGAGGTTTGAAGGTCTCTCACTCCTGAACAAGAAAAAGATTGCCGCTGTCACCACAAAGGCAAAGAACATGTCGGTGCCGGCAACGATGGTCCACGGCAGGACAGTCGCCGACCAGATCAGGAGTGTGTACAGGCCGACTTTTGAGTCGAACAATCTACTGACGGTCTTGGCCATGAGCAGACCGGCAAAAACGGTCGACAAGATCGAAAGTACTTTGCCGCCGGCAAACCAGTCTCCCGTAAAGAAATTCACCAGAATCAGGGCCAGCGCATAACCGGGGCCAACGCCGGGCTCGTTTGGGGTCTCACCGTTGCTGATCCGCTCGGCATCAGGCGCGTAGGCCCAATAGAAATCAGTTTCGACGCCGTATCCGCCTATCTTGTGAAAAGAACTTAGAACTAGAAGCGCAACCAGCAGGCAAACACCGAAACCCAGGGCAAGCTTCTCGTAAAGGTCCAAACCCGCAACGCTGTTCATGAGCCGGGTCATGGCGCGATTTCCGCCTCGTCTACAGCCTGAACAATTCTGCTCTCGGTTCTGGTGGAAGAAAAGTACTCATGAATTGACACGAAGTTATGCTCGTGCAGAAGCCGTTGTAGCTTCTGCTCCGTTTTGTTGAGATTGACGTACATGATGAAACGATCTTTGGCCCCCAACTTTAGTCTGGGTTGCTCGATATCTATCTCCCACGGGTGCAGGTAAATCACGGCCGGGTTGCCGCCGCGGTTGCAATGCCTGATTCCCGCCTTTATCACTTGGTAAGGCAGAAAACGAAAGTAGAAGCCACCGGAAAAAGGTACGCGCTGACCGAAAAGCCGCATCACCGATGGCGGCAGTTCCCTGATCGTCTCACCATTACCTAACTGAATCTCGTATTCGAAACGGGGTGCGGTGGAGTCACCGTACAGAAATGTCTTGAACGGGAATACGCTTGAGTCGTATTCCATGTCGAAAGATCGCAGCACCCGCCAGGCCCAGGGTGTTTTCTCGCCCAGCGACCAGGAAGGCGCCCTGTATCCGCGCACTTTCTCGCCCGTGAGGTTGTGCAGTATTTCGACGGCTCTGCCGAGATCTGTTTCAAACTGGTCCTTTGTATAATCATAAACCAAATTGTGCTCAAAACCATGTGAAGCAACTTCATGTCCTCGCAACTGGATTTCCTTAACCAAGTCAGGGAAACGACTGGCGACTTCGCCTAATACAAAGAAGGTCGCACGGTTCTCAGAATCATCTAACATATTGAGAATTCTTAGGGTAGGCGCCTCGACTCTATCCTCAAGAGTGAGGTGTCGCAAGAGCTCTTCCTGAGCCAGGTTGGGATGATACCAATCTTCGATATCAAAAGAGAGAATGTTGTCAGGCATGTTGAGATGTTGCATTTTCACAGTTCTGGCAAATATTGTACCACCCTCGGACCCACAAAATTTGTAAGCGAGACCGGCATCTTCTTCCAAACATTGATGACTTTGTCGTACTTATTGTTGTTGGCATCCACCACCGGGACTTGTTTTGCTCGGTTGAGATAGTACTGGTAGTGCAACTGTACGGGTTCAGCGCCCCACTGGCGTTTGAATATGTCCGTGCCCGTGTCCAGCGTGGATCTGCCGAAATCGAGATATTCGAAACCGTTATCGCAGGCGTATTCAATGGCCCGCCAGTACAGGAGATTGTTTACTTTAAATCGATTGTACTCCCGCAAAGATGCGGCCCAGGGCTCGGAAAGGACCTGCTTAAATGGCATAAAGAACATTCCTGAAACCGGTTTGCCCTCGAATTTCAAAACCAGCAAATTAACCCTATCCTTGAATACGTCCGCGATGCGCCTGAACATGCGCCGCGGGAAAACCGGTGTCCCCAGGTATTGCATGTTCCTGGCGTAGATTTGGTAAAACTCGTCCAGGTATTGCATGCCGAAGTCTGCTTGCAGCCCCTTCTTTTGCCCTAACCTGATCTTGTTCCGAGCTTTGGAAGACAGGCCTTGCCAGAGCGCCTGCGACTCGGCCGGCAGTTGCAGCATGAGCGTTACAAAACTCTCCTTGCTCGGCAGGTCAACGCCGGAGCTCTCTTTAAGTTGACGGAGTTCAATAAACTCCACGCCCTCCCTGCGTCCAATTTCGATGGCAGCGTTAACCAGTTGTTCCGACACTGCCGCCGAGGTTGCGCACACGCCCGCAAAATTTGAGAATGGGTTGGACACCAGGTATTTGCGTCTAAAAATATCCCGCATAAGAAACATGGGAAGAATGCCAGCTGCGGTGTTTTCTGGTGTCAGAGCGAGCAAATAATGAGGTTTAAAACCGAAGGTGTCCTCAAACACAACCTTCCAACCCAGCAGGTGGTAAAGGTTCGTGCCTGAATGGTTTTCTACAAAATCATCCCAGAGAGGCTCTGTTTCCGGCGTGAGTGGTACTACTTTCATCCCTGATTGTCAGTCCTTCTTTTCCATTTTCTCAAGCAGGTATTTCTGGATTGCCAGCTCCTGGGTCAGATTCTTATTCTGATCTTTCAACTTGGACATCTCGATGGAAAAATGGAGCAAGATTGCCAAAGCGAAAAAAATCGCTACAGACAAGAAAAGTGCGGGCGGGTACTCGACTCCCAGAAAAAGCGCTACGCCGTCAGCAAGGCGATTCCAAATGGAGGCGATCAAAATCGTGGCACTAACCAGTAACCAAAGAATGGAGTGTTCGATCTTGAGCTTCCTCTTTCGGATCAGGTTCAGAACAAACAGAAAGAGGGTGACGCTGAGGAGAATGATTATTATTTTTGCCCTAGGTGGCATTTTTTACCTTGACGAGGTCGTTTTTACCAAAGAGAACCGCATAGATAGAGAGCAGCATTTTCACTATATAGTAAATCGGTTTGAATCCGCTGTGCATGGACTTGCCGGTCTCGCTGTTGTACATGACGACAGGAACCTCAGAGACTTCAAACCCGGAATAGTGCAAAAGGATGATGATATCCGCGTCGGGAAAGTCCGAAGGGTACTGCCGGCTGGTCGCGAAGAACTCAAAGACCCGGCGGTTGAGCGCCTGAAACCCCGAGGTCGGGTCCGTTATGCGCTTACCGATGAACAGATAGATCAGGGAGCGAAAAAACACCATTCCGAGTTGTCGCATCGTGGGATTGTCATAATCACCCAGGTTCCCCAGGAAGCGTGAGCCGATGGCGACATCGCTCCCCTGCTTTAGCCGGTCAATCAGATCTTTGAGGAACCTTGGATCATGCTGGCCGTCACCGTCGATTTGTACGGTATAGTCGTAACCATGCCGGAAAGCATATTTGTAGCCGGTTTGCAGCGCGGCGCCATACCCCAGGTTGACCACCAGGGTCAGAACCGTAGCTCCCGCCTTTCTGGCCAACTCGTCGGTTGCATCGGAAGAGCCATCATTGATCACAATCACATCCACTCCCGGATTCGTATCCTTGATTCCGTGAACAACCCGTTCGATGGAATCGGCCTCATTGAAGGCAGGTACTAAGACAGCTATCTTGTCAGACTCGCTCATAGTAGATGATTTCTTTTATCCTTCAGAGTACGGAGATTACAAATCGCATTGCACCCATGACAGTCCAGGACTATCATTATGAATATCGGACATGTTTGAAAGGAAATTAACATTGCATAGTACAGTTTTAATTGAACTTGTTGCCGCAAATATTGAAGATAGCGCAATAAGTGTGCCATCGACTGCGACGGTTGGCATGACAATAAGGGGCTGTTCTCTGGGCGGCGCTGCCTAAATGGCAACGGCCATAACAGACAACGTGTGTAAACCCTGGGACATTGTTTCAGAATCAAACAGAACCGATGAACTCTGGAAGGCTGTTCTATTCCGGTAGATCTTTCGGGGTGAAATGACGCTCGGTGAGTTGTTGTGTCACCTATTTAGTTCTGCCGTTGAGAGCGTAATCTTCGTACAGTTTCTGAAAATTATCGACCTGCATTTCGAGAGAGTAGATCTGTTCGACCTTGGCTCGGGCATTTTCCCCGAATTGCTGGCGACGCTCTTTATTCTCCAGCAGGCTGACGATGCGTGTTGCCAATTCTTGCGGGTTGCGCGGCTCGACCAGGAACCCGGTTGCATCATGAGTGACAAGCTCAACGGTGCCATCAACCGATGTGGCAACCACCGGCACACTGCATGCCATTGCCTCCAGAATTACGTTCGGCAGACCCTCGTACAACGAGGGCAGGACAAACACATCGAATGTGCGCAACAGTTCACCGACGTCGCCGCGGAACCCGAGAAAAGAGAATACATCCGTAAGGCCCTGGGCCGCGACTTCGCCTTCGAGTTCGGCTCTAAGCTCGCCGTCGCCCACCAGGACGAACCTGGCGTTGCTGCATTTGTCTACGATCGAACGCGCCGCCTTGATCAGGTAAGTGTGCCCTTTTTGCGGGTGCAGACGTGCCACGACGCCGACCAACTGATGCTCGGGCGCAAAACCCAATTCGGCCTTCAATGCGTCGTTCTTGCCACCTTGAAACATGTCCAGATCCACGCCATACGGGATCACCGTTATCTTGTCCGGAGACAAACCGCGCTTATCGACCAGCCAGCGGGCGGTCGCTTTGGAAACAGACACGACTTTGCTGCAGAAAAGCATGGCAAAGCGATAAGCCCACAACCGATGCCGCAGCAGCCATTCCGGAGCGGAAATGGTCTCCCACGAAAACACCGCTTTGTTGGGGCTGATGGCGCTGGCCAAAGCGCCGACAACATCGGCGTAAAACAGAGTGGTCATCACGATGTCTATGTCCCGTTCCCGGATCAGCTTTGCGACATCGAGGATAAGCTTGGGGTCGATTCGCCCCCTGCGCTCCAAACTCACGAAATCAATGCCAAGTGCATCGAATTTTGATTTGATGCGGTCTCCCATACCGAGACTACAAACCGTCGTGCGAAACCGGCTCTGGTCCATGTGTGAGATCAATTCCATCAGCTTGGTTTCCGCACCACCCCAGTTCATTCCTTCTACGAGCTGGAGTACATTTATTTGTCTGCTTTCTGTCATCTGCTGTTTCAAAACCTGTAAGGTACAAAAAAATACTTCCAGCTCTGGCGAGCTGGAAGTATCGTTCTTATCATATCACGTGACCTGCCCGGTTACCCGGCATTGACCGGTTCAACCTGTGGCACTGCCTCAGTTACGCCATTCTGAGCAAGATAGCCAAGCTCCTCGAGTTTGGCGAGGATCTTCTGCAGGCTTTCGGCCGGCTCTTCATCACCGGTCTTGACCACCAACTCGGGGTTGCGCGGCTCTTCGTACGGGTCAGAAATACCGGTAAACTCCTGGATTTCGCCGGCTATCGCTTTCTTGTACAAACCCTTGACATCGCGCCGGATGCACTCTTCAACCGGGCAGTCCACGTAAATTTCGACAAAATCACCGATCATTTCCCGAACATCCTGCCGTACTTCGCGATACGGCGAAATAGCCGCCGAAATAGCGAAAGTGCTGTTGCGGGACAGAAGGTGACACACAAACCCGATTCGCTTTATGTTCGTATTACGGTCCTCTTTGCTGAAACCCAAACCTTTACTAAGGTTGGTGCGAACGACATCGCCATCCAGGACTTCAACCGCACGATTGCGTTTCGCGATTTCTTTTTCCAGCAGTACCGCCAGAGTCGACTTACCGGAAGAGGGAAGTCCTGTAAGCCATATGGTACAAGATTTTTGTGAAGAAGACATGGATAGTTGACCTCCTGATTACCTGTGTTGGTTAGATTTATTCTTAGTTGGATTAACCACGCTTGTAGCTTTCGATAAGTATCTCAGCAATCTCCGGTCGCGTAAACTCCTCAGGGGGAATCTGGCCGTTGGAGAGCAGTTCGCGGACTTTAGTACCGCTTAGAAAGACACGCTCACCCGGGCCGCCACTCGGACTGGTTTTGTCTGTGGCCATTTGTTTGGTGATTTTGCAGTAGAATGAGTGCTCGAACTTTAAGGGTGTGATGCCGAGTTCTTCCGGCGTAAACTGGTCGAAAATCTCCTGTGCATCGTAGGTACCATAATAGTCCCCAACGCCCGCATGATCTCTGCCCACAATAAGGTGGCTGCAACCGTAGTTTTTACGGACCATGGCGTGGAAAACTGCCTCGCGCGGACCCGCATAGCGCATGGCCGCAGGAAACACACTCAGCATGACTCTTTTGGGGTTGTAGTATTTTTCCATCATGAGCTTGTAGCAGTCCATCCTGACATCGGAAGGGATGTCGTCGGATTTCGTATCTCCCACCAGGGGATGGATCAACAAGCCGTCTACGCCTTCCAGGGCAACTTTGGTCAAATACTCGTGCGCCCGGTGAATCGGGTTTCTGGTCTGAAAAGCAACGACGGTCGTCCATCCGCGCTCTCCAAAAAGCCTGCGTGTCACTGCAGGTTCATGCCTGAAATCCATGAACGGCAAATCGGGAACATGATTCAGCAGCTTGATATCGCCGCCCAGCAGAACATCTCCCTGGCCGTAAACTCGTGCCACTCCGGGATGCGCTTCGTCGGTTGTCCCGTAGACCTTCTCAGCTTCGTTCTTTTTGTCGTAGGTGTATTTTTCGTCCACTACCATGGTTGCCAGTGGATAGTCGGATGCATCCGTCAGCAGAACTTCATCTCCTTCGCCAAGCTCAGCAGCCTGGCTCGATGAGACCGGCAAGACAATGGGAATAGACCAGACATGGCCGTCCGCCAAACGAATGGTCTCTACCACACTGTGATAGTCTGCTTTCTTCATGAATCCGCGGATGGGGCTGCACGCTCCCACAGAAATCAACTCGAGATCGGATATAGAAGTAGAACTGAGCCGGATTTTGGGCAGCGTTGCGCTGCGGGCCAATGCGTCGGCTCTCTCATCACCCTGCAACACACAGTTTACAAGTTCCCCGCCATGGGGTTTGGCTAAACTCATCGACTTCCTTTCATTAACGTATTAGTTACTCAATAAAACCTTAGATAGTGGCTATCGCAAGTATTATTTTGATCAATTAACAACTTCAGTCGCCGGGGCGA
This sequence comes from Candidatus Zhuqueibacterota bacterium, assembly GCA_029262055.1. Classification (GTDB taxonomy): domain Bacteria; phylum Zhuqueibacterota; class Zhuqueibacteria; order Oceanimicrobiales; family Oceanimicrobiaceae; genus JAJDAD01. Next base: position 8,932 of record JAJDAD010000013.1, read on the forward strand.
CTGTAACTCCATTGACTTCCGTCACCGACTCTTTTACCGCCCTTGCCACAAGATGCAAGCCCGAACAGTACCAACTGTCCGGCAAGAGTCGCAGCACTTTCAAAAGCGATTGGCCGATGCTATTCAGCTCCCAGATTTCGCCCCCATGTTTACGCAGGAAATACCAATCCGCCCAAAGCCCGATGTGGCGATTACTAATGTCGCGCTCATAATCATCGATATCGGAATGAACGATTTCAAAGCCCGCCTGTTCCAGGTAAGTCCGAAGCTCCCCTTTGGTAAAACGGTATTCCCAGAAATAGTTCGGTTTCCCGGAAAACTTTCGCTTCAGAAAGTAGAGAGTCCGGATCGGATGGGAAATCAGTCTTCTGAAAACAGTCAACAGCGGCGTTGTGACAAATGCCAGACCACCATGTTTCAGGATGCGATGCGCCTCGGACAGTGCTTTTTCCGGACCGTGTTCAAAATGCTCGATCACCCCAAGCGAAATGTAGGCATCGAAATGGTTATCCGGATACCGCAGGTTGGTTATGTCACCCAACTCAACCGCAACATCCGGCTTGAACTCCCTGGCCTTGGCGACGATGTTCTCGTCATATTCAATGCCGACAATCTCGTGGTTTCTGTTTTGGAACCACTCGCACCAGGCACCAAAACCACACCCGCCCTCCAGAATCCGTGCGGGTTTCTTTCCCAGGAATCTGTCAAAAATCCTGACCAGCGTACGGTCGTTGAAACTCTCTAACTCGCCCTCCAGGCTTCTGTTTTCCCATTGCTCAACATCATGCTCATCGCTGGTCTTAAATGATAATAATCGGTAACTCATCAGGCTCCTGTTTATATCGGATTTCGGTTGAGAATTCGCTTACACCTCGACGCCAACAATTCCTTTTAGCGAGAATGCCGCCACCAGGCTGATTACAAAGAAGGCAACCAACCAATGCATCGATATGCCGAACACCTCAAGGTCACGCTTGGGATAATCAATGCCTATGACTGAAGCAAATGCTGCCTGTGGGATACTCGCCTCTGATGGGTTCATCAGCTTCACCCCTATGTTGCTCCTGGCGATTTCCGCGGCCACGGGAGTCAGCGCCTCCTGCACCAGCAATTGCTTGTGCACGGTTGCCTCACCCCTCTTGAATCCAAGTTCAAAGCTCCCCGCCTTCTCAGCCCGAATGCGCCAGTTCAATTCGCGCAGCGACTCGATTCGCAAGGGTGGCATATCCAACAGCAGGCCGTCGGGCAGCTCGATTTCTACTTCATCCAGACGTACGGCCGGATCCTCTATTCGCATGGAGATCACCGTCGTCTCACCAACGTGCAGCGGGCGATACTCATAACGGGTACCGAGTTGCACCAAAATAATGCCCATTGGAATTGTGAGAAAAAGCATGGGCCGCAACGACTTGCTCATGTATAGCAAGTTGCTAACGATGATGTTCTTCATCGTTTCAAACATCAGACCGAGGTCATCCTTGTATAGACGAATAGCGAGGAAGTGGCCCTTCACCAGGTTTTTGGCCCTCTTGATGCCACCTTGGTCCGAGGTCGCTTTGAAAATGAACAACATGGCGACGCCGGTTAAAATGGAGACGCACAAGATGGCCCAATACGGTTGCAAGCCCGTAAAAGGCATGAAAACCAGGCCGAAAACAGCATTTAGAATTGAATTGATTAAGTCCACTCTAGTCCTCGTTGCGATTTATTAGGAAAGATACCCAAGTCCCTGCAAGCGTTTCTTGATTTCATCTTCGCTGTCGCTTTCGTCGACGGAACTCAGCTCTTTTTCAAGAACGTGGTTGATAAACTCTTCCACTGAGGCGTAACCCGCGACTTCAGCGAATTTCTTCACTTTGTCATACATATCGTTTTCAATCTTGATTTTCGGCATTGTAGTTCCTCATTGGTTTTTTTTAGAACAGCTATAGGTTTTGAACTTGCAAACTTGGCCATTAACCGCTGACCTCCACTACCTCTTCGTGGGGCGCCTTGGAATCCGCAACCACTTTGGGTAAAGCGACATTGGCTGCCCCATTCGTGTCACCCACAAAAATGCTCCGGCCCCGCATGTAACCAGGTTTCTGGACACCAAAAAGGTCGAGCACGGTTGGGGCAATGTCCAACAACGACGGCTTGCCCATTTCTATCTTGCGATTTGCAAAAATGACACCCGGAACCAGCTTCGGATCGATGCAATGGTCGCCGCTCCAGGCCTTGGTGTTGTCATCAAAGATCACGTCATCAACCACGCCCGTGGCGCCGTTCCAGGAGATCCGGTAGCCCTCGTTGTAACCGCTGATGATATCCGGTCCGTCATTGGTGTACGGTCCGTTATAAATCTTTTGAGCGTCGTACATCTCTGTAATCGCGACATCGCCATTTCCCGGGTCGGTCAGGCCCGAGAGTTTTTCGATCAATTCAGCTTTCAATTGTTCGTATTCCGCGCCTTTCTCCACGGTCCCGTCTTTCTCCCTGCCTTTCACATTCAAATAGATTCCGGCCAGGCCAAAGGCGTACGCTTTGGTTTTGGGCCAGTCCACACCTTGAAAAAACTCGCCGGTCGTCTCCACACCCTCTTTCAAAGTCAAGTAGCCGTTCTCTTTCAACCATACATTCAGGTTGATTCCGCGCCTGAAACTCTTGAATCCGTGATCGGACATGACAATAAAAATGTCATCTTTGCCGATCTTCTCCATGGTACGGCCAACCAGACCGTCCATCCTGATGTACATATCCTCGATGACGTTCTTGTATTTCTCGGTTTCCTTGCCCTTGTTGGCAGGATGGTTGTCTTCTAGCGTTCTGAAGAACATGTGCTGGATTCTATCCGTGGCATCCACCACCACGGCGCAAAACCCGCGTTTGGTCTTTTCCAGGGCATGAAAGAACTGTTTTTCACGTTCCTCGTGAATCAGGTAGGCCTGCTCCAGGAACGCCTCTTCATTCAGAATTCCCTCGTTTAGCGACCAGGTATCTTCCGCCAAACCCAAGGTTGCGTATTTGCCGAAAAGCTTTGACAGGTAAACCGAGTAGAAAAACGGAAATGAAATCGGCAGCGCCGGCGTTTCGGGATCGATGTTTATCGGGGTCATGTACAGACGAAAATGCGGCTTTGTGTCGAGCAGATAAAAACGCGCGATCCCCTGTACTTTTATGCCAAAACCGGCCTTGAACTTCAACTCCACCCAGTCAGTGTAGGTGTTCTTCTTCAGCGTGATCTTCTGCTTGCCAAGTTGTAGTTCAGCCTCGTCGTCGCTCACAATAGTCGCGACAAACGGTAGCTTCATCTGCTCTTTGTTTTTCTTTATCGAGTTCTCAGGGCCTTTGATGAATCCGGTGACTTTGTTCCCCTGCCGGCTGACTATCGACGTATCACCGCCCTCCTTGATGGGATCGACGGAATCGTCGGTAGTGAACAGTGAAAACGTGCCCTGCGTGCCCCACAGATCCGGAGCGCACATCGCTGACAGCATAGCCCCGTTGAATTTTTCCGGTGGAAAAGTGATCGGGACTCGCAAGACGTGACTGAAAATTCCGTTCTGCCCCAGGATCGTCCAGAAACTTTTGCTCCTGCGCAAGAATTTCACAATCGGCTTGCCAAGCGGAATTTCGTATTGTCCTAGCGACAAACAACGAGTCGAAGAGCCTACCTTGGAGGAGGAAAGCTCCGGCAAATAGGACTGTTTGTGCCGGGAAAGAAAGTCGAATATGTTGTGGCCACCCGCATTCACTCCGGTCGCAAATGCAGACCAGGCGACCGGCGAAAGAGCGGGATAGCTGGTTTGGAGGTGACTGTAAGCGCCCTGTTCCTTGAGTTGCTGGAGGTTTGGCAGTTTGCCCTCTTTCAGCAAACGTTCCGTAATTGTCGGCTCCAGTCCGTCCAGTCCGAGGATTACGACACGGTTTGTCTTGGTATTGGCAAATGCCTTGCGGTGCTTGAATGACTTGAAGAGTATTCGGATCGGCAGAGTCAGCATTGTGACAAAGGCCATAAAAAAGCTGGCGAACAGCATCAGGAAAGAAGTCAGAAAAGCAAAGCCTGCACCGGGTCCTATATAAGCGAGTGCCGGCTGCGCATCAAAAAACATAAAAATGACCAAAGCTGTCAGTATGGTCAGGCAGAAATTTCTCCTCATCCTGCTCTCCGGTTCAATTGCACGTTCGTTTTCCAATTTGGCGTTCGTTCCCCTTGAATAAGGAACCGAACAGCGCCAGCAAATTCTATACCATGTTGACTATAATTCATGGCTAAGAGTTTATTATTATGGACTTAACTCATAAAGACGGCACGAAAATATTATCGGCATGTAACTACCGTGTCTTAAAACAGATCAGAAAAAATATGCCGTGTTGCATTGTGAAACATGAGTAGGTTAAAGGGGTTGCACCTGTTCCAGTCTGATTTGACGAAATTCTCCATTGCTGAGTGTGCGGTTTATGAAAAGCTGCTCTTTTGTGCTCAAAGAACCGGACTCTTTCGTGCCATCAATGCCGGGCGCCAATAAAACCTGATCCTCAAACTCCGAGGTGTTGATGGAGAGGCTTACGGCCGACGAAGCCGGCAGCACCCTCTTGTTGCTCGAGACCTTTCTCAGCATGATCTCCAGCATATGGTCGGTGCGCGCACCCGGGATAAAAACAGTTACGATACTGGCCGGAAGAGATCCCGACATCGTAATCGCCAGGACCGGTGCAGGTTCTTTTTCACCGTACTTCTTCGATACCCAGCCTTGTACCGGCTTCACGCTACCCGAAATCTCGACAATGCTGGCCCCATCCGGGCTAAATGACTTGACATAAAGATGTGGGCCGGGCGCATACGACACGGTGAAAGCCCCTTCCTCAGCACGCGTGAGCTCGGTCCCGGGCGCCAGGTGCCAGAACTGCTGCACTCTGTGTTCTCCAGCCGGTCCGACCACGTCCCAGACAATCCAGTAATGCGGCTTGACAAACAGGATTCGTCGCGTATGCGACAGGCCGTGCAACACGTCTTCTTTAATATTGCCGTAGCCGTCGGCATATTTTGCTTCCAGGTAGTCAAACTTCTCATTTGAGAGCCAGGTATTCGGCAGCGAGTCGGCAGGTGCATTCACCCATTTGCCCTCGTCCGGATACCGGAGTTGGCTCCGGTCGTCGATGACGATGGTGTTGTGCGCAAACGAGCTGGTAAAGTACCTGCGCCAACGATTTTGCTGGTAGGTAAACGTGCCGCTTTCGACGATGAACGGCTTGCCGAGCGCAAAAAGCTCAAAGCTGAGTTTATCTTCGTGGCCATGCGACGAACCAAATGGGCCGGCATCGATTATCATGTAACGCCCGTCCGCGCGCCAGTCGCTGCGCATAACATAAATCCCTGAGTAGGGATAGGACCTGGATGCTCCCTCTGTGTAGGCACCCGGCTCCGTATTGCCCGCAAAGGATTTGAAGTCGGGGCGCGCATAGATTTCCGCCGGCTTCTCGAATAAGACCCGCACGTTCTTGGCGTGAAATCCGTCATTCATCTGCGGCATAACGCCGTCCGGACGGGCCGTAAACATGAGGAACTCGTACATTTTCTCAAGCTGTGCGTGGAAGAAATCGGAAAGGCCGACCTCGTGTTTTGCCGCAAAGTCACCGATTTGCTGCAAGATTCGAATCGCGAATCGGTGGTAATAGGTGGAGCCTTCGGTGTAACCACCGTCCGGATAGACATCAGTTCGTAGAGCAAAGTCCAAACGCGCGCGCGCGATCTCCAACCAAAGTTCCGACATCTTGAATTCCGGAAAAGCGGCAGCCACTGCCACCAGCCCGAAGGTCTCTTGCAGCAAGTGGTTTCTTCTTGGCGAGCGAAAGTGCGCCAGGAACTGTGCGTGATCGTGTAGTGAGGCCAGCATGCGCCACCGCACTTCATCGCTGACTTCTTTGGCATCGAAGAAGAGCGCAAAAGCCTCGATCCAGCTATCGGTAATCCGCGCGCTGGTCTCGATCAGGCGCCAGATATTATCGGATTCATTCTTCCAGCGCAGCATTGGGTTTTGCTTAAACCAACCTCGCATGATTTCATCGAACGTCCGGGCATACCTGGAATCTCCAGTCAAGTGGTAGGCGAGAGCCAGTTCGATCAACCAATCCTGGCGGTTGAGCGCCAACAGCCACTCCCGATCCGAAGTCGGGTTGCTGCGCCAGTCTATCTCGTGCGGCAACGTTTTGGTAATGTTCAAAAAGGAAAACTCTCTGCGCACGACCTTTTCTGCATCCGCCACAATGGTGCTGCTATCCTTGAGCGAGAGCTTTTCCGGTAACATAACCAGTCGCTTCCGGTTCGTCCCGGCAAAATAGCGGCGTAATCGTTCTTTGTCTGCGGCCTCATCGCCACCCGCTTCCGGCAGGATATCCTGCTTCAGCAAGCTGGCAAGGTCAGCGGGAGTTGACGAAGCTGCCTGCAGTTTCTTTTCCGTGTCCTGCAAAAGGTAACCCAGGTTCACGGTCGCCAGGATGGCGATAGCAACAATCAGGAGGCCTCTGCTGTACAGGTGCGACAAAAAGCGGATATCTTTCAGCCATCGTATAAAAACGATTATGATGGCGCCAAAAGCTGCGAGCAGCAAGAAGCCATTCGCCGCCAGGCTCACTGTCGTAAAGAATCCGGGAAGGAACTTTTTGTTGATAAAATAGAAGAGGGGCAGATACGGAACGGCGACCAACATGCCCGAAAGGATGAACCCATCCAGGCGGTCAAAATACACCCACAACACGCCCAGCAGCGCGCCAACCAAAATGCCCCAGGGTAGGAACTGGATGGTGCCGGCCTGCAACAAATTCAGTGCGTAACGGCAGATTTCGTCCCAGGAGTAGTTCTCGCTGACGAGAAGAAGCGCTGCTCTCCCTGCCCCTGCGACAAGTCCACCCATGAGCCCAAGGTAAAGACCAAACCCAATTTTCGTGTGACTGGTGACTTTCATCAACGCCTTACTTATCTGTTGTTTTGGAAGGCCAATTTGTTCTGAGCCGGATCCCCGCTGCACAGCGGGTGGAGTCCGGCAGCAACATGCGGGCGGTTAGCGGATATAACCGAGACTCTTCAGCTTTTCGACAGTTTTTGCATCGAGCTTCACGCCATCGGCTGCGGGCCGAATATCCTTGACACTCTCGGCCCAGTCGAACAGCTCCTGCTGCAAACGGCCAGCGTGTTCCTGCCCGCTCGCCTCGGCATACAGATTGATCTTCTCGCCCGGGTCGGATGACAGATCGTAGAGCTCGCCATATTCAAGGTTCTTGTTGTAGATGAGCTTGAAGTCCCCCTTTCTGATCGACAACAAATGCATCCTCTCGCTGAAAATCGGATTTTGACGCTCTGGTTGCGTGCCGTCGACGAACCCGAGCACGCTTTCACCCATCAGCAAGTTGTCCTCAGTATCGACACCGGCATACTCAAGAATTGTGGGCAGGACGTCGATGGTTTGCACCGGAGTTTCTACAACACCGGTGTGGGCTGCATTCGGAAACCTGACAATGAACGGCACGCGCAGCACCTCGTCGTAGAGCGTTGTGCCGTGATCGATGTCCCCATGTTCCATAAATGAATCACCATGATCCGACACGATAAAGATCAGGCTTTGATCGTAAACGCCTTCGACTTTGAGCCGGAAGAAAATTTCTTGCAGGTAGTCGTCCAACTCGCGAATCTCAGCGTCGTACAATGCCACTAGCTGTTCAATGTCTTCCGGTTTGAACTCGTCTTTGATTTGGTCGAATTTCTTCTTGAACTTTCGCCAGTCGGCCACCTCTTCAGGAATCACTGCTGTGCTTTTTCCGTCGACGAACATGTCGCGGTATTCACGGGAAGGCGCATAAGGTGCGTGCACATCCAGGTAATGCAAATAAGCAAAGAACTTGCGGTGTTTGTTGGCCGGCAGCCAGCGCAGGAAATCATTGTTGATCTGTTCGGCCTTTCTCAGGTAGGAATTGTAGTACGTAAATCCCTGCGCAAAACCCATGTAAGAATGAAGTTGCCCCTGATCCAAAAAGCCTGCTGAGTTGTATCCGGCGTCGCTCAGATACTCGGCCATGGTTTTGAAACCATCATCCAGCACGTCGGAAAAGAAATTGCCCGCCGCATCGTGACGATTGCCGCGCATGACATTGTGCTGAGACGGGTACAGCGAAGTGAACAAAGACGCCGTGGACGGCTTGGTGTGCGTGCTTTGCGAAAAACTATTCTTGAACACAACGCCCTCCCGCGCAAAGGCGTCGAGGGCCGGACTGGTGGGCAGCTCGTAACCGTAAGACCCCAGGTGATCGCTGCGCAATGCATCTATCAGGATGATGATGACATTTGTGTTGGCTGCCTGGGCCGACTTCTTGTTGTAGAGCGCGAGCCCATTCACCAAAAAGACAAACAAGAGTCCAACCACCATCGGGATTCTCAGGAACCGGGGCGAGCCGCTGGCCCAGGACTTGCGGTGAAAAGCCAAATACAGCCAACTCAAAGCCAGTCCGGTCAACCCCACGACGCCGACATACAGAACGCCGGGCTTGCTAAGCAGTCGTGGAAACCAGTGCAGGTCGTTCAGAAAGAAGAGTCCCGCTGCAGATGACAGAGCCATGCCCAGCGCCAGCAGGCCGGCTTTCCGCAGACGGTGAGCGGAGACAAGGCCGGTTGCCAAACCTAACAGGGCAAAACATATCACCAGGCTAAAAGCGAGCTGATTCACGGTGCTTTGCAGGAATAAGGCCGCGACATCATTTTGGCCCGTAGTCGTGTAGGCCGAGGCCATTTCATCGGTGAACCAGAAAAGGAGTGACAAGAGGGCGGCGCTCAGCAGTCCAAAGCTGATTCCGACGCCGAGATTTGCAAAATGTTTGCTCTGTTCTTTACTTTCCACAGTATCTCCGGATCGCGATTTCATTTTAGATAGCCCAATGACTTGAGGCGCTCCCGCAGTTCTTTGTCCGCCGCGTCATCGGTAGTTTTAAGGTGATTGGTCAATTGCATCGGTGAGAAGCTCTCCGACCACCGGTCCAGGCGTGCCTGCATCGAGTCGACCCTGACGCTGTCCTGAACAGCCGTATCCCGCAACTCTGCCGGGTCGCTGGTCAGATCGAACAGTTCCGATTTGTAGTCCGACGACCATATATATTTCAGTGAGTCATCCGCCACCTTCGCGTAGATCGCCTTCAGGTCACGGAAATAGCGTTTGGGGTTGCGTTTCGCATGTGCATTGTGCACCTGTTGAAACAGCTCGGCCACGACCGGATGATTGGCTTGTTCGAACGGCTGTCCCTGCAGATTTTCCGGGATCGGAATTTCCACTTCGGCTAACAGCTCGGGCATGATGTCGACGGTCTGCACCATCTTTTCGAAGCGACCGCGTTTCTGTGAATTGGGGTACTTGACCATCATAGGCACGGCGATTAGTTCATTGTACAAATCCGTGTTGTGGCCGAACGAATTGTGCTCGCCGAAAAGCTCGCCGTGGTCCGAGTTGATGACGATCAGGGCGTCGTCAAACAAACCGCGCGCCTTCAGATTCTCAAATAGGGCGTCGAGGTTGTGATCCATGAAGGTCAACTTGCGCTGTACGTAAGATGTCCAGAACTCACGCTGCTCGGCCGTAACCTCGTCGCGAAAATGGATAACCCGGTCAGCGTCGAAATCCTGAAAGATATCCGGTTGCCGGTCGCGGTCAAAACCGTACATCGAGTCGTAGGGCTCAGGGATAAAGGCGATGCCCCCGTGTGGCTCCATGTAGTTGATGAACAGAAAGAACGGCCGCTCTTTGTCATGACCGGTAAGCCAGTCTTCCACCACAGGATTAATCTCGGAGGAAAGCGCGACCTCATTGACCCAAAGCTCATCGACGCGGAAATCGTCGGGCAGGGCCAGCATCAATTTTCCCCAAAAAAGACTGAAAACCAACGGTCTCGCGTCAAAGTAGTATTGAAATCCTTGATGGCAGCCCAGAGCGCGCGACAGTCCGGCATTGTTCGCACATATCCCGGCGGTCTGGTAGCCATGAGCGGCCAACAGTTCTGCGATGGTCAGATTTTCCGGCAAGAGCGGTGTCGAAAACATGGCATCGCCGACGTAATGAGCGCCGTGTTTTGACGGGTACATCCCGGTGAACATAGAGGCGTGCGACGGCAACGTCCAGGGCGCAGTCGCAATGGCTCTGTCAAAAACCAGCGCTTCTTCGGCGAACTTGCTCAGGGCAGGCGTCGTTTCCTGCTTTCCGTTGTAGATAGAAAGATGGTCGCGACGGGCGGTATCGGTAACGATCCAGATGATGTTCTTCGGCTTTCCTGCCTGTAATCCCGCAACCGGCGGGGTCCCCCCTGTCTGAAAACTATCGGCAGAAGGCGGGCCGGAGAGAGCAAGGAGAGTCAGTGCAAGAGCAGCCGCACCGGCAGAAATCAAAACACCGGCGGCGCCTTTTTCAGGCATAATCCGGGACAAACCAAGACTGATCAGGCTGCCGGCAATCGCGGCCAGGGCCAAAGCACCCACGCCCCAAAACAGGACTGAAGTTTGCGTCACCGGTGGCTGCCAAACAAAGAACCGAACGTTAGTGGCGACCACGAGTGCGATCGGCAGTAAAGAAACCTGCAGAAACCCTGCGACTGCGCCTGCGCGCTTGCCCGTTGCAACCGCCAGCCTGAACACAGCAGCAGCCGCAAGAAAAAAAAGAAGGTCCGCGATCAGACTAAGCGGAGCGAAAACCCCGACGCCGGCGGTCAGTTTTTCGTTGATGTAGTAGAAGCCATAAAAGAAAATCTGAACAAACAGAATAGTCCCGGCCAGAAAGCCCGGTTTGTCCGCCTGCAACCAGCGCGCACGCAAGAGCCGCCGGCCAAAGTGAAGGAGTGTACCCAGGGCCGCACCCGTAAAGCAACCCCAGACAACATACACCACAAAGAAAAAAGCATAAGTCCTGAGATGGATTTCTGCGTGAACAGTGGTGATGGCCCATTCGCTGAAAAACATCGCCAGTGCGCCTGCCAACCCCATCAGGGTGCAGACGCTAAGCATTTTTGAAAAATTCCGTTCCATGTGCGCCTACTTTATATAGCCTAAGGCCCTGAGTCTCTCGGTCGCTTCTTCGGTCAACTGCACTTCTTTGTGCACCCGTTTGTTTGTCTGCACCCATTGCAATAGCTGAGCTCTCAGGTCGCGGACAATCTCGGGATTCTCTCCCGCGAGATTCCTGGTTTCGGCCGGATCGTTTTCCACGTCATACAGCTCCTCTGTATCGATGAAGTAGGGGTAGCCCTCGCTATAGCGCCGGCTGACGCAATCCGGATGATAGTTGTCGGGATTGTAGATGTATTTCCACTTCGGCGTTCTGGTTGCAAAAATGGAAGAGGTGCGCTCGGAAAATGCTTGTCGCCACTGGTCTGTGCCATCGCCGAACAAGAAGGGTAAGAGGCTGCGGCCCTCAAACTCGGGACGGAGCGGAATCTTCAGCAGATCCAGAACCGTGGGCACGATGTCGACGGTCTCGATCTGGCTATTGACAACTTTGCCCTCGGGCAAAATTCCCGGAAATTTAAATACCAAAGGCACGCGCAACACGCCATCGTAGATCGAACAACTGTGATAGAAATACTTGTTGTGTTCATACAGTTCTTCGCCGTGGTCCGAGGCGAACACAATCAAGGTGTTTTCCATCACACCCATCTTCTCGAGCTTGGTGAGTACTTTCTGCATGTGGTGATCCGAATAGCGAATCTCCGCATCATAAAGCGCGGTCAGATACTCGAAGTCACGCTGCGACAGATCTTCCTGATTCAAATAGATGGAGTCGACTTTGACCCATTTGCCATTCATTGTACCGGAATAAGTCGAGTCGAACATCATCGCGAAACGCTCTGGCGGTTCGTACGGCATGTGCGGACTTTTCTGGTGTAGCCACAGGAAAAACCGATCTTCCTCGACGTCGATATCTCCCAACCAGTCAAGCGCCGAACGTGTGACCTGCTTGTCAAGGTCTCCGATTTCGCCGCCCTTTTTCACATCAAAGCCTCGGTTTGAACCGAAGAAGTAGTTGGCCAGAAACGCGCCCGTCCGGTAGCCCTGGTTCTGGAGTATTTCCGCCAGCGTTGCCACCTCGGGGTTCAACGGGACCTGGTTGCGCCGCACGCCGTGTGTCTTGGGATAAAGCGCACTCATGATCGATGTCAGGGATGGCCAGGTCAGCCCTCTTTGAGCATAAGCTTGCTCAAAAAGAACGCCCTCCTGCGCCAACCGGTCGATGGTCGGACTGGTCTCCTTCGGATAGCCGTAACAGCTCAAATGGTCGGCGCGCAGGGTATCTATGGTAAATATGACCAGGTTGGGAGTACTCGGTCGATGGCTTGCCAGCGTGAACAAAGCATATGCATTAAATCCTGCAAAAAAACAGGCAAACACGGCCAGCACCACGCCGTGGTACAGCCGAAAGAGTGTACCACGCAAAGGGCTTGGCAAGCGCATGTCAAATGACAATAGCATTTTATAAAACGCTACTATCACTCCCAAAAATGCGATGCTGTAAACGATGTTTGCCACGACGCCCGCGGCTGTAAAAAATGGTGGGAACCAACTGGTTATATTCAATTGGTAACCGATTAGGATCCAGGCCACACCGCCGATCATCAAAGCGAAGCGCGCTACCCGCGGTTTTTCCACCTTGCCGAAGATCGCGCCTGCTAAAGAAACACCGGGAATCAGGACAAACAGCACGCCGAACGTGGCAAGCGCACAGAACAAAATCCGCTCCACAAAAACCTCAAGGGCAATGTAGGAAAAACCTTTCTGCATAAACAGATTTGCAAAGAACACGTTCTGCACGGCCGCTGCGAGCCCAGTCAGGGTACCAATCAACATTCCCCAGTAGACTGAAACTTTAATTTCGTCACTGAGTGTTCTTTCGGTCGGTTGAGTCGTCATGAGTCAGCTTCTCAATACTTTATTAGGATTATTTGATGGATAGCTCTACTTGACATAGCCGAGCGACTTGAGCGCCTCAGCAGATTTGCCGTCTATTTTTATTTTTTTAGTAAGTCCGGTTGGAGCCATCTGACCGAGCAGATCGAGACACTCGGTATTCCACTTGTCCATACTACCGCTCAACGCCTCATGCGTCGCTTTGGCGTCTTGTACAATGTTTGTTGTTTCGTGTGGATCTGCAACAATGTCGTACAGCTCTTCGGGCCGTTCCAGGTTAAAGTGGTAGTGCTTGCGGTCGGAGCCGTTTCGGATATACTTGTGCTGCAGGGTTCGGGCGATTCTGGTTTCAGCGTCCATCGACGGATGGTCCTGGCCGGCAAAAAGCGTCAGCTCCGGCAACGTATCATTGCCCGTGGTATATGGCAGCAACGAAACACCCTGAAACTGCTCAGACTGAAAATCGATCCCCGCGGCATCCAGCAAGGTCGGCAGCAGATCCACGGACCGGGACAATGCCTGCACGCGCGTTCCGGCCTGGAAGCGCCCGGGATAGCGTACGACCAGCGGGACCTGTAACACTTCGTCGTAGTACTGCACATGTTTCATTTGGTTGTGCTGGTAAAACTCCTCGCCGTGGTCGGAGGTCAGCATGACAATCGTGTTGTCTAAAATGTTGGCCTGGCGCAAGCTGTCGAAGAATCTGCCGAACTGGTCGTCCGTGTATCTGATACCACGGTCATAGAGTGTGGCGATATGATCGGCCTCCTCACTTGAAAGGAACTCGGCAGGGTCGCGCCCGCGACGCACTTTCTTATTGATATTAACCAGATGCTTGGTGGCACACGCGCCGTCGCTACCGCAGCCATCAAAATCGCCGCGATAGGCAGTCGGGATAATCTCTTCATATCCGTCCGGGGAAACATAAGGCAATCGTGTGCCAAAATCCGAGTGGATGTCGTAGGTGTGCAAAAACAGGAAGAACGGCTTGTCGGGCCTTCTCCCTATCAGCCAGGACATAGCGCTATCAAAAAGATTAGCCGAGTGCATGTCAGGCGTACCGCGCCGGTGCAGAGAGTTTTCGACAAAATTGAGCAGGCGTTTGATTAGATAGAGCTTCTCATGTTTTAAAAACCGCTCCGGGTAATGCTGGTAAAACTCAAAACCCTGGTCAAATCCGTGCGCGGCTCCGATATTCAGTTCCCGGTTGCCGTCGACAAACGCGCCGGTCTCATAGCCGGATTCCTGCAGAATCTCAGCCAGCGTAACGAATTGCTGGTCCAGGACGCTGGCGAAGGAGTCGATTACGCGGTGCACAGATGGGTAAACCGAGGTGAACATGGTCATATGCGACGGCAAAGTGATACGCGACACCGTGAAGTGATTCTCGAAAAGCGTCCCCTCTTTAGCGAAACGATCAATGTTCGGCGTTGTGGGTTTGTCGTAACCGTAAGCGCCGACATGCCCGGAGCCAAGCGTATCAAAAGAAATCAGCAAGATGTTTGGAGGCCCTGTCTGGCCCTCGATTTTGTTGCCGGCGGTTCCAACCACCTGAAAACCGGTGGCAATGAGAATGACCAGAATCACGCCCAACACGAGCTTGTTCAGCAAGACATCACTCACCTGCCGCAGTCCATTGCACAGCGGCCTGACCCGGACAATAAACTTCGCGAGAAAAGAGATGAGAAAATACGCACCGGCTGCGATGGCAGCAATGACCAGCAGGTTCCTGACCGGCTCCTGTGAGAGCGTGGTGAATGCGACATTTTCAACCAGGGCAACCAGGGCCGCGAGCACACCGCTCACCAGTACCAGGTAGAAGCCGCCCAGTTGTCCACCATCAAGATTCTTACCGACCGGGAAAAGTGCCAGCGGTACCAGCGCAGCCGCCAGCCCCAGGAGAAGTCCTACTAAAGCGTAGAACGACACGCAAAAAAGCACAAAGATAATCTGGTCGAATAATCCTGCAAAGAGATAGCTGGCGGCGTTGATGACGGATATCGCGTCAAGTGCGCCAAAAAATACACCAAAGAGCAACGCACTCACGGGTGCTGCTGCTTTGAGTCTGCTCAGGAAATTGTTGTATCGTTCGCTCATTATCGGCTCTTGAACTGCTGTTGAGGTTTCGAAACTATTGACCTACACTTACGCCTGTTGGCGGCGCAGGTGGTGTTTTGTCATTGCCGGGAACGGTAGCCCCGCTGGAAACAAACATAAAAGCGTCGGCGACCACAGTGCCGTCGGCATCGTTTGAGATTCTAATATAAGACTGGCTGCCGCGGTTGAAAGTAAACTCCCCCAGTAGATTCCACCGGCCATAGTCACGGCTTTGGTCGATGCGTCCATAGGAGCTACCCTGGGCGTGCCGAATCTCGTATGGTACATTGCTGGCTTCTCTGGCGCCTGCGAGGTCGCCATGCCACTCGTAAATGCGATATTTCCCGCCCAAACCGAACGTCGGAGAAAAGGTAGCTGTGGCCTCCCCTGCTCCTGCCGTCATGTGAGCCATGGCATAATCGCCGCGCCGCGCCCGGTACGATAACGCCCAACTCTTGCGCGCCCGATCGTTCTCCGGCCGCCACGGCCCTTTGAAGGTCGCAGGTTGTGAACCCGGGTTCGTTCCGCGCTCATCATTGTCAATGATTATATCGGCAACTACAGTCGATTTCTGCTTCAAAAGAAGAATCATGTCACCAATAATTCTATCCTTACTATTGACCTCTCCGTGCAAGGCAACGCTGGAAAACGGATCGCCGTTGTTGAACCCCGGGGCCTGGTTGCCGGCAAAACGAAAGTAGCCACCGGAATAGCCCGGCAGGCGCTGTAATTCCGCATCTGTGACCGTCTCATTCCCCACGCTGGCATTCACGATTACCGCGCCATTTGTGAAGAATCTCGCGTAGATGCCCCGGCCTTTGCGGCCAGTATCGCGGACAAGCTGCATCGCCGTGGTGGGCTGGCCCAGCTTGGCGTCAAATTCATCATAATAGTAGTGATAGTGGTGAACGTCGTTGTCGCTAAAACAATAGTAGCCGTCCCCGAACAGCGTTAGGCCCAGCAGGTAACGCATGTGAACATAATCTTCCTTGTCCTGGCCAAGACCGTCGAAAATCAAAAGATGCGGCTTCCTAGCCTTTGCCATCCAGGCCTCGTAAGTCCTCTTGAAGTAAGAAATGTCATTGATACGGTTGGTGTTCTCCATGACGAGACCGTTATGATTGGTCCAGTCAAATCCTTCCGACTCCGTGTGCAGGCGACCTGAATTGATGATAAAAGGTCGATTGTTGTTCAAGCGGTTGATCTCGGCCAGCACCTTATCCACACCCGCCTTCCACTGCGCGTTTACCCACGCTTTGCCGTATTGGCCGTAGTCGTTCTTGCCGTCGCGGTCGAGGTCGATATCCTGATCTTTCTCGGCCTCCCTGGGCTTCATCCACAGGCCGT
Organism: Candidatus Zhuqueibacterota bacterium; assembly: GCA_029262055.1. Lineage (GTDB taxonomy): Bacteria > Zhuqueibacterota > Zhuqueibacteria > Oceanimicrobiales > Oceanimicrobiaceae > JAJDAD01. Next base: position 25,283 of record JAJDAD010000013.1, read on the forward strand.
CGGTGGCGATACCGTCAAATGCGCTTTGGTCGTGATTGTTCATGGCGGCCTGCGGCAGTGCTTCGTTGTAGCGCAGCCCATTGATCTTGCCACAAAAGTCACTGAAATTTGCACTGAAATTGTCGGTTCGGTTGCCGTAGATGAAGACTGATGAGTTGTTGGAGTGGTACGTTCGATACGCAGGTTGCGTCGGCTTGAACATCGAACCGTTGTTCCAATCCCGGGTGCCGAAAACCAGCGTGTTGGGATTGAGCGCCTTTATCGCACGCGGAACGCTCGGGTCGGAAGTACGAATATCGGCGAGATGAAATTTGGCGTACCACTCGGGCGGCGCCGTTTCACCGAAGTGAAACACAGCGATTCGCGGGTAGTCATGATTTACTTGTGCCACAACGCTCCGGCAAAATACCAGAGTTAACAACAAACCAACAACAGCGACTGCCAAACTCGCCAGCCGCTTTCCCCATGTTGTCATAGTGCTCCTCCGTGAATTTTGAAAATCATCTTTTTAACAGCCATGCTCAGTAGGAAGCAATAGTTATCTAGTCCAGATGCACACGAAATCCACCGAACCTAAAATTACGCCAGAAACCCAGTCCATTAGCGTAACATTTTGCAGAACGCACCCTAACTGCGAAAATCCTGTCCCCAAATGTGGCTGTAGTTTAAAGCTCGAAATGTTCATTCCGATGTTAAACTTACTTCTACCTCATAAAGTGTATCAATTCTTACCTGAACAATTATCCTTTCAATCTTGTTATTATCCACTCCTTTTCCTTTTGCTGGTGTAGTCAATAAAACAATGGCTACTTCTCCAGTATTGACTTGATCAGAATATACTTTCATACACCCGTCAAACTTTGACCCATATCCTAAGATGTTAAAACTTGTTTCAAGTGAGTCTTTCGAATTTTCATTTAATCGCAGCTCTGAAAGCTTTGTATTACGAGTACGAACCGTCTGATCACTGAGCAACTGTTCAAGTTCAATTGCTGTTGATGGCCAAGATTGGGTCGCATGATGATAATCTCTACAGATTCTGGCCAAATCTACAACCGGGCTGATAAATTCACCCGCAAACTGCTGCAATCCATCAGTACTACCTTCAAAGTGACAACCAACAAATGGCAGCAAGAGGAAAACGAAAGTATAGTATTGCCTCTTAGTCATTTACCTTTCTTCATCACATTTTCACCTAGGCCTTTAGCTGCTCTTGCCCATCACGGCAAACGACGCAGCGACAGCAGCCTGAGGCTCTGCGCCTGCATCCTGAACGCGGCCCGAAACTCGCTGCCGCCGTCGAGACGAACGACCTGCGGTTTCTCTACCAAAGCAAGATCCTGATTCGCGCGCAACTCGCGAACCTGTTGCCGCGAAAAGCGCTTCGGCTTGCCGGACTTTAACCAGATTGCATACGTGTTCGAGTGCAGCTCGTCCACCACATACTGTTTTAACTCAAAATTCGAAAAGGGCAGATTCTTGATACGATAAGAAACGGCGACTTCCTCCGGATCTTTGCCATTCACTTCATCGGCTTGTTCGTTTATGTGATAGACCAGGATATCGACCGACGCTTCTCCATCCCTGGTCGCGATGGCATGCACAACATCGCCGAACTGGCTGCCGCTTTCCAGAGGAATGCGTTCGTCCGACAGATGCCCTAAAGCTTCAATTGCGTTGTAAATCGGCAATTTGACGACCTCAGGCTTTCCGCTGGTTTTGACCAAACTGGCAATGCCGCCGTTCTTGATGTCAAAATTCTTGACCACCTGGTGTGACGCCCACAGCACGACCTCTTCCGGTTGAAACGGCTTGCCGAGCATATCGCCCAACTGAAACATGCCCGCAACCATCTTGGCGTACCAGGCTGCGCTGTAACGGCCGCGATTAACCAGACCATGTTTTTGTTTAAACTTGGGTCCGGTCTCTGTCAGCAAAAAAGGCAGCGAGCCGATTGCTTCTCTAACCTGCGCGTGATCGTGCTCGACACAACTGCTGAGTTTCCAATAAATCTTGCTCAGCAGCGAGTGTTTCATCTTTTGGCGGTGGTCAAAGCCTACAAGATTGTAAGCGTGTGATGAAACAAAATCGATCCGGGACAAATTATCATCCAGATGGCCATTGCTTTCTATGAACAAGTGTTCCAGAAGCTTATCGATGTCCCCACCCGCGCTGGCCGGACCGCCGATTCGAATTTCAGGAAATGCTGACTTGGCAGCACGCAAAGTGTGATCATACAACTTGTGGTACTCTGCAATGTCGCCGTACGGTTTTCTGCGCGGATCGGGATCCTCCACCCAAAACAACCAGCCGAGATCCGGCTCATTCCACACTTCGAAATACCAGGAAGCGACTTCCGCCTCTCCGTATCTCGCTACCAGGTGCCTGACGGTTGCGCTGACCAGGTCTGCCCATTTTTCATAACTCTTTGGCGGAGATATGTTGGCGCGACCCCAGCTCTGGCGCCGGTCGGGTTGTGACGCCAACGCGTCCGGAGTAAAGCCAAATTCCACGATCGGCTTAAAGCCGACTGCCAGCATTCTGTCGAATACTTGGTCGAGCATCAGCCAGTCGTAGAAAACCCGCCCTTGCTCATCGACCCGGTAAATATCCAGACCTTCGCCCCAGGGCGGTTCTCCGTTGCTGAATAAATTGTGCGCCCTGAGATACCGGAATGCGTTCCGCTTGATGCTGCCGCCGCCCACGCGCCGGTTCGACTCCCGGATGTAGTCAAAGAGCAGGCGCGACTTGCCGCTCAGCACCCCGGTCTTGAACGACTCAAAGCCGATGCCACCCCAGAACCGCCGGTATTTCCCCAGGCTCTGCCCGGCGTCGAAGACCAACTCCCAGTTGGTCCGGCTCGACTCAACTGGTCGCAAAACCACCGCCTGTTTTTCTTTGCCGGCAATCTTGTTCTTCAGGCGTGCGACTTTTGCGGCCTGCGAATAGAGGAATTCGTTTCCTTTGATGAATTTCTTTACATAGTATTTTTGCTTAAGCGCCAGGCCGGCGGCCAGGGCCAGCACGACGACCAGCGCCAGCGCCACGAATGGCCATTTTTTGCGTGCTCTAGGCATCTGTCCGGCCACTCCTGCCGTTCATCGAGAGTTTGAGCAACTCTGCGACCCTTTCGGCATTCTTGCGCCACGAATAATTCTGACACATTTTGTCGCGGGCACGCTTTCCGAACGTCTTGCGCAGTTCTTCTCCTGCAATGAGCTCGCTGGTGCGCGCGGCAAATGCCGCCATGTCACCGGGTTCAAACAAATAGCCATCCGTTCCGTCCTGCACCAACTCCTCGATTTGACCGACCCGGCTGGCCACCACGGCTTTACCCGCGGCCATGTATTCAAAAATTTTCAGAGGTGAAAAATAGAAAAACTGCATTGGTGGATAGGGCGCCACGACAATATCCATCGCCGCCAGGTAGGCGGGCATCTCATCGTGCGCCACATAACCGGCAAAACTCACGCCTTCCGCCAAATCACCGCCTGACAATTGCGCCTCCAGATTTTCGCGCAGCGGACCGTTGCCGACAAACAGAAAATGTACATTGTCATGTTTTTGGGCCAGTTCCCTGACATACTCCGGGAAGTACTCGACCCCATGCCAGTAGTGAAACGAACCTACGAAACCAACCACAACCTTACGCGACAGATTGTAGCGCTCGCGGACGGCAGCGGCAGGCACATCGGGACGAAACATGTCGATGTTGACGCCGTTTGGCACCACGCTGATCTTTTTCTCATCAATACCGTTTTTGACAAAGTACTCCTTGAGCGCTTCCGACACGGTGTAGACGCGCGTCGCCATCCTGAGGTTGAGCTTCTCGGCCCACTCCGGCACCAGCGGCAGATTGTAAGTCCTGCTGTTGAACTCACGATTCTCTAAGGCCATGGGGGAATTCACCTCCAGAACCAGCGGCAAGCGTTTCAGCTTCGCGATCAGAGGCGCTGAAAAGTTCAGCAGGTTGTAGCGCACCAGCAGGGCATCCGGTTTTTCAGCATTCACCAGTTGCCACTCGCGCCGGAAATAGCCCAGATTGGAGAGCAGTGCGTTCAACTGCCCGACGTAGCGCGAAAGGCGGGTCTTCAACCAGGCGCGGACTTTCGATTGCGCCGCCTGCTCCTCGCCACTGAATTTGTTGACGTCACACGACTTGATGTTCAAGCCACAATCGCGCGCGGCTTTGGTAAACTCGGCTACGTGCACGGCAGCGCCGACCGAGCTGTATTTTTTGTCAAACAGATAGTTGATGTAGAGAACGTTCACGAGGCCGCCTCTCGTTCGGCTTGCCGGCAAATCTTGAATTCAATTTCGTGCGTGTCGCCCTTTTTGACGCTGAAGTCCGATTGCCTCTTGGTCACGGTCTGTACCACTCCTTTTGCGGAACAGAGTACTTCGGCCGAATGCAGCGGCATCGCGTCATCGGAAAAAGTGATTGCCAGTTTTTTCCCGCCGGTATTGAGAATCATCCTGGCAGCGCCTTCAAAGACAATGCCAAACTGGTCCACCGGTACCGGGAAGTTAAAGAACCGGAATTCCTCATATTGCTTATCCTGCAGGAACAGAAATTCATCTTTGAAGGTGATTGCTTCCGCACCAAACTCGACTTGCCGCGCAATCTCAAACGGGCCATAATCATAGGTTAGCTGCAGCGCCTCGCCCTGTTTGTGGAACTTGCTGGAGGCGGTTAACGCGGGGATAAACCACTGCGTTGCGTTCTTCGCGATGGGTGCAAAAAAGTTTTTTTCGCTGCCAGGCGGTGTCAGTTGGCCGAAACGGTCAGGCGTTGGTCCACCGGGACAGGAAAACAGAGTGCCAAAGTCTTTCCACCACAGATGATGCGGGGTGACGCCACCCTCGCTCATGTATTCCTGCAAGCCGCCGTAAAATGCCGCAAAGTAATTGTCGCTCGAGATAATAGCTGTCTGTGTCGGCTCCGACAACCAAAAATAGGATTGTCGCTTTGGGCTGTCCTGTGGGGATTCGTTTTTCAGAAGATGGGTTAGGCCCAACCATGCGCCCAGAAAAGCATTGTAGACCGTAAGGTGATGGTAGTCGTACCAGCCCGGGCGTTCTTCGTCCGGTCTCTCATTCAGGACTAACGGGAAGTGATCGCCTCTGCGAAATCCGAGAAGGTAGTCGAACAGCTTGCCTGCTGTTTCCAGATACTTGGATTGCTTGTTGTCCTGATAGGCGGCTTCGAGAGCATAGATAGCCGCCCCATAGCCGAAAATCTGCTCGTGGCCTCTGCCCAAATAGTTGAAACAGCCATCTGGATCCACAAAAGGAAGAAAATACTCAACCCCCTCGTCAAACCATTGTTTCAGCCTCTCGTCCGGGCGCAGAGAGTGTAAACGGTGCAGGATGGCGACCGTGAAGATATGGTACTGAATCGGCCGGCTGAGCCCCTGGTTATCATCGAAGCAACCGTCGACGCTTCTGGCTTTGCGCACGTCGCGCAGGTTCCATGCGACCTTGAGCCTGTTCAGCCGGTTGCCCAACAGGTCGTAGCGTTCAGCGAAAGCCCAGGCGCGCATGGCGGCCCAGTTGGTGAGCTTGTTCTTGTAATTGGTGCGCCATGATTTGAGGGCGCGACTCCAGGTCGATATTTCGTCCTCTGTCAGATGTGGCTGCAACAGACGGAAGGTCAACGCGAAGGCGTAATTCTGAAAATCCCAATGGTACATCCACTCGGATATCGGACGGTATTCGCTGGCAGACGTGCGCAGGTGGAACGCGATGGCGCTTTTGGCAGATTCCAGGTAGGATGCTTCTCCGGTTTCTTGAAAAAGAATGGCGCCGAGCAACGCGAAATGGCTGGCGCTGTAGTGCTCACCCTGTATACGCCGATCTACCGGATCATATATGCCACCGTGGTCGTAGACTTCGAGTACCGGACTATCACCCGCAGTTCGGTATTTCAGGGCGACGCCGGCATGGGAAAAAATCTCCGTCCCGTTACGTTCGTACGGAACGGTCAGCGGACCGTCGAGTGGATGGTCTAATTGGAAGGTAGGTGCCCCGGCTCCGGCAGTAGCTGGAATCTCTCTCTGCTTGATTTGCAAACTATCGAGCCAGGAAAAAATCCCTTTCGCAGTCTCAAGGTACAAACTCATCAGGATACGGTCTCTTCCACATCTCCGGTTACACCAGCCACCGTTTCCTGTGAGGCATCACCGTTTGCATAGCTTGCAATAAGCCGGTGATTATCCTGGATTACACTTTCCATTTCCGGAGTTTCACAATAACTGAAGTCGGTTAACGAGTCGATTTCCTCGACGTCGCACAGACATTTGTACATCACGCGCAGGTACTGGCTCATAAAGCGCGTCGGGACATGCAGGAAAAGTGTGTTGATAAGCTTATTCTCAAAAAGGGTTGAAACAACCATGATGATGGCTGCGCCTAGATAATTCTTCAGTTTAAGTGGCTTGGCGGGTCGCAGGCGGTGATAGTTCGGCACAGCCAGTCCCAGCATCTTGCGGATGTTAATATAAGCGAAGGCAAGTTTCTTCTTCAGGTTGATGGTCGGCAACATGCCGCGTTTGACCTGATTGCGCGCCGCCGGCTCGACATGAAGCACGCCCTCGTTGACCATTTGGTCGACGACTTTGGTGCCTGCCTCAGTGCGCGTCATGATATACGACCAACCGTCCTTGTAGTCAGGCCGGTCCGGAACTCCGCCGCCACGCCATTCGTCGCCGCAGACGATGTCGGCGAACTCTGCCATAGCATCGGTACAGGTCGCACAGCGAACACGCTCAAACACAGCATGGGCCCAAAAAAACTCCTGCACCGGGTGCAAAATGTTGTTGCTGCCGTCTTTCTTGATCACGTTAAAGCCACCGGGCCAGGTTTCGTCGCGGTAGCGGATTTCGGCGATGTCGTCAAAGTTCTTGACACCGGCTCGCCGGATAAGGTAAGTGGTGTTTGTAAAGGAAGGATGGAAGCCACAGATCAAACCGACCAGCAGCACGATTCTCTTTTTCAACCGCGGCATCTTTTGCTGTGCCAGCCTGATTCCGTGAATGTGACACGGCAACCCCACGATCGCAAAGCGCCCCTCTTCTTTTAATATCGGTTTGAGTATTTCCCCGGTCGGGACCGGCAGATACTTCGACTGTTGTGCTGCCAGAACCTCCTCGCGCGTACGGGCGATGTAGACCTTGGGTTGCAGCGGCTTGTCTTCGTCCATCTTGACCACGACCGCACCATCGATCTCGCCCTTTTCCAGCATGGCGATCAGGATGGCGGAAACGATGCCGCCCGAGGCGGCGGTGCGCCGGATGTCAGTCCATTTCGTGTAACCACTCCAGAATTCGCGCACGTAGCCAATGTCTTTGTCGATGGGAATTTCACCGAAGGTATCTTTCTGCAAAGCGTCCCAGTCAAACTCCTCGCCGGGACAGGCTATGTGACAGAGGTCACAATCGGTACAAGACTCGCGCAGAAATGTCGGGAAAAGCCCCTTGTTCGGATCCTGCCGCAACTCAATTGCGTTGGTCGGGCAGACGCCGACACAAACGCCACACTGATGGCAATTGCCGTTTTCGAGAACGTGTTCTATATCCATGTTGTCCTATGCCGCGGCCTTCTGTCTACTCAGGGCCTGCTCTATGAACACGGTATCGTTTTCATGAACACTCCGCAACCACAACTCCAACAGCACGAGTCCCCAAACCCGCCGATACGTAATGTCCTGCGTTAAAAAACTATGTTTTAGTTTCTCAATCTCACTGTAGTTAAAAAGGCCGCGCTCCTCTACAACCTCCCTGGAAAGAACGAAATCGACCAGGGGATAAAGGTCGTTTCTCAGCCAGATTGCGAACGGAAAGTTGAAGCCGAGTTTCTTGCGATTTATGACCTCCGGCGGCAGTATTTCACGCATGCTTTCAATCAAAATATATTTGGTGATGCCCTGGTTGAGTTTGAGGTTGGTTGGAATATTGCTGGCAAATTCAACCAGTTTATGATCGATTAATGGAACCCGTGTTTCCAGGGAAAAAGCCATGCTCATCACATCAACATCGCGCATCAGAATATCGCCCAGGTGCGTCTTGAGGTCGAGATAGGACACCTTATTCAGCGGCGCGACATCTGAGTCTATCCGGTCCAGGTAATCCTGGTAGATGGCCAGCGTGTTGGCTCCGTTCAGACGGCCCCGGAAATTGTCTGAGTAGACACTGCGTTTTTCTTCCTCATAAAGCTCCATTCTGATGCGGGCATATTTGTTGAGAAAAGAGCCGTAATCGCTGAGGAAACGATCCATTTTTTGAACGTGTGGAATCCTCGACGGCAGAACCCGCATCGAAGACGAGATGCTCTTGCGTAGAAAGCTGGGCAACTGCTCCCATTTTGCGTCGCGTTGCATGAACTTGTCGAGCAGGGCAAATGAATTATAGCCGGCAAAAAGCTCATCGCCACCCTGACCACAAAGAACCACCGTGATTTCTTTGGCTGCCAGCTCAGAAACGAAAAAACTGTTGATGGCATCACTGGAAGGTTGGTCGAGATGGTAAAGAAAACCAGGCAAGTGCGACAACACATCCTGCGCGGTCACCGTTATCTGTTGGTGCTCAGTGTTGCATCTGTTAGAGACAAGATTGGCGTAGTAGGTGTCGTCGTAGTCCGACCCACCGACATCGTAGCCAATCGAAAAAGTTCGGACCGGGTCGGACGAGATCTTGCTCATGATTGCTACGATACTGCTGGAGTCTATCCCACCGCTCAAAAAAGCGCCCAACGGTACGTCGCTCATCATCCGCATTTCAACGGATTCCCAGACCAGGTCCCTGACCTTTCGCTTGTACTCAGCCTCGTCCAGTGGTTCAGCGGACTGGTATTGGATATCCCAATAGGGCAAAACGTCAACTTTTCCGTCCTGGATCTCAAGATAGTAGCCGCCCGGCAGGGCGAACACATCTTCATAAATGGTCATCGGGACGGGGATGGCCTGCAGGGAAAGATAGTGGTGAATCGCTTCGTAATTAAGGTCGCGTTTCACCATGTTGGTGGCGAGCAGGGACTTTATCTCTGAACCAAACAAAAAGCTGTCACCGGAGACAGTGTAGTAGAAAGGTTTGATACGCATCCGATCGACAGCAGCAAAAAGCTTCTTTCGACGGTTATCCCAAATCGCGAACGAAAACATACCACGGAAATGAGTGACGCAATCCCGGCCGTACTCCTCATAAGCGTGTACTATGGTCTCTGTATCACAATTGCTGCGAAAAATATGTCCCCGCGACTCCAGGTCGGCCTTCAGAGATTTGTAGTTGTAAATCTCGCCATTGAAGGTCACCCAGACACTGCCGTCCTCGTTGCACATCGGTTGATGTCCGTTCTCGGACAAATCAATGATGCTCAAGCGACGATGACCCAGACCTACCGCACCGTCGACATGAAAGCCGTGGTCATCCGGGCCACGATGCGCGATAATGTCGGTCATGCGCTGCAGCAGCTTGCGCTCAACCGGGGCCCCGTCAAAGTTTATGATTCCTGCTATCCCACACATAGCTTGGTCAATTTATACCTTAGTACTGTTTCATTTTAAACCACTGTTTCAGTGGTTACATTTATGAAAGCCGGCGTCCGCCGGGTGCCTGCACAAAGCTCTTCAAAAAATCAAGCTCTTCCCTGCCGAAATACCTGGTCATAACTATCATCAAAAGAACAACCAACATCGAAGAAGGTCCCACAAAAAACAAGCTAAACTCCTGAACAACCTTAAGATAAAACATCGTTGCCCCGCAGATCACTGCTATTTTGGGCGCTAGCTTAAAGACCGGTGGGACCACCATCTTCCGGGCCAGGTAAAAGCTGTGGAATACAAACGTGAACAACTCGGAGGCAATAGTTGCAAAAGCTGCGCCATACAAACTGTATTTGGGAATCAAGTAGAAGTTCAGAAGCAGGTTAAGAAACGCGCTGGTGGCCACCACCTTGGCCGTGAACCCCTGATGATTTGATGCCCGAGTTGTATGTGTCTGCACCGTCCCGATAAAAATAATAGCGGCTGCCCAGACCAGTATCTTTAAGGCTCCGGATGCGGGATCGTATTCTGCGCCAAAAATTATCTCAATAATGCGGTCCGAAAGCATAAACAATACCGACGCCAGGCTGAACCCGATCAGAAACAGGACTTTGAAACTACGCTCAAAAAGCAGCACAAACCGCTCTTTGGATTCATGATAGTACTGGGACAGGGCGGGAAACACGGCCTTCATCAAGGCAATCGGAATAAACATCATCGCAAAAATGAGGCGGTAGGCTGCGTTGTACCAGCCCACGGTCTCGTCGTTGATCATCAGCGAGAGCATGGTGGAGTCGATGTAAGTGTACATCAACGAGAAAAAGTACAGGACGCCGAAGGGAAATCCCTCCTTAAGCAGGAACTTGACGGTTGCAAGGTCAAAGGAAAGCCCAAGGGGTACAAAGCGCAGGTGCACAGCAGCAATGTTATAAAGCAAACGGCAGATGTGCGCGCCGAGATAAACGTAGGCCAGAACCAGAAAATCATGTCCGGAAAACAGCACGGCGAGCCCGGCGACGTTCACAACCAGGCCAAACGTCAGTGTCGAAACGACATCATAGGTCATCTTCTGGTGGGCGCGAAATACGGACGCAAACAGCTCGGAAAAAGAACCGATTATCATGGCCCACGCCATGATGTTTACCGCGAGCTGGACGTCGTCCGGTTTGCCCGTCGTGCCAGCGAGAATGTAAATGAGGCCCAGGGTGCCTGCCGACAGCAGGAACTTGATGGACAAGCCGTTGCAGAGCAGCTTGCGGGTGCGGTCTTTGTCGCGGGCAACTTCCCGGACAATGAGTTGGTGCAAGCCACCATCGGACAGAATCAGAAAGAGGTTGGTAAAGGAAAGTGCAAAGGTAAACTTGCCGTAGGCAACGTCGCCGAGCAGCCTGGCGGAAAAAATGACCAGGACCAAACGCAAAATGCGTTCGACAACTTCGCCGCCCAGGACCAATGCGGAATTTGATAGAATTTTTCTGAAGCTCAAAAACCTTCCCTGGTTAATGTGGAAGAACCGTCCGGATTCTCATGCAGAACCGGCTTAAAAAAGCGTGTAAATGAACGGCGCGAGCGCGCTGCCCTGAGTCAACACGATCAGAGTGCCCAGCAGCAACAACATGATAATGATGGGCGCCAGCCACCATTTCTTCCTTTCCAGCAAAAACTGGCCGAACTCCTTGATGATAGCTGCTTTGCCCATTTTCTTTCCTCCTCTGTGGCTCCCGGTAACGCCATTGTACTGGTTTAGTAGAGCCTTAAGTACCGCTCCCGGGGCGTCTCTTTTTCCTCTCGTTTGCTCCAATAGCTGGCGGCCTGTCTATCAATCCTGACATCCAGGAAATCCTTGGAGAATAGTCTCATGATCAGTCCGATGGGTGAAACAATCAAATAGAATAAGGCCGACAGGATCAATCTGGACATAACCCAACCCATAAAAAACGCCAGTCCCATCCAGATCTTGTGTGCTGGTTTGAGCACCTGCGGGACGGTCAGACCAGTACCCAGAAACAGCACGGAGATGGCCAAAAACCAGGCCGCGCGCTCCGGATGGTTGCCTTTCCAATAGATCACGGCCGCGATCACTGCCAGCGCCAACGCCATGACTACGGCGAAACTGCGCAACGCCCGACGGTCCTGATCGAGTTTACCTAGTTCAGTCCTGACGTCTTTGAAAATGCTCAAGACCGGGCCTCACTACAACTAATCAAGTTCATACTCCTGCTGCCAGTCGATGTCATCATTGAATTCCGGCTGGTCCTTTTTGTCCAGGAGAAAGTTGCCCAGAACCAGGTAATCCATATCCGTGCGCATGAAACATTTGTAGGCATCCAGCGGCGTGCAGACAATGGGCTCCCCACGGACATTGAACGAAGTGTTGATGACCACGGGGCAATCGCTGGATTTGTCAACCTCAGAAATCAGCTCGAAATATCTCGCGTTTGTCTCCCGATTAACCGTTTGGATTCTGGCGGAGTAGTCGACATGCGTAATCGCCGGGATTTCCGAACGTACAAGGTTCAGCCGGTCAATCCCGGCCAGTTTCTTCTCTTCTTCAGAGATAACGCGCTTCTTGTCGTCTTTTATCTGGGCAACCAGGAGCATGTAGGGACTGGGCCGGTCGATCTCAAAATGGTCGGAGACTTTATTTTCGAGCACAGATGGCGCAAACGGGCGAAAACTCTCGCGGAACTTAATCTTGAGATTCATGACCTTTTGCATGTTGGCGGAGCGCGCATCGCCAATGATCGAGCGCCCACCCAGCGCGCGCGGACCAAACTCCATCCTGCCCTGGAACCATCCGACCACTTTTTCATCCAAAACCAGATCAGCCACAAAAACCGGCAAAGCCTCGCTGTCTAATTCCTGGTGCGGGATCCCGTAGCTGGAAATAAATTCCCGCAGTTCGTCAGTACCAAATTCAGGCCCCAGATAAGAGCCGGCCTGGAGGTCACTCCGTCCGTCAACCGTGCGCGGATTATCAAGGTATTGGTGCCAGACGAACAGGGCAGCGCCCAGGGCGCCACCCGCATCACCGGCAGCCGGTTGAATCCAGATATCCTCAAACGGACTCTCGCGCAAAATCCGGCCATTGCCAACGCAGTTCAGAGCAACGCCGCCCGCCAGACACAAGCGCGGCAAACCGGTTTCCTGGTGGATGTGGCGGGCTGTACGCAGCATGATCTCTTCGGTAACGTCCTGAATGGAACGAGCCAGATCCATCTCCCGTTGCGTCAGGTCGCTCTCGCTCTCGCGTGCAGGACCGCCAAAGAGCGTTTCGAACTTGCCGTTGGTCATGGTTAGGCCGGCGCAATAATCAAAGTACTGCATGTTGAGTTTGAATGAGCCGTCCTGCTTGAGATCGATCAGGTTGTCCAGGATCGTCTGCACATATTTAGGCTCTCCGTACGGGGCAAGTCCCATGACTTTGTACTCGCCGGAGTTGACCCGAAAGCCCGTGTAGTAAGTAAACGCCGAATACAGCAATCCCAGCGAGTGCGGAAACTTCAGATCGGCGTGAATGGCAATCTTGTTATCCCTGCCAACGCCATAAGATGTGGTTGTCCACTCACCCACACCGTCCATTGTCAGGAAGGCAGCCTCCTGGAACGGCGAGGGGAAAAAAGCAGAGGCAGCGTGCGACTCGTGATGTTCCGGGTAGATGATGTCTCCGTCATACTCGAGATTCTTCTGAATCAAGTCAGGAATCCAGAGCTTCTCTTTTATCCAGAGCTGCATGGCCATAAGCCAGGACCTGACGCCGACCGGCGCATAGGCCAGGTATGTTTCAAGGATTCTCTCAAATTTCAGAAATGGCTTGTCGTAAAAGGTGACAAAATCCAGATCACTGACAGAGAGTTTGCCATATTTCAGGCAGAAGTCAATCGCGTGTGAGGGAAAAGCCTGGTCGTGTTTCTTGCGCGTAAAACGCTCTTCCTGCGCGGCTGCGACAATCTTTCCGTCCCGCACCAGGCAGGCCGCGCTGTCGTGATAATAACAGGAAATACCAAGAATGTTCAAATTTTTCTCACTAGACCGGGACCGCCGCGTTGCGCACAGCCCTTAGCTCTTCGTACCATTCGTAGACTTTTGAATAATGCACATCCGGACTAAACTCATTCTCAGCTTTCGCGCGCGCAGCTTTTCCGAATTGCATCGCCCTCTCCGGATTTTCCCAAAGGAATCGCATCCCGGCAGACAGCTCCGCGACATCGCCGGCCTCGAAGTGCAGACCGTTTTCGTTGTGATCCACTAACTCCGGCATGCCCCCCATCTTCGAACAGATGACGGGCCTGCCGTAGGCAAATGACTCATAGATCACCAGGGGGGAATTATCGTACCATTCCGAAGGCACGATGACGGCGCGGGCATTGCGCACCAGGGTTTCGAGCTCACTTCCCGATTTTAAGCCTAAAAATCTGACCTGGCTCAGGCCTTGCGCTGTAACAAATTCTTCAAGCTGCGGGCGTTGCGGGCCGTCACCGACGATGTAGAGGGGCGCGTCGGGATAACTCTGTGCCGCGTTGAGCAACGTCAGAATGCCTTTCTCGTCAGCCAGGCGGCCAAAGTAGAGCAAGTAGTCACCGGCGACAAAATTCGGCTTGAAATCCTGCATGTTTATCGCGTAAAACAGGTGGCGAATCTTGCCGGCGCCAACCCCGCCGGCCACGAATTTCCGGCCCATGAAATGACTTGGAACGTGGAAGAGATCGATGTTCTTCTCGTGAATCCCTGACAGGCGGTGCAGACTGCTTTCCAGCGCCACCATTGCGCTTGCAATTGTGCTGCCCTTGTGGCACCGCTGCCGGATTGGGTGTAACAGGTTTCCGGACAGGCACTTTTCACAGATCTTGCCGGTGGCGGGATTGTACAACCTGTAGTTAGGACAAACGAGCTTGTACTGGTGTACCGTTTGTATAACCGGTATGCCATTTCTTTTCAAGACCGGCAGGATCGATGGTGAAAGCTGGTGGTCGATCATGTGCAGATGAGCAATATCCGGCCTGGTCTCTGCGACTAGCCTTTCTATGCACTGCCTGGCCTCCATTGAGTAGATCATTTTGCCGGCCGCCCGCAAAGCCGTTGCTGCCTTGCCAAGAATAGAGTCCTGCGCATATTCGATGTTCGATGGGAAAAAGCCGGCGTACTCGGTTTCAAAGTTGTCCGGGTGCTGCATTGCGAAGGGGATAATCTCGTGCCCATTGGCTTCCAGAATTTTCGAAAGCTCGAACATATAGCGTTCAGCGCCTCCCTTCACGAAAAAATACTTATCAACCATCAAAACCTTCATGGTTTGCGGCCCTCCGTAGCTGAGATGAGATGAGTCCTGGGAAGCACGGTCCGCGCCCGCACGTCTGGTGTTTGAGCTTGTAACTCCTGCCTGCGTTTTTTCATTTTCGTTTCAAAATACTTTACCCTTCGTAAGGAAAACGCCATACCGGCCAGCGCCCAAAAAACCAGCTTTATACGATAGTGCTGGTACTCAGGACCGATGTTGATCGCTACCACAAATGCAACCACACCGCAAAATATTCCGATGGCGATGGTGTTGAGTAGCGTGTCCTTCAGCATGACGCCGCGGTAGGCTTCGCGTAAGAAGACGATGATCAGCACGGTAAAAATGATAGCCCCGGGAATTCCGGTCTCTGCCGCAAATCGCAGAAACTCATTGTGCACCGGATGCCAGAATTGGAAATAGTCGATGGAATGCCACTGGTAGTTGTTCAGACCGACGCCAATGATGGGACTCTCCCTGATGATGTCGGAAGCAATATCGATCATGCGCATACGAAAACGGCCGTCTGAGCCAACCTCGAAGCGCACCTGGATCTTCTGCCAGTTTACCATGACGATGGTTAGAAGGCCCAATAACATGACAAAGATCGCCGCAACGAATTTGGGTTTGAGCAATCCTCTGCGAAACAACAGAACGGCAAAAATCACCATTCCGAGGAGAAACCCTGCCCACGAAGCACGCGACAGAGACAGGAACAACCCCATCACGCCAAAAACTGAGGCCGCAATAAGAGCTGCCTTGTAAACCGATCTCTTTGCAAAAATCGCCATGCTGATGGCTAGCGGCAGAATCAGGATCAAAAGCGCGCCGTACCGATTCGGGTAGCCGATGGTCCCTCTGACCCGGGACTCGACTTTGTGCAAGGTCATCTGGCGTTCACCCAAAAAGCCGAGTCCTAAAGAACGACCCAGAGCGCCTTGCATAGTACCGACCAGGCCCTGAAACAAGAGCGCAAGAATCAGCATGTTGGCGACAAACACAAGTTGCTCTTTTGTGCGGATATTGTTGATAAGGTAAAAATACAAGAGCAAGGACTTTATGGCAAAATAGATCCCGATGGCGCTCGCCACCAGAGCTATGGCAGAGGCCATAGAAAGAATACCCCAAATCGTCATCAGAACCGCCATGATCCCGAGAGATTCCAGGCGCAGGTGCTGCTTTGAAAACAGATTGGTGCGGTAGAGCCAGACCCCGTACAGGCTGACCAGAAATACATCGGTCAGGAGCACCAGGTCCGCACTTATAACGCCGCTGAACAGGGCGCCGGTTCCCAGGGGAATGCAGAACAAGGTAGCGCCCAGCAGGTACTTTTCGACTCTCTTTAGAGACATTGCTTCAGATGTAACTTCCTAAATTGAGCAATTCATTCATGAGTTCAACAATAAGCGCACATCCAAGAACCGGAGTCGCACGGAGCGACTCTCTTCCAGCGGAACATGCTGCTGGTTACTGCCGGCATGTTTTGTTCCACTCGCAAAACGCTCAGGGGGTTGCAGAAATAAATTCATAAATCACAGTCGCAAATCCTGCGTCGTCGACAGTACGGTGCACTTGTTTGAGCTGCGTGTGGCCGCCGGAACCATCGATCAAAAAGGCCAGGTGCGGATAATCCTTCAAATAACGTTCGTCCAGAACGATGTGTGTGACGTATCTGTGCCTGGCGTAGGCCAGAATTCGCTCCAGCGAGTTGGTGGGCACGGTGACTGACTCGGCTATATCATAATTACCGGCATAGAAGTCAACTGCGTGATTTCGGCTCATGACAATTGGAGTCGATTCTGTGTTTTTGCTCAACCAAAAGCCGGCTCTTCTTTGCCCGATGGGATCGGCAACGTACTCGGTCGATTGTCTGCTTCTGGCCAGGACCCTGCCGGTCTCCGGCAAAAAACTGAAAATGGCAATCACTGCAAACAGGAGCAGCAACGCCAAGGTGCTCGGCCGCAGCCTCTTGCGCCAGGTGAGTTTTGTCAGAGGCAAATAATCCGCCAGCCACTGGTGGACATTGGCAAACCCCCGGCCTATGAACAGAGCACAAATGGGCCAGACCGGCGTCAGGTATCGCAGGTGTATGTGAAAAGCAGGCACCAGGACAAACCAGAACAGGCAGAGAAAGCTGACCAGGTAAAGGACACTCCTTCCGCTCCCCATCTTCCACGGCCGGCTGAGCAGGCCGATGCCGAACAACATGAGCGGCAAAGTAGTCAGGACCTGGGGCACAGCCTTTTGCAGCACATTTGAGAAATTCTTGATGTACTTCACCAGGAAAGGAAGCAACTGAACCTTCCGGGAAGCAGGTGCGCTCTTTTTGTTCGCCTGCAAAAATGTACCCTGGTGAAAGACGAGGTCGATGGGAACAATAGTGTTGTCGGAATTGAGAGAGCGAAACGAGTCCTCTTTGCTGGACACTGCCGTTTCCATCTGCTGATTTGCAGCCCCTTTTGCGCTCAAAGTCCACACACCCGTGGTTTGCTTCAGATAGGTGAGATACGGCGCGGCGACCGCCAGAAAGCCAACGGCCAGAGCAATCAACAAGTAGCCCAGACGCAACCACCGAATGCGGAACAAGCGCGTTGCGCAGCCAAAGACGGCCCAGGCGGCAGCAACCAGGAGGAAGCCCAGGCCAAGGGGGTGCGCCAGATAGGCCAGACCGCCTGACAATCCGGTCAGCAGCGCATTTACGGTTGATGCCTGCCGCAACATTCGCAGCCCGAGAAGGACTGACAATACGCCGAAGAACATCACCAGCGGTTCAGTCAGAATCAGAGTGCTCTGGAACGCCAACGGCGGGAAAAATGCCATAAAGGACGCCGCCAGCAGACCGGTTTTTTCGTCGAAGACCGCTTTGCCCAGCGCGTAAACCGGCAGTACGACCAGGGTCCCGAATAGTACGGATACCAGACGCGCGGCAAGCTCAAAGTCATCGAAGAATTTGCAAAACAATGAAATACAGGCCGGCAGCAGCGGGGACCAGTAGGTGTGCAAAATCCGGCTCATATCGCCCAGGTGGCCGCTGACGCCGAGCTTGAGGTAATTCACCTCGTCGAACGCCACAGCAAAGCGATATTCCAGAAAAATCAAGCGCAAAATCAGGCCGGACACAAGCAGGGCGATCAGAGTCCATGTTGGCCGCGCCAGGGCCAGAACATCAAACTTTTGGGAGTATTTTCTCACTCCCGGCAATTGGGAAACGTCCATATCTCTGCTACAATATCTCAATCGTCAAAATGACCACAACTTCAGTTTAAACAAAATCGATCCGGCCTATCAGTAATTTGCCGTATATTCTTCCCAGCTCTTTGTGTCGAGTCCGGATAGGTCCAGCATGTCCACGGCCTCCACAAAGCGCTTGGCAAGCTGCAGGTTCGTAATCAAAGGGACGCCGCAATCAACCGCTTTCCGGCGAATCGTGTAGTCGTTCGTGAGCTCTTCTTCCTGAAAATTCTTGGGAATATTGATAACCAGGTCGATCTTGTTCTGGCTGATGTATTCCACAACATTGGGACTGGCCTTGTCGGAAGGCCAATGTAAAATCTCCGCCTCGATGTCGTGTTGTTTCAGAAATCGGCCGGTACCGCCGGTGGCGTAGATCTTGACTCCGAGCCGGGACAAGATCTTCGCGCTCTCCAAAAACTCTGCCTTGTTTTCCACCGGTCCGGTGGACAGGAGAATCCTTCTGACTGGCAAACGAAAACCAACCGAGATCAGCGCCTTCAGAAAAGCGCCCTCGAAATTCTCTCCCAGGCAACCGACCTCGCCGGTTGACGCCATTTCTACCCCCAGAGTAGGGTCGGCGCCTGACAATCTTGTGAACGAAAACTGCGGCGCTTTTACTCCGACATAATCTAGCTCCATGAACGATTTCCGGATATTCTTGACCGGCTCACCGAGCAGGACTCTGGCAGCAAAATCGATAAAATTGTGCTGGGAAACCTTCGAAACGAACGGGAAACTCCGGGACGCCCGCAGGTTACATTCGATTACTTTCACGTCATTGTTTTTGGCAATGAATTGCATATTAAACGGACCCGTGATTGCCAGCGCCCTGGCGATCTTGCGAGCACTGCGCTTGACTTGCCGGATGGTCTCAAAGTATGTCCTTTGCGGCGGAAAAACGAGAGTGGCATCTCCGGAGTGGACGCCGGCGTTTTCAACGTGCTCGGAGATGGCATAAATGACGAGCTCGCCGTTTCGGGCAACTGCGTCAAACTCGATTTCCTTAGCATTTACCACAAACTTACTGATCACTACCGGGTGGTCGCTGGAAATATCGGCCGCCCGTTCGAGGAACTTGGTCAGCTCAACGTCAGTAGAGGCAACCCCCATTGCTGCGCCGCTCAGTACATAAGAAGGCCGCACCAGGACCGGGTAGTTGACCTCAGCTGCAAAGCTCTTCGCTGCTTCTGGAGAAACCAATTCCGCCCACTCCGGCTGGTCGATGCCAAGGTCGTCCAGCAGCGATGAGAACTTATGTCTATTTTCAGCTTTATCAATATTTTCGGATGAGGTGCCCAAAACGTTTAACCCCGCTTCGCTCAGGCGCAGAGCCAGATTGTTGGCGATCTGCCCACCCATCGATATGATGACGCCCATCGGCTTTTCTTTGCCGTAGATTTCAGAGATGACTTCAAAGCTAAGCTCGTCAAAATAGAGACGATCACACTCGTCGTAGTCCGTACTCACCGTCTCGGGATTGTAGTTGATCAGGATGGTCTTGTAACCCATCTCGCGTAAAGTCATAACGCAATTGACACAACACCAGTCAAACTCAACAGAGCTGCCGATGCGATAAACCCCGGAGCCGAGCACGATAACAGAATCCTGGTTGTTGAATTCGATATCGTCCGTTTGCCCGTTGTAGGTCAGGTAGAGATAATTGGTTTGCGCGGGAAACTCTGCCGCCAGCGTGTCGATCTGTTTGACACATGGATGAATGCCGTAGTTAGTCCGAATCGCGCGCACATCATCTTCGGAAGTATCCAGAACACGGGCAATTTGCACGTCTGAGAATCCGGCTTTCTTCGCCTCCAGCAGCGGGCCTTTCGGACAAATGCCGCCCGTGTATCGGCGCAACAAACTCTCGGTTGCCAGAATGCTGCGCAACTGGTAGAGGAACCAGCGATCGATATGGGTCAGTTGGTGAATCTCATCCACTGTCCGGCCCTGTCCGAGCGCATCCGCAATTGCGAAAACGCGCTCGTCCGTGGGGTTGCGCAGCTCTTCGTCCAGGTCTTCAAAATGTAGTTGCGGGTTGCCGGTCAGCCCGACCACGCCAATGTCGAGCATACGCAGCGCCTTCTGTAAGGCCTCCTCAAACGTGCGGCCAATCGCCATGACTTCGCCGACCGATTTCATTCCCGAGCCGAGGCGGGTCGAAACATGGCGGAATTTCTTGAGATCCCAGCGCGGGATCTTCACTACCAGGTAGTCCAATGCCGGCTCGAAGCATGCCATGGTCAACTGCGTGATGGAGTTCTTCAGTTCGGTCAGACCAAAGCCGAGCGCCAGTTTTGCGGCAATAAAAGCGAGGGGATAGCCGGTAGCCTTGGATGCCAGAGCCGAACTTCGCGACAGACGCGGGTTGACCTCGATCACGCGGTAGTCGCCGGTTGTGGGATCCAACGCATATTGGATGTTGCACTCGCCGACGATGCCGATGTGGCGCACGACTTTGATGGCGATTTCACGAAGCCTGTGATACTCCTGATTATCCAGGGTCTGGCTTGGCGCTACCACGATGCTCTCCCCGGTGTGAATCCCCAGCGGATCAAAATTTTCCATGTTGCAGATGGTGACGCAGTTGTCGTAGCAGTCACGAACGACTTCATATTCAATTTCTTTCCAACCCTGCAGATACTCTTCTATCAGAATCTGGTTGGTGTGGGAAAAAGCAGTTTCGGCCCGTTCCCGCACCTGGCTCTCGGACGTACACAGACCCGATCCGAGACCGCCTAATGCGTAAGCGATTCGCAGCATGACGGGATAGCCGATTTGAGCAGCCTTAGCCACAGCCTCGTCCACCGAACTTACCGCCACGCTCCTCGGTGTTTTGACGTCGATGCCGTCAAGTTTTTCGACAAACAGACCGCGGTCTTCCGTGTTACGAATCGCTGTGAGCGGGCTTCCCAAAACCCGAACGTCATACTTATCGAGCACGCCGGAGTCTGCGAGCTGCAACCCGCAATTCAAAGCGGTCTGGCCGCCAAAGGCCAGGAAAATACCATCGGGCCGTTCTTTGGCAATAATTCGCTCGACGAACTCAGGATTGACCGGCAGAAAATACACCTTGTCTGCCAGATGCTCAGATGTTTGGATAGTCGCGATATTGGGGTTGACCAGAATCGATTCGACCCCGGCTTCTTTCAAAGCCTTGATCGCCTGACTGCCGGAATAGTCGAATTCGCCGGCTTCACCGATCTTCAGTGCGGAACTGCCGAGAATGATTACCTTTTGGGGGAGGTTTTCCATTTAAACCTTTTCATGAGATAAGACCGGCTATTCCGGTCTTTCAGAAATGAACGACCGTACTGTTTTCACAGCTTGGCTACAAATTCATCAAAAAGATGACTGGTATCGACAGGTCCCGGAAAAGCTTCCGGGTGGAACTGGACGCCGAAAAATGGTTTGGTACTATGCCTGATGCCCTCGTTTGTTCCATCGTTGGCATTGAAGAACCACGGTTCCCAGTCCGCGGGTAGCGACTTGTCGTCCACCGCATAGCCATGATTCTGCGAAGTGATAAAACAGCGCTTGGTTCCGACCAAAATACACGGCTGGTTCTGCCCGCGGTGCCCGTACTTTAGTTTGAAAGTCTCGGCGCCTGCCGCACGTGCCAGCAACTGGTTTCCGAGACAAATCCCGAAGATGGGAGTGCCGCGCGCCATCACTTTGCGAATATTCTCTACCGCGCAGGTGCACATCTTCGGATCGCCGGGCCCATTCGAAATCAGCAGGCCGTCAAACTGCTCCTGCTCCAAATCCCAGTTCCAGGGTACCGATTTAACGCTGACGCCGCGCTGCAGCAGTGAGCGAATAATGTTAAACTTACACCCGCAGTTCAAAAGTAAAACCCGTTTGGCGCCGTTGCCATACTCGCGTGGCTTTTCGGGGGAAACCTGTGCTACCAGGTTCTCTTCATTGGGATCGTAAAAATCCGGATCCGCATGCTCCGGGTGCACGATCTTCCCGAGCATGCTGCCGCGTTCGCGTAACCTGCAGGTCAGAGCACGCGTATCGATCCCGCTGATCGCCGGGACTTGTTGGGCGCGCAGCCAGTCATCCAGCCCACATTGGGCGTCCCAATGGCTGAACTCTCTGCTGAGACGGGAGACAATCACCCCGGAAACATGGATCCGATCCGACTCAAAGCGCGCAGCAAGACCCTCTGCCCCGGAATCACTGTGAGGCACGCCGTAGTTGCCGATGAGCGGATATGTGAGGTTGATGATTTGACCCTTGTAGGAAGGATCCGTAAAGCACTCGGGGTAGCCGACCATGCCGGTATTAAAAACCACTTCGCCAGCGGCAGAAGTGGTGCTTCCGAACGATTCGCCCTCGTAAACCGTACCGTCCTCTAAAACTAATTTTGCCAGCATCTACCGGTGCGGTCTCCTCCCTCAAAATGGTTCATGATTCGGTACTTTCGTCCGGCACAAACGGGATTAGTCATTTTGTCTTCGCAAGCCTTTTGAACAATGCCTCGTACTCGCTGGTTACTTTTTCCCAGGAGTAGTTTTTCTCAATCCGTTCGACTGCTTTTTTGCCCAGGTTTTGTACTTCCTTCGGGTGGTCGAGCAAGTACTGCATCTTTTCCACTAACTCGCCATTGCCGGTTTTGAAAAAAACACCAGCCTCTCCCAGAACTTCGCGATGCTCGGGGACGTCGTTGGCCAGTACGCAGTTGCCGTGTCCCATGCCTTCCAGCAACGCGGGATGTGTCCCACCGACTTCGGTGGCCTGCACGTACATGTAGGCGTTCGATTGCAGTTCCCGGTAGCCCTCTCCAAAAACATATCCGGTAAAAACGATGCGCGGGTCGCTGGTTTGTTTCAACGCCTGAATATAGTCGCCGTTGTAGGGAGCATCTCCGACGATGACACATTTAAGGTCTGTATTGACCTGTTCAAATGCTTTGACCACCAGGTGGGCGTTGTTCTCCGGCTCAAGCCGGCTGACATATAAAACGTACTCACCCGGACTCAAACCGAAATCATCCAATACGTTGTGGGTCTCTACTCTTCCGGTAGGTGCACCATACGCTATCAAGGTAGACTCTTTATTGAACTTTTTCAAATAGTATTTTTCGATCTCGCGGGCATCGGTCACTACGGCGGTGGCCATGAACGTAGAGAGCCACTCAGAGGTCAGGTAAAACCAGCGGCCGAGCTTGTTCCACTTGGAGCGCTGCCACTCGAGGCCATCCACGTTAATGGCGACCGGCGTACCCACCAGCCGTGGAATGAAAGCACAATAGGCATTTGCGCTGTTGCAAATCAATACGACGTCGTAGCGCTCCTTTAGCGAATGCAGGGCACACAAGAAAGTGTGCGCCACCGTATCAAAGTATTTGTGTGAAATCGTGGGAAGAACAACAAGCCTGACTCCCTTGTAAAACTCTCCATCATATTCGATGGTGTTCGAGCGGCCGTAAACCGTGACAGCATGGCCGGCCTGCACCAGCCGCGGCGCCAGCTCTTCGGCAAAAGTCTCGAAGCCACCGTAGTTGGCCGGGATGCCGCGGATGCCCATGATCGCTATTTTCATTTTGAAAGAATCCTTTCTTGAAATTTATTGGCCGGGAATCAATACGGCCCGTAAACGCTTCAAATCCGCGACGTTGAGTTCGCGCAAGAGAAATAACAGCAGCACGAAGCCAGCCGCCAGAAGCACGCATCTGGCAAGCAGAAACAATGCTGACAGCGGGAGATAGTTGGCAAGAGCCAGGATCGCGCCGGCCGCGGCCACGGTTTTCAAGGCGGAAAGGGCCGGTAGTAGCACCCGGGTCTTATTCAACAGCAGTGCTCCACTCAGCACGGTCGCCAGAACACCGACCAGGAGCGTGGCGTTGGCCGCTCCCATGGCGCCGTACTGCGGCACCAGAAACGCATTTGCTGTGGCGTGAACCAGAATGAGGCACGCCACCACCACCAGGCAGGAAGCCAGACTGTCCCGCGAAATCAGAATCGTGTTCATCACCGCCGCAAACGTCAGCAGGGCAACGCCGCTAAACAGCACCCCCAAGACCGGTCCTGCCGCCGCGTAGGCCGTCCCGAAGAAGAGCACCACCAGCGCCGGTGCGGTGGATCCGACGACCACGATCATGCCGAATAGCAGCATGAACCAGTAGCGCAGCGTAATGCGAATGATGTCCCGCACGCGTTTTTCGTCCCGCTCCTTGGTCGCTCGCGAAATCGACGGCAGCAGCGCCGAAGAGACCGCCAGCGAAAGAAAGTAGGGGATTTTAGCAACACTTGCGGCCGAGACATACTGGCCGACGACATCTTCGCTGAGATAGTATTTCACCACCCAAATGTCGATGGAAAAAAGCAGTTGCAGTCCAACAAAATAAAAAACGTTGGTAAAAGCAAACTTGAAAAACGGAATCTCTGCCAGCCGCCCCTTCACCTGCGGAAAGCGGAGCAGGGCGAAGCCGACCAGCAGCCCCCCGATCGATCCCAGCGTATTCCCCCAAATCGCACCCGTGACGCCGTACCCCAGAAAAATCAGCGTAAAGGTCCCAACCGGTTTCGCTACGGCATAAGCAATGCCGGTGATCGTCTGCCGGCTGAATTCATGCAGCCCGTTTTGAATGCTGGCGTAGTACTTGTAGAGCCCGTAGAATAGAATATCGAACGAAGCGATGCGCAGCAGGTAAGTGAGCCGTTCATCCTTCAGGAAGTCCGAAATGACCGGAGCGACAAACCAAAACAGCCCGAAGACAGCAACAGAGTACAGCAAGTGCCACGGCAGAATTTTCCGGTGTAAAAGACGGCTTGTGTCGATATTTTCCGCGACAAACTTTTGCAGAGCAATAGGGATGCCCGTAATGACAAAAAGCTGCACCACCAGCAGGAAGGACATGACAACGCCAAACAGGCCGAAGCCCTGCGGGCCCAGCAGACGCGCCAGGCCAACGTTGATCACGTAGCCGGAAACCAGCAGGAAGCCCTGGCTCGTCATCAGCAGAATGGTAGCGCGGCCTAACATGATATCCTGAACTCGCTTATTCTGGTCGGTGCTCTATTCGGCCGCTGGCGCCGGCTTAGGCACTACGGCCTTTTTCGCTCGTGCCGGTTTCTTTGCGCCATTGCTGCGTACGCCGTTTTTTCGGGGACGGGCCGCAGGCTTTTCCGGATCCTTCTTGCCCGGCAGATTTGTCCAAATCTCATCCATCACTTCCATGGAACGCAGACCTTCCTCGGGCGTGACAGGCACCGGGGAATCTTCGATGATGCTCTTGTAGAAGAGCCGGATAAGCGTTTCGTTACCCTGGTACATATTGTACTTGCCCAGCAGGCTGGTAAAAATGTTCCTTATGCCACCGGCAAGCATGGTGCCGGCGTAGGAAAATGAGGTCAAACTGCGGCTTATCACGCGTGGCAGGCGGGCGCTTGCTTTCTCCACAAACACAGTTTTGTTTAACAGATCCACCTTCAAAGTGCCGGACGTGCCGTAAACATTCAGGAACAGATAGCGCGGCGACACTGCCATGGACATGTGCATAAGACCGGTCATTTCTTCGTTGGCAAACGTCACGCGCAACTCGTCGCTGGTCATGTGCGGCACCACCCGGTGAAACCTGGCCTGCACCAGGCCGACCGCGGCGTCCCCCATCACATCGAAAAGCAAGCTGATCGGGTGAGAGATAAAATTCTGATACAAAGAACCGGGCAAAGCATAAGCCCAGTTGTCTTTCCCCTGATAGGTCAGGTAGCGACTCTTGGAGTCGGAACTGTAGGAAGTGCCGTACCACGCTTCCACATGGCTTACCCTGCCGATGGCCCCGGCTGCAATCAGCTTGCGCGCCTTGATCATCCCGATGTCGAAAAGATGATTATGGTCGACAGCGAGCTTTACGGAGTGGCGGCGGGCGGCGTCCAGCATGCGCCTGGCCTCCGCAGCGGTGGCCGCCATGGGTTTCTCGACAAACACGTGGCAACCTTTTTTCATTGCGGCCAGGCTGATCTCCGCATGGCTCTGCGCCGGGGTGCAGACGTGCACAACGTCGAGCTCTTCGCCCGCGAGCATCTCTTTGTAATCGGTGTAGGTGTTTGACACGCCGTACTTTTCTGCCATGGCTGTTGCGGCTTCCGCAACCGGATCGCACAGCGCCGTCACCTCGGCATTGGGCAAATTCTTAAGCGCGTCCAGATGCGGCCCGCTGATGACGCCGCAGCCGACGATGCCGACGCGCAGTTTCGCCGTGGCGTAAATCTCGACTTTGGCGTTTTCTGTCACAAGATCCCGGGTTGGCCGCACCCTGTCTCTGTGCCACTGCATCATATCCCTAACGCTCTGCCAGAAATCACTCCGGGGCTGCCAGCCAAGCTCGGCTTTGATCTTTTCATTTGAGTAAGAAAACGGCACGTTGCACAGACGCATGTACGACAGTGGCAAAGGCGAGCTCATCCCCACCAGGCCGAGCACTTTCTCGGCGGTTTTTGAAATGAACTTCATCAGCCCGTACGGTGCTTTCAACACACGGAAGCGTGGCTTGACGTAGTGCCTTATTTCCTGAAAGAACTCACTCTGCGTAATCGCTTCGTCTTCAACCACATTGTAGGTTTGACCGCCGGCTTTGTCATTTTCAATGGCAAGCTTGATCGCATCGGCGATTCCGTCGACATGCGACAGAGGCAGGGACAATTGACCGTTGCCGAGAATCAGGTAGCTGTTGCCGCCGGCTGCGAATCCCAACCTGGAGAGAAACAGTGGGCCGCCTTCCCCATAAATCGCCGCCGGGCGCAGAACGACCGTGGAAAGTCCGTGCTTCTCGTGAAACTCGGCGATCAGTTTTTCGGCTTCGATTTTTGTATCGCAGTAATAGGTACGCTCCTTTTCTTCATACGGCATCTCTTCGTTGAAGCGCGTGCTCTGCAGTGCCGTGGAGTGATCATAGACGATCACCGAGCTGATAAAAACGAAGCGCTTGACTTTGTTTTTTACCGCCTGTTCGAGCAATGTCCTGGTGGCAGCCACATTGATCGCCTGAAAATCATCGTAACTGCCGCGCAACGTGGCAGCAGCATGCACAATCACATCCACGCCTTTGCTGGCCCGGGCAATGCATGCGGGATCATGTAAATCGCCCACGATCATTTTGACCTTTTGCTGCTGCAGGTGCTTGACATCGCTGGTCGGACGAACTATTGTTGTCAGGTCGTGCTTTTCTTTTTTGAGAAGGTCGACCAAATGTCTGCCGAGAAAACCGGCCGCTCCGGTTACTAGAATCTTCACGGTGAACTCTCCTTAGTTAGGAGCCGAGGCAACTCCCTGCCCGCTCCATTTATAGATTGATACCGTCAGGTTTTCTGTCTCAAAAACCTTGGTCGTGTTGTTTTTTGCCATCTCACGCAGTGCACGCGGAACATAAACATCGTTGTTGAAGCGGTAGTTGTCTACGATAATCCAGCCCTGGGTATGACGGGCGAAAACATTCTCGAGGCCGCCAATGTCTTCGATGAGATCGGTCCCGCTGTAGAAATCAATGAAGCGGCCATCCGGCGCAACAATATTTTGTTGCCTGGCCAACTGTGAATTTGACAAGTTGAGATTGTACTCCGCGCGACCCGCATAGTACTGCACCGACAGCGGCAAAGTCGAGACAATAGCATCCTGACTCGCGACCTTGCCGGCGAGAAATCCGCGTGCAGCCCGCCATTCATTGTGATAAAGCGCGCCGTTGAATTGACCATCGGATAAACGCGGAATCTTCTGGGCAAAACGAAAGCCGGGCGTCAGCGGTAACCAAACCAAAGCCAGGAGCATCGCGACCGCGCTGTGTTCGATAACAACGGGTCTCAATCTTTCTTGAACTGCTTTCGCGCTTCTCTGCACGCGGGAGATCGCTGTGTCCAAAGCAAAAGCCGCCAGCAAAAACAAGAGTGGGTAAACGTGATAGATGTAATCGTTCTTGCGATATTGGAAGACAAAAGAAAAAAGCAAAACCGGAACCAGCAAGTTCACCAGAGCATAGACGCCGGGCTTGTGGCGCTGCCTGAGTGCGAGGATCGTACCGGCCACGAACAGCAGATTCACGGGAAAATGACTCCAGCCAAACAGGAAGCTCAGAATCCGCCAGGAGTTCTGTGCCGAACTCACCTCGGCCCACTTCGGTTGGTACTGAAAAGCGTACGTCAAGAAGTCGGCCACCTGAGGCACAAAAAACAACACCGCGGCGAGCGCGCTTCCGCCAACAACCGGCGCGAGATACTTGTTCCGCAGTTGACCTTGCTGCGAAAGCAGCAAGACCAGCAACAAATAGAAAAAGAAGCTGGGGGCGAACAAGGCGGCGTTTTGGTGACTGGAGTAACTGAGTCCAATCAAAAAGCTGCCGCCCAGCAGCAAGGTCGGGCTTAATTGCCACTTTGAGAAGAATCCGGTGTACTGGTCGCCCCCTTGGTTATTTGTGCGTGAGGCGTGATGCTCGAAGCCCCGATAGAACACATAAATCCCGATCAGGAAGAGCAACTGAAACAGAGCATACATTCGGCAGGCCCGCGACCAGCCGATTTCAAAAGCGGAGCACGTGACAAGAATGGCTGCAATCGTGCCGGTACGAACGTTGAACCATTCCTTCCCTAGCCAAAAAACGACCACTATGGCCAGAAGACCGAAGAATGCCGAAGGAGCGCGGCTGGTGAACTCGGAAATGCCAAACATCCCGAAAGACAGCGTGAGCGCATGCGTCAGAATGGGTGCGCGCGGGTAGGCGTATCCGGAAGCGAGCAGTGGCTCGCCAACGCTCATTTGTGATTTAGCCGCTTCCACGAAGTCGAGCTCGTCGACCCAGAAGCTTGGTCCGCCGAGATTATAGAAACGCAGGTACCCGCCAAAAAGAACAGTCAGCGCCAGAATAACGATATAGGGTCTGTTGCTTGCTTCCAACATCAGTTCGCGCGTTTTTTGACGGCCCGCAGCCCATTCCAGAAACCTGCCGTGTACGCTACCAAGCCGAGAAAGATCAACGGATAGTGCTTCCAAAACTGCCAGAACAGCTGCATGTCATGTTTGAAAAACCGTCGCGCAATGAGGAAAGTGCGGGCAAATGGGATGAGCGGAATCAGGATGGGCAACTTGACCAAAATGCCGCCGACCTGATCCTGTTTGGTGCGAACCTGAGCGCCGCCGAAACCGATTTCGTATTGATTCCTCAGGACCTTGGCGAGCGCCTGACGATTGTGGTGTCTGACCTGGATGCGCCGGTCAAAATAAATACTCTCCCCCAGGCTATGAATTCGCCGGCAAAACAGCGCGTCGCTGCCTTTGATGGTGTCTTCAATCTTGCCGATCTTGTCGTACACACTGCGCTTGAAGGAAATGTTACAAGTTGGGATAAAACGAACCTCTCCCTCCGGCATGGCCGGGACAAGCTCACTGAACTCCAGCAGATACTCGGATGTCCCGATGTAACTCTCCGGCGTCCCATTGGCTACCGGGCCGCCGACCACGTTGCGGCCGTTCTGCTGCGAAGCAATAATCCTTTCGATCCAATCGCTGCTCGCTTCACAGTCGGTGTCGATGAACGCGATCACTTCTCCGCTTGCCCGGGAAATCCCGACCGTACGCGCCGTGCCGGGATACGCTCGCTCATTCAAGTGCACAGTCTTGACGAACGGGTAGTTCTCGTTGAGAAACGGAGAAATGTCCTGTTCGGAGCTGTCTACGATGACAACTTCGACGTCTTCCCGCAGCGCCTGATCTTTGATGGAATCAAGGCACTTGGGCAACCAGCTTTTGGAATTGTAGGACGGGATAACGACGGAGAGAAAAATCTTATCCTGCGTCCCTGCAGTTTTAGCCTTAGTTTCCATTCCGCATGTATTTTCTCAAGTTCATTTTGTAGAAGTCCGCAGTTTTTTGCACGCCGGTCGCGAAGTCCACCTGCGGGGTCCAGCCGACCGCTTCCTGCAGTTTGGCATAAGTAACGACAAACCTTTTGATGTCTATCGATTCGCGTATCTCGGGAAACGGCACGTGCACGTACTCACCCTTGCCGGTGCATTCGATGACCGTTTTCACCATGTCCAGAAAAACCGTCTCCACACCGGAGCCCACGAAATACATCTGGCCATTCGCCCGGTCTGACAAGGCGACGCGGATAAAGGCATCCACGACGTCGGAGATGTACACGTAATCGCGGGTCTGGCTGCCTTCGCCATAAACCGTTATCTGTTTGCCAGTCATGCCGTTGGCCATAAACCAATTCAGGATGCCATAAAAACTCGCGTGCATCTGGCAGCGCGGACCGTAGACATTGTTCAGCCGGAGAGAGACCACGGGGAAGCCGTATATTTTATTGTAAAGAAAAAGGTACTGCTCTCCCGCCATCTTATTGATGCCATAAACATCAGTCGGGTTTTGCGGATGTTTCTCATCCACCGGCATGTAAACCGGCTCACCAATCTGCCCGCGTGAGCCGGCAAAAACGACTTTGGTGCGGTCGCCGTTCTTGCGGCAGGCTTCCAGCACATTCAACGTACCGTTGCAATTGATGTCAGTGTCGAGCTCCGGCTGCTCGATGGAGATCTCACGGCCAACCTGGGCCGCCATGTGGAAGACGATATCCGTTTCCGGCATAAGCTCCATCAGCATGCCGCGGTTTCTGACGTCGCCTTTGAGAAAGCGCAGGTCATCTTTGATCTCTTCGATGTTGGCGTGGTTCCACCCGTACGGCTCCAGGCACGCGTCTACGATGGTTACCTGGCCTCCCAGTTCAACGCACCGGTGCGCGATGTTGCTGCCGATGAAGCCCAAACCACCCGTTATCAAGACCTTTTTGCCGGCCATGGCATCGTAGTCGAAGGCAGCAATACTCAATTCAGCATCTCCTCAATAATCGTATTCAATCTGTGCGAGAAGACTTGCATCGTGCAGTTCTTCTTAAAAACATCATGTCCGTTTCTTGCAATTTTCTCTGCAAGCTCTCTGTCGTCTTTGAGTTTCAAAATTGCTTCGGCGATGGCCCCGTGATCACCACGTTCCACCAGAAGGGCGCTCTCGCCATCGGCCAGCAGTTCCTGTACCGGTTCATTCCTTGCGGTGATCAACGGCTTTGCAGCTGCGATGGACTCAATGACTTTGTTGGTTAAGACGCGCAAGGTGCGTGGATTTTCTCCAAAAATTCCCAGGCAACAATCAGCTTTGGACATGTGGTCGGCCAGCTCGGCGTATGGCACCCAATCGATGAAGGTGCAATTTTCCAGCGCCAGTTCGCGTGCGAGTTGCATGTCGGATTCATAGGTGATGCCGCGGCCGATAATCTGAAAGTGTACGTCTTCGTTCTGCAGTTCTTTGGCGGCTTTCAAAATATGCCTCACACCGTGAAAAGGCGCATACTCGCCGTGAAAGTGGGCGACAAACCGGCCGTTGCGCTTGCCCGCAGGTTTGGGTTTGACCACCTCGTCATCGGTCGCCAAAAAAATATGAAAAAACTTTGACTCCGGTACGCAGAACTTTAGCGCGTAATCTTTGATATGGTCCCTGGTTTCCAAAATGATCCGGGTCGCCAACCGCATGGACAACACATCGGACCAGCGGTAGAACTTTGCCACAAGACTGCGCTCGCTGCCTTTGCCACGGTCGTGCACCATAGTATCAAAGGTTGAGATGTAGACATCGTACAGAATCGGCTTACGGGTTAGGAGCCAGATGAAAGGAAACAGGATCTGCCCATAGAATCCGACCACAACCAGATCGCAGCCGCTTTGTTTGCGGATGAACTGCCACAACAGGCGCGGGTAATGCTTAAACGCGCGGTCGGGCGGCAGACAAGTGACCACCTCGTGCCCGGCTGCCCGCATTCCTGCGATGAGCATGTGGGTGCGCGAATAGTTTTCTTCGCGCCCGGCGACATAACAGATTTTAGCTTTTCGGGGGTGCACCATTTCTCTTGTTTGTTCGGCCTTCAGTCATCTGCAGAACCTCCATCTTTTTCACCCGGTACTGGGTGTCTTCGATCAGGTGGCGGTTGCTTCTAATCAGATCGGCAAGTAGCCCAATCATGGCGACTTGAAAGCCAATCATCAACAGCACAGAGGACAAAATCAAAGACTGAATGTGGCCTGCACCATCGCCGATCAGGTAGAAGTAGACAAATCGCAAAGAAACCAGCAACCCGACGCCAAAGACAGCGCCGCCGATCAGAGAGAATGTCTTCAGCGGCTCATACATCGTGTAGATCCGGAAAATCGTCGCGACCGATCTTTTGATGTATTTCCACATGCTGTCAAACAGCCTGGACTCGCGCAGCTTCTCGTTGGTTTTGATCGGAACATGCGTGACGGCTATGTTGCTTTTCCCGGCCTGGATAATGGTTTCGATCGTGTAAGTGAAGCTGGAAATCACATTTATGCGCATCGCAGCGTCACGACTAAACGCTCTGAAACCGCTGGTCGTATCGGGGACTTCCGTGCCGGACACGTGCTGGACGACCCAGCTACCGAGGGTCTGCAAGCGTTTCTTCAGAGGTGAAAAATGGTCGATGTCGTTCACTTGCCGGTCACCCACCACCATGTCCGCCTCACCGCGCAAAATCGGCCCGATGAGCGGCTGGATGCTCTGCCCGTCGTACTGATTGTCGCCATCCGTATTGACGATGATATCGGCGCCAAGCTTTACGCAGGCGTCAAGTCCCGACATGAACGCCTCTGCCAGGCCTTTGTTGTTGGTGTGCCGAACGATGTGGTTTACGCCCAGGTTTCGGGCAACTTCGATGGTGTTGTCCGTACTGCCGTCGTCAACGATCAGCGTCTCGATTGTATCGACGCCTGCGATTTCAGACGGCAAGTCGCCCAATGTGCGCGGTAGCGTACCCGCTTCATTCAGACAAGGAATTTGAATGATGAGTTTCACGGTGTTATTCCAAAACCTCTTCGATGGTGTACTCTTTGACTTCCTTGGCATGGGTGAAAATGATCATCTCGCCGATCAGGCCAATAGAGATCATTTGGATGCCGATGACCAACAGTAGCGCTCCAAGAAAGAGCAGCGGCCTACCCGCAATCGGGCCAAACTGCATAATTCTGTAAAAAAAGAGATACAGGTTCATTCCGATACCGGACAGGGTAAACAGCAAACCGATGAATCCCAAAAAGTGTAACGGTTTTTTTGAGTAATTCGTCAGGAAGAATACTGCCACAATATCCAAAACTCGCTGGGCATATTCGGTTATTGACTTGGATTGTCTGAATGTACCCGGAAGCTGCTCGATTTTTTCAGCCGTCACCTTGTACCCCTTTCTGGAGGCAAGGATCGGCAGAAAAATATTCAGGTTGCCATAAAGCGGAATGTCATCCAGCACCGTTCTCCTGATGACGAATACACCGCTATTGTTGTCCTGCAAGTCGGTTTTTGAAATCCATCTGATGATTGCATTAAAGGCGTGCGAGATGCGCTGATTGAGCGCAGAGTCACGCCGCGGGGAGCGCCAGCCCATCACCAAATCCCAGCCGTCGTTCAGTTTGGACACCAGGTTCGGCAACTGCGCCGCGTTGATTCGAACACGAGTGGTGAAGAAGACAACCTCTTCGCCAATCGCTTTCCTGAAACCTGCATCGAATGCTGCTGCCTCACCAAACGAGGCCCGTAAACGGATCAGCTTGACTCGCAAGTCGTTCTCCGCAATTCGCTTGAGCTCACTCCAGGACTGGTCCAGACTGCCATCGTCAACGAAGATGATCTCACAATCCTCTGCCTCACCGAAACCCGTGGCCAGGCCCTGGTAGACCTCCTTGACCTCATCGCCATGATTGTGGACCACAACCACGATAGAAGTTTTTACCCTGTTTGCGGAGATGCTTGCTTTGGATTTCCTGCTCTTCACAGCTGGTTTGCTTTTTACGGTCTCTGTCGCCATTTGGTGTTATGTCTCCCGTTGTTAAACTTAGCCCTGGAAATACTCCATGAGCTGGCCATTCTGCTGGTCTCCTGTCTTGACCACCATGATGGCGATCAGGCCGTAGAACACGAACTGAAAGCCGGCAGTTAGCAGCAGAAAGGCACAAGCGAATAAGAGATTGAGGCCGGACAAATCGGCGGCGCCGGTCACGACCATGTAACCACAAGTCAAAAGAATTCCAAATCCAATCAGATTGAATAGAAGTCCAAGCATACCAAAAAAATGAATCGGCTTGGTAAGGTACTTGATGAACAGGTTCAATGTCGTCAAATCCATAATAACCCGGAAGGTCCGGGTTAAGTTGTACTTCGACTCGCCGAATTTGCGTGAGTGATGCCCGACCACCATCTCGGCAATTCTTGCGCCTTCAATGCGGGCCAAGGCCGGAATGAATCGGTGCATCTCGCCGTAGAGTCGGATTTTCCGAATCACACGTGCGCGATAGACTTTGAGTGAGCAGCCGGTGTCATGCAGTTGCACACCGGTAAAGAACCGAATAATCCTATTTGCAATTTGGGACGGAACCTTACGTATGAGCATTTTGTCCTGACGGTTCTTACGCCACCCTGCTACGATGTCATAGCCTTCCATCAGCTTCTTGACCATGGTCGGAATATCCGCCGGATCATTCTGCAGATCGCCGTCCATCGATACGATGATCCTGCCGCTCGCTCGCTCGAACCCCGCGGCCATGGCAGCAGACTGGCCAAAGTTGCCCCGAAACTTCACGACCTTCAAACGCGGGTCGGCCTCGTGCAGCGACTTGAGAACCTCGAACGTACTATCCGTGCTGCCGTCGTCCACGAAAATCATTTCGTACGATTCCCCTATCTCAGACATGACTTCTGAAATACGTTCATACAGCAGCGTGACGTTCTCTTCCTCGTTCATGACCGGAACGACAATCGAGTATTCGTTCTTTTCCAGCATTAATTATTTCCCTGCTCTATCTCAAGCTGCGGACCGGTGTGCCGGAACAGCCACACGCGTTTTCTCAACAAAGCCAGCAGTGCCAGTACCGGCACAAAAATGAGGACCTCGACCAGCGCCGCATAGAGGTTATGTTGCCGCAAAAGCCCCCAAATAAATTCAAAGCCGCTTCCACTCTTTTCTATCGACAGAAAAAGCGGGAACGATGAAATTATGTGCTCTTTTGAAAACGGCCAAAACATCGGCACGCCGTAAGGCTGTGAGGTATCCGCCGAAAAAAAGTCCAGTACAACGTGCGAGAAACAAACACTCGCAAAGATCAGCGAATACTGTAGAAATGGCTTACCCGCGCGTAAGGCGAAATAGCCTCCAAACAAGATGCCAACCAAAACCGAACCGCCCAGGCTGTGGCTTAAGAAATGATGGTGAAACTGGTTAGGGTTACCGGTCAAAAAACCAGGCAGAAAATCCAGATCCGGGAGATTTGCCACAAACGCGAAGAGCGCGATCATGCCCCAGCGCGCGCGTCCTGATTGCGGCAAAAGTGCCTGCTGTGCCGCATATCCCATCAAAGAATGTCCAACCGGTAATGGCATTGTCAATTATTTCCTAATAGCGCTGCGGCTCTCTCAGTGGCCTTGACGATCGTCTTGATCAACGTCACTCTAAGGCCGCCTTCCTCAAGCTCCATCAAGCCGTCGATGGTGCAACCTGCGGGGGTTGTGACCACATCTTTCAAAAGCGCGGGGTGTTCGCCGGTTTCAAGAACCATACTTGCCGCACCCAAAACTGCCTGCGCCGCCAGTTCCGTTGCCACGCTGCGCGGCAGGCCGGTCTTGACGCCTCCTTCTGCCATAGACTCGATCACCACGTAGATGAATGCGGGGCCACTGGCGCTCAGGCCGGTGACGGCGTCCATGTGCTTTTCATCGAGAATAACCGTACGGCCGACCTGATCAAAAATAAACTGCGCTCTTTGCACATGTTCTTCGGCAGCATGCGACCCCGCTGAAATGCCGGTCATCCCTTTCCGGATCAAACAGGGTGTGTTCGGCATGGCGCGGATCACGGGATTCGGGCTGGCCAG
Source organism: Candidatus Zhuqueibacterota bacterium (assembly GCA_029262055.1). Lineage (GTDB taxonomy): Bacteria > Zhuqueibacterota > Zhuqueibacteria > Oceanimicrobiales > Oceanimicrobiaceae > JAJDAD01. The sequence goes on from JAJDAD010000013.1 coordinate 61,245, forward strand.
ATGTTTTTCGATGAAGCCGGTAGTCACTGAAGCGGCTACCGACACCAGCAACTGCTCCGGCTGCAGATGGCCGCTGATTTCGTCCAGTACCGCGGTAATCGCCTGAGGCTTGACGCAGACCAGAATAATATCCGCACCCGCGATGGCGTCAACGTTGTCGGTCGTAGTACCGATGTCATACTGCTGTGCTATCCGGTCTAACCTTTCCTGGTGCATCGCGGTGGCAACAACCTGCTTGTTGCTGACAACCTCCGCCTCCAGCAGACTGCTGATCAGCGTCTCTCCCATTTTTCCGGCGCCGATCACGGCCACCTTGCTTTTGCTTAACAATTTCCTTCCCTCCTGTACTGACTCAATTGGATCTGATCAAATAACAAATTCCTTTTCCAGAGTGGCGCGTCGAGAGGTTGTCGGGAATTGTTCGTGAATTTGCTAACCATCAAGATTCTTCTGCATCCATAGCTCCAGAACGAGTAAGGAATAGAGCCGGTGCGAAAAATCCTTCTTGCTGGATAAGTGCAAGTCCAGCATAGACTGGACGCCGCTGGTGCTAAAGAAGTTACGCTTCTTCAAGGCGTCCTCGGACAGGACATCATGAATCAGGTCACGGAACACATCAGTGTTTCGCATCCAGTTCTTCATCGGGACGTTATGCCCCATTTTGTCTTTCCGAAAAACGATTTCATCCGGCAGAACACCCTCCATCGCCTTCTTCTGGATATACTTGACTTGCGAGCCCCGAATTTTCAGCTCTGCCGGAATGGTGGCCGAAAACTCAATGAGTCGATAGTCGTGCAAGGGGAACCGTGCTTCAATGCCCCAGGCCCGGGTCAGCCGGAGCCGGTCGACATGGAAATGCACCAACGTCTGATAGTCGCCGTACAGGCTCTGGCTCAAATTGTCCGGCCCGTCTGCGTCTTTGTATAAATCCGTAATGTCATCGTAAGTGTCGAGCTTGCCAAACTCAGCCACGATGTCCGGCTGACAAAGCTCAGCCAATTCGGAATCGGTGTAATAGATGCGCCAGCGGTTACTCAGAAGTTCTGCGGGGAACTTGTAGCTGTAAGCAAACCGGCGCGCTTTGACGCGCAAGCTTTTCTTCTCCTCTGAATCGGGCAGAATACCGGCAATCGCGGTAATGCTGTTTCTAATCGGAGCCGGAATCAGATCGAACTTGGCCGCCATCTGGTCCGCAACGTAGACCGGGTGTCCCGCATAAAGCTCGTCGCCGCCGTCACCGGTGAGAATGTATTGGACTTTGTTCTGTGCAGCGCGCCCAAGAATGAACGAACCCAGCTCCACGCCGATGTCGCACAGAGGCTCTTCCATCCAACCGGCCATGGCTTCGAGGTTGTTCAGATCTTCGGGAACGAACTCAAGTTCATTGTGCTGCGTATTGTAGTGTCGCGCCATGACTCTGGCAAAATGCGACTCATCGACATACTTGTCATCACAGCGGAAGGAAAACGTATGGATCTGTTGGTCGGTCAAGCCGCTGAGTAAACCGACCACGGAACTGGAGTCCATGCCCCCGCTCAGGAACGCCCCGGGGTCTGAATCTTCCCCGGCAGTTCGGATCGCGATGGCGTCCCTGGTCAGGCTCAAAAGCTCTTCGATAAAGCTGTCAACCTGGCGCCCATTTTGATCCTGATACGACAGATTCCAATAGCGCCGGGCCTTCAGGCTGCCTTTTTCCAACACAAGAGCATGACCCGGGCGGACTTTATGTACATCCTTGATGAAAGTGTCCAGTCCGGGATTATAATTGAAAAGCAGATAATTTCGAATCGCCCGATAGTTCATCGTTTTGTCAACAGCCGGGTGCTGCGTCAAAGCCCGCAACGACGAACTGAAGGTCAGGCTCTTGCCGTTCCAGTGGTAGAACAGTGGCTCAAGACCCAAGTGGTCGCGCACAAGCAGAAAGCGGTTTTTCACACCATCCCAAATCGCGGCTGCAAACTGGCCGTTGAGGTTCCTGAATTCACTCTCCGCACCAGCCTCGTAGCGCGACAAAATCAGACTGGCCACGTCGTTTTTGTCCTGCACAGCTTTGTCGCCGATCTTGTAAATATTGCCGGATGCGACAGCCACCAGCTTCTTGTTCTGGCTGAAGGCAATCCCGGCACCATCGTCGATGGTGGGGACACCGGTTTCGCTGACTCCCAGTCCGATGTTGGCGTTGAAAAAAGTACTGCTGGCTTTGTCCGACTCCCCAGATCCCGCCAGCTTGAACAGCGACTCCTTAGCTACACTCTGCTCTGCACTGTTGTTTATGATTCCATAAATCATGAGTCTCTCCGATTACAGTCTCTGTTCAAGTCAAGCTTTCGCATTCTGCTCCCGCAGGACCTCGTTATGTTCCTTGCCCTTGCGGCGGTCCCAAAGGAACTTTGCCGGCAAACCGGCCGATATCGCAAACTCGGGGACATCTTTGTTGACCACGGCACCGGCACCGATTATACTGTCGCGCCCAATGGTCACACCGTCCAGCACTGCGACCCCTGCCCCTAGCCAGACGTTGTCATCGATAGTGATGCCCTTCGATGACCGTCCCTGCATCAGGACCGGGATGTCCGTGCGGTCGCTGTCGTGGTCGCCGCCCACCAGGTAGCAAAAAGCTGCCATCAGGTGATTCTTCTTTATCACAATCGAGCTGAGTGATGAAATCACACAGTTGAAGCCAATGTTCACGTTGTCTTCCAATTCGATGTCACCGTTGTGGCAGGTCAAAATCGTGCCTCGGCCAATGAACACGCCATTGTGAATCTTGATGCCCTTGTTGGTCTGCCCTTTTGCATCCAGGACGCAGTTGTCATCAATCACGACATTGTTGCCGAGGTGAATCTTGTTAGGCGTGCGAATGGCGATGTTTGCGCCCAATGCAACACCGCGCCCCATCGATCCCATAATGACCGGGTAGAAGGTCTGCCGCAGGAAAATACCGAGCGCCCCCGGAACCCAGCTGAACAAAGTGATCACCAGCTCGTATTTTATCAAATTCAGTAAACCAGGTTTTCCGACGAACATTTCCTGGTATCTGGCGAGTTTTGATTTCTTCTCATCAAAGAGATCTTTTTGTGTGTCCATGATCTCGTGAGAATTATCCTTGCTCATATCGACTCTCCTGTCACTTGAGGACTCAGTATTTTGCGTTTTTTCACTTAGAGTTGCAGCATGCAGGTCATCCATGTTTTCTCTGCGAAAGGCGTAGATAATGCCACCTAAAACGCCCAAGAGGAGAATCATGCCGTACGCGATCGCGGAAAAAGCCAGGCTTGCCTCAAATGGCGCACCGTAGATTTTTGAAAGAAAGAAAACATAAAAAGACTCGCGAATGCCGATGCCGTTAATCGAAACCGGCACCATCTGTACAAACATGGCCAGAGGAATTATTACCAGGAACTTGACCAGCCCTATCTCCAGACCCAATGCCTCCGAAATCAGAAAATAGTGAAAGATGACATTGAACTGCAGGAGCAGGGACAAGCCCATCGTCCAGCCAAAAGTCGCCGTCTTACCCTGGAAAGGCCCAAAGGCCTCCGACATCTTGTCGAGCTGCTTCTTTACCAGGGGCATCCCGGGCAACGTGAATAATTTCCCGGGTAACACCGAGGCGCCGGAGCGGAAAAAAATCAGCCAAACGGCTGCCGTCATCAGACCGAAAGTCAAGAGCAACCAAAACCACAAGTGATCTATCCTGCTGGTCAATTCAGTAGCCAGCGCCAGCGCCAAAACCGCAAAGATCATCAGGGCGAACATACCTAGGAAGCGCTCGACCAGTACAATGGCCAGCGCCTTCAGTTTCGGGATGCCGCACTTGGCGGTATCTAATGCACGGTAGCCATCTCCGCCGATGGTCGAGGGCAAAAAATTGTTAAAGAACATGGCGACCGCATACGAACGCACCAGATAGGTCACCGGTACTTCAAAGCCCTGGGCGCGCAGCAAAAGCTGCCAACGATACGAACTCGAAAAATAGCCCACTCCGTGCAACAGGAATGACAGAAAAATCAGAAACGGACTCGCCGAAGTAAGGGCATCGCCCAGCTTTCCGATTTCCGCGCGGCTAAGAAGAAACATGATAAGCGAGAGACTGACTGCAACTTTGATCAGCAGCATTCGCTTATTTTTCTTGCCGGAGGCCTGGCCCGGAGACTCAGTTGTGTGGGAAGGACTTTCTGGTTTTTCTGCGCTCAAACGCTCTCCTAAATCAGTTTCTTCTGCTTATACCAGGCAGCGGTGCGTGCCAACCCGTCCGGCAAAGTCACCTTGGGCTGGTATTGTAAGTCTGCTTTCGCATGTGAGATGTCGAACGCCCGATCCTTGGTGAAAAAGTCCAGCCGGCGCCGGTACAGCGGCGGCTCTATGCCCAAAGGCCGGCAGAGCACCTCGCACACTGCCGAAGCCCAATACACCGGCTTCAGCGGAATACTCGTGGCCGGCACGGGTTTGTCCAGGGTTTTGGCGATCAAAGCCACCAATTCCCGCAACTTCAGAAATTCGTTGCCACCGATGGTGTAAATGTTGCCCACGGCCCGCGGGCTTTCTCCGGCCAGAATAATGCCGTCAACCAGATCCTCGACGTAGGTCAGGTGGTAGAGGACATCACCCTTGCCGATCATCCGGAACTTACCGCTATTGATAAACTTGAACAGCTTGAGGAAACGCGTATCACCCGGACCATAAATGCCCACCGGCCGGACAACCACGCCCTCCATGTCACTCTTGCTGAAGAAATCGAGGGCCAGTTTCTCGCCCTCCATCTTCGATTCCTGATAGTGATCTCCCGGTTTGTACGGTGCAGTCTCAGGGGCAGGCGGATCGTCGATTTCCCCCTGAACGCCAACCGTACTGCAGTGCACAAACCTGCGTACACCCGCGGTCGCAGCGGACTTCAGCAGAGAGCGGGTACCATCGACGTTGACTTTCCAGAACATGTCTTTGGCGATACCCTCGCTGCGGTAAGCCGCGGCGACATGAAAAACAGTATCAACGTCCTGCAATGCACCGTTTTGATGCCCAAGGTCCGACAAGTCGCCTGTGACCAGTTCAACCTGCAGCTCTTTGAGGTGGTCCGACTTGCTGGTTTCGCGGACCAATGCCTTGACTCTATGCCCACGTTCAACCAGAACACGGCACAGATGGCTGCCAGTAAACCCACTACCGCCCGTAACAAAAACTGTCTTGCTCATTCTACCGGTATCCCCTTCGGAACTGTTCATTGGGCCGCTTCATAGATCGACTCTGTCTCGGCAATCTCCTGCTCTATCTTTGCCTTGTCCCATCCCAATTCCACGGCCACCAAGTGAGCACAGTCGCGCAGGACTTTTAATCCGGGATTTCCTGTGCTGCCCAGCTCGGTCCGTCTACGCACCACATCCGCAAGCTTCATAGCCATCTCACGGCGGACGGCGTAAACGACCTCGGCCCTGAGCACAGTAGTCTGCCCGTCGACCGGATTGCGCCAGTCAGGATTCTCGGCGAGCAGATTGGCGACGCCAGGATATTCGGAACCGTAGTTCGAAACCAGATGTTCAACCGCGTCGCCATCCAGCTCCTGGTAAGCCCGGGCTTTTTCCCTTACCACATATTCCTGGAAGTTGCTGATTTGACCGCCAAACACCGGTGTCGCGGCGGTGGTAGAAGCAACGCGCTTACGCCTTAGTTTTTTCAGAGCACAATCCACCGTCTTGGCCGCCACATCCCGGGCCGTGGTGTATTTCACGCTTACGACTGAGAGCAGTCCGTCCAGACCATCCTCAGTTTTGTGATCGATGATCTTGTAGCTTTTGAGCAAACGAACATCGCCGCTGTGGCCATCGGGGGTGTCATCGGGCAGCAGCCCGCCATAAAAAAAGCTGATGTCGTCCCGGGTCAGTTTTGCCGCCGGATAAGCCTGATTCACGTCGTCTATAAATTTCTGGATGTCACTTTCTCTAATCCTGAAGTCCTCAGCCGCGCCCTCGTAATGCACATGGGTCGTACCTATAAGGGAGCCTTCCCTCCAGGGTGTGACGAAGAATAGCCGGGAGCCCTTGTCAACAAGAGCGTCCGAATCCTTGAACTCGTCCTTGCTTGCCAGACCGACTGCATAGGTGCCGAACAGCTTGCGCTTCACCACCAAATTCATGGCCGCGGACATCTTGTATTCTCGCTTGGGTGTGTGCCCGTTGAGATGACTGAGAACATCATTCAACCAGGGCCCGCTGTTGTTGATGACGAGATCCGCTTTCACTTCCAACGCAGCGCCGGACAGATTATCGCTGGCCCGGACACCGACCACACGGTTGCCGTCCTTGATAAAATCGACCATGCTTACGTAGTTGGCAACCACTGCACCGGCTCGTTGCGCCGAATGCAGAATCGAGAGCAGAAGTCTCTCGGAATTTCGCACCTGGCAGTCATACCAGACTGCCCCGCCGGTCAAACCCTCATGGTCGACATCCGGGATGATCTTTTCGCACTCCTCTACCGAAACAACTTTGCCGCGCGGCATATATTTTTCCGGGTCCGCCAGTCCGTTCCGGTCAAAGCCGACGACATCGTTGATGAGCAGAGCGAGCGACATTGCTTCCTTGCCCTTCAAAGCATGCCCGTAGGTCGGCATAATGCACGGTAGCGGATAGACCAGGTGCGGTGCAATGTGCATCAGCGTTTTGCGTTCGGCGATAGACTCCCGCATTCTCTTAAAGTCGCCATGCTGGAGGTAACGCAAGCCGCCGTGAATGATTTTTAGGCTATTTGAAGACGTCGCGGAGCCAAAATCGCCCTTCTCGATGAGCGCAACCGACAGGCCCCGTAAAGCTGCATCCCAGGCGCAGCACACGCCGTAAATGCCGCCACCGATGATGGCCACATCAAATTTCTTACCTGTTAGTGTGTTCAGGTCCCTTTGCATGTTCGCTTTGTCTTTCGGACGCCCTATTTTTTTGCAAAAGCCATTATGTGCCACCCGGTGTTTCTGGTTAACGCGCGTGGAACCAGGTTAAAAGCCGGCACAAAAAACAGATTGAAAAAAGCGGCCTTGGCGCCTTTCTGCAATCTTGATTTTACGGGGAACCGCTCAGGCACGATCCCAACTTCTGAAAAATCCGCCAGGAGGTCCTTAAACTCCGGAATGCTGTACTTGCGCAAAACCGGGGCGTCTTCATGTTCAAGGCCGACACCCAGCGTCTGGGAAAGGAAATTCAACCACGATATCCTGTTGTAAACCATCATGACGACCTGACCATCCGGCTTGACGACTCGCCGCAGTTCGTCGACCATCTTTTTGGGGTTCGAGGTATATTGAATTACGCCGTGCGCATAGACCATATCGAAGGAATTGTCCGCAAACTCCAGTTCTTCGCCGTTGCCCAATTGCAGTGAACCGGCAACCTCCTCATGTTCAAAATATTGCCGCGCCAGGCCGACAGACTGCTCGGCCAGGTCGATGCCGGTCACCTGGGCGCCAGCCTTAGCAAACCGAATCAAATCAATGCCGACCCCGCAGCCGACTTCCAGGATTTTGCGATCAGCGTAAGCCTGAAAGTCGACGACATGAGGAAGATAGCGCAGTTTATCAAACCGGTACTCGTCGAGGTCCTGGAAGAACCCTTTACTGCCGACCGGGTGTTTGGCCAACTCCAGGTCGTGAATATGTTCATTCCAGTACTGTCTTATCTTTTCCAGCAGAGGATCTTTCATGCCCAAGTTCTTCTGCGGTGCTGTTACTACTGTCATAATCGTCCTCGTTGTCTGTTCTAGGCTGCTATGGTCGCGGCGGTTTCAACCGGACGACTTGTCTTTGTTTGTGGGCGCAGGTAAATATCCTGCCAGATACCGAACACCATCAGGGCCCAGAGTCGATGACTGTGGTTTTCCTTTCCGCCCAAATGTTCACTTTTTAACTGTTCCACATAAGCTGGTTCGAAGAAGCCTTCGCGCTTGATGCGGTCAGTGGCGAGCACGTCCATCATGAGCGGTTTTAGCTCATTCTTCAGCCAGTTTTTGATGGGAATGCTAAATCCCTCTTTGCCGCGCCCGAGAATCTCGTGCGGCAAGACGCTGCCCATGGCCTTTTTCAGAATGTGCTTGGTGGTCCTGCCCTGCAATTTGTGGCTTCCCGCCATGCGGGCCGTAAACTCAACAAAACGGTGGTCGAGAAACGGCACGCGCGCTTCCAGGGAAGTCGCCATGCTCATCCGGTCGACTTTGACCAGAATATCGTCGACCATATATGTTTTCATATCTACGTACAACTGCCGGTTCAGATCATCTGCTGTACCTGCGCGGTTGAAATGCGCACGTAAAAAACCGTAGGAATCAAAATCTGCCAGCGCGGCGTGTTTCTCGGGCGCGAACAGTTTCGCTTTTTCCGCAGCTTGCAGAAAGATCATCCAACGCGTATGGCGAAGGTCGGCGGGCAGCTGCGCGCCTTCGTGAAAACGCTTTGCACGGTTCACCAACCCCTTCTTCTTTTCGGTGGGCGGTATCAGATCCAGAAGCGGTCCGACCCCGCCGTTTCGAATCCAGGCTGGAATCTTAGCATAACTGCGGGCCACGCGGTTGGCAATGTAGGTGTCGTAGCCGGCCAACAGCTCATCACCGCCGTCACCCGACAACACAACCGTAACAAATTCCCGCGCCATCTTTGAAACCAGAAACGTGGGGAAAATGGAAAAATCCCCGAACGGCTCGTCCAGGTGCCCTATCAGGTTCTCGGTCAAATCCAGAGCGTCGGGCTCGATGGTGAACTCATGGTGTTGCGTCGCAAAACGGTTCGCCACGATGCGGGCAAAACTCGACTCGTTGTACGAGGATTCCTGGAAACCGATAGAGAAGGTTTCAACCGGTCGGTCCATTTCCCGGCTCATGAGCGCTACGATGGAACTCGAGTCGATACCGCCGCTCAGGAACGCGCCCAAAGGAACATCGCTCATCAAACGCACGCGCACAGCATCCTGCAGAAGCTCAACCAACTGTTCGCACAACTCACCTTCGGTGGCGGGCTGTTCATCAAATCTAATATCCCAATACTCGCGCATCTTAACTTTCCCATCGCGCAGAGTCAGGGTGTGTCCGGGCGGCAGCTTGAAGATATTCTTGAAAATGCTGCGGGGCGCAGGCACGTATTCAACGGTTAGAAAATTGTCCAGCGCCTGCAAGTCAACTTCGCGGGGTACGCCATCGATCTCCAGAATGGACTTGAGCTCTGAGCCGAACAGAAACTTCTCCGAATCGCAGTAATAGTAGAGGGGCTTGATCCCCAGGCGGTCGCGGGCTAAGAACAAGCTGCGATCATTCAGATCCAGAATTGCGATTCCGAACATACCGTTCAGTTTTTCCGCGCAGCGGTCACCGTACTCTTCATAAGCGTGCACTATTGCTTCGGTATCGCATTTCGTTTTGAATTGGTGCCCTTTCGATTCCAGATCCTTGCGCAGCTCCAGATGATTGTAGATCTCGCCATTAAATACGATCCAAATCGAGCCATCTTCATTGGAAATGGGTTGCCGTCCGGTGGCAAGGTCGATGATGCTGAGCCGCCGCATGCCAAACCCGAAGTTCCCACGCGTAATAATCCCCTCCTCGTCGGGTCCACGGTGCCTGATCACGGCGCACATGTCCCGCACTTGCTGCCCGTCGACAGTCTGTCCCGGGTCGAAATAAGTTAGGCCGCAGATGCCACACATATTACTTGCTTAAAACCTGTTTTTCGATGAATTGGTAAATCTCTTCGGTCTTTTTGAGATAAACATCGTAGCTGTATTTTTCGTCCGCCAACAGTCCTGCTTTCTTGCTAATCTCTATCCCCAGTTGCCGGTCCTCGAGCAGTGAATTCACACCGGCCCCGAAGGCATCCGCCGTACAGCCGGTAAGGACTGAAACCTCGGAATTAAGCACCTGTGTGTGCGTCAGATGGTCAGTCGCCACAATCGGCTTACCGGAACGGAGATAGGAGTAGATCTTCAGGGGGGTGTTGTTCCCCTCTAGGCGCGGAGAAACCAGGATGTCGGAGTGCTCAACATAGAAGGGGACTTCTTCCGGGGGCACAGACCCGGTGAACACAAAATGATCCTGCAACTGGAGTTCCCTGGCTTTATCCTGATAATGACGTACCTGTTCCGGGCTCCCTCCGACCATGACGTACCTTGCATCCGGGTGTTTTGCAACGACAGCAACACTGGACTCAATCAACAAATCGATGCCCTGATATGGCTCAAAAGTACCGGCGTAAAGGATAGCGGTTTCACCGTTGGTCTTGACACGGCTCCGGATCGCGGCTGTGTCGACTTCCCGGTCAAATACCAGGCTGTTGTCCGCCACATTTTCAATCAGCCAGTTGGGTTTGTCGGGCTGCTGAGCTTGAACGTAATTGTAGAGTTCCGGGCAAATCGTGATCACCGCCACGGCGCTATCAACAGTATAGTTTTCCAGGGCGTCAAACGCTTTCTTGATCAGCTTCGATTTGGTAGACTTGAAATTGCTCAACTGTTGCGGCAGGCTCGAGTGCATATCGTACAAATGAGCGATACCGAACCGTCTCGAAAAAAAAGCTGCCCAAAAACCGGCCTCTTCATGCGAATGGATGAGGTCGTAGTTGCCCTTGCGTAGCACCTGCATGGTCTTGAAAATCATGACCAAATCCAGAACAATCTTACTCTTGGATGGGCCGATTGCGATCTTCTCGATAAAAGGCACACGCGGAATCCTGATGATCCGAACGCCATCTATGTCAACATTCTGCCCAATAGGATAGGTAAGTAAATCGACCTGGTACCCAAGTCTTGAAAGCGCTTTGAGGCGGTGAAGTACACTGAAGGGCGTACCTCTTGGTTGGAAGAACGGTTGTGGCGCAACCATTAAAACTCGCATAGCACCCGCAATTAAAAGGTTCTCGTTCCGGACTACCTGTGGATAGAAATATCCGCGCTAAGGCGAACCCGCACCTTCCCACAGATTTCCCCTCTTCTATTCCGGCATCAATCATAAATTAAATCGGTTACAAGATCATTTCCTTTAGCAATTATGGTGCCAGCGCCACAAAGTAGAACGCCACTACCATATACTGGCAAAACGTTGTTTTTAAATTACATACACCGTCATAATCTCACCCATTCCACAGCCCTCTGTGTCATTTTGAAACGTTGTTGTGCAATGACACACGCAAAGAACAGCTCGCCGGAGGTTTGCCATGCCTTGCAGGCAGGACGAATAACGCTTAAGCCTGGGCGCGCAACCGGCATCAAAAAGGAAAGTGACCTGGAAGAGAGAAAGACCGTTACAGGCACGGCCTTCTGGACTTCACTACACGCAATCCGTCATTCCAAAGGACTCGACGTGAATGGGCGGCCCACGCCTGTGTAGCTGAAGCCCTGTGTGCGCATTTTCTGCGGATCATAAACATTGCGCAGATCAATTATGGTTGGCAAGTTCATCAATCCCCTGATGCGTTCGAGGTCAAGGCTGCGAAACTGATTCCACTCGGTCACCAGAATAAGGACATCACAGCCTTCGGCAACCTCATAGGTGTCCTTGCAACAGACCAGGTCGGGCCACAACTCCTTCGCATTCTCCATGGCCGCGGGATCAAAGGCTCTGACTCGCGCACCTTTGCTAAACAATTCATTGACAATCGCGATGGCGGGCGCCTCCCGCATGTCATCCGTATTGGGTTTAAATGAAAGACCAAGAAGGCCCACAGTCTTGCCGTCAAGCTGCCCGACCGTGCTCTCGATTTTAGTGAGCATCACCTTACTCTGACGTTTATTAACATCCAGGCAAGCTCTGACCACCTGAAAGTTGAAATCGTTGTCCTGCCCGACTTGCAGCAAAGCCCGCGTGTCTTTCGGAAAGCATGACCCGCCGAAACCCGGGCCGGCGTGTAGGAACTTCTTGCCGATGCGTTTGTCCAGCCCCATTCCTCTTGCGACATCATGCACATCTGCCCCGACAAGCTCACAAAAGTTGGCCATTTCGTTAATGAAAGACACCTTGGTCGCCAGAAAGGCGTTCGCGGCATACTTGGTTAGCTCTGCCGTTTCGATATTTGTAATGACAAATGGCGTTTCTATCAAGTAGAGCGGGGAGTAAAGTTCTTTCAGGATGGCGACGGCTTCACTTGACTCAGCGCCGATCACAACCCGATTCGGGCGCATAAAATCTTCCAGGGCTGAGCCCTCACGCAAAAATTCCGGATTTGATGCCACGCCGAAGTTTGTTGGGTTTTTCAGGTTCGCCTCGATGATCCGGCGGATTCTTTTTCCGCTGCCGACCGGCACCGTGCTTTTTGTGACAACGACCTTGTAGCCGTTCAGGTGCGTCGCAACCTCTTTGGCGACAGCTTCCACCTGCTGCAGGTCGGCAGAGCCGTCTTCGTTTGGCGGCGTACCGACGGCAACAAAAATGACCAGAGACTGCTCTACGGCGGTCTGGAGGTCAGTCGAAAATGTGAGCCGCCCTTCCTTGACATTCTTGGCCACAAGGTCATCCAGACCCGGTTCGTAAATGGGAATTTCGCCCCGACGAAGCGCTTCAATTTTCATTCGATCTACATCTAAGCAGACAACATCATTTCCGAATTCGGAAAAACAGGTCCCTGTGACGAGGCCCACGTATCCTGTACCGATTACGCAGATATGCACGATTTTCTCCCTAAATTGTGGTTGGTAAAAAAGAGACTAGCTGGCGCCGTATCCGAACAACACCACGAAAACGGTCTTGAACAAAATCTTGATGTCAAGCCAAAGCGACCATTCATCAATGTACTTCAGATCCATTTCCATCCATTTTTCGAATTGAATCCGATTACGGCCACTGACTTGCCAAATGCAGGTGAGCCCCGGCTTGAGGCTTAAACGTCTGCGCTGCCACTCTTTATACAGGTCGACTTCAACTGGTAAAGGTGGTCTTGGGCCAACGATACTCATGTCGCCGCGAAGTACGTTTATGAGTTGCGGAATTTCATCGATGCTAAGCTTGCGTAGTATGCGACCAACAGGTGTGATTCTGGGGTCATTCCTGATTTTGAAGACAGGGCCCTCCATTTCGTTCATTTTTTCCAGAGCGCGTTTCTTGAACTCGGCGCCGACAATCATGGTTCGGAATTTATATAAAGTGAACTTGCGCCCATTCAGACCTGAGCGCGTCTGAGTAAACAAAATCGGGCCTTTCGAGGTCAGCTTAACCGCCAGAATGGCTGCCAGGCTGATTGGTAAAAAGACCACCAATAGAATGATCGAGACAATTATGTCGATGGTGCGTTTCAGGAAGAGTTGCCATTGCTTCGCTGAAAAGGTCTCGAATTCGAGCAACGGAAACCCACTGAAATCCGTCTGGCGTACTTTGGCGATATTGAGATTGTACAGATCCATCGAAATAGAAGTGCTTATGCCTTCCTCTTCGCAGGCCAGAATTGCCTCATCGATCCGATTTAGCCAAAGCCTTGGCACCACAAAGATCACCCGATCTACGACGATCCTGTGCAGAATAAACTGGATGTCCTGCAGCCGGCCAAGAACCCGGAAGCCCTCGATTTCCTTCCCGAACATACCATGTTCATCATCGATGAGCCCGACAATTTTCAGCCCCCAATTGGAATGTTCTTTAACAACTTTGATAAAATCGCGCGCCCGCTTTCCGGTGCCGACGATCAACAAATTGACCTGGTTATAACCTTTCTGATGCAGGTTATCCATAAACCGGTAGAGGATATACTTGGCGATCAGCAAGAAAAGAACCGTGGAGACGATATTTGTCGCAACAAACAGGCGGCTGGTCAAGGTCAGCTTAAATACGAAAATAACACTACCCAACGCAATTGTCGACAAGAATCCCGAAATCGAGATAATCATAATTTCGGTCGGTATCGTCCTGGTCCGCAGGTCACGATAGGATCCCTGGAAGGAAAGAAACATGATCCACACCGGGATGCTTGCCAACAGAAGAACGACGTTGTGCCGAGCAAAATAAAGTAAGCCTGTGAGATGAAGTCCCTGAGCATACGCCATTTCACCGAGGCCATAAATCTCCCGAATGCCAACACTGATGAAGTATGAGCAGATAAAAGCGAGGAGAATTGCGATGGCGTCTACTACTTTTGCAACGCTACTGAGAAACGCCTCTTTTTCCTTAACCATGGATGCTTATCGTGTGAAGAGAATTGACGTCAAAGTTGTACTGTTTCCTCCATCCTGGTGTACCACTCCACAAACCGCTCCACACCTGTTCTGATGTCGACTGTTGGGTTGTAGTCAATTTCACGGCGTGCTCTGCTTATGTCGGCGTAAGTAATGGGTACATCACCGGGCTGAACCGGCAACGATTTTATTCGGGCTTTCTTTCCTACACTCTGTGAGATAAGCGTTATTAGCTCACCGAGTTTGATTGTCTTGGATTCTCCCAAGTTGTAAATATGATAACCGCTGCAGTTCTCGATCGACAAGCAAATCCCATCTATGATGTCGCTAATGAAGGTATAATCGCGTTGAGAGCTACCATCCCCAAACATGTTGATCTCCTCTTCACGCGAGATACTGCGGGTAAACTTATGGATCGCCATGTCAGGCCTCTGTCTCGGGCCATACACCGTAAAAAATCGCAGGCATGTTATCGGTAAACTGTAGAGATGGTGATAGGTGTAACAGATCAATTCCCCCGCCTTCTTGGTCGATGCGTACGGAGAAATGGGGTTGTCAACAGGATCCTCTTCACTGAAAGGAACCTTCTTGTTCTCGCCGTAAACTGATGATGACGACGCAAAGATGAACTTTTTTACGCCTGTTTCTTTCGCAACTTCCAGAAGATTGTTGGTGCCCGCGACATTAACCTGCTGATATAAAATCGGCTCCTGTATCGAAGGCCGAACGCCGGCCCGGGCCGCCAGATGAACCACGACATCGAACCTCGATACGGCAAAGAAATCACGCAGGAACTCCAGATTCAGAATATCGTTCTCAACCAGGGTAAATCTCTGCTCCGGCAGCAACGCCTCTATATTCCTGCGCTTAGCGGCCGGTTCGTAGTAGTCGTTAAAACTGTCGAGACAAACCACTTCATTGCCAACATGCAAAAGGGTCTCACAAAGATGAGACCCTATAAAGCCGGCACCACCAGTAATCAGTATCCTTTGCATTCCTTGCTCTATCCTTTCTTGCTATCCTCTCTTACTATCCTTCATGTACTAGTAGTGGTAATAGCTGTAACCCGGATGGGCCATATCAGCAGTCGTGCCATTCAGGATGGCGCCGAGAACTTTTGCAGGCACGCTCGAAAACAGCTCCAGCTTGGACTTGGCTAGATTTCTGTCCGTGCGACCTGCGCGAATCACCAGCACAACCGCGTCCACTTGCGTGCCGACAACCACAGCGTCGGTGGCGGCGTTCAATGGCGGGGTATCAAACATGATGAGGTCATATTTTCTGCGAACTTCGTCGAGAAAGCGATTCATTTGGTGTGACCCGAGCAGCTCGGAGGGATTGGGAATTAACGAGCCGCAACTGATCACCGAAAGATTTGGGATCTGGGTCGGGTGAATGATGCTTTGCAAAGGCACGACATCCGTCAGGTAGTTGCTGAATCCGGGCTCTTTCGGTACGCCAAAAGTGTTGTGCAAAACGCCTCTGCGCAAATCGCCATCAATCAGCAGAGCCTTGCTTTTCAACTGGGCAAGCGTGATGGCCAGATTCGCAGCGGTGAAAGACTTGCCGTCTCCCGGCTCATTACTCGTCAGCACCAGCGTAGAAATGCGACCCGTATCTTTAGAAAACATCAGATTTGTTCTGAGCGAACGGTAAGCCTCGCCGATCGGCGTGGGCGAGTAATCATGCGTGACGAGCTGCTGATCAATTTGTTTTATTTTTTCAGAATCCTGGAAATCGTACGCATCCTCGAAGTCGATTTGCGGAATCGTCCCGAGCACGGGCAGCCGCAAAAAGCGCTTAACATCGTCTGCAGTCTTGATGCTTCTGTTTAAGAACTCAATGGTAAGAACGAGTCCGATGCCGAGGAACAGACCAAAGATTCCGCCGAAGGCCGCCTTTTGTTTTTTGTCACGGTTGGTTGGAAATTCAGGTTGGATCGCGGGGTCAAGGATTTCGATATCTTCCGTTTCAACAGCCGCCGAAATCTCCGCTTCACTCGACTTGGCGAGCAAATCAGTGTACTGCCGCTCCAGTACTTTGTTCTTGCGCACCAATTCGCTCAGTCTTTGTTCCTGTGCCGGCATTTGCCGGACCCGGCTCTCAAGCTTGCTGAGATCCCGGCTGACCAGCACGAGATCATTCTCCAATTTGGTGATTTCCTGCCTGGCAATTGACTCAACCTGTATGTGCGTTTGCAGAATCTCTTGCAGCAATTGCTTGGCTTTGAAGTTCCCGGAAGAATACCGGCTGGTAATGTCGCGCCAGTTGCGCTCAAGCGTACTGAGCTGGCTGCGGGTAACCAGCATGGTGGCATTCTCGTCGAACACCGGGTGTCCGGCGAGCTGGTTCATGATGATGCGAACAGTCTTTTTCTCCGGGTCCAGGCCGTTTGCCCCTAATTCGTTTTCGACCTTCTTGTCCAGCAGTTCGTTCAATGTTTTTACAGTCGATTGCAGCCCGACTTTCTGCTTGTCAAGTGCGGCAATCTCAGTCGTACTGCGTTTCTGTTCACCATCCAGATCGGTGCTGTAGTTCTGTTTAAACCTCTTGAGCTCCTGGTCTGAGGCCTGCAGTTCTTCTTCAGCCTTCTCCAGTTGTTCCTGGAGAATCTTCTTGTGGCTTTGAACAGACTCTTTCTTGACTCCTGAACTTTCTTCGATAAATATTTCCGATAGCCTGTTGGCCATCTCGGCGACAACGACAGGATCAGTGTCGGTCATCGTAAGGTTCATTAACGTCCCGGCGCGGTCTACCCAACGAACCTTGATCTTGTCCTGAAACGACTGGACCGCATTGCGAAAGCCACGAACACGGAATCGAATCTCCGGCGGTAGTTGTGCGTATTCAGGGATAATCCTAAATGACATGCCGTTGGCACGACAAAAATTGTCTACAATGTCGTCTGTGAGGCCTTCATGGACTGGCGCTTCTGTAACGCCATCTTCACCAAGTTTGGCCAGGACATACGTCTGATCCGGGTTAAACCGCAGAATATACTGGCCGGAGACAACCTGCATGGTTGTGAAGAACTCCCGAAAAATCCGGCTGCGGTTGATGAACTCATCACCTTGTTTGGGCAGCGTCAACGACAGGCCCAGCTGGGCGACAACCCGTTCGGCAAAGGAACGGCTGGTTAACTCGATCTGACGCCTTTGCGCCAAACCGATGTCGTTGCCCGCAAAATTTTTGAAACGGATAAGTGCCTGCGCCTCGTAAACCGGAGGCTGGCTTTTCAGGTAAATGAGCCAGGGGATTGTAACGGTGAGAGCCACTATCGCAATCAGCCACCACTTCTTGAAAAGTGCCCGATAATAACGCCTGAGATCAAGCCTTTCTACTTCAAGGCCCTCTTCCTCATCTAGGAAGTACGACTCCATAACGTATCTTTGCTCCCCGGTTCTAAAAGTCGATTTTCTACGGATTAATTGCTAGAATTTAGTGATCAAAAAGTACAAGTTAATCAGTGAGAACGTGAATCTCACAATGTCGAAAGCATCTCTGAACCTGAATCGCTTTCGCTCAGGAAGAAAAATCTGGTCTCCAGTCTGCACGCCGAGTTCGCGCAGTGTGTACGCCTTTTCAAAGCCGCTCAGCAGGTCCCGTTTCGTGACCTGTCCCCCGCGCTCAATGTACATCTTCCGCAGGTCGCTGTTGTCTGCCGGTCCGCCGGCGAGGTCGACAAGCGACCAGAACGACTCATCAGGCGGCGTCAAGTAAGTGCCTGGCTTGCGGAAAGCACCGAGCAGCGCTATACGAATAAGCGGCTCAACGACCACGATTGGATCTTGCATGTAGGCGCCGAACTTTTCTTGTAGCTCTGCCGATAATGTCCTGGCATTGTGGCTCAGTACGTTGACGTCACCAATTAGCGGAAAGAATGCAAATCCCCGATTATCGATGAGATAGTCACCATTTACGTCGAAGCTCTGATTCTTGCCACTCGCACCAACTTCCCATGGTTGCCATATCGTCAGCCTTAGAGCGTCACCTTTGTTAAATCGTTTGTTAAACGATTGTGGCTCCGCCTGCGTATTGCTCACTGAACAAAACACACTTAGCAAGATTACGAGCCTGACTCCGTGCCGCCACAACTTGTTGCCGTTCATTGAATCCATAGCGCCTCGTCCATGAAGATGAGTAAGGCTCGGTTTATCTTGAACGATAAAACCGATACCTCTTTTCCTTTGTTTCCAAATTTATTTTCCTGAGCAGACTGTAGAGACGGAGCGGGCTGATCTTGGTTCTCCCATACTTATTGCGGCGCAGCTCCTTTTGAATCTTGAATACGCCACCGGTGGGGTCTTTGATAATTACATGCCTGACCTTTTCCTGTAGCGGCATCTGACGAGGGTCCTTTTGTGTGTTCTGGGCATGGAAGCCACTGCCGCGGGCACCTGTTCTCTGTCTGGGTTTCCCCGGTGGCGCCGCAACTGAACCATTGCCCTGTGCAGCCTGGGGCTTCAAATCACGAAAAGCCCGTTTCGCACTCTTGGTGATGTCCAACCCGATGGAAATGTCAAAATCGTTTATCGCCTCTTCGATGGAGTCGTAGTGGGCCAGGATACGGTTAAACTCAAGCATCTCGAAAACGTCATACACCTCAGGCGTCATTTGTACAAGCTTGAGATCGCCTCCCCTTTCGCGGATGCCTTTGATTTCACCGACAAAAACACCCCAGCCGGCGCTACTGACATAGTTGACCCGCGACATATCGATAATAATATGTAACGAGCCCGCGTTAAGACTCTCGGTGATCTTGTTGAGGAGGATGGAGCAGGTCATCGTATCGACGTAGCCGGTCACCGACAACATGACGACATCCCGCCTTGCCCCAACCTTTCCTATTGATATCTCTATGCCTTCCATCTATTTATCCATAGTCGGCACTTCTATTTCAAAAGTTAAAAAACCTAATGAATACAAAATTCGTGCCATTCCGAACTCGTCAAAGAACTAACAAATATGGAACGTATATCCCTATTTTCGATAGAAATCAGGAAAACGTTAGAGCTAGGTTGAAAATCCGGGACAATTTCTCTGTTCTAGCCCGAAACATTGTACTTATTTGAAACAAGGGCGGAAGATGATAGGCGGCTTCTTTCAAGATGAATAAAATGGGACGGCTTGCGCCAAGGGAAATACGAAGATGTTAGTGAGGACGTGCCTTTCCGCTTGCCAACTTTTGATACAATTTCAGATATTCCTGAGTCGGAACATTCCAGGAAAAGTCGCTGCTCATCGCTGCTTTCACAATTTTCTGCCAGGACGCGTTGTCTGCATACGCTTGCAGGGCCCGGTCTATCCCACCAACCAGGCTGTCTGACGTGCCTTCGTCGAACAGAACGCCATTGCCACCGGCATAGCCAGAATCCCAATTGCTCACTAGGCCTCGGAATGCCGGAGAATTCGGAACGATGGGGATGGTGCCATAAGCCAGCGAATGCATCGGAGCTAGCCCCGCAACAGTAGAGTACGAAGGGATGAGAAAAAAATCACTGCCGGCCCCGAGCAGATGTGACAGCTTTGGGTCTGGCTTTGCATCTAAAGCAATTTTGTCGGGATACTTCTCCTGCAGGGTTCGAACCTCCTGCATAAAGACATCCTTACCCGGTCCTATGGCAAGAAAATGAATGTCTCTGCCCGCAAGTGCCTTGATTGCGTCCAGGAACCAGTCCGTGTTTTCCGTATTCGCGAACGCTGAATGCGTGCCTACTATTGCCGCATCCGACTCCCCTGACAAGCCAAAATGCTCCAAAAGGGTCTTCTTGTTGTCTTTCTTCGCATCCGGCTCTTTCTGGCTGTAACTCGCGGAAATGGATTTATCTTTCTCGGGGTCCCAAACTTGTTCATCAATGCCATTATTGATAACAACATAATCCCGGTCGCGTTTCTCGAGTGCCTCGCGCAATTGCCATGGATCCGCCTCATCCCGGATTTGTTCCACCACATGGTCATTTGTAAAGTTGATGGAATCAGCGTATCGGATACCAGCCTCCAGAAAGCTGACACGCTCGGCGGCGCCCGCAAAACCAACACCGGCGGATTTTGCAACTGCAGCGTCAAATATACCTTGATTACCTGGATTGTGAATCGACAGAAGTGTCTTGCAGTTTTTGAAAAAATCATCGTCTTTGTAGACCGTTGCCAGCAGCCACGGTATCAAGGCTGCCTGCCACTCATTGCAATGAATGATGTCCGGCTGCCAATACAGCAGCTTCAGGGTCTCAAGACATCCAACGGCAAAAAACATGAAACGCTTCGCATCATCGTCATGGCCAACCCCACCGTCGTAATTAAAAAGCTCTTTGTTGTCCAAGAAGTAGATTTGGACCTTGGACTCAGGAATGAAAGCGGACTTGCCGCTGGCCTCAAACTCCTCATCCCCTACATTGATCTTGAGCCCCTGCAGGCGGATAACGTCGCGCAGGACATAACGCCGTTCGTTAACGGAGCGATAGTTCGGCATCATCACGCGGATGTCGTGGCCGAGATTCTTCAGTGTCTTCGGAAACGAGCCCGCAACTTCGGCGACATCGGATGAGTGGGCAAAGGGAAAAACCTCTGGTGAAACGTAGAATATCTTAAATTTTTGTTTCATCACTTTGGGAGAGTATTTAAAAGATGACTGGCTCAAGCGACGCTCGCCTGAAACTTTCTTAATTGTTCAGCGGCCAGCTCCGGGGTAGTCGGGTTGATGTAAAACCCGGAACCCCATTCAAACCCGGCAATTTTGGCCAGTTTGGGTATGATCTCAAAATGCCAATGATAGTCCGGCAGGGCTTTGTTTTGAATTGGAGCCGTGTGTAGAACAAAATTGAACGGTGGATATCCCAGCACATGGTTGATCCGATTCAAAATGTCCTTCATGATGGTCGCCAAAGTCAAAAACTCCGCTTCCGGCAAATGCTCGAAATTTGAAAAATGTTGAACGGGCAATACCCAAGTCTCATAAGGAAATCTTGGCGCAAACGGTTCGATAGCAACAAATGAATCATTCTGGGCGACTAAGCGGTCCCGGGCCTTTATCTCGTGCTTGATAATGTCGCAGTAAATACACCGCTCCTTATTGTTAAAAAAACGCTTGCTGCCCTCCAACTCTTCAAGCACCCTCTTGGGTATGATCGGGGTCGCAATCAACTGTGAGTGCGAATGCTCCAGAGAAGCCCCTGCCGCCGACCCATGATTCTTGAAAATCAAGATGTACTTGAATCGAGAATCTTCCTTAAGATCAACAATTCTATCGCGATAGGTAATCATGACCTGCGCGATTTCATCGGGGCTTAGATCAGCCAAGTCAGAAGCATGGTTCGGCGTCTCAATGATCACCTCGTGTGCCCCGACACCATTCATCATGTCGTAGTGACCATAACCCTTGGGGTTAAGCTCACCCTCAACCTGCAGCGCAGGAAACTTGTTCGGCACGACACGAATCTGCCAACCGGGGACATCACTCCTGTCCGTGATTTGCCGCAAGGCCGCAATCTCTGGCGGCGTCTTGTCTTCGCTTCCAGGACAAAAAGGGCAAAAGCCGCTGCCCTTGACGTTTGGCTCATTCGCCCAGTCTGACGGGCGTTGACCACGTTGGGAGGAAATGATGACCCACCTACCTACTACTGGATCCTTCCTTAATTCTGACATAGAAGGGCGAAAGCATCTTCCTGCAAATTTAAAAAGTTAGCAATTTTTAGCTAAAAGTCAAGCAAAAGGGGGAGTGTGAGCCTCGTGGATTCGGCAAATAACCTGATAGAACTTCTGGTACAAAAAAAACTAACCTCCGTTGTACCCGGATATAAAAAGCCGCGGGCGTGCAACCCCGCAGCTCAAGAAATCTACTCTGTTCAAAAGGACGATAGTGACAAAAAGATGGTCGTCGCGGTTATCTTGACAAATATCTTTGCGCCAGTGCCCGGTATTCGCTGTCCGGATATGATGAAAGTAGCGTATTGAACTCGGCCGTGGCCTGCTGTCTGTTGCCCAGCTTCAAATGACAGATTCCGAGTTTAAGCTGCGCATCGTCGCTCTTGTTCGAGTTTGCGAAGCTGAATACCTTCTCAAATTCAACTATGGCCTGCTCGTAATTCACCAGACCGAAATAAGACTCACCGATCCAATATTGACAATTATCGGAAAGCGAGTTGTTGAGATCCGACTGAATAAGCTCACCGAAAGTACGAATAGCCGCCTGGTAGTTCTTCCTTTTGTACTGGCGCATTGCCTCCTGGTAGTTGGAGGTGTACCAGGAAGTGGGCTCAGTGGCGTTGGAACGGAAGGCCGGTGCCGGCTTCGACATTGACTCCTTCTGCGCCTCCAGATGCGACTGCAAATCGCTTATCTTTACCTCTTTCTCGGTCAACTCGGATCTAAGCTCCGAGATTTGCTCATCTCGTTCCTGCAAGTCCTCCTTCAGGACATCCAGGTCGCGCTCCAAGTCGTTGATAGCCGGATCCACGGGGACAGTCGCTTCAACCGTCGTGGCCTGTTGCTGCCTATCTTGATCGATTCCGAGCAGACGTAAGACCTCTGCTTCATCAGCATCTTCCTGAGCAGAATTCTGTTGGTCATCGCCAAGCAGGTCATCGATATTCACCGTCTCCTCGTCCTGAGCGACAGTTGAGCGAGACGCGCCACATCCGGCAAGAAAAGACATGAAACAAAAGCAACTAAACAACAAAATCCAGAAAAAGCTCTTTCCTGAAGTGATTTTGACATCCATAATTATGAAACCTCCACTTAATTGAATCCTTCCAATGTTTCTAGTTACTTCTGTTTTCGCAAAACCACATATGACGCAGTGCCAATGGCTGCTGTGCCAACAGAAGCACCCAAAACTCTCCAGATCGTCCCACTCTTTGTAGCCTTTACGTTGATGGGCTTGCTTGGCAGACCTGAATAACCAATACCCGAAAGCGTCTCGTCCACCGCTATCACGCAGTATTCGAGGCCGGCGGAAGTCACCGCATAACCCGGGATATCACCTTGATATTTATTATCGGCCAAAGCATCAAGTTTCACGACGTTCCAGGATCTGGTCCCGTTTGGCCTGTATAGAGCGGCAACTACCTTGAGTTGAACATCGGAAACTACCTGTGCCTTGATGGCGATGTCTTTTCCGGTCTCCGCAGCCTCGATGATGTGATGCACAACCAAAGGAGCCGAGGTGACGTTCGCATTGTCCAGCGGAGCCTCCGGTGCACCCATTACAAGCGGACTTGGGTTCTTTTCGGGAATCCCGTCGTGGTCCATGTAACCGTCCCGGTCCTCTGAAATATCCGGCATCAGGTCCAGCTCGTCGATAATCAGATCGCGGTCGCGGTCGTTGCTACGGCCCCCAAAATAATAGGTGACTCCGGCGTGCACATCCAGGACCTGATCATTTTCGTCGCCCTGGCGGAGCTGATCAAATGCATCCGTTAATGAAAAACGATAGTCCGCGCCGAGATCGAGGGCAACGCTGGGTGAGACACGGAACTCAAATCCGCCACCGGTTTTGAGAAAGGAGTCTAAACCGTCTTCAAGAGTCCTGGTGCCACCGGCAACCAGATCGCCCCTGGCCTGCCAAAAAACTCCGCCGCCGCCGACCTGTACATACGGATTCACTTTGCGCCGAGGCAAGAAATTAAAGATGGCGCTTAACTCGAAGGGGACGATGACCGTTTTGAAATCTGAAAAAACAGGGTTGGGAAAACTGCTGGTGCGCAACGAAGAGAAGCCGAGCTCACCGTCAAGAGCCAAGTAGGGAATGGGCAGCGCGCGCAGATACCCGGTTACCAGCGGACTAAGCTGTGAACCGCGCAGATCGCCTTCGAGACGACTTGTACCTGCACTAAAACCGACACCCCATTGCCAATCGCCCGCATACCCGTTCGCACTCAGGCTCAACAAAGCCAATACGATTAAAAATATCCTTTTTTTGCCCTTCATCCTTGTTCCTCTGTTAGGCTCAGTTTTATCAGGAGAAAATATCAAAAGGGTCAAAGAATGTCAAGATAAATCTAAATATATTATTGATTTGTATAATGTTGGCTTTGCAGTTGGGATCCGCGCTGCTTTACACTATTTTAAGCCCAGGTTTCTACTAGGAGAGCCCTCAAAAATAATCAAATCGCTTGCGCCAGGCATTCAGAATAAGTCCGACGATCATGAGGTTCGCTATGAGAGCAGAGCCGCCGTAGCTCAGGAATGGTAAGGGTAGGCCGGTCACCGGCATTATTCCGATTGTCATCCCGACGTTTACGAAGATTTGAAAAAGAAAAATGACCGTGCCGCCAAAAACAAGCACGCTCGAAAATCGCGCCTTCACTTTCGACGCGATATTCAGCCCCCTGAGAAGCATGTACAAAAAAAGAGACAAAACAAGCAAGACGCCCAAAAAACCAAACTCCTCAGCGATGACACAGAAAATAAAATCCGTGTGCTGCTCCGGTAAAAAGCGCAGATGCGTTTGAGTGCCATGCAAAAAACCTTTGCCGACCACGCCGCCGGAACCGATGGCGACTTTTGATTGAATCACCTGATACCCAAGCCCGTGCGGATCCGTCACCAGGCCCAAAAATGTCAAAATACGGTTTTGCTGATACGCCTTTAATGTCCCCCACAGCATCGGCGTCAAGATGCCAACGCCAATATTCAATACAAAATTGAAGACAAAAAAGCGCAGACCGCGACCGAGCAAGAATAAACCGGCACTGATGATGAACATCGCCGTCAAGAAAGCATAGTAGTTTGATGCGCTGACCAGGCTCACCAGAGGTGCAAGAATCACAAACAACACAGCGCCGGAAAGCCCTGCCCAGTGCAAAACCGGCAGGATGAGGGCAAGAAAAACCAGCGCAGAGCCGAGGTCGGGCTGCTTCATGACCAGAAGTAAAGGCGCGCTTACAAGAGCAAGAGGGACCAGGATGTCCTTAAGAGTGCCAAGATTACGATGTTCGTCGCCAAGGTATCTCGCCAGCGCGATCAGTGTTGCAACTTTTGCTATTTCAGCGGGTTGGATACGAACCGCGCCCAGGGCAATCCACCGTCTCGTGCCGGCGCCGGTCCCTACAACGAGGACCACAACCAAAAGGGCGAGGGCAACGCTGTAAATCACGTAAGCGTATTTTTGAAAAAACTTCAAAGGAAGTGTCACGCAGACGGCAAGCACAGCCAGCCCGATTGTTGCCCAAAGCAACTGTTTGGTGAACTTCAACTGGAAGGCGGGCGCGTCGCCAACATAGGTAGCGCTGTAGATGGCGAGCAGGCCGCAGGCAATCAGCAGCAGCACGCTTGCCAAAAACGCAAAATCAAAGTGGCGAAAGATTCGATTCTCTAGAAACATCTATAGGCTCAATCGGTGACAGCCATCAAGTCACCGTTTTCGAAATACGTGGAGAAAACCCCCCCAGCGATCGGGGCGGCGACAGCTCCGCCACCTCCCCCGTTTTCGACCATGACGCAGAGCGCAATTTCCGGCTTGTTGCGAGGTGCAAACCCGATGAACCAGGCGTGACTTTCGCCATGTGGGTTCTGCGCGGTTCCTGTTTTTCCGCAGGCGTCTCTTCCTTGCAGTCGCGCACCCCGGCCCGTTCCGCCAGGTTCATTGACCACAGAAAACATCCCCTCCTTGATCGTTTGATACGTTTCGGCGGAGACGCCCTCGATCACCACCTTCTCAGACGAGAATTCCTGCACCGCACCCGTTTCAGGATCTGTGACACTCTTCAAGAGACGGGGTTTGTGGGCGACGCCCTCATTGGCCAGAATCATCGCAAAATAAGCCATCTGCAGAGGTGTCGTCAGCAAGTCGCCCTGGCCGACCGATAAGTTCAGCAACAGTCCCTTGGTCCAGCCTCTCTCACCATATGTTCTATCAAAGTAGGTCCGATCCGGGACCACTCCCACACTTTCATTGGATAAATCAATACCTGTTTTTTGCCCAAAGTGAAACAGTCTGGAAAATTTCGCCCAATTGTCCAGGCCGACATCCAGCCCCTTTTTATAGAAGAAGACATTGCAGGAGCCCTTGAGCGCCGCCAACAAGTTAACCGTGCCATGTCCCTCCTTCTTCCAGCACTTGAAAGGTCTGCGACCAAGCTTGTAGTAGCCGGGACAGAAGACTGTCTCATCCAGATTTATGCCGCCGGTTTCCAGACCCGCCGCCGCCAGCACTAACTTGTAGGTCGAGCCGGGCGGAAACAGACTTTGTGAGGCCCGGTTGTACAGCGGATGCTCACTGCTATTGACCAGGTCATTCCAGATCTTAGGGGTCAACGGGCTTGAGAACAAGTCCGGTGGATAATCCGGCTTGCTTAGAAATGCCAAAATATCGCCACTTCTGGGATCAAGGACAACCACCGCACCGCGCTTGCCGTCCATGCTGTTTTCGAGATACGCCTGAACCCTCGCATCAATGGTCAAAGAGACATCATTGCCCGGTGCAGGGGGCTGGTTGTTCAACTCAGTCAAGTCACGGACTTCCCTGCCCAGAACATCCACTTCAACGTATTTCACTCCGGCTGCCCCGCGCAGGTAGTCTTCATAGAGCAGCTCGACACCGCTCTTGCCGATATTGTCGCCGGGGCGATATTTGTCTCGCCCGGTTGACTTCAATTCCCGGGAGGCGATCTCCCCGAGGTACCCGAAGATATGGGAGGCGTTAACGCCGCCGGGATAAGTACGCTTGGATTCAACATTATGAAAAACCCCAGGCAGATCCAGAATATGCTCCTCGATGGCGCTGAGCGTACGAAAATCGACTTGCCGCTTTATGCGAACGGGGCTGAAATTGCCTATCCTTTCTTTCCGGATCCGGGAAACCAGATCTGTCGCCTTTTCCCGGACCAGGGTGGACAAGAGCGCCACAGCTCCTTCGGACTTAAGAAACTCGTAAGGAACAACAGATATCGAATAGCTAGGACTGTTGTCGACCAGAATCCGGCCGTTCCGGTCGAGGATCTGTCCACGGGGAGCATCGACAATGACACTCCGGACACGATTGCGTTCTGATTCACGAATATAACGATCCTGGTGATACAACTGCAGGTAGGCAAGCCGGGCACCCAAAATCAGAAAAAGGATGCAGGTCAGAACGTAATAGATTCGTTTGGTGGAGTCGAACTGGCCTTTCATCGTTTTGAATATCCACTACCATGTGACACGCTCGACTTTGGCAGGATCGAATAAAAGATCGCTACAAAAACCAGTGTGTAAAAAGATTGTGGCAGAATGACGCGCACAAGGAGTTGTCCGAAACTATAAAAGGAGCCAATGCGAATGATGGTGAAGTAGATTAGATGGTGTATGAAGACCGAGGTCGCCAGCAATCCGATCATCTCTGCCGGTTTTTCTTCAAATTGTGGTCCGCCCAACAAGCCGGCCAGAAAAGCTGCGACGGAGTTGGCCAGTGACGAAACGCCCAAAAACGCCGTCCCAAAAAAATCGTAGGCTAACCCCGCAACAAATCCGGCGGCAATTCCCCAGACCTTTCCTCTTTTCATCGCCACAAAGACAACGACCAGTAAAACCAGATCCGGCGCAATCCCCTCGATCGCGAACAGAGGCGCAACGGTCAATTGCAATACAATGGCGATGACAAACAGTACGATGTAAATAATGATGGTCATGGATCAAAAATCAACAGACCCGGGCCGCGTTTTCACTACGAACACTTCTTCCAGTTTCGAAAAGTCCACCGAAGGCTGTAGCGCGATCTCGATGAACATGCCTGGGTCAGCGTCGTCCAACCGTGCTATGTACCCCACCTCAAGGCCACCCGGGAATATGGTGCTCAGCCCCGAGGTCACCACTCGGTCGCCGATTCTAACATCGGACCTCTTGGCGACTTCAGAAAGAATAACATTACCTGAATCCAGCCATTTGACCACACCATTGACGCGGCTGCGTTGTACAATCACTCCCACGCGAAAGTTGCGATCCAAAAGGAGTTGCGCGGTTGCCTGGTTTTTTGAAACAGCATAGATCTTTCCGACCAGACCTTGGGAAGTGACGACCGCCATGTCTTTCTGCAAGCCATCCTCTTCGCCTGCGGCCAGAAAGACTGAGTGGATCAGGCTATTTTCATTTCTCCCGATAACCTTGGCCGGAACAAGTTCCTGGCCGCTCTCATTTTTAAATGCCAGCAATTCCCGCAGGCGCTGGTTTTCAACCAGGGCTTCGTACAGTTCACTGTTCTGCAGCATCAGGTCGGCGCTGCGTTGACTGAGCCAGCGGTTCTCTTCCTGAAGATTCCGGTACCGGGTAAACGATGACATCTGCTCAAGTAAAATGCCAAAGCCACCAAAAGTCCAGGCCCGCAGCATCTGGGTTTGGCGGCCTTCATTGGTAAGGATCAAGACCAGGGAAAGAACGACCGCGATGAGCAAGGCTACGAAGTCGCGGCCGGTTATGAACCATTCAGCGAACCGCATCTCAATAACGGCGTGTTGGACTCAAGACTTTCTCATAGTTCGCCAGATCATCGAAGATTCTGCCCGTCCCCTTGACGACGCAGAGCAACGGATCTTCAGCCACGATGATAGGCAGTTCAGTATCGATGCGGAGCCGTTCATCCAAGCCTTTTAGCAATGCTCCGCCGCCAGTTAGTACGATGCCTCGATCCAGAATGTCCGATGAAAGCTCGGGCGGCGTACGCTCCAGGCAAAGCTTAACTGCATCCACAATGTAGCCAACCGCTTCTGACAGTGCTTCCTGAATTTCTTTTGCGTGGACTTTCACTGTTTTCGGGATGCCATCCACCAGATCACGGCCCTTGACCTCCTGCACTAATTCAGCTTTAAATGGGGCTGCCGACCCCATAGAAATCTTAATGGTTTCGGCGGTGTTCTCACCGATCAGTAAATTGTACGCTTTCTTAAAGTACTGGATGATAGCTTCGTTCATTTCGTCACCCCCGATGCGGATGGAAATATCCGTCACGATTCCGGAGAGTGAAATAACAGCGATCTCGGTTGTGCCACCGCCGATATCAATCACCATGCTGCCGACCGGTTCGTCGATTGGCAGCGCCACACCGAGTGCGGCAGCCATCGGCTCCTGGATCAAATAGATTGCACGGCCACCGGCATGTTCAGCCGAATCGCGCACAGCTCGCCTTTCAACTTCCGTGATACCGGAGGGAATACAGACCGCAATCCTCGGACGTACAAAGCGGTTATTTTGCACTTTCTTTATGAAATGGCGGATCATCTTCTCGGCCAAATCAAAGTCCGCGATCACCCCGTCCTTGAGAGGACGAACGGTGGTTAGGTCACCTGGTGTACGCCCCATCATGGTCTTGGCATCGTTGCCGTAGGCCATAATCTCCTGGCTGCTCTTTTGCACGGCGACGATGGACGGTTCATTTATCTGGATTCCCCGGCCCTTAACGTAGACCAGCGTGTTTGCGGTGCCAAGATCTATGGCGATATCATTCGCGAAGAATCTACTCCAAAAAGAATCCGGTCTGCTATTCGTGTGGTTGTTGTTCTCCATTACTAACTTTTTCCTCTGTCAAAGTCCTGTCAATATTTTAATGGCGGAAATGGCGGATACCCGTAAAAACCATCGCCATGTTATGATCATTTGCCGCTGCAATCACTTCCTGATCCCTGATAGAGCCGCCAGGCTGAATGAGCGCGGTCGCGCCGGCTTCCGCAGCAATATCAACACCGTCGCGAAATGGGAAAAAAGCGTCCGAGGCCAGCACACTGCCTTCCAGGCCAAGGCCTGCCTGAACCGCCTTCTCCGCTGCCAGTCGCGCCGAGTCCACCCGTGACATCTGGCCAGCTCCAATCCCTACTGTTCTGGTTGCCTTACAGTAGACAATTGCATTCGACTTGACCCACTTGCAGACTTGCCAGGCAAATCGTAACGCCTGCAACTCATGATCATCCGGCTGGCGTGCCGACACCACCCTAAAATTAATATCGCTAATCCCAATGGAATCTTGATCCTGTAATAAGAATCCGCCCTCTACGCAGGTAAGCTGGCGCGCACTGCCCCTGCTCACAGCCATCTTCGGCAGCGCGAGCAAACGCAAATTCTTCTTACTTTTTAATTGTGTCAAAGCGTCCGGCTCAAAACCCGGAGCAACAACCACTTCGGTGAAGACCTCGGAGATTAGCTGCGCAGCTTCAACATCAACCGTGCGATTGATTCCCACAATACCACCAAACGAAGAGACCGGATCCGTCGCTCTGGCGTTGGCATAAGCCTGCGCGAGCGTCCCCCCAATCGCAACTCCGCAGGGGTTGCTGTGCTTGACAATTGCCACCGCAGCTTCGTCAAAACCCTGCACTATCTGCAACGCAGCATTGGCATCGAGATAATTATTATGGGAGAGTTCCTTGCCGTGCAATTGCTTGGCTTGCAAAAGTCCGGTCGCCTCGCGCGAATCCCGGTAGAGCGCAGCCTGCTGGTGCGGGTTCTCGCCATAACGCAGGTCAGACACTTTCTCAAGATTAAAGTTCAGCCTCGCGGGAAAGGGGGTTGCCTCAGTCGACTCCGTTAAATGAGAATTGATGGCGGCATCGTACGACGCGGTTAGGGCAAAAGCTGCACCCGCAAGCTGCTTGCGAAACTTCAGGGTTGTCTCGCCGGCATGTTTGTCTATTTCTGCGAGAAACGAGTCGTATTGGTCAGGGCATGTCACAACCGCCACATCAGGGTAGTTCTTCGCTGCCGCCCGTATCATGCAGGGACCGCCAATGTCGATATTCTCCAGCGCTTCTTGCGTTGTCGCATCACCCCTGGCGATCACTTGCTCAAACGGATACAGATTCACTACGATCAGGTCGATCAGCCCAATACCATGTTCGCGAGTCTCGGCCATATGGTCTGCGTTGTCACGCAAGGAAAGCAGGCCGCCGTAAATATTCGGGTGCAGGGTCTTCACACGACCGTCAAGGATCTCGGGAAAGCCCGTTATCTCCGAAATGGGGATTACTTCAACGCCGTGCTCCCGTAGATGATCGGCCGTGCCACCGGTTGAGATTATTTCAACCTGAAGCTGTGACAGTTTGCTTGCAAATTCTACTATACCGGTCTTGTCATAAACCGAGACCACGGCGCGGTGTATTTTCGACATCAATTATATCTTTCTTTTACAGTTATTTACCTGACTATGCGACTTCAACCGTTCGGCCGTCAATCCTAACACGCCCTTCGGCAAACAACTGCAAAGCCTGTGAATAAACTTCGTGCTCCGCACGGAGCACCTTTGCCGCAAGACTCTCTGCGGTCTCACTATCCGCCACAGCGACGCAACGCTGCAGTATCGGCGGGCCGGAATCGTATTCGGAATCGACCAGGTGAACGGTCACTCCGGATACTTTGCAGCCATAATCGAGCACGGCCTGGTGAACCTTCATGCCATACATACCTTTGCCGCCGAACGCCGGGAGAAGGGCCGGGTGTATGTTTAGTATTCGATTCTTGTAGCGCGCAACAACGGCCGGGCTGACTCTCTTAAGATAACCGGCCAGCGCTACAATCTCAACTCTTTCGTCGGTAAGCGCGCGCAGCAATGCGTTGTCAAAGGCAGCATCGGAGTCGAAATGGTCGCGGTTGATGTGTAGATGCGGTATCCCGGACCGGCGCGCGGTCTGCAAGGCGCCTGCACTCTCATTATTACTCACGACCAGCACGACCTGTGCCGACAAGTCACCCCGTTTAATCGCGGACAGAATAGCATCCAGATTCGAACCTCGGCCGGATGCGAAAACAGCTAGTCTCACCAGAAGAGTTCCCTGATGCCTGTTTCGGCACGGGGAATACGGAGTGCCTTTGTCACGCGACCGGGGAGGTCAATAGCTCGATAGATCCTTCTTGTCCGTGCAAGCATGCTTCTACTCCGATGGGAATTGTATATTTAACGGCCTCATGTCCATGTGGCAATCCTGTCAAAACCGGAATATCTAAATCTTCGGTGTAGCCGGCAATGATTTCTGCGAGGCTCAGGCTTGGAAAACCGGGACTGGGCTTACAATCCGTAAGCTGCCCGATCACGATTGCCGCTAGCTCGTCTATTATCCCCGCAAGGCGGAGCTGGGCGAACTTGCGATCGATACGGTACGGTTGCTCCCCTACTTCTTCAAGAAACAATATGGCTCCGGTCAAACCAGGCAGATACTCAGTGCCCACAAGCGTACAAAGCATGGACAGGTTGCCGCCAAGCAGCGTCCCCCTTACGCTGCCGGAATCTGTCCCCGGCTCTGCACCGCTCATGCAGATCAGTTTCTTGCCGGCACTATTCGCTGCCAGCATCGACCAAAAATGCTCCTCCGTAAACGCATCGATGCCCTGCCCCATTTCGACCGCCGGCATAGGACCGGCAAAAGTCACCAGGCCGGATTTTTGATACAGCGCCAGGTGCAAGGCTGTGATATCACTGTAACCAACCAGGATCTTCGGGTTGGACGCAATCAAATCGTAATCGAGTTTGTCGAGGATTCTGGGGGTACCGTATCCGCCGCGCGTACAAAAAATCGCGTCTACTTCCTGATCCGCAAACATAGCGTTCAAATCCGCCGCCCGTTCTTCATCGCCACCTGCAAGATACCCTTGTTTGCCGTACACGTGTGCGCCCAGCCTGGTCTGATACCCTAAACCGTGCAAGTACTCAAGACCGCGGTGCAGCCGATCTGGTTTCATGGGACTGCCGGGACTGACGATGCCGATAACACCACCTTTTTTTAGAGCACTGGGGATCATACTACATCCTCATTTCGTCGCCGAGAAGGTCAAAGATCTCGCCATAGTTCACAATCCTGAAGTCAGAACCAATCCGTTCAAAAATTACGCGCCGCTGGTAAGTGGAGTAAACCCAAACCACAAATTCACGTGTACCAAAACCGCGGCCAGACAAGTCACTTCTGCCCGGCTCATCGACATACTGCGGCGGGCCTATCAGAATAAAAACCCGGCCCATCTCTGTTCGCCATCCCTCCTCGTGATATTTGAAACGTTCATTCGCGATCGCCACCCTGCGGTAGTACTCTGTCTTATATTCGTTTTCAGCCGTCTCCGGCGTCGGATCCCGGCTATCCCAGAATGCTTCAAAGGCGGCGGCTTGCTCTTCTCCCTCCAAAGAGTCCAGGTGGTCCATTTCCTTCCGGCTGGCGATATAGACCAATGTTTCAATGGCTGCCGCCAGATTTCTGTACGACCGGCCACGCCGCACCGGGCTGATCCTTATGCTCTGCTCAACTGCCAGACGGCTGTGGTGGCCTGCGCTCATCAGTTTGAATCTTGCGTCGTCGCCAGAAATAGTTGTTGGGTCTAGCGCTGCAAAAATATGGGAGATGCGGCCTCTTCCGACCACAATGACCGAGCCGCTATCACTCCGGGCATTTCCCGAACCGACCTTGAAGGAGAGAACGAGCCTGTCGTCTTCGGCAAGATTGTATACCTGAGCCACTGCATATGTGCTGTCAGGCGCAAATTCGGTATCGTAGTCGTCACCCAGCAACCAAAATGACCGGGATAACTGCTCGCCCTTTAAGAACAAGATGGGACTGACCGCCAGGTTAATCGGAATGTCAGCGTCGACCGGGACATCCCCTGACTGCCGGGCTACCCTTCCGGTTTCAACATCTTTCAACTCAACTATGAGCGTATAGCTGCCGGGCGCAGCATCGATCTTGCCAAGGCTTGAGGAATAGGCTTCCGTGGAATTGGTTTCGTCGAAACTTGAAGCGTAAATAGTGCCGCTCCAGTCTGCTGTGGTTACTTCCTGCTCCAGACTGTCCTGCAACACCAAACGAACCTCGAAATCCGCTTTGAATTTCTTCTTATCCTTGATGAACTGCAGGGCATCGTTTACGAACCCGAGTTCAACCGCAAGGCGCCCCTTACCGCCAATTGCGGGCACAAGATTACTGACCCGCACGCTGAAGCCGGGAACGTCGTCAGGTTGCGGCTGGTTGAGAATTATTTGTGTGTTTTCTTCGCTCTGCGAATACAGGGAGAGTGGCCCAAGAGTGAGGGTGCCTGCTAAGACACCTGCTGTCAGTATTAGAGATATAGATAGATTGGCCATGCATTTGCTCAGCGCAAGACGTTAGTCAATGATCTCATACAGCGCGTCTGGGTTTTCAAGGCGATAATCTCCAAACCCATTTGTATCGAGAAATGTCAACTGGCGGTTATGTCTGTAGTAAATCCAGATCAGGACTGCCTTCACTGTTTTGCCTAGACGCCGTGTCCTAAAGCTCTGATTATACGAATCGCTGTTGATCGTGTCGGGTGGCCCGAGCAAAACGTAGGCCCAACCTCTGTCCGTCCGCCATCCTTCCTTTCGGACCGTACCGAAGTTCCGGTTGGCAAAGCTCACCCTTTCATAGTATTCATCGCGCAGATGATTGCCCGATGTCATCGGCGTTGGATCATGTTTCTTCCAGAAGGCAACAAAACCCTCATACTGATCTTTGCCCTCCAATGCCAGGAGGGTCTCATACTCCTGGTCTGAGGCCACATATAGCAATACTTCAAGTGCCTTGTTGATGTCTGCAAACTCAAGCGGCAATCCCTCAAGAAACCAGTCAAAAGGCTTATCCAGCTCTACCGATTCGGTCCCCTTTGTTACCAGCACATTGGTGACATAGCGGCCGTGGGCCAGCTGCTCACCTTCGATATCGACAACATTCTGGGTCACGCGGCCGGACCCGGCTTCACGGTATTCGTAGGACAAGACCACACTGTCCCGCGGTGTTTTCACCTGGTACTGTACGGTAAAGCTATCCCCTTTCGCAACATTGTAGACTTCAAAATACATCAGGAGTCTGGCCATTTCGTTCTGCAGATCCGAGACGCGGGGTTGCCAAACGACGGCGCCGGTTTCATCCTTCTTCACGTCATCCAAAAAAAGCACGTCGCTAGCCAACAGCTTATCCGCAGGAAAATCTTGTAGGGATACCTGCCGCTGTATCGCAACGCTGGTCTGCGTCTCCAAATCCTCTATGCTCATGCTAACCTGATACTCACCTGCTGGAAGCTCAAAGGTGA
The DNA here is from genome assembly GCA_029262055.1 of Candidatus Zhuqueibacterota bacterium. Lineage (GTDB taxonomy): Bacteria > Zhuqueibacterota > Zhuqueibacteria > Oceanimicrobiales > Oceanimicrobiaceae > JAJDAD01. Next base: position 96,347 of record JAJDAD010000013.1, read on the forward strand.
AATGACTGAGTTTGAAGTTGTTTCGATCATCCGCTTCTGCAAGAGAGGCAAGCTCTACCTCCTCTTTGAAGTTCTCAGAAGCAACCTCGTCGCCTCCGGCGTTATGCAGCATAATCTTGGTCGTATAAGTAGCTGTGAAACGGTCCGACTCAGCTTTAATAAACTGCAGGTTGTCATAGAGAACCCTGAGATAGACATCTAACCTTGTGAGCGCAGGGTCATTGGACGCCAAGTTGACAATCTCTACATTAACTCTGAGAGTATCTTTCGAAGCCGGTTCGCCAGAGTTTGCAAAAACCAAACCCGGCAGCAGCACCAGGACGGCTGCCTGCAATTTGTGCAATAACCTACCCGGCAAAACTGTACCGCTCATGGGGTACCTCGCTTTCTATGTTTTGCGGGGACAACATCTGCCCTGATGTTTTGCCAACCAATTCATAGGGTCCCGCGCCGGTTATATTGACCAGGTAAAACCTGCCGATTTCCAATTTCTGTTCCCGCACTAAAACACGGTTGTCGATTTGTGGACAGTCACCGACGCTCCTACCCACGTACGCCTCTTCTTCCGTGTCGTATTCTTCGATAAGTACCTCCTGCTCCGTCCCAATCAACTCCTGATTCATCTCCTCCGAAATCTGACACTGCAGGTCGTTCAACTCCGCCAACCTCTCCTGAACGATATTTTCCGGAACTCGCTCCGGAAAATTGAAGGCCGGTGTGTCTTCCTCACTGGAGTAAGCGAATAACCCGAGCCTCTCGAAACGTGTGTCACCGATGAACTCGCAAAGTTCCTCATGGTCCTGCTCCGTCTCCCCCGGAAAGCCGACCATCAGGGTCGTGCGCAAGGTAACGCCGGGGCATTTGTGTCGGATCCCGGCGATGATGTCTTCGATGTGTCGCCTTCCTGTTTTGCGGGCCATCTTGCGCAGCAAGCGATCCGAGATGTGCTGAATCGGCATATCGACATAGTTCAGGATGTTACGGTGCTCTGAAATGAAATCGATGAGTTCCGCGGAAAAGTTGGCCGGGTAGGTATAAAGCAGACGCATCCACTTAAGTTCTCTAATGCTCACCAAGGCTCGCAAAAGCGGAAGCAAACGTATCTCTCCGTACAAATCCTGACCGTAAACAGTTGAATCTTGCGCGACAATGATTAGCTCCCGGACACCGGAATCCGCCAGGCTTTGTGCTTCCCGGATCAGATCTTCCATAGGACGGCTCTTGAACTTACCACGAATCCCGGGGATGGAGCAGAAAGTGCACGGATGCTCGCACCCTTCGGATATTTTGAGATAGGCATAATGTGATGGCGTCGTCAAGATGCGCTCGCCGAGAATCTCACGGCGGAGGTCAAGCTCGCGTGTTAATTGGCGGATGACTCTGTTCATGTCCCGGTTGCCAAAGAAACCGTCGACTTCTGGGATTTCCCGGCGCAGCTCCGTTGCGTACCTTTGTGACAGGCACCCGGTCACAAACACGCGTTTGCAGGAGCCGCTCTTTTTTAACGCAACAGCCTCCAGGATGGCATCGATTGATTCTTCCTTTGCTCCCTGAATAAAACCACACGTGTTCAGGATGAGCGTTTCTGCCAGGAGCGGGTCGTCGACCAACTGCACATCACACCCCTTCAGTCCTCCCAGCAGGAATTCAGAGTCAACCAGATTTTTCGGACACCCGAGGGTTGTAACGTTTATCTTCATTCAAAAAGTGCCTCAACAAAAGTCTGCGCTTCAAACGGCTTCAGGTCGTCTACCGCTTCACCGAGACCGACGAACCTGATGGGCAGGTTCAACTCGTGGCCGATCGCAAGCACCATGCCGCCTTTGGCCGTGCCGTCGAGTTTGGTTACCGCCACACTTGTGACACCAACAGCAGCTTTAAACTGCCGGGCCTGCACGATGGCGTTTTGACCGGTGCTTGCGTCCAGGATCAACATCACCTCTTGCGGAGATCCGGGGATGGCCTTTCCCAATACTCGTTCGATTTTTTTTAGTTCCTCCATCAGATTCGCCTTGGTGTGCAGCCGGCCTGCGGTATCTACGATCAGAACGTCGACGTCGCGGGCAAGCGCAGCCTTGGATGCATCAAATGCAATTGCCGCCGGATCGCCACCGTGCTGAGTCTTCACGATTGCGGCATTCACGCGTTGCGCCCATATTTCAAGCTGCTCCGAGGCGGCCGCACGGAACGTATCCGCCGCAGCGAGCAGCACCTTTTTGCCATGCGTTTGAAAGCCCTTCGCCAGTTTTGCAATGGTGGTGGTCTTACCCGCCCCATTAACGCCAACGACCATGATAACGAACGGTTTCACATCCGGCACGAAAAAATCGTGGGGCGCCTGCTTTTCCCCCGTATTCTCGAGCAATCTGGCCGCGAGCCGACTCTTGAGAAAATCGATCAGCTCCCCCGACTGGTTAAAACCTGCCCGGTTCACATGCTCCTTCAGGTCATCAACGATTGCCAGGGATGTTTCGACTCCAATATCGGAGGCGATCAGGATCTCTTCTACCCGTTCAAGAAAGTCATCATCCACGACATACTGATTCTGCACCAGGTTGACGATTTCATCGAAAAGGCCGGACTTTGTTTTCGCGAGTCCTCGTTTAAATTTGTCCAGAAGAGAGGCCATTTATCTCCTTGCTGAAAGTATCATTATTTGTCTTCCACCCTGCGGGACATTTCCACCATTTTGTAAATATAACTCACGGAAGAGGCCACGGTCAGAACCACCGTTATGCCCAATGAAATCGGTTTGACTGCGGACCAGTCAAGCGTGTAACTCACAACGGTCAGGGCGAGGGCATTAATGGTCACTTTGCCAAGCATATTGGACTCAACGACCACCCGCGTTCGAACGACCAGGAAAAATCCCAGAATCAAAATAGTCAGGTCGCGACCGACCACTATAAATACAAACCAGAGTGGTAAATCCCGCGTGGCGACAAGCACAATGGTTATGACGGCCATGGCGATTTTGTCCGCGATGGGGTCCAGAATCCTGCCCAGGTCTGTTCTTTGACCCAATCTTCTCGCCAGTCTACCGTCGTAGGCGTCCGTTAGAGCTGCTAGCAGCATGAACCCGACAGAGCCGTAATTGCCCGCGGGTGTTTGCAGTTTAAGCAAAAAATAGACGGGGAGCACCAACAAGATCCTGCTGAGACTCAACAAATTGGAAACATAACCAAATTCGCGTAAAGTCACGAACTTCCCCGGTTAGTGGACAAACACCCTGATGACATCAAAAATGAGAGAGGGATGCTTCACCAGTGCGGTTTTAAAAATATTTGCCAGCGAGCGTTCCTCCGGAGGCAAAGACAGGACGGCGTCGGCTGTCTTGTTGAGGTCTCCGTCGCTCAGTTTATAAACAGCCTTCTTTATTTTGTGAAAGCGTTCGTGGGCCTTTCCCTGCGCCTTATGCCATTCCGCGGCGTATTGCCGCAGTTTCTTTTCCGAAACATCCTGTTGTGCGATGGCAGTTGCAGCGACACGGCCGGCGATCTGACCCGCAAGCATTGCCGTGTTTATGCCGCCACCTGACATTGGATTGACCTGGTGCGCGGCATCGCCGACCAGCATCAGGCCGTCAGCAACAATCTTCTTGAGGGTCGGCGCGCAAGGCACGCCGCCGACAACCGTGTACAAAACTGATGCGTGCGGGAAACGTTTGTCAATAAAGTCCTGCAAATACTTCTGTGCCGATTTGTAGCGTGAAAATTCCCCTGAGATTCCAAGCCCAACATTGGCCAGGCGGTCGTTCTTCGGAAAGACCCAAACATAGCCACCGGGTGCAATGTCCTTACCAAAGTAAAAATAAACGTAGTCTGGATCCAATTCTATGTTCGACAGCGTCTTCTGGACACAACTTTCCATGTCCTTCATCTTTATGCTGGTGCGCAAACCGGCCCAGCGTCCAACCCGGGACTCGACGCCGTCAGCGCCGATGACAACGCTGCATCCCACCTCGCTGGTTTGCCCCATGTGTTGTAGGCGCACGCCCTGAACGCGACCGTTTGGCTTGATCACATCTGATACGTAGGCCTTGGTCAGGACGTCCACTCCCGCGCCGGCGGCAATCTCGACCAGTGCGTAATCGAATATCTTTCTGTCGAGCATGTAGCCCTGGTCCCGTTCACCGGACACAACAACTTCCCTGCCGTCAGGAGAAACCAACACTGCTCCCTTGATCTTGTTGCTGATCCACGCAGGTTGCGGGTCAACCACTGCTTGCAAGCCTGCGGCACCCACCGCTTCTGCACACCTGACCGGGATGCCGATCTCCCGGTCCTTCTCCAGCAAAAGAACCGAGGCTCCGCCTTCACTCGCGTGCTTGGCCGCCCAGGCGCCCCCGGGGCCACCACCAACTACGATGCAATCATAGAAGCTTCGCATTCAGACTCCAGGTTTTTGTCGGCGCCAGCGAGAGCCTCAACCGGACAGATCCAAACACATAGCATACAATCTATGCAATGGTCAAGAATTGCGATCCTGGATTCGCGCAGCTCGATGCAATCCACTGGACAAACGGCGACACATGCCCCGCAGAAATCGCATCTGTCGTCAATAGCATTGATCATTTGGAGTAGGCGCGAATAGGCACACTTGATAAGCTGGGATAATTTATGCCGAATCGCAGACGATAGTAGACTTTGGAAAAAAGATAAATCCCGAGCAAAACGAAGAACAGCGCGTAGTTACCGTTTATCAAAGTCCATTTGAACGAGAGGCTCAGGCAGAGCAAAAATATGGGATACTTCAGTGCGCGCGCCATCTCCACACGGTCCATTGTAACAACCGCCCAAACAAGAAAAGGCAGAGAAAAAAGCGTCGGATAGAAAATTAACTCATCGTGCAGAATGAAGGCAAGGACTAGTGTCACAATCTCCAGCGCCAGGCCGAAATAGAGAGCAGTCGTTTCTTTGCCTGTTGCGACACCTGATTCATGTCCCTGCGGGGAATCAGAGTCCCCCAGCGGAATGGCGGCATAAATGCTCAATGCCACGATAGTCAGAATGTACGGGAGCGAGGCCAATGCCGCCTGTTGACTCAGATTGCCACCAACCAACCACCCGGTCAGGAATATGAGCAAGGCGCTGAAGCCAGCAGTAGAAAACGCAAGTACAGGCTTATCCTTCCAATTGAAGGGAGAAAAATTGTATAGTATCCCGGCCACCAAAAGAAGCAGGAACGCGAGCACCCCGACTGGCACGGAAAAAACAAAGGCCAAAATCAAGGCAACTACCGACAGTGCAGAGGCTTCCACGAACGCGACCTTTGGTGTCAACTTGTCTGGAGCAATCAAGGACAGTGCATCCTGGCCGCCTGCGGCATTTCTCTCCATGACCTGATTCAAGACAAAAACCGCCGCCATCAGGCAGGTAAGCGCTACACCCACAATGAGGAAACCTCCGTTGCCGGCAGCCACACCGTTTGCGCCTTCCTGGACCGCGGCAGCCGCATAATCCGCCTGCAGGTAATAGCCCGCCAGGAATATCATCCAAACTGGATAGAGGTACACCGGCCTGAGAATAAAAATGTAGTCGAAAACTTTCAGAATCTGCTTCATGAATCACGAATCCCCTGTTTGGTACCTATTTGAAGTTCCTCACTCGCGTTTCTGTTTCTAAACAATGTCTTTGCGGACAAGTTGCGCTGAACTCTTTGCTGCTGCCACGGACCAGATTTTCCGCGCTACAATACTTCTTCCAGAGCAAGCAACCGTCACTTCGCGTTCAGAATCCGAACCGAGAGAGGTTCTCGCTAGTAGACCGTCTCAAGGGCTGCGTCTTCGTGCAGCAGCTTGGTGGCGCTCTTCTCCGGGACGAGTGGATAGTTGCCGGTGAAGCAGGCCGTACAGAATCCACCATCCTCCGAGACGGCTTTGATCATGCCTTCCAGGGATAAGTAGCCAAGACTGTCGACTCCCAAATGCATGCGGATTTGCTCAATGGTCTGCCCGGATGCCACCAGTTCCGCGGTGGTCGGAAAGTCCATGCCATAGTAGCACGGCGAAATAATCGGGGGCGAACTCACACGCAAATGCACTTCGCGGGCGCCGGCTTTGCGTAGCATTTTGGTCAAGTGCCTCAGCGTAGTGCCACGGACGATGGAGTCGTCGACAACAACAACTCGTTTGTCCCGCAAAACGCCCTCTACCGGATTGAACTTAACTCTTACGTTGAAATCACGATCCGATTGGTCCGGATGAATGAACGTTCGTCCGACGTAATGGTTCCGAATCAATCCGATCTCAAACTTGATACCTGAGCGGCTGGCATAACCCAACGCCGCCGTGTTGGAAGAGTCGGGTACAGAGATCACGATATCGGCATCTGCAGGATGCTCGATAGCCAGATTCTTACCCAATTTTCGACGCGCGCGGTCGACGTTCTCGTCAAAGATCTTGCTGTCAGGCCTTGAGAAGTAGACATGCTCAAAAATACACGCCCTGCGTTCTGCGGTCTCGCTTAATCGGTGGGACACGAGGCCATCCGCGCCTATTTCCAGAATCTCACCCGGCTCGATCTCGCGAACATAATTAGCTCCGATCAAGTCGAGAGCGCACGTTTCCGAAGCGACGAAGTAAGCGCCCTGTTTTTCTCCTAAAGAAAGGGGGCGCCAACCTCGCGGGTCACGCACAGCAAACACGCGGTCACGGGTGAGCAGAGCCAAAGAGTAGGCGCCTTTGAGTCGGTCAAGAGCGTCTCTCATTTTGGAGGCCATATCAATTTCTCGTGACCGCGCCATCAAATGCAGGACAACCTCCGTATCCGATGAGGTCTGAAAAATCGCTCCATCCTGCACCAACTCCTCTCTGATGGAGCGGGTATTGACAAAGTTGCCATTGTGCGACAGTGCCACGGGCCCTTCTTTGAAATTGACCAGCAGAGGCTGAGCATTGCTCAGTATCGTCGAACCGGTGGTCGAATAGCGATTGTGCCCTATCGCCAGATCTCCGGGCAAACTCCGCAGGACCTTAATGTCAGAAAACACTGTATTGACCAAGCCCATGCCGGTGTGACGGTAAACACTCGTGCCATCGCTGCTGACAATTCCGCTGCTCTCCTGCCCGCGATGTTGCAGCGCGTACAGAGCTTGATAGGCAGAAATTGCGGCATCCTCCTGACCGAAAATAGCCACGATCCCACAATTGCAGGCAGGCTTATCCAATTGGTCCTTCATGGTTTACAATGTCCTGACCATAAAATAAGCAAGGGCGACGCCGAGTGCATCAGCAAGCATATCTTTTAAGCTTGCATGACCTCTTGCGCTGCGCGCATCATACATTTCCTTCCCTAATCCGAGACTCAATGTAACGCCGCCGCTCAAGTACAGCGAGCTGCTTTCGGACTTTTTGTACGACTCGTGCAAAATCGCAAAACTAAAGCCGGTCATGAACATGCTCAACAAAAAATGATCGGCTTTGTCCTTTGCAAGCCACCTGTCTTTGCCCAAGGCTCCGGCATTGTACGGGGCCTGCACGGCATCCTGACCCAGGGCGCTGCCCGCAAGAGCCAGCACCAAGAGAGGAATTACACAACATATTGGCAAACGCCGGCAGTTTCTTGCAGATAAGTTCACGCTTCTCCTAGAATGCATCCGGGAAGAGAATAAGACCAACCAAAAGCGCCGCCACCGCAATCGGCGCCAGAAACCTGATCGCAAACCCGTAGATTCGTTGCCCACGGAACTTAGGATTGCCTTCCGCAATCTCGGCATTGACGTTTGCGACGCCCCAATTCCAACCGACAAAAACGGAGACTCCGAGCGAACCTATGATCAGCGAATATTGCCCAAAAATGACATTCATCCAGTTTAGGAAATTGCCGTTCAAGGCAGCAGGGATACCGGCTAAAAACGCCCCCAGCCCGGCAATGAGAACAGCTTTCTTGCGTGACAGTTTCCACTCGTCTATGAAATAAGCGGCTGGCACTTCGACGATCGATATGAGCGAAGTCACTGCTGCAACAGAAAGCAGGACAAAAAAGCCGGTACCGAAGACGGTGCCCAGAAAAATCTCGTTGAACATATTGGGCAATACCACAAAGATAAGCCCGGCGCCCGCTTGCGGATCAAGGCCAAAGGCAAAAATTGCAGGCATGATGGCAAATCCGGCCATGAGGGCTATGCCTGTGTCCAAGAACCCGACCCAGGCGGCGGAGCTGATGAGATTGTCCTGTTTCGACAGATAGCTGCCGTAGGTGATCATGGTTCCCATGCCCAGACTCAACGAGAAGAACGCCTGTCCCACAGCAGCGACGATTCCTTTGCCGGTCAGGTTGCCCCAATTTGGTTTTAGATAGAAGGACAATCCCTTCTCAGCTCCGGGTAAGGTGACCGAACGCACGACCAGCAATACCAGGATGACGAGCAAGAGCGGCATCAGAATCTTGGACCACTTTTCGATGCCGGCCTTTACACCACCAAACAAAATCAGCATGGTGAAGGTCATAAATACCGCGTGTAACCCGATAGCGGCCACGGGATTTGAGATAAAGTTGCTAAAAGCTTGCGCAATCTCATCCGGACTGAGGTTACTGAATGTGCCCGCCGCGGTCTTGAAAATGTACCCAAACGTCCACCCGGCAATAACGCTGTAAAAGGAAGAAATACCCCAGCCTGTAATGACGCCGAGAATCCCCAGATACTTCCAGGCGGTGCCAGGCGCCAGTGTTTTGTAAACCCCGACCGGATTACGCTGTGTGTTCCGTCCGAGCGACAGCTCTGCGATCATGACCGCCAGACAGATCAGCGCGACCGCGACCAAATAGACCACAACAAATGCGGCGCCGCCAAATTCCCCGGCGACCGTCGGAAACCGCCATATGTTCCCCAGGCCGACAGCCGAACCTGCCCCGGCCAATATAAAACCAAGCTTTGATGACCAGACGCCTCTGTCATTATTTACCGTGTTCATCCTTTCCTCCGTATTCGTATTCCTGCTCAGAATGATGTCAGCTTTTTTCTTGTTTAGAACCGTCCCGTCAAAGACATCCCGAGCATCGTTGTTCCAGACGAAAAATCACGTGCCGGAACCACGCCTATTCTTAGACTTAGATCCGGGCCGGTATCGAAATCATGAAGATGAGCGTCAATATAGGCATCCAACATGCTAAACAAAGTGAATGCACCCATGAGCCAAAAAGTCAAGTTACGTCGATCCACAAACAGATCATGGTTGGAGGAATCTGATGGAAAATCTCCTGCTCGCTTGTCGTAATAAAGCGCTAGGCCTATCAGAGTACCCTGGCCTGCAATACCGAGCACCCCCTTGATCGCCTGCCCGTTGTAGAACTGGCCCCAACCGGGAACCAACGCCCTCATCATCGCCGCCTTCGGCGTTTTTTTTGACACCGGGGCAAGCGCCTGGCTGTTCGAGCCACTGCTGGAGTCAGCAATCTGGGCGATCACTCCCGGGACGGAAGCGAAAATCAGCCAGAGGACCAGTATCGAGGTAGCAATGTTGGAGAGTAATCGGACCGACAAACTGGAATTTTTATTATAGGCAACAGAACCGAAAGAGTCAAAGGGAATAGGACCGTGGGCCGCGGGATCAGACGAAGCGCTGCAGCAGCTACTTAAGGTCTTCAAAATCAGCATCCTCTACATCTTGACCGCCCAAATCCAGCGGCTTTGTGTCCTTCGCTTTGCCATCGACTCGAGTCGTGCTGCCCCCCAGAATCCGCATGAACCCACGAAACATCTTTATGATATAATAACACAAGAAGCCCAGAATAATCAAACGAAGGAGCGACATGCATCAATCCTTCTTTATGGGCGAATAGTACTGGGTTCCTGATATGGGCTGTATGGTGGCTTCGACCAGTTCATCAAAATCCTCTTCCCGATTCACAAAATCGATCTCGGTTGAGTTGATGATCAGTAATGGGGAGGCATCATAGTTCAGGAAAAACTGATTGTACGCTTCGTTCAATTGCCGAATATAATTCTCGGAGATCGTCTTCTCATACTCCCGGTTTCGGCCCTTGATGTTGGTGAGAAGACGATCGGTGTTTGATTGCAGATAAAGCACGAGGTCAGGTCGGGGGATACTTTGCTCAAGCAGGCATGCGATGCGGTCATACAACACCAACTCACGCTCATCCAGCGTAATGCTGGCAAAAATTCGATCCTTGGCAAAAAGGTAATCCGATATCAACAGGTCATGAAAAAGCTCCCGTTGCGGAATATCCTGTTGCTGCCGGTATCTACTAAGCAGGAAAAAAAGCTGAGTTTGAAAAGCGAATTGCCCCGGGTTCTTGTAGAAGTCCTTCAAGAACGGGTTTTCTTCGTGTGGCTCCAACAACTCTTTTGCCGAAAAATGGTCAGCCATTTTTTTCGCCAGGCTGGTTTTTCCGGCTCCGATAACTCCCTCAATGGCGATATATTGCGGGCGCAAATCTTTTCCTTTAGTTAAGAGCGTAATCTGGATCCGGCGAGTACAGCTTGACCAGACTCTTATCCGGACACCTGTCCAACAATTCCGAAACAGTGGCCGGATCCGGGCCGGCGACCAAATCGGCTGCTACCTCAGCCAGTGGTAAAAGAACAAACCTCCTGTTCCTGGCTTCAACGTGCGGGATTTCAAACTCCGCGGTTTGAAAAAATCCCCTTTCCCAAAACAAGATATCAACATCGAGTAACCGGGGTCCCCAGCGAACGCCTGGTTTGCGTCCCACTTCCATCTCAATACTTTTTACTTGCCGTAAAAGTTGCGTCGGCGACAGACTGGTCGACACCTGAATGACCATGTTGAGAAAATCTTGTTGCGGAACCGGTCCCACCGGTGCGGATTCGTAGATTGAGGAGCGTTTAAGGATGTCGATGCGATGAGATGCCGAAATATGCGAAAGCGCACATTCCAGATTGAGCAATCGGTCTCCGAGATTTGAACCAAGTCCCAGGAAAAACCAGGTCTTTGTCATGAGTCCTGCTGCCGGCGAACAATTTCAACTTCAATCCCGTCCTGAATTCCACGAATCGGGGCACGCGGCTTTCTGACAATTACCCGGACTTCACTTATGGCAAAATCTGTCAGAACTTTCTCGGCTACGCGCTCGGCGATTGTCTCGACCAGGTTGAAGGTTTGCCGGACGACTATCTGTTCTACGGATTCGAAGACGGTGTACAGGTCAATGGTATCTTTCAGCTTGTCGCTGCCGGCAGCCTGCGTGACGTCGGTTGACAGCTCCAGGTCGACCTCAAAGCGTTGCCCAATTTCGCGTTCCTCATCCCAAACCCCATGATGGGCATGGAACGTCATATTTCTTAAACGGATAATATCTTGAGGCACGCGGAAAGACTCAGTTCAGTTACAAAATGCGGTAGAAAGATACGGTAAAGAAACTGCTTACAAGTCTCGTATTTTCAGGATCACACAAATATATATATACTGCACCTTGTTGTCAACAATAAAAAAGGGCCGTCTGTCGTTTGACAAACGGCCCATGAGTTCCGATGAGCGATGCCCTATTTCTAGTACATTCCGCCCATTCCGCCACCGCCCGGAGGCATTGGCGGCATCGCCTTCTCAGGTTCCGGCTTCTCGACGATAGTCGCCTCAGTCATGAGAAGCAAACCGGCAACACTGCCGGCATTTTCAAGAGCCACGCGGGTTACTTTGGTGGGATCAATCACGCCTGCTTTGACCAGGTCACCATACTCTTCGGTCTCTGCATTAAAACCGTAGTTCTTGTCACTGCTCTCCTTGACTTTTTGCACGACGATGGACCCTTCCTGGCCGGCGTTGTTTGCAATGTGCCGAAGCGGCTCTTCCAATGCACGACGAACGATGTCGATGCCGATCTTCTCGTCGCCCTCAACCTTCACTGAATCAAGCGCGGACAAGCAACGCACCAAAGCGACACCACCACCCGGTACAATGCCTTCTTCAACTGCAGCTCTGGTCGCGTGCAGGGCATCTTCAACACGAGCTTTCTTTTCTTTCATCTCAACCTCTGTCGCAGCGCCTACTTTAAGGACCGCAACACCGCCGGCAAGCTTGGCCAAACGTTCCTGCAGCTTCTCCTTATCATAGTCGGAAGTGGAGCTCTCGATTTGCTTCTTGATCTGGCCGATGCGGCCCTTGATGTCGTCGGTGCTTCCGGCACCCTCAACAATGATACTATTGTCTTTGTCAATCGTGACGCGCTTGGCGCTACCTAAGTCGGAAGTGGTGGCGTTCTCAAGCTTGAAGCCTGCATCCTCGGAGATGACGGTACCGCCGGTGAGCGTAGCGATATCCTCGAGCATGGCTTTACGGCGATCACCAAAGCCGGGAGCTTTGACGGCAGCTACTTTCAGCGTGCCGCGCAGTTTGTTGACCACCAACGTTGCCAGGGCTTCCCCTTCGAGGTCCTCGGCAATGACCAAAAGTGGCTTGCCCATTTGAGCGACTTTCTCGAGCACGGGCAGAAGATCTTTCATGACACTGATCTTCTTGTCATGAATAAGAATCATCGGGTCTTCCAACTCTACTTCCATGGAGTCCGGGTTGGTGACAAAATACGGTGAGAGGTAACCGCGGTCGAACTGCATACCTTCCACAATTTCGAGAGAGGAGTCGGTACTCTTTGCTTCCTCGACCGTGATGACGCCGTCTTTGCCGACCTTCTCCATTGCGTCGGAAATGTCGGTGCCGATGACCATGTCATTGTTGGCTGAAATCGCGCCGACCTGGGCAATTTCATCTTTACCTGAAACAGGACGACTGAGGCTTGACAGTTCAGCAATGATTGCTTTCACTGCTTTGTCGATACCCCTCTTAAGGTGCGTTGGGTTCGAACCGGCAGTGACACTCTTCAAACCCTGGCCAAAAATAGCCTGGGCAAGAACGGTGGCCGTCGTAGTGCCGTCACCGGCAGCGTCGCTGGTCTTTGAGGCTACCTCTTTGACCATCTGCGCACCCATATTCTCAATGGGATCTTCGAGTTCAACTTCTTTAGCAACAGTGACCCCGTCCTTAGTGACGGTAGGCGCGCCAAACTTCTTGTCGATGACTACGTTTCTGCCTTTGGGACCAAGGGTCACCTTGACTGCCTCGGCGAGTTGATCCAGGCCTCGCTTCAGTGCAGAGCGTGCGTCTGAATCAAAGTTTATGATTTTTGCGGACATATTGTCAAAACCTCCTTGAAATAACTTTGTGAGTGATTAAACAACTGCGAGAACATCGCTCTCGCGCATGATCAGGTAGTCCTTGCCCTCGATTGTCACCTCAGTCCCACTGTACTTGCCGTAAAGGACCTTGTCCCCCTTCTTTACTTCCAGAGCAACCTTGGTGCCTGCATCGCTTACTTTCCCTGGGCCAACCGCGACGATTTCACCTTCTTGCGGTTTTTCCTTGGCCGTATCGGGAATAATGATGCTGCCCGACGTTTGCTCTTCTGCATCGACCGGCTTTACGATGACCCGATCAGCTAAAGGCTTTACATTCATCTAACAACCTCCATGGATTTAAAAAATTAAAAAAACAGACCTTATCAAGAATCAAAATTAGCACCCTATTGAGGAGAGTGCTAATAAAACCAGTCGCCAATGTAGATAATGCGGCATAAAATGTCAAGTTAAATTTATTACACTTATGTCTAACATTGATCTTCACAGTTTTGCAGCCGATAAAGGCCGGAATGGTTATCTGGCGGCAGGAAGTGCAGTCATTTTACAGCGAGACCGCCACTTGTTCGAAGGCGGCGATAACAGACAATTCGTCGTCTTTCTGCAAAGTTCTAAGGTCGAGCAAGAGACGATTGTCCCGAATGTAGCCGATGATGGCGGGCTCGTGTTGGCGCAGCGTCCTGGAGAGAGCTTCGCAAGACAGGGCTTTGCTGTTTACTGCGATGGCTTTGCTGGGGATTTCAGCCAGTGGCAGGGCGCCACTCCCCGCTTGCACCTGGGAATCCACCACCGCAAACTCGAATGCAGAGCCAGAGAGGCCCCGGAGCATTTTGAGCAATCGTTCACCGCATTGCTTGAGTTCGGTCAGGGGCTTTAGCAAAGCCGCGAAGACTGCATTGTCCTGCAGCAAGGCAGACCGGTCGAGATAGCTTTTCAGAGTTGGCTCAAGAACGGCATAGGTCAGTTTGTCGCATCGTAGCGCACGCATAAGCGGATTCGCTTTTAAAAGATCGATGAACTTCTTGCGGCCGACGATGATGCCGGACTGGGGACCACCAAGAACCTTGTCACCGCTGAATGTCACAACGTCCACCCCACTCTCGATGCTCTCCCGTACAACAGGTTCCTGCGGCAAGTCCAAATCGCGGAGGTCAAACAGGATGCCACCCCCGAGGTCCTGAATGACCGGCACGCCTTTTGACCGGGCGAGCGCCACCAGATCCGACAGGGCGACTTCGTCCGTGAAACCCTTTACTCTGTAGTTTGAAGTGTGAACAACACAGATCACCCCGGTTTGCGAAGAAAACGCATCCCGGTAATCGTCAAGATGGGTCTTGTTGGTCGTCCCAACTTCAACCATGATTACACCGCTCTTTTCCATTACTTGCGGCATACGAAAAGAGCCGCCAATTTCGACCAGTTGGCCGCGTGAAATCAGTGCCTGCCGGTCAAAGGCCAATGTGTTTAATGCGAGAAGCACGGCCGCGGCGTTGTTGTTGACCACGCACGCTGCTTCGGCCCCTGTCAGGTAGCACAGCAAGCGCTCAACGTGGGCCGTTCGGTCTCCGCGTTTGCCGCTGTCGAGATCAAGTTCGAGGTTACAGTAGCCCTGCGCGACCTCCTGCAGATTACTCCTCGCTTCCTGAGACAAGGGGGCACGCCCCAGACCCGTGTGCAGAACAACTCCGCTGGCATTAACCACCCGGCGCAAGCTGGGCCGGAGTCCTGTTTCTATTCTCAAAGCGGACTGGCCGGCAAGATAATCCCGCACCTCTTCACGTGAGCCAAACGCACGCGCATGGCCTGTGAGAATGGATTCGCGGAGCGCCTCAACTTGACCCTGGGTACAAAAGACAGCCCAATCACGGTAGTTGCCGGAGACATGCCCTGCAAGGCTGGAATGCAGCAATATTTCGTTCAGCGGCGGGATTTGTGCTAGTTGTTCTTTTGTGGTCTCTTTCATGGAACTCACAGACGAGCCGTGGTTATGCAGTCGGCCGGATACCGCCTAGTCATCCTGGCTCTTGGCAGATGTCCAGTCTGTTGCACCCAGACAGTATTGCAGTCCAAGCAGATTGGACTGGGTAAGTTGGCCATCGGCTACTTTCTTAAGCAGCTCATGCGCGTTGAACGCAATGCCGAGGCCGGCATTCTTGAGCATGATTTCGTCGTTGGCGCCGTCGCCAACTGCGACAATCTCATCGCGTGTCAGGCCTTCCTTGCGGGCTAACTCCTGCACAATTTGCCCCTTGCCTTCCCGGTCGATCACCCGGCCCTTCACCTTTCCGGTAAGACGGCCATCCTCGATATCAAGGTCATTGGCAAAGGTGTAATCAAATCCCAGTTGCTCGCCCAGGCGGTCAGCGAAAAACTTAAAGCCGCCCGATATCAAAGCCAACTTGAAACCCATCGCTTTCAGAGTGGTAACCAATTCATAAGTCCCGGCCGTCAACTCGATGTCCTTTGCGACTTCTTCCAGGACATCTACCGGAAGTCCTTTGAGCAACTGTACGCGCTCGCGCAGGGCCTCTTTAAATTCAATTTCACCTGCCATCGCCCGATGGGTGATTTTCGACACCTGATCATCGACTCTGGCCGCCTTGGCCAACTCGTCAATGACTTCACCGGCGATCAACGTGCTGTCCATATCGAAAACGACCAGCCGGCGGCGCTGCCGAAACGGACTGTCCGGCTGGATAATTGTGTCAAAACCAACCTCGTCACAAGTCCGCTGAATCACATCCCGCAGCACGGTCAATTCGCGTAGGTCTGAGGCGTCAACCAACATTTCCAGAGCCACTAACTCGCCACGGGCAAGGTGATGCATCCGCTCGATGTTGACTCTGAAATTGGCCAGAGCGTTGCTGATCGCTTTCAGGATTCCGACTTTGTCCCGGCCAATAATCGTAAAGACCTGAAGCTTCTTTTCGACTTTTCGCATGGCGGCTGGAGCCTCGACCAAATCGATGTTAACATCAAGCGGTAGCTTACGGGCCCGTTCTTTCAGCCGCAGGTAGGCCTCCTCCGGCGCTTCAGCCGGGTCGATCGGCTCCATGATCATGAACATGATGAAGAGTCCATGCAGAGCATTTTGCTCAACCGCCACGATATTGACATTTGAGTCGGTCGCAGCGCTGCAGACGTCTGCGATCAGGTAGGGCTGGTTATTTCCAAAAACAGTTAAAACGATGAATTTTTTGTCTGTCATGACTGGTGGCTTTGCGAATTTCCAAACGCGATGTTAGACAAAAGCAGACTAAATGTCAACTCAATTCACAATGCCAAATGCGACAAAAAGAGAAAGGCCCCTCATCACAAGGAGCCTTTCTCAGGAGGAGGAAAGAGTAACTTTCCATTAAGTCTCTCTACGGGCCAGTTCCTAAATTGTTGCCACGGGATCGAACAATTAAGCAGATCCCGGCGACAATCAGCCCAACGGGCAAGAGCAGCCGCGACACCCACCAATCTGTACAGGCCATTAGAATAAATGCGCCAAGACCCAGACAGGAAATGGCTGGGAATATGGCCCAGTCCAGGCTATTTTGCGCTGTTCTGAGCAGATACAGGGTTCCAAAAGTCAAGCCCAACCCAAAAAAGAACACACTGCCCAGCACCTCCTCAGGAAAGACGTCAATGAGTTCCATCAGGATCATGGCGCCAATGGTAAAGGTGACGCCGGCCGGAAGCAGCGGCCACCACCGGCTTTGGTCACGCACAAAAAGATAGCCGAATACAGAGGCCATTATCCAAAACAAGAGGACCCCAATGAAATCCTCGGGGATAACATGCGTACTATCTATCAGAATCGTGATGCCAATAAAGCCGGCAACAGCAGCCAGGACCAGCTCTCTCACGGAATCCTTTTGAAGGAACCTTCCAAGCCAGAAAGCCGCAAGCGCGAGAAAACACAACGCCACCAAAAGCCCGGGGTCCACATAAAACCGATCCAGATTGTTCAGCAACAAGATGGTCCCGGCTAACATAATCATAATGCCCGGGACTATTCTACTACTTCGCTCAGTCACCTTGGGACCTCCTCTGATTAAGGGTCTCAATTGATTGCAGTGTCATGCAAAATTGGGGGGATACACTGAAGAAGAGGTACGGAAGCAGGTCACTGGTTGTTTCGCGTTCAGCACAACCTTTAGCAACCTCAGAAGTGGTAGCCTAGCTCCAACCCGATGATAGTATTTCTGGAATCTCCGGTGTCATCCTTTTGACTCCGGTCATCGTCCATGTTGGCGAGCAGGTTGAATTGCCAGTTCTGGTTGATGCTCCAGTTCAGGAAAAAGATAATTGAATTGATATTACGGTCGGAAAACAGATTGAAGTCCCGCACATCGTTCGTCGGGGAATTGGGATAACGCCGTAGAAGGTATGATTCCTGCAAACTCAACAGAAACCCATTGACGTTAAAAAAATCTATCTTCAATACCGGCCCGACTGCATAGAAATCTTCAAACTGAATGCTGATGGCCGACTCAGCGTCGACTGCATTGAGGCGTGGGACCAAATTCTGATGTGTTTCCCTTTCATAATGTATGCCCGCGCTGATGCGCCAGGACACGCTCGGTTTCAGGTACAATTCCGGCTCAACTTCCCAGTCGATGAAATCCGGCAAACTGCTTGCACTCAGAAAATCATATTCGCGCTTGTTGACGCCGCCCTGCAATTCCAGCCCAAACACTTTGGCAAGCTTGAAGTCTATATTCCCCCAAAAGTAGTTTTCCCAATAATCCTGAAAGAAGTGGCCTGCGGGCACATTGCTGTAGTCGCGGACCCGGAAGTCATTTTGCAGTCGAAAATCAGTAAAGCCGCCTATCGACTGTTCCCACAAGACTTCGAGACGATTCTCGCGGTAATCGTTTGTTTCGAAATCACCATGTTTACGAACGACATTGCGGTAGCTCAAATTAAAACTGCTATTCATGCCGAAGTGTAATCCGCCGGCGCCAAGGAACGTGTTGATGTAATAATTGGGATAGGCGCTGTCGGACTCTGCGTAAGAGCGGAGCAGGAAGTCATCTTGCGCGGTCAGCTTGAGCACCCCGACACGAAAATCAACCCTTGCGAGTGATTGATTCTGTAAATATTTCAAGTTGAAATCGCGAAAGAACGAGGTGCCTTCAAGGCGATTTTGCAGCTTCCAGTTGACGAATTCTCCGGCAGAGCTTGTCAGTTGCAGGTCCGCTTCCCCAGTCAAGTAGTCCCGGCTGTATTTGAAAAAGGTCGTACCCCGCAAATTTGTTTGCTTACCATTTGCATAATCAAGATTGAAGCGCACGCCAGTGAAAGGATTGCCGCTACCCTCGAGGTACGTGCTGTCGGTGTCCAGAAAACGGAAATTGAACTCCTGGCGCCACAAATCAACGCCGGTGATCGCTTCGCGTGACCAGTCGAATCTCGGTGTTTGTGTCAAGGCTCCGACCGGATAAGCCACCTGCCCGGTGCTTTGGAATGTACTTTGGTCCCTGGAAGGAGATATTTCCCAGCTCGCAATCAGGTCCCAAATGGTCTCCATCCAGACGTTCGCCATATAAAAGTCGCCGGCAGCGGCAAAGTCTGTGACCTCTTTCAGAAGCTGGGAGATTTCGACGGACAGGACTGGGTCATCTTGTATGGCCGGGTTTTCCTGCACCCAGCGCTTTAAGCGCAGAATGTTAATGCGATAGTAGGTCTCTTCTTCCCACGCCTGCTTTGTCAGAGAATCCGTCTCTGCTATTTCCCCAGAATGGAGGCTTTCACAGATTGCGTAGTCCGGACCTGTATTTTGGCTAATGATCAGGTGGGTAAGGATGACAGAGATAAACAGTTTGACTGAGGTGTTAAGCAAATCGTCTCTTTCCTTATCCAGATTCAGTGGCTGAAACTTGTGTGTGCTTGCATAATCTTGAGTGCTTTGGAGGTTGCCGTTCGCTCATTATCCTCATTGCGGCCAGCACGCCAATCTTACCGGAGACCCGCGAATCATATTCGCAGGTCCCCGATAAAGGGCTTCACATCCCGATTACTTCACCATAAGCATCGTGCGGGACAGGCGGAAACTCTCACCTGCCTTCAACTGAAAAATGTAGATTCCCGTGGCCACTTGCCGACCGGACGCATCCTTGCCGTCCCACCTGACGGTGTATGAGCCGGCATTTTGCGGTGAGTTGACCAACGTGCGGATTTCCTGACCCAGCATGTTGAAAATCTTCAATGTTACGTCAGAGTTTCCGGCCAGCTGGTACTGAATGTTCGTTTCCGGATTGAACGGATTCGGATAGTTCTGGGCAAGGCCAAAGCGCACCGGCACCTCGGGTCCGTCGGTGCTGACCGAGGTGATGTTATCCTCGTCCAGAGTCAGGTTCACTTCTCCCGCATCTTCACCGCCACCCACGGAAACAGGTGCGGCATTGTCGTCATTGGTGCCGCCAAAGAAGGAGTCCTCGTAACCGGCGCCGGTCGCCTCGACTTTGTAAGCGCCGGCCTGCAGACCGGTAAGCACGTAGTTACCGTTGACATCCGTCGTGGCGTTGACCTCCACTTCGCCATCAAGGCGGGCATGCACCAAAATGCCGTCCAACCCACGACCGTCGCTGCGACGGACCTTTCCACGAATCGCGTAGATGCCGTCACGTTGCGCCGGGTCCAGGCCGAAGTTGATACCCGTAGTAGTCGCGCCATCCGAACCAACAAACACCGGATCAGCGTTCTTGAAGCGTTTCGCGTTCTTATAGAATTCCCCGACAAACTCTTCCGCCCAGGCGAAGACATAGTAACGGCCGGCCGGGAGGTCGGTTATTCGGTAGAAACCCCGGGGACCGGTGAATGTGAGGTGCGGCACGCGGTTTTTCGGTGAAACAGCAATGACCACAGCGCCGTGCAACGGCGCATCATCACCGGTTGAAACCACGCGTCCCGCGATAGTGCCTCTGGTATCGCGATGCGGCACGAGATAGAAATCGATATCCGGTGTCTCGTTTGGTGCGACAACTTCTACTCCTGTGGCGTCACGTCGATGCCGGGCATTCTCGTAGAATTGCGGGAAAAAGCCCTCCGCGACCACGCGTACAAAGTACTTTCCGGTCGGCAGGCCACCAAACTCGTAGTCGCCGTCTTCGTTGGTGTAGCTGCGAACGTGGCGCCCACTGGTACTGTCAAACACAACCACCAGTGCTTTTGGCACGGGCAGACTATCAACGTTTGATGCAACAGTGCCACTGATGCTGCCACCTTGAATGAGCGTAAAATCAATACCGGTTACGGGAATGTCTTCCGCCACCACGACCGGTGTCGCCTCTCGCTTGCTGGCCACATCATCATAAAATTCAGGTAAATAGCTGTGAGCATTCGCAACTACCAGATAGCTGCCGGCGCGTACATTCTGGATAACATAATTTCCGCTGGAATCACTGCGAGCCCGAAACCCATCTTTGTGCGCGGCCAGATCAGCATGCCGGTGCTCCCTGTGAGCCACAACCACAGCTCCGGGGATCGGGTTGCCTGTCAACTCATCAGTTACTGTTCCGGAAATCGTGCTGCGTGGAGAGAGAGCAAAGTCGATACCGGTTGTGTGTGAATCGGCTTTCACTGCAACCGTGGTTGCATCTCTCCGCTCATTTGCATCGTCGTAAAACTCCCCGTTAAAACCCTCGGCAGAGGCGAACAGGATGTAGCTCCCCGGCCTAACCTCGATCAGGTAGTTGCCGTTCTCGTCCGACCGAGTTTCCCTCAGGACATGCCGGTCAAGACGTACGGAACTGGGCCGGCCGTAAACCACTATATGGGCGCCAGCAATAGGTGCGCCGTCAACTTGACTGGTCACGGTACCCTGAATTCCGGACGTCATTGCCAGGCCAAAATCGATGCCAGCGACGGTGTTTGGTTCATCGACATCCACAAAAGCCGCACCTGCCAATGAAGGCGAATCGTCATAGTACTCACGCTTGTAACCATTGGCGTTGGCCCGGACTGCGTAAGACCCGCTAGGCAAAGCCTCGAAACCGTAGTTGCCGGAGCTGTCCGCGACAGCGTGCCGTGCAAGACGTGGGTTGACCACCAGGAATGCCACCACATGCGCTCCCGGCAGAGCAGCGCTGTCACCATCAGCAAAGACAGATCCAAGGATCTTCCCGCCTTCACTCAGACCAAAATTGATGCCGCTTACCGTATCACCTTCGGCAACATTTTGTGGGGTAGCCTCCAGATAGTTGCGGGTATTGTCATAAAACTCTCCGATGAATCCTCTTGCTTTGGCCGTAATGACATAGATCCCGGGAATCAGCTCGCCCAGCACGTAGTCACCGCTGGCATCACTCTGCGCATGCTGGATCCACCGCACTCTGCCCAGGCGAACCGCACGGACGTTCGCGCCCTCAATGGCGCCGCCGGCATCGCTCACAATATTTCCGGTTATCGCAGCCGTGGCCGCTGGACTGACCACAACATGAGCGCTGGCCCTGAGCCGCAGCCCGTCTATCTCCACGTGAGCGACTACTCTGCCGTGGCCTACTTCCTGGCCTGCCGTGAAGAGACCGTCCGCATCGATTGTGCCCAGGCCTTCAGGTACGACTTCCCAGCGTACAAATGCCGGCCTGATGGCGACATTAGCCCGGGACACCACCACGTGAAACTGCTTTTCCGCCCCGGCAGGCACCACGGCTCTACCCGGTACAACCTTCAGATCGAAAAAACGTCTGGGCAGGCGGCCAATGCGGATCTCGATTTCTTTGATAATCACACGATTGCCGACATGGATGGCAACCCGGATGGTTACTTTGCCGGCATGCCTGCCTGCGATAAAGAATCCGTCGTCAGTGATGGTACCGAGGGTATCCGGGGAGACGATCCATTCGACTCTATCGGCATCCACTTGTGTCCGATTGTTCGCATTAATGGCAAATGGAAAGACCTCAATCTGCAGGCCTTGTCCGACCTCAAGTTCGGCTGCATCCGGTGTGACGATTGCATCTAGGTCCTGGGCATGGGCCGTGCCCGGGGAGATCGTCAAAGCCAGTGCTGCGAGAATGATCATACTGATTCTCAAATGCTTCATGTTACCGTTCTCCAAATAGAAATGACTTTTCGTTTGACATTCACTCGTTCACAGATTACATTTTGTTAACGGCCCAATAAAACTTCGATTCCCTGTCAATTGCCCCGTTGGTCACGGTCTGCTTCAGATGGGCCAATCTTGAAACACCGGACCGCGGGGCGTTGGCTATAGTCATGGCTTGCTCCTCACCTCCTCTCAGGCGTATTAGTTTTTCGGTACATATTTCAAACTCTTTCTTAACAACTCAAAAGACACCTGAATACCTTCATTGGCGGCACGATAGTCGCCTTTGCGAAAAGAATCCTCTGCCAGGCGCTTAATAGCCCGGGCGCTCTGAAGCAATTGTAAACTCCAATTCTCCATCGACTCCACAACTCTGCTCTCGGCGTCCACCAGGGCCGTTTCGAGCTGCTTCAGCCGAACCTCGGTTTGCGCGCGAGTCTGGCGACCGGCGCCGTCATCGCTCGTCACCTGCTCCGCACGCGACAAAAACCTCTGCGCCGCGAGAACCGCCTCCAGTGCGACCCGACTGAAGCCAGCCGCGGACGCCTGCTCGGCACGCTGCAACGCAAACTCGGACATGCGTAGCAGTGTGCCAGCATCCCGTGGTGTATCAGCGTGCATGTTCTGGCGCACAGCGGCGATATCGCTTCTGGTATTCTCAATCTCCCGGAGAACTTTTTTATTGAAGGGTCGCCTGGATTGGGCGGCAGCAAGTCGATTTGCCCGTCTGATCATGTTTTCGGCCAACTCCAGCTTGGTCATGACGAGCTGTGTATTGCCTGCTTTGGCGGCAGCCTCAGCATCCATCACAAACCTGCTGGCACGCTCCAATATTCGC
This sequence comes from Candidatus Zhuqueibacterota bacterium, assembly GCA_029262055.1. Classification (GTDB taxonomy): domain Bacteria; phylum Zhuqueibacterota; class Zhuqueibacteria; order Oceanimicrobiales; family Oceanimicrobiaceae; genus JAJDAD01. The sequence goes on from JAJDAD010000013.1 coordinate 119,335, forward strand.
TTCGCCGCCGGGGATTGGCTGGCCCTGACTCTGTCACGCGTCTCCTGCAATAGTTCGTGTACCCGAAAAAGTACGCTGCTCGGCTGATCAGTGTGTCCGGGCGAATCACTCCGGGCCAGATCCGTTGCGCGCAACAGAAGCAAACTTGCCTGATTTAACAACGTCTTGGTTAAGTCAACATTGCCGTTTCTGAAAGTGGTTTCGGCTGATTCGTATGTTCTAAGCGCTTGCTGGAAAATCAGTTCTGCCTGGCGATTCCCGTGTTGGTCGATAAGTTGACGGGTGTGATCACGCAGGACCTCAAATTTTCGTTTCTCCTCGCGTAAATGATCAATGATAGTGTCAACAGAACGAGCAGAAAGCTGAATCGCCCTCTCTGCCAAAGTGATCCCAACTCGAAAGTGCTCCGCGGCCTTGTCCGCTGATGCAGCCGTGGCAGCGCGTTCCCCGGAATCACGATTCTTCTTTGCCTCATTCAAAGTTCGCTGCGCCTCGCGATTTCGACTATGAGGAACAGTTTCGTCCGCTTTTCTAAGCAATTCCTCCAATCGGCTGCGCAGGCGCCGCACCGGACCATCGAGTGCCAGTTGGGCGGCGGCCATCAGTCGCGCTTGCGCTAGCTTAATCTTGGCGGCTGCTTCCGTACGGTCGCGGCGGGTAGGACGATCCTTGTGAATGAGATTTGCTGCTTCGTCACGTAATTGCTGCGCTTGCTGCACCAGACGAATGGCGCGGTCATTGTTAAAAGAGGTCACCAGCTCTTGCGCTCTCGCCAGGTCGCGATCAAGCCTTGTTAAGGCTCGCGTCAAATCCACCAGGGTCTGTGCCGAGGCCGGGGTTATACCGCTCACATTGAAAGTAAAAAGAAAGAGAAATGTATACAGACAGATTCTCAACATAGTGTTATCCTAAGGAAGCAAGCGTTAGCAGAACATCCCATTCGCAAAGCGGGTGCCAAACTCACAAAATTGACGACAATCAAATAATAAGCTTGAATAACAGCTACTTAGAGGGCACCCGGCTTCTGGTGAAACTCGGAGAAGGCAGAACTGGACCGTGAGGTACAACTTGAAATGTACCTCCAAGTACATCTCGTGAAATCCGGACATCGCGCGAAGCAACGAAGGCTATCCAAGCCGCTCCATCATCGAGTAAAGCTTGCGCCGCGTGATTCCCAGCAACTTTGCGGCACGACTCTTATTGCCACCAGCTTTTTCAAGCGCGTTTTCGATCAGCTGTTTTTCGACCTGTTCCAGCGACAAGCAACCGTCGGGAATCTCAAGCGATGTTCCACGTGCGGGCGTCAGCCGGTTCTTTACGTGCACAGGCAGGTCGTCTACCACAACCTTGTCCGTATTTGCCATGATGGTTGCACGCTCGATTATGTTTTCCAACTCGCGGACGTTGCCTGGCCAGGCATATTTCAACAGATAGTTTAGGGCATCACCTTCGATGGCATCTTCCGCTTTCCCGAGCTTGTGCAGGAAGTGCGAGACCAGGCTCGGGATGTCTTCGGCGCGCGCACGTAAAGGAGGCAGATTGATGGGAAAAACATTGATGCGATAGTACAGATCTTCACGAAAGGAGTGCTCCTGCAGCATTTCCTCTAAATCCCGGTTTGTCGCCGTAATGGTGCGGGCTTTGATCTGTATGGTCCTGGTCCCGCCGACACGCTCGATTTCCCGGTTTTGCAGGACGCGTAGCAGTTTCACCTGGGTCGCCTGCGACAGCTCACCTATTTCATCCAGGAAGATTGTGCCGGCTCCAGCCAGTTCAAAGCGCCCGACTTTCATTTTGTCGGCCCCGGTAAAGGCGCCTTTTTCGTGGCCGAAAAGCTCACTTTCCAGCAGGCTCTCAGGCAGCGCACCACAGTTGACCGCGACGAAAGGCTCGGAAGCGCGCCGGCTTTGATGGTGAATCGCCTGCGCCACCAACTCCTTGCCGGTGCCGCTCTCGCCCCGTATCAGGACCGTAGCGTCCGTGGGTGCAACCTTGGCGACCATTTTGTAGACCTGTTGCATCGGGCCGCTCATGCCGACCATATTCTGCAGAGAGAAACGATCCTGCAGCCGTCGTTTGAGCTGCCGGTTTTCCGAGGTTAAATCCCGCTTTTCCATGATGTGCTGCACTTTGAGCTTCAGCTCATCCATCTCGAACGGCTTGATGATGTAATCGTAAGCCCCCTTCTTCATGGCCTCCACTGCATTCTGCGCCGATGCGTAGGCTGTCATCAGGATGACTTCCGCTTCCGGGTTTTGTTTCTTAACCTGCTCCAGCACGAAAAGGCCATCCTTGCCCGGCATCTTGAGATCAGTCAACACCAGGTCAAACTCGCCGTTGGCGAATGCCGCCACCCCTGTTTCAGCGTTCTCGGCCGTAGCCACAGCGTAGCCGACCGGCTCAAGCGTAAACCGAAGAATCTTGCACATTTTGGGTTCGTCGTCGATGATGAGGATGTTACCTTTTGGCATAGTTTAATCCTTTAAAATGGTTGCAAATGTCCCGGACTCAAACCGGCAGAAAAACCCGCATCTTCGTCCCTTGGTTTTCGGCACTCTGCACGTCGATCCAACCGTTGTGTTTGTCCACCAGCCGCTTACAGATGGCAAGGCCAAGCCCGCTCCCCGCGGTTTTGGTTGTGTAAAACGGCTCGAAGATCAGGTTTTGGTCCACCTCAAAGCCGCAGCCGGTATCCACGATCTCAAGCCGCACGACACGTTTGCGTTTGCGGGAATCGTTCTTGAGAAGGACACGCAGGGTACCTCCGCCGTTCATGGCCTGAATCGAATTCAAAGTGAAATTCAAAATGAGCTGGTTGATCGCATCCTCATCGTGCGGGACTGCACGAATATCGTCGTAATCGCGCTCAAGCGTGACGTTGGCCGCGCTCATCTCATCCGCAAGCGAAGTCAGAGATCGATCGACGGAACCGCGCAAATCGGTCGCCCTCTTTTCCAACTCCCGGTCGCGTGCGAAAGTCAGGAAATCGCTCACAAGCCGGTTGAGCCGGCGCACTTCGCTGGGAATATAGTCGAACAGCTCGTCCTCATCCTCGCTGCTCGCATATTTTGACTTGAGCACGTCTGCCGTACCTTTGATGATACCGAGGGGGTTGCGAATTTCGTGTGCCACGGTAGCGGCCATTTGCCCCATGGCAGCGAGACGCTCGCTCTTCCGCAGCGATTCGTGCGTTTTGATCAAGAGAGAAATGGCCCAAAATAAGAAAATCGAAAAGAGCAGGGCCAGCGTAAGCGCAACCAATCCCCCGAAAATCAGACCTCGTTGAAACACACCTAACAGGTCAAAAAAATCGGCGCTGGCCTGCACAACAACCACGCCCAGGACATCGTTAAGCGGTCCACGGATCGGCGCGTAGGCGCTCTTGAAACGATTGCCGGCCACTACCTGCATGGGCGCCACGGCGGCGATTCCGGTGAGCGCCCGGTTTACCCAAACGCTGTCCTCTTCCAGAAAAGACAGGCGCTCCCCCGGCCGGAACAGGCCCGGGCTACCGGCGATGACGCCATAGTCAGCGTCAACCAGATAGACGCCTTGTAATTGATTTTCATCATGCACATCGCGCAGAATCTTAGTCAGTTCCGGCATAACGAGCGGTAACCGGTCAGATTCAATGTCGTATGTGAAATCACCAAACTCGACAATCCCGGAAGTCAGGGTCGCCACGGCATGTAAACGTGTGCCAAGCTCCTCTTCCAGGTAGTCGCCCATGTCCTGCAAAAACCGCCAGGCGCCGATGGTAAAGCCGAACAGAACCAGGACGGTGAGGCCGATCATACCCGTAACCATTGCCTTGCGGCGGCCCAACAGTTTCTGGTCCAGGTGTGGGGCGGAATTCATCAGTCCTTGCTCTCCTGCCCAAATATGCGCAGCCACTCTGCAAGTTCGTCGTCGGACAACTCCTTGCCGTACTTTTCCCGCATTGTCTCTACCTTGTGCTTCTTATTGATTGAATCGTAAAACTGACCCGAGGCCACAACGCCGGCGCCTTGCGCTTTGGCAAATTCGACAATCTCACGGTCATCGCTTACGACCTGCAGCGATTTCTTATGCGCCGCTCGCAGAACAAGCTGTTTGATAACCGCATCGGCTTTTACCGGCCGCCGGGAAAACACGACCTGCAAGCGCCGTGCCTGCAAAGCAGCCTCTACTTCCGGCAGCGCCTGATCCCCGTCAAACACGACTACAACCTGCACTTGTTTTGCAGCGGTGAGCCCCCGCAATTTCGTCAGCAATTGTCCACGGGCGGTCTCCAGGCTGGCTTGCAAATGCCGGCTGAGTTCCGGCACGGCGTGAATCAAGTTGTAGCCGTCGATGATGATCTTATTCAAAGCAGCGTCCCCTGGTAGATTGCCTCTACCTCTCCTTCCAGATAGAAATTGCCGCCGGCATCCCAGTGCACCGTCAGCTCGCCGCCACGCGCCTGCACCGTAATCGGAAAAGCCAGTCCCTTGCGCAGATGTGCAAACAAAGCAGCCGCCACGGCGCCAGTGCCGCAGGCCAATGTTTCGTCTTCAACACCGCGTTCGAAAGTTCTGATTTTAATGGCATTATCGGACAAAACCTCGACAAAATTGACGTTTGTCCCTTCTGGTTTGAATTCATCATGCCAGCGATAGGATTTGCCGATGCCGGCCACGTCAACCTGCTGCACGTCGCGGGTGAACACGAGATAGTGCGGAACCCCCGTGTCCACGAATCCCGCCTCTTCCAGGTCCGGCTCAGAGCAAATCCCCACTGACTCACGCAGGCCGCGCGCCGATGGAAACTTCAGCTTCACAAGATTATCCCTAACTAGTGCTTCGTAGGTGTCTTGTCCAAAAACGAAGCGCGCTTCAGTTTTGACAATTTGATTCAGTGCTGCAAAATAGGCTGCTGCGCGGGCGCCGTTGCCGCAGCCGCTCTCGCTGCCGTCAGGATTAAAATAGCGTAGGCGAAAATCAAAATCCGGTTCCTTTTCGATCAGGAGCACGCCATCGGAACCGACACCGGTCCGGCGCTGTGAAATGCGGGCAAAAAAGTCTCGATCATCCCGGTCAAATTGTCCACGCCGGTTATCGATAACGATAAAATCGTTGCCGGTAGCGCTGATTTTGGTAAAACGCAAGTTCGCGTATTTCATGAGATGATTCGTTTTGATGAAAGGGCCACCAAACATTTGCAGAGATGGCGATGGCACCAAAATCGAAATCCCAAAGCCACCACTAACACCCGGCTGCTTTGGGATTTCAAAAACTATCTATCAGGATAAAGGTCTTACTGATAGTCTCTTTGCCATGAGCCGTACAGCGGATTGGGCAACATGAAGTACCTGCTGCCCCAATTGAGATCCCCGGACAGTTGGTCACTCAGATAGGCATCGGCATTGTCTTTGCCTCGCATCGTCATAAAATCGCGGATGTTGTCGCCAAACAACGCGAGCAGCACCAGCGGACCGGTTTCCTCACAGCGTCCGGTGCCACTCTGCAAGCAATCACGCCGGTCGGCCTTCAAGTCATCGTCCCCCTTTTTAGTCAGAACCGGATCGCCGTCTTTGAACAAACCGGTTTTCTTCAGGTTTGCGACGGTTGCCGCTTCATTCTCAAAACGGCGATTCGTTAGAAACGCTACGTGTGCGCGTGCGCCCAAAGTCCGCAAACTGTCGACAAACCACTTCGCCCCCGCAACCGGAGTAGCTTCCTCGCGCCTGACCCACTCGCTCCAGGTCTCACGGGTAAAGCCCTGTCCGATCTCCTCGCGTTCGACTTCGTACTGTGAATTGTTGAGCACAGTTTCATCGACATCAAAAACGACCACCCAGTTTTCGGTTTGTGCCAAAGCCCTTTTCTTGACCACAGGCCATGCCAGTCGAAACGTCTGCTCACAGGCAGCCGCATACTCGATGGAGCTGGTCACCCACTGCAACCCCCGCTGTCTGTCTTGACTGCCTTGAGCACCGTCCTGACATGAACTAACCAGCACGGACAAACAAAGCAGGGCACAAGCGTAGTTCCTGAACTTGCTTAACATGAGGTTTCTCCCTTCGTAGAAATCAGATTCAAGGCTAATCAAATTGTCGCCGGAATTCGATGAACTCCTTTTGCAGCTCAGACAATTCCGACTCTAGCGTATCGACTCTGGCTTCCAGGGAGGCGATCTGGTCCCCCCGAGATTGACGGCCCGCGTCTCCAAAATCAGCTATTTCCGTGAGGTCAGGCTCGCCACAAAAAAGATGTGCAAAACGAGCCTCTTTGCGACCAGGCTGGCGCGGCAGTTGCATAACATAAGCGCCTTCGCCACGGGCCATTAAGCCGTCCAGAGTAGAAACTACCTCCTCCAGGGCCCCAAACGCGTACAAGCGGCCGCTTCTCCCCCGGATCTCACCGACCGTTTGCGGTCCGCGTAACATCAGCACGCAGAGAGCAGCCACTTCCGCATCGCTGAACTGAAACCTCCTGGCAAATGAATGTTTGTATTTGGCCGTCCTGCTGCCCGCACCGGTGACCATGACAGCCAGGTTTTTGGCACGCAGCGCCTCCACCGTGTTCAGGACCTCGCTCTGGTCGTAGGACACCACTGGTTCACGATTGGACTTCTGATTACAGGCATTCGCCAGAGCATTGATAGATAGCGGATAGTATTCCGGGGTCGTCAGTTGTTTTTCGATGAGAGCGCCGAGGACTCGCGCCTCAGTCGTTTCCAGCAGTGCATCCATGTTCGAATTATCCTCAAAAATCGTCAATTAGGCCTTTGGTCGGCAGCCGCCGCAAGGGCGTAATTAGCGAATTAGGGGACATTTGTCAAGCGATTTTTTTGTTGCACATTTGTGGTCTGCTCGGTATTTTCGTCCTTTCAATTGTCCGGAAGAGGCAGGCTTTGGAATCCGCAAAAATATTCGCCCGACTCATCGATCAGCTTAATGAGAAAGTTGGCACATTTGCCGGCTGGCTAACCACCCTGCTGGTGCTGGTGGTCTGCTATGACGTTTTCAGCCGTTACTTTCTGAACCAAAGCAGCATTGCCGTGCAAGAATTGGAATGGCACATTTTCTCCATCATTTTCCTGTTAGGCGCGGCGTTCACCCTGCGGCACGACCGCCACGTGCGCGTCGATGTTCTTTACACAAACTTCTCTC
>JAJDAD010000014.1 GCA_029262055.1 Candidatus Zhuqueibacterota bacterium
ATATCATAACGATAGATTTTTTGATCGCGGCTGACAAACCATGCCTTGTCATCCTCGATGAACAAATCCAGGACATTGCTTAGATCAACCATACGCTGGAACGGTGACTCTTGCCAACTGTAACCTCCCGATTCCTTTGGAGTGCCCAGCCGGACTCTCTCTCTTTTCCGGCCCGCAATTGCCCAAACGCGGCCCTGGTTGTCTTGAGTAAGGAGATTAACCTTTAATAGTGAATCCGCAAAGAAAGGCGCCAGAGATGAATCCAAAAGGAACTTATCAGAATCTGGGGCAGGCGTATACAGACCTGCGTAGGTAGCAATTCTGATTCGGTTATCAATCGCATAAACAAAGGCAAGACCCTCAGGAAGTCCATGAGAATGGTTGAAGGTTACTTTGTCACCTTGTAATGGGTCGTCATCCTTGAGCATAACCCTTGTAACACCCTGAGAAGGTGTTCCAAGCCATAGACGTCCCAGGCGATCTTGCACAATTGTCCGGATGTCCTCGGAAACACCGGTCACTCTGCCAAGAGATCTCCATTGACCACCAACCGATTTCAGACAGACCAATCCAGTCTTAGTTCCGGCATAAACAAGCCCATCCTTTTCCGGTGATTGAAAAAAGCAATAGGTTGCAACGCCAACCTTTTCTACTAGTGAAACCCTATTCTGATGGATCTGATAGATGCCGTCAGCAGCGCCTACAAGCAATCCATCACTTGTTGAATGCAAAGACCAGGCTTGTTCTGAAATGCCAGTGATTGGTTTAAAACCTGGGACACCGGTCTAATTTTTCGAAACAGTATCATAATGAAATACGCCCAGGTTCGTCGCGACGTATAGTTCACCCCTGTGCTTCACTAAAGCGTGCGGCGTTCCACCCAGGCTCAAACGTTGGTCTAGAATTGAAAAAGGGGACGGGAATTCTAGCCGCGATAGACCGTTATTTTGACTAATCCATATCCCGGATTCATTATCATGGAAAACAAAATGTACTTTGTCATCGAGCAGACCGAGCGCCCTATTTAGGACTTGTTGAACGCGACCATCATGATCGATTACAATGAGCCCGCCAAGTGTGGTTCCCAGAGCCCAACGTGGTTCCTTTGTGTTTATCATGACGCCGTGGTACACTTTGGCCTGTTTCAGAAAATCATCCGCTTCTGTTTTAAAGGGCGTAATGGTAGAACCGTCGAAAATATAAAGACCATCTGTCCTGGTACCGAGAAGCACTTTGCCTTTTGTAAATGGAATAATCACGTAGGTTGTTTTGGTCCTGAACTCATCACCCTGGGGAATCAGAAGCAGAGAATCGCCTTGCAGCGTTTGGATACCCACGCCACGATCCCAAACATAAATCTCATCACGGACTTGCGCGAGATAACCAAAGGATTTTTGAGGTTGCCAGGTTATTAGTTTACGACCATCCCACCTGCAAAGGAACCTACTGGTGCGAAAGTAGATACCATGAGTCGTGGAACATACTTCCCAGATCATTCCAAAATTTCGATAGGCTTCCTCAAGCCTGTCAGCGAGTGAAACGAAGACAAGGCTTCCCGTTGAGTCTGGCTGTAGATAACCAAAATCGCCACGACCGCCGATATAAATAACCCCTTGTTTGTCAATGGCCAAGGACACCACCGATTCTCCGCTGAGTGGATGGTGAACTCGCCAGGTGACGCCATCATACTCCAACAAGCCGGCCGTATTGCCAATGTACATAATGCCACGCTGGTCCTGAACCATAGCCCAATTCTGAGGGTGGGCATCATATTCATTCAAATAATTCTGGACAAAGGGCACTCCAGTCTGTGAGGAGACAAAGGAGGCGCTTATCTCCTGCGGGTATAGGCGAGAAACAAGAAAATATGTAGCCGCAATAGAAAGAAACAGTAGAAAATTCTTATACATGGTCGAGTTTGGCGTCAATCTGTTGGTGCCTATTATTTTTTTTGAGGAGGTACTGCACGAGAGCCGAGAATAGGATGCTCATGGTCATCAGTCCGTAGGGTGCGGTCCTACCGCACCTCATCATCTCTTTCACCAAGAGTCGGTCTCTGCGCGCGACCAGTCTTTCTGTACCATACCCTTATGGTTGCGGAAAAACGGTTGCGTACTATTCGAACAAGGTAGGCCTCAGTTGCACCAGATGCAAGGGAAGGGTCGACACTAAATGCGTAGAATCACGCACCGCATCTCAATAATCTATTGATTTTTCCCTGCTGACTGTTATATTAGCGTGCAATCGCAGGGTTTATGCAGGCGCGGATTTCACGACTATATGCGCTGGATCCCTGCGAGTATCACGAGCCGTCGCTAGCAGACATCAGGCTGAATCACCTGGTGTGTGTTATGAGTTTGCCGGGGTGGCGGAATTGGTAGACGCAAGGGACTTAAAATCCCTCGGAGATTTATCTCCGTGCCGGTTCGATTCCGGCCCTCGGCACTACACTCGTCTATGTCGGCGCTTGCTTGCGCCCGGTTGCCAACGCTTCGTTCGGATCTGTTTTAGACGTCATCTCTGGAAACGACCATATTCCGTACGGCAATCCCATCGTAAAACAGCGCCAAATAGTACTTGCTTCTTTCTCACAATATTTTAGATTCATTTGCTGCCGACGAACCTGAGTTCGATTCGGTAACGTGATTGCACCAGGTAGCCTATACGTAAACGGTATCGCCGGGGTGGTGAAATTGGTAGACGCGCTGGACTCAAAATCCAGTGGGCTTCGGTCCGTGAGGGTTCGAGTCCCTCCCCCGGCACTCAATGTATTTCACTAGCACTCCTCTTGTTCTCTATCTAATCTCATATCCTGACCAATCGTGTCGCATTTTCTGATCATAGCTGTTGCCGGAATCGCCGGCTTGTCTTACTTTGTCTACGTCATGGGTCACTGGCTGCTGGCAGGTCTCTTTCTGGCGACCGTGGCGACTCGCTTCATCCCCGTGGTTCGAGACTTTGGCAAATTTGTACAGTTTCTCTTCTTGTTCTGCCTGGTTGCCTTTGGCATCAGCGAACTAGGCATCGCCTATCCGTATTCCCTCATTCTCATTCTTGCCGGTCTCATGTGCGTTATTTTTTATGAAGGCCCGGAATGGGGTCGCTTGTACTTTGGCTTTGGCCGGACCGCACAATTCTTCAAGACAGCGTTGCTTTACGCGACCTTTTTCGCAGCTTTGTTTGGCCTGGCGATCTATTATTCGGTGACACCGGCAGAAAACCCGGTTCCGCTTAGCTGGCCGGTCGACGCTCTTTTCGTGGTTGGGATAGGGTTTGCGTGCTACATGGCAATCGTAGAGGAGACCATTTTCAGGAGCTTCATCCTGCAGCGCGCCGAAGCGGCGGCCGGAGGCGTCAGTGCGGTGGTGGCGCAGGGACTGTTCTATGGTTTTATGTACTTCAAAGTTGGGGTGCCAAGTGGCGCGCCAGGCGCAGTGACCGGGGCGTTGTTCGGTATGGCTTTGGGCCACCTGGTTAAAAAAAGCGATAGCATTTATTTGGCAATGTTTGTACATTTTTTGGTTACATTGTTTGTGTTCATAGAATTGACCCTGCTTGGCAAATTTTACGGAAACTAGTTTTAAGGAACCGCCGCCAGTCAAATTCGTTGTGGCAGCTTTGTTTCAAAGCCGGCCTATCCTCGACGCTACGCTGGGATGCCTGCAAGATGAGTTCGGGCTAATCGAATCACGCTCTCGTCCATTTGCCTTTAATCACACTTCATATTATTCGGATGAAATGGGACACGAACTCAGCAAGCAATTCTTCGCATTCGCAGCGATTGACCGACGGGAAAATGTCGTCGGTTTAAAGCACCTGATGCTGTCCCTGGAACACAAATTTGCAAGAGATGGCAAACGTACCATCAATCTCGATCCGGCCTATATGGAGCTCCCGAAACTGGTAGTGACATCACGCAAGAATTTTGCCCACCGCATTTATATCGGCGAAGGGGTTTTCGGAGACGTACAACTCGTCTTCCAGCACGGGCAGTTTGTCGCCAATAACTGGACATACCCGGATTACATGCTTCCGGTTGTGCACGAGTTTATGCATGCGGTCAGGGCAACTTACGCCGGTCAACTGGGATCAGCGAAATGAGCGCGGTCACCTACAAAGATGCAGGCGTCGATATTGCAGTCGCTGAGCGTGCGACCGACAGCATAAAAGCTCTGGCGGAGTCAACGCACAATCCAAACGTACTGAAAAACATTGGTTTGTTCTCCGGCTTTTTTCGGTTCGATTCGGCACAGTACCGGGAGCCGGTCCTGGTCTCCAGCATCGACGGTGTCGGAACCAAGGTTAAACTGGCGCAGCAGGCGGGCGTCTACAACAGCATCGGCGTCGACCTGGTCAATCACTGTGTTAACGACATAGCAGTGTGCGGCGCCAGACCACTGTTTTTCACAGATTACATTGCGGCGGACAAGCTGGAACCCGAGGCTTTTCGGGAAATTGTTAAGGGAATCGCCCTTGCATGCAAAGCGGCCGATTGTGCCCTCATCGGTGGTGAAACCGCTGAAATGCCCGGCGTCTATTCGACAGGCAGTTTCGATCTGGCCGGCTCCGTTGTCGGGGTCGTGGAGCGCGACAAGATCATTGACGGCTCCGGGATTCTTGCCGGTGACACGTTGCTGGCCATCCCGGCAAGCGGGGTGCACACCAATGGTTTTTCTTTGATTCGCAAGCTGCTGGAACAAGACAGACTGGCCGTTTCGGATAAGCTGGATGACAGCAGTCAGACCTCAGTCGGGGAAGAGCTGCTGCGTCCGCATAAGTCCTATCTTGATTTGATCAGCAGAGTCAAAGACACGGCCGGTCTTACCGGCATATCACATGTCACAGGTGGCGGGATTGTGGGCAACAGCAACCGACTGATGCCTACGGGTTTAGAGGTTGCAGTGGACTGGTGTGCCTGGCAACCGCCTGAGATTTTTCGTTTGATTGAAAGCAGGGGAGAGCTACCGCCCGCAGAAATGCGCAAGGTCCTTAACCTCGGAGTAGGGCTCGTCTTGATTGTGCGGCCGGAGCGGATCGAAGTTTTTGAAGAAATGTGCAAGGCATCAGGTGAGAATGCATTCAGAATAGGCACGGTAGTCACTAAGGAGGAGTAGCGGGATTGGCAGATTTCAGCATAATTGGTTCGGGAAGTTGGGGCACGGCGTTGGCCGGCGTCCTGGCCGGTAACGGCAACCGCGTCTGCATGTGGGGCAGAGACGAAGGTGTGCTGAATGAAATTGCGGGAAAGCAAGTCAACAGCAAGTATCTGCCCGACGCACAACTTCCGGCTACAATCACGGTCGAAAGCGACCTGTCAAGAGCCGTGGACAAGGCAGAGGCCGTGGTAGTGGCGGTTCCGTCGCATGCCGTCAGGACTGTATTGCAGGACACTGATTTTCCTAAAAAAATGATTGTGGTGAGCGTTGCCAAAGGCATCGAAAACGGAACACTGCTACGGGTTAGTGAAATCCTGGAGGAAAAGTTTGACGCCGACAGAATTGCAGTTCTGTCAGGACCCAGCCATGCCGAAGAGGTCAGCCGCGGCGTTCCTACTCTAATGGTAGGCGCATCGAAATCGCTGGAAGTGGCAAAGTGGGTGCAGCAGGCGTTCATGTCTTCTACGTTTCGGGTTTATACGCACCGCGACGTAGTCGGTGTTGAGATTGGCGGCGCCCTGAAGAATGTTATTGCGTTTGCCGCCGGGGTCATCGACGGAGTCGGGGGCGGCGACAACACCAAAGCAGCGCTGATCACGCGGGCGCTGGTAGAGACGACCCGGCTGGGAACCAAACTTGGGGCGGAGCCTCTGACATTTGCCGGGTTGTCGGGAATGGGCGATCTGATCGTGACCTGCATGAGCCGGCACAGCAGAAACCGGCATCTCGGCGAACAAATCGGCCAGGGCAAGAGTCTGAGCGAGGCGCTTGCCGGAATGGTGATGGTTGCCGAAAGTGTCCGAACAACGGAATCGGCCTATGAGCTGGCCCGGCGGCATGGCGTAGAGGTGCCGATTATCAAAGAGGCATACAATGTGCTTTTTGAGGACAAAGACCCGCACACGGCTGTGCATGAGCTCATGACCCGCGCTGCCAAGGTCGAGGACTGGGGATAAGCGAAGGGACTGAAAATGATTAAATCTATCTTAATGCCGGTGGACGGCTCGGGATACACCGAGGCACAACTCAAACACAGTATTCGTCTTGCCAAAAACTTCGGTGCCGTAATTCGCGTTTTGTCCATCGTCGACGTTCGGATCTTTGAGTGGGCGGTCGTAATGGGTAACGACGGCTTCGTGCCGATGATGCCATCGAATGTCTACAAGGAAGAATCCCGGAAAATTATCGAGGGCAAGGCACAGGCGGTGTTGGACAAGTGCTCCGGCATCCTCACCAAGGACAAGATTGACTTCTCGGTCGAAAGGATAGACGGCTCCCCTGCGGACATAATCTGCGAGAAGGCTCCGCTGGTGGACCTGCTGGTCATTGGCGCCAGGGGCGAGTTCGAAAAGTGGAAGAAAACGCTGGTGGGCGCCACCGCTGATGCCGTGGTGCGGCAGTGGAACAAAGCCATCATGCTGACCCCGAAGAAGTTCAAGAAAATTTCCAAAATCATGTTTGCTTATGACGGCAGTGAGCGCTCAAATCGTGCCTTGCAATTGGTTGGTCTGCTGGCAACACAATTGAAAGCCCCGGTTACCGTTATCAACGTACAGGACAAAGAGTCGCTGCGCCAGAAACTGCTGGAGGAGGCCGGACAATATTTGGAACCGTACAAGATTTCGGTAGACTTGGTGGGCGTTTCCGGTAATCCGGAGAAGGAGATTCCCAAGGTGTGCGAGGAGCGCAAGTGTGACCTCATCATCATGGGAGCATTTGGCCACTCACGAATACGTGAGGCGATTCTGGGTAGTACGACCGAACAGGTCATCCGCAACACAGACGTTCCGGTGTTGCTTTCCAAATGAACTGACAGAGTGGTAAGATTTGATCAAGTTTCTCTGTGCCGGAGTCGAGCGGAGCGGTCCTCAGGCACGGGTAGAGTGTGAAAGACCGCTTTGCAAACCAAGACCAGGACAACTTAATGGCAGAAAGAATCTATATTTCAGACGCTGGTGACCATGTTGGTCAGGAAGTCAGTGTTCAGGGTTGGCTGTACAACAAGCGCTCAGCAGGCAAGCTGTGGTTCCTGTTGGTCAGAGATGGAACCGGGATTATCCAGTCGGTTGTTTTCAAAGGCAACGTGAACGAGGCGCTCTTTCAGGAGTGCGAAGGCATCACGCAGGAATCGTCGGTTGTGGTCACTGGTACCGTCAGTGAAGACAAACGCTCGGTTGGAGGCTTCGAGTTGCAGGTGTCAGACCTGCAGGTCCAGCAACTGGCCGAAGAATATCCTATCACACCAAAGGAGCACGGAACCACTTTTCTGATGGACCACCGTCATCTCTGGCTGCGTTCGGTCAAGCAGAATGCGATTCTGCGCATCCGGCATGAGATTATCCGGGCCTGCCGGGATTTCTTCGACGGCCGCGGCTTTACGCTGATCGACGCGCCCGTGTTTACCCCGAATGCCTGTGAAGGGACGACAACGCTGTTTGAAACGGAGTATTTTGGGTCGAAAGCCTACCTGACCCAGAGCGGCCAGCTTTATATGGAATCCGGCGCTATGGCTTTCGGAAAGGTGTATTGCTTCGGGCCGACGTTCAGAGCGGAGAAGTCGAAGACGCGCCGGCATCTAACCGAGTTCTGGATGATCGAGCCGGAAGTGGCGTACATGGATCTGGATGGCGACATGGATCTGGCTGAAGATTTTGTGAGCCACGTCGTGCAAACCGTTCTCAAGAACAAGCAAGCGGAGCTCAAGGCAATTGAGCGGGACACAACAGCGCTTGAGCGGGTGGTAAAACCGTTTCCCCGCATCAGTTACGATGAGGCGGTAGCGATTTTGAAAAAGAACAATGTCGAGTTTGAGGACGGCAATGATTTTGGGGGCACGGATGAAACCGTCATTTCCGAGGCCTTCGACCGGCCGGTGATGGTGCACAGGTACCCGGCGCAGATAAAGGCATTTTACATGAAACAGGATCCCGAAGATGAGAGTAAGGCGCTGTGCGTGGACGTGCTGGCGCCGGAAGGGTACGGTGAAATCATAGGCGGTGGTCAGCGCGAGGATGACCTGGCTGTCCTGCAGCGCAAGATCAAGGAACATGAGCTGCCGGAAGAAGCGTTCCAATGGTATTTGGACCTGCGGCGCTACGGTACGGTCCCGCATGCGGGATTTGGCATGGGAATTGAGCGCGTGGTGTCATGGATCTGCGGTCTGAGCCATCTGCGCGAAGCGATTCCCTTTCCGCGGCTTATGCATAGACTGAGTCCCTGAGTTGGCGCGCCAGGATGTCATCGCTGTCATCGGCGGCGCGGACTGTTCCGATGACATTTCCGACATGGCACAGGCGGTGGGCAGGGAAATCGCCCGGCGCGGAGCTGCCCTGATTTGCGGCGGTCGCGGCGGCGTGATGACGGCTGCTTGCCGGGGAGCCAAAGAGGAAGGAGGGATGACCATCGGTGTTTTGCCTGGCAGCGATCGGAGCGACGCAAATGAGTTCGTGGACGTCGCAATCGCCACGGGCATGACGGATGCGCGCAACGTGATCATCGCGCGCAGTGCCGATGCGGCCATCGCCATCGACGGCTCCTACGGCACCCTGTCCGAGATCGCTTTCTGTAGGAAATTCGAGGTGCCGGTCATCGGCTTGCGGACCTGGGCGGTGGATGACCGCATCATACAAGCAAGCGGGCCGGCGCAAGCAGTGGAGCTGGCCTTCTCAAGATTACAGGCGCTGCAATGAGTGTCGCGGTTCGTCTCATCGCCAGCGGCCGCGTACAGGGCGTCGGATTCCGTTGGTTTATTCAACGGCAGGCCAACGAACTTGCGTTGAACGGTTTTGTGAGAAATCTGCCGAATGGCGATGTAGAAATAGAGGCAGTCGGTCCGCCCGCCAGCATCGACAAGTTGATACAAAAGACACGAACAGGTCCCGCTTTTGCAAGCGTGGCAGGTGTCGGAATCGAATGGTTGGATTCATGCCCTGAGCATGAATCATTTGAAGTTGCGTTATAACCCAAGACGGAGAAGATACAATGGACTTGCAGTCGCATATCAGGAATGTGCAAGATTTTCCCAAGGAGGGAATCGGGTTTAAAGACATCACGACACTGCTCAAGGACGGCCAAGCTTTTCGTGCGGCTGTGGACGAATTGTCAGCCCCTTTTGCGGAACAAGGTATTTCGAAAGTGGTGGGCATAGAATCGCGCGGATTTGTTTTTGGTACGGTTATGGCCTACAATTGGAACATCGGCTTTGTACCGGTCAGGAAACCCGGGAAACTGCCGGCGGACACCCTGCGCGAGGAATACGAACTGGAATACGGAACCGACAGTCTGGAGATTCATCAGGACGCAATCATGGCCGGCGAAAAGGTGCTGATCGTCGACGATCTGTTGGCCACGGGCGGAACTGCTGCGGCAACGGTTAAACTGGTCGAAAAGCTGGGTGGCGATATTGCCGGGATCGCGTTTTTGATTGAACTGGCCTTTCTCAGCGGCCGCAAAAAACTGGAGGGACACAGGATACTCTCCCTGATCAAGTACGACGCGGAGTAACCCGCACCCGGGACAGGAATCTTGACCTCAAAGCGGGCGCCACAAGCGGGGCAGTTGTCTGCTTGCGCTGATGTTTTTCAATGACTTTTACGTTTTTTGTTCTTATTATTATGAGTTAACCTGATAACTGTTTCACTGAAATGCGGAGGATATCATGAAAACGCATGTTTTCTTTTCCTTGCCGCTGCTATTCATCGTGGGCACGACTTCAGGCACGGGCTGTGTAGCCCAAAGAAGTGACAGCAAAATCGCTATCACAACCGGTTCACAGGAGGCGCTGAGCCACTATCTGATTGCGCGGGATCTGTCAGAGAAAATCAGGGCACAGGAGTCTGTGGCGTATTTTGAAAAGGCGATTGCAGAGGATGCCGACTTTGCAATGGCGTACCTGGGACTCGCTCTCAATGGTGGCGGCGCCAAGGTTTTCTTCGATAACATCGCCATGGCTGTAGAGCTGCAGGATAGGGTCTCGCAAGGAGAGAGACTACAAATCCTTGCGACGGAAGCCGGGGGCAATGGTGACCCGGCGAAGCAAAAACAATTGCTGCTGGAACTTGTGGCAAAATATCCCAATGACGAACGGGCGCATAATCTTCTCGGGAATTATCACTTTTTTACGGCGCAGGAATATGACCTTGCCATTGCATCCTACAAAGAAGCGCTCGCCATCAATCCTGAGTTTTCACCGCCTTACAACTCATTGGGCTATGCGTTTCGAACACAAGAAAAGTACGACGAAGCCGCAGAGGCATTTCAGAAGTACATCGAGCTTATTCCGGGAGATCCAAATCCCTATGATTCCTATGCCGAGCTACAGATGAAAATGGGTAAGTTTGAGGAATCAATCGAAACTTACAGGAAAGCGCTGGCGACAAACCCGGACTTTGTGCTTTCGCACATCGGCATTGCCAGCAATCTGGTTTTCAAGGGTGAGCATGCCGCGGCCAGTCTGCAGCTCAAGGAGCTTTACGACAACGCCAAAAGCGACGGCCAACGGCGCACCGCACATTTTGGCAGAATGGTTTGCTCTGTTGATGAAGGCGACTTTGGCCAGGCCATTGAAGAAGTCGAACAGCGCTATGCGCTTGCCGAAAAAACTGCCGACTACGCGGCGATGGCAGCGGACCTCAATCTGAAGGGGAATCTCCTGCTGGAAAATGAGCAGACGGATGCGGCTAAGGCGAGCTTTGAGCAGGCCATGCAGGTTGTTGAGGCGTCAAACCTGTCGCAGGAATCAAAAGAGAATGCCAAGCGCGCACACCTGTTCAATATAGCAAGAGTAGCCCTGGAGCAGGGGGACTTGGAAACGGCCAGGAGTAAGTCTGCGGAGTTCACGGAAAAGGCAAATGAAAGAAAGAACGCAGTTCAAATACGGCTGGCGCACCAATTAGCAGGTCTGATGGCGTTAGCAGAAGAAGATTACGACGCCGCGCTTGCAGAACTGCAACTGTCCAATCAACAGAATGCTTATAACCTGTATCGTCTGGCAGTTGCATATGACGGTCTTGGTGATGTTGACAGCGCGTGGAAAATGCGCAAAAGGGCGATCAACTTCAATGCGGTTAACGATTTGAATCTGGCTATGGTCAGACACAAGAGCAGGAGGATGATGAGCGCAAAATAGATTCGGGAATCCCATGCGGGTGGCCCGGAAAACTCCGAACACCCGCACGGGGTTGAAAGATAGCACAAAACGCCCCTATAGCTCAGTATGGACAGAGCAGTAGTTTCCTAAACTATGTGTCGCAGGTTCGAGTCCTGCTAGGGGCACTTTCCTTACCCCATTTCGCTCATCACTGACACTTTTATCCCATGTATTTTCTCGGTATCGAAGGTGGAGGAACCAAATCCGCGGGGGTCCTGATAGATCTCCCCGGTGACGCCATTTATGTTCAAAATGGTCCACCGAGTGCTCTCTCGGCGTTGGGGAAAGATGCTTGCCAAAAAAATCTGGATGAGCTCATCGGCGCAATCCTTCCGGGTGATGACCGGTCACAGGTTGCAGCCGTTACATTCGGCTTGTCCGGCGTCGGCCGGCAAGCACAGCGCCAGACTTTGCTGCAAATTGCAAAAGAACTCGGTCTCACCAGTACCAGCGTACTCACCGATGCCGAATTGCTGCATTTTTCCGCCCACAGCTCCGGACCGGGAATTGCCCTGATCGCGGGCACCGGGTCGATTTGTCTGGTAAGCGATGGCCGGGGAGACTACAAGCAAGTCGGTGGTTGGGGCTTCCTTTTGGGAGATGACGGCAGCGGTTATGACCTGGGCAAATGCGCGGTGCAGAGCGCATTGACCGAGCATGAAGATGCTCTCGGCCTGTCTGCCCTCACCAAAGCAGTGTTGCTGCATTACGGTGCGGGTACACCAACCGATTTGATATCCATGGTTTACGCAGCCGACAATCCGCAGGTTTGGCTTGCCTCATGCGCCCGGCTTGTGTGCGATCTTGCCGGGTCCGGCGAAGAGCACGCGCTCACTTTGGTGCAGGGCGTTGCCGGGCGGCTGATCGAGTTGTGTCTGCGTGGCACCAAATACATGTCACAGCGTCCCCCGCATCAGGCTGCCATTTTCGGTGGATTGTTGAGTGCTAACTCACCGGTCCGTGCGGCTTTTATGCAGTCAGTTCGGGAGAACAAAATCATGATTGATTTGGTGGAGCCCGGCTACATCCCCGCGGCGGCCGCGGGGATGCACGCCATGCAAACGGCGGGACATGCCGTAAGCGATAAACTGCGGCAGCAACTGAGGACGCTCGTGCTTTAGCCAACAGTGGGTCCATTTGCCTCACGCGGGGGTGGCGGATTCTCTCCCAAGGTGTTCCTACGGAAACATAGGCAAACGGCGATCCTTGACAAATCAAATTGAGATGTGGAATAGGGTAGAAACGAATTCAAACAAGAACGGAAGGTTGTGAGCTATGTTCAACCTGGAAAACAGAGATCTTGCAGATGATGCGCACATGTTCGGCATCGTGAACATCAGCGTTGCCAACCTGCGCCAGGAACCGGTGTACCAATCGGAGCTGGTTAACCAGACCATCCTCGGTACTTTGGTACCGATCTATGAAGAGCAAAATGATTTCTACTATATCAGGAATTGGGATAACTATTTGGGCTGGGTAAGCAAACAGTCGATTTGTCGGGTTGACCGGGGGGGAGCCGGTCGTTGGTTGCAGGCGGAGCAAATCGTGTTTCCAAAGAACTACGGTTTTGTGTCTGAGTCGGAATCAGAAGACTCAGATCATCTCACCGACCTGGTTGAGGGTTCTCGATTAAAAAAGATAAAGGGAGGACTACAACACACAACCGCGGAACTGCCCGACGGGCGCATCGGATTTGTTGCGAACGATTTGCTGGTCAACGAAGAATTGGAACCTGAAGGCAAGTGTGATCCCAACAAACTTGTGCAAGTCGCCAAGAGATTCCTCGGTGTGCCTTATCTCTGGGGCGGCACATCTTCGAAAGCGTTCGATTGCTCCGGTTTTGTGCAAACCGCGTACCGGCTACTAGGTCTTGCTCTGCCGCGTAACTCCAGTCAAATGGCTGAAGCAGGTGTTCCGGTAGAGATTGATGAGAATCTGGAGAGCATTCGAATCGGGGACCTTCTGTTCTTTGGGAAAACTGAAAAGAGAATCACGCATGTTGCCATTGCAGTCGGTGACGGCTTGTTTATCCACTCCGATGGCTTTGTACGCATCAACAGCTTCGACCCTAATCATCCGAAGTACAATGAATACCGCCACGGGACTTTGTTACGTGCCAGGCGCGTCTTTGACCGGACGGGCAAATGAGCGGCTTCGAGGTTGAATGTACGCCGATGCGACTGGAGTTGAAGCAGCGGTGGACCATCGCACATGGCTCCTCTGATTATCGCGACAACGTTTTGGTTAGAATCCGGCAGGACGGGCATGTCGGTTATGGCGAAGCCGGGCTTAGTCCGCGCTACGCTGAAACCGCGACAACCGTCACCGAAGCGGTTGCCGAACTGACGACTCTTCTACAGGGAAGAGATCTGTCACAGTTCTACACAGTCGGTGAAACGATTCAAACTGGTATCGAGGATAACAATGCAGCCAAAGCCGCACTGGACATCGCTGTCATGGATCTCTTCTGCAAACAGGTTGGGCTGCCTTATCACAAGCTTCTTGGGGTCAACGGGAGCGAGGCTCCGGTGACCAGTTTGTCGATAGGCATGGATTCCCCAGATATTATCTATCAAAAAGTCAAGGAGGCGGGCGGCTTTCCGGTCCTGAAAATCAAGCTGGGAAGTGGCAACGATGGGGAGATAATTCAGGCCGTACGGGCCGGGACCGACAAACCGCTGTTCATTGATGCCAACGAAGGGTGGAAGACGAGGGAGGAAGCGCTGGCCAAAGTCCGATGGCTGCAGACATGCGGTGAGATAGCACTCATTGAACAGCCGATGCCTGCAGACATGATAGCTGAAACCGCCTGGGTCAGGGAAAGGTCTGAGATACCGCTCATTGCAGACGAGAGCGTGAAAACCGCGTCTGATATCCCGAGGATAGCACAAGCGTTTGATGGCATCAACGTCAAACTGATGAAAGCCGGGGGCTTGCAGGAGGCGCTCAGGATGATCGTGCTCGCCCGCACCCTGCAGTTGCGGGTAATGCTCGGGTGCATGGTGGAGAGCTCAGTGGGCATTTCCGCCGCCGCCTGCATTTCACCGTTTGTCGATTATGCCGACCTAGACGGAAATCTCCTGCTGAAAAACGATCCCTTTGGCGGCGTCAAACTAAAGGATGCCCGTCCTGTACTCACAGATTGTCCCGGAATTGGGATAATCAAGCCAACTACCGGAATCAACATTTAGCCAGCCAAACCTCAAATGCATCATTTTCAATTCAGGGACAAGCGACTGTTCTGCGAGGAGATTCCTGTCGACACAATCGCAGAAGCCGCAAACACGCCTTTATATCTCTACAGCAAGCAGACAATTCTCGACAATTTCAGGGAAATCAAGACCGCGTTTTCTGAACTCGACCATTTGATCTGCTATGCCCTGAAGGCCAATAGCAACGAACGAATTCTGTCTCTGTTGGCAAAGGAAGGCGCAGGGGCCGATGTGGTTTCCGGCGGTGAAATCTATCTGGCACTGAAAGCCGGTTTTAGCCCCGACAAAATTGTCTTTGCAGGTGTCGGAAAAACTGTTGAAGAGATAGAGTACGCACTGAATTCGGGAGTGTTGAGCCTCAATGTTGAGTCCGGGCAGGAGCTACAAGTTATCAACGAGATTGCCGGCAGGTGTGGAAAAGTGGCCGACATTGCCTTTCGGGTGAATCCAAATATCGACATCCACGGACACCCTTACATCTCAACCGGGAAATCTGAAAATAAGTTCGGGATCGATGTTGCAGAGATGCGCGAACTCGTCATCGAAGCCCAATCATCGGCCAATGTAAAAATAATCGGACTTCATTGCCACACCGGTTCGCAAATTATGGAGAGCATGCCGTACCTTAGCGCCTCCAGGTTTTTAGCCACTCTAAAAGACGAGTTATGGGGAGAGGGTGTTGCGATAACTCACGTCGACATTGGCGGCGGCCTTGGAGTGGATTACGAGAGTGTTCTGAATGACGCGGGTCAACCAGAATCTGCCCTTGGTGGCCAGGATATCCTGAAAGAAATAATGCCGGAACTCAAGCAACTGAAGTGCAAGGTCTTGTTTGAACCCGGACGCTCAATCGTAGCTAACTCAGGTATTCTGATTACGAAAGTGCTGTATGTCAAAGAAACGCGCGGAAAGAAGTTTGTAATCGTGGATGCCGCGATGAACGATTTGATTCGACCCAGCCTGTACCAGGCTTACCATAAAATCCTTCCTGTTAGGAAGAATAATCGAGAGATAACCGAAGTAGATGTGGTCGGTCCTGTTTGCGAATCTGGGGATTTTCTAGCGAAGAAGCGTTTGCTTCCAAACGTCGAGCGGGGGGAGCTTCTCGCTGTAATGACGGCAGGCGCATATGGTTTTTCACTTTCCTCTAATTATAATGCCAGAGTGCGACCCGCTGAAGTCATGGTAGATGGATCGGAATTTGAGGTTATTCGCGAGCGCGGAAAGCTGGAAGACTTGTGGAAGTAGACGTATATACTCTTGCAGAAATGAAAGTATTCAGATAAGAGCCTCATTCTGGTTAGTGGAAGGGAAAGTGGCAAAGGAGGATTTCTCAAGCCCTATCTTCCCGGGCAGAGGCTCAGATATATTTTCCGCACTCACGCAATGCTTTCTGCCACACAGAGCTCCGCGCGTTTACGAAAACGCGCGGAGATTGTCAGGCTCAGTGCTTTTGTTAAGACCGCACACTACTGGGTCCCCAACATGAAAGACATAGTATTCATCGAGTTCTGCGCTTCACGACGCCAAGAATAACCGCCCCCGAAAACAGGATCACGATCGTCAACATCGTAGTGACCGCCGCCATATTTTCTTTCACGAGTTCCTTGACGTTTTCCAACGTGATGGTTTCCTTTTCGAGCTTCATGCCTTCTTTGGTTTCCGTGACGTCGCCAGTTCGAGCCAAATCGATTTGGCGGGAGTAAGCTTGCTTGAGCGTCGCCTCCAGGTTATTGCCGATCAGCTCCCGTAATTTGGCGTTGTCACAAACGAAAACGCTACAGCCGGCCTTGAAATCTCTAACCAGGGTAGCGTGCAAGTTGGCGATGGCCTTGATGGTTTCCTGGTCAGCCGGCCAATAGCCTTTGCGGACGGTTTCCAACATGACTGCGGTCATTTCTTGCAACGCGTAGGGATTCTTCTCCTTGAAAAACTCTACCAAGTCGAGATTGTGCTTGTCCTTCACATAGACATCGTAGAGTCCCTCCCAAAGCTCGGCGTCAATCTCAGCGGGTTTCATAACATTCCAGCCATAGGTATTTCTGAAGGTTTCGGCGAACACCTCAGCGGAAGTGGCGCCGCCTTTTTGCAATTCCTGAATATACTGAGGATTGAACAGTGTGCTGCGGGTCTCAACCCAGATGGCTTCCTTTGCTCCTTGCACGGAGGGATCATGCGCATTGCGCAGATCGTTGAAAAAGGCATCCGGGTCGTTGCCTGTGACCTGGCGTACCACAGCGCTGAGTCCTCCCATGAATTCGTAAACATGGTCCAAAGACAGGGGACCCCAGGTATTGGAGGATCTCGGCTGTACAACTGTGTCCGTGTTTTGCAGCGCCGCTTCAAAGACTCCAGGTTCAAAGCGTCCCCAGTGGTCTTCTATATAGAGGGCGCCCATTGTCTGCAAATACTGCTCGGCGACCTCTTTTTCGTCTTCCCACTTATCGCCGGACTCCACCAGATCCATGATGGCGGCGCCGTAGTTGCCGCCCACGCCGCCAAATACGCGCGCGTTCGCGAACAGCCGCGCATCCAGCGGCGACAAGCCATTATCCTTCATTTTAGCTTCCGCCTTTGCCGTGCCTTCTTGCACATAATTCTCGTTGCCATCACCATCGTTTGCCTCGGCTGCCAATGTCACCGCCTTGTTGATGAGATGTATCCGGGAGGTGGCGAGGTCTCGGAACTGACCGGAAGTCTGCACCACCACATCGATGCGTGGCCGCTGCAGTTTCGCCATTGGAATCAAGCGTACGTCATGTACCGTGCCGCGCGAATTGCGCACCGGCTCAACTCCCAAAAGATAGAGAATTTCTGCCAAGGTGACTCCCTGACCGCGGATGAACTCTCCACCCCAGAGGGTGAAAGCGACTTTCTTTGGATACGTGCCGTCTTGGCCTAATTTAGCTGCCAGCAGAGCGTCGCCAAGTTTCACTCCCACAGCCCACGATTCCCCGGTCGGCGTTTTCTCCGGGTCGATGCCGTAGATATTCCGGCCGGTAGGAACGGCCGAGGGATTTCTCACGGCATCGCCACCGGAAGAAGGCGGAACATAGCCGCCTGACAAGGCGTTGGTAACGGCGCCCAATTCCGCCTGTGGGGAATAATCTATGGCGTCATAGTAGTCCTTGATGGCAAACAGGGTGTTTTTATAAGTCCGCACGACGTCGACATACGCTTTTTCATCCTTGTCTTTACTGGGAAATTCACTGTTGGTTTTATCTGCCGGCGCCACGTAGGCAACAGGTGTTACCCCATTAGTCTGCCCGTGCTCCTGACCCGATCCCTCTAATTTTCGCAAATCTTCTCTCTCCAGGAATCTATCCGGAGCACTTCCTTTCAACAGGATGCTGTCAATGACTTTGAAGGCCTTGCGCCGGTAGACACGGTGAAAATAGTGCCTGTCCTCAAACTGCTCCTCGGTAATCCGGCCTTTGAACACATCCAGTTTCGCCAGGCTATAGGACAACGGATCGATGGCCATGGCGCGCACCGTCGCATGAATATGCTCCTCCTCATAACGCTTACCCAATGTGTGCAGGCCGAGTGTAATCTTTTCCCGGTCGAGCAGATGGAGATAATTCTTGAGCTTGTCCAGCGTCTCAGTCGTCAGTCCCGTTTTGTCGAAATCCGCCAACTGCAAATCTCGATCTAATTCCAGCTCAATGATCGATTTCCGAATGGACTGCTCATATTGATTCTTCACCGTTTCGTTTTCAGCGGTGGCATAAGCGTGAATTTTCCTATGCAGCGCTGCCATCGCATCATTAAGCTCGGATTCGGTGAACGGTGCGGTCAGGTGAGAGGTAATCACTGCGTAGCTTCGCCTCTTGGCGATCAGGGCTTCCCCGGGATTGCTGATGACGTAGACATAGACGTGCGGCAGTCCGCCGACCAGCGCATCGGGCCAGTCGTATTCCGATAACGCGACCTGCTTCCAGGGGGTGAATTCAAAGTTTCCGTGCGTGCCGAAGTGCATGATGGCATCCGCTTTGAAGCCGTTTTTCACCCACAAATAAGAAGCAACATAAGGATGCGGCGGCGATTTCTTGGCGCCATGCGCCAGCTTGGAGACATCGTCGCCATAAGCTGAAGGCGGCTGCGGCAGAAGAACGATGTTACCAAACCGGACGCGCGCAACTGCAAGATGGCTTTTGCCGTCTTTGTCCACCCGCATAACCTCGCCCGGCGCCGGGCCGTAATTTTTCTCCATCGCCTCTAGCATTTCGGGAGCTAAGTTCTTCTTGCACCACTCCAGGTAGGTTTCAACCTCAATCAGCTCCGGCTGGCCTTCTTCAAGATATTTTTGAAATGCGCCCTTGGCATAGGATCCCAAAATCACGCCTTCTCTTTGGATGATCTCCAGCAGTTCATTCTCATCCTTGGGCAAAAGGCCGGTCTCATACCCCTGCGCTTTAAGGCGTCGCAAAAGCGTGAGAAGCGATGGCGCCACTTCTATTTCACCGGCGACCATGGCATTCAATCCCGGGCCTTTGTAATAGTAAATGGCGATCTTTTTTTCGCGGTTGGGCTTCACCCTAAGCGCCAGCCATTTTTCTGCCAGATCCACAAAAGTCTCAATGCGGTTCGGGATGCCCTTGAACAAGTACAAACCATGCTCGTCCGGAAACTGAGCGGAAATAACATAGGGGTTGATGCCGCCGTCTAATTCCGGCATGACGATGCTCTGACTGAGCATCCCACCCGCCATGCCCTGCTGGCTCTGCAACCACTCATCATACGGCCCAAAGACGCTGATCGGCGCCAGCAGGGGAATGTTCTGCTCTTTGAGCCATTCGACAGCCACGTCGCCCTTGCCGGAAGCCAATCTGCCATGCGGCAGCAGCACCACCAGATCGGGGTTTATCTCCTTGAGAAACTCGAGTCGCTTGGAGAAGCCGGACACTGGATAGACGTTGATGCCGCGTTTTTCCAACTCCCTTAGCATGGCATCGATGTGATCGTTCGCCCCGGTGCGCGGGCCGATGTTGCTGGTCACCAGAGCAACCGTGGGCGCGTCCGGGTCATAATGGCCCTGTTCCTGGTAGTAATTGTGATAGGCCTCGTAGGTGTCGAAATATTGCTCCTCGGTCAAATGAAACAAGTAATCTTTCGGCAGCACGCGCGCCGCTTGTATGGCCTCGGTAAAGAGCGTTTTGTGGTCAAACATACGGCGTGTGTAATTCAAGAGAGCGCGTAGATTGGCGTTACCGCCCTCCCGCAGATAAGCCTCAATGTGCTCGAGATCCTGTCCGGCCAGCGTGGTCAAATCGTTCTCGGTCGTCCCCCTGTAGACGTAGACATAGGCGCCCTTGCCGGCCGCTTCTTTGAGCTCGTGTGCCTGTTCGTCGGTAAGGTGCTCATTGCCGTGGCCAAAGACATAGATGGCGGAATACCCATTCAGAGACGGCGCAGCGCCCTCTCTGAAGGAGAGTCGGTCGAGCGTGACAAAAGAGTTGGCGTCCGCCGCCTCCAGGATTTGCGCATAGTGAAAATCCATGAAATTGACAAATGCGATACGCGTGGGGCTGACAAACTTCAAATACGAAAAAGTCGTAGCGGATAGCAAGATGATTAGCCCGGCAACGAGATATTTGCGTTTTGATGCCCACTCTGCGATGGACAGCAGTCTTTGTTTCATCAAGAACTCCTATATTTGTTTGTAGTCGAACCCCAACCAGGCAAGCCGAGGCTTGAACACGGGCCAACTATTCCGGCACGTAAATGATCTGTCCGTCTTCCAATTCATAAGCGACGCCGACACGCTTGCCCTGGCCTTCCCCTTTGCCCGCAGTCGCTTTGTAGCGGGTAATTTTGCCATCCTTCTTGACGATGATCTCCATGTTCTCCTTGCCGGGATTCTTCACCATGGTAAACTCTTCCTGGCTAAACAACTCCGGCAATTTGAAATGGACCACCATCGCCACCATGAGCGCCACCGCAAAAATCATGGCCAAATCGAAAAGATTTGCCATGCCCGCAAGTGGATCGGCGTCATTATCCGTGAATTTTCGGCGAGAGAATTTTCGCTGTTTCATTGTTGCTCACCTCGGTTTGGGCTAACTCGTACAGGTATTGCAAATTATTGATGTCCTCGCTAAACCAGCGCTGCTTGAGCAACTGCGTCATGTAGCCGATCACGCCGACAAAAATGCCGACGACCGTTGTAGAAAACGCCACCTGCATATTGATAGCCATGGCCGCGATGTCGCCTGCTGCCAGGCCTACCAGCGCCGGGCCCATGGGAATCAGCGTTCCCATTAGTCCGAGCATGGGCCCAACTCGCATCAAGGTCCGGGCCGCGGACAGCTCCTTGTCATACTTCAGCTCAGCGTTGGCGATGATTTTTTCCGAATGCAGCGGGCGCCAGTTGTCCGCGATCATCATACGAAGGTGTTCCGAAAACAGGCCACGCTCTTTCAAAACATCGCTAAAATCCACTTGCCGGACGCTGTGTAGGTTTAGGAGGGTGAACAGCTCCTCTAATCTCTTCTTGAAGCGGAGTCGGTGCATATAGAGACCGTAGAATCCTCCCAGCATCAACAAGGCCGCCACAAACGCAATCAATAAAAAGACAATCACCGGAATGAGCAGCCCGGTTGAAATCCAATGCAAGATGTTGGTTAATAGATTCATATTCCTATCTTCTCCAGTCCAACTCTACTATGGTTAGAACTTTTGCATAATCGTTCATTATGTCACTCCTTATCTAAATCCGTGCTTGATTCTTGACCAGCCGAACCCGACTGCCGCAACTACGGCCATTGCCGCAAGCATGGTGAATATAGTTTTGATATCAAAAGCCAAGAGACTTTGCCGGACGGTGACCCCACGTACAATAAGCGGCAGAAACATGGCCAGCAATATCTGGAAAAACGAAAGGACGATCTTGACCTCCATGCGCCACTCCCAATCAGGCAGAAACTGCTTCAGTCCGATGGCGCCGAACCACAAAATACTCAGCAGGATCCCTGAGAAAAGTAAAGCTGGCTTGTGAAAGGACATGCCAGTGACCACATTGAACAAATAAGTCTGCAAGAAAAATAGCCCTGCCAAAAAGACGCCTGACGGAAGCAAGGACAAGGATTTGAAAAGCCGGTTGCCTCTTCCCACGTAGTGGCCCTTTATCAGCAGCAAGCCCAGGAGCG
This sequence comes from Candidatus Zhuqueibacterota bacterium, assembly GCA_029262055.1. Lineage (GTDB taxonomy): Bacteria > Zhuqueibacterota > Zhuqueibacteria > Oceanimicrobiales > Oceanimicrobiaceae > JAJDAD01. The sequence goes on from JAJDAD010000014.1 coordinate 21,665, forward strand.
CAAATAATATGGCTTCAACAATTTGATAGGTACAGACAAACGACAGGATGGTGAAGTCATTCATCAACTGGTAGAGCGTTTGAATGTTGAATTTTATCGCCAGAGGAAAAGCAGCAAAACTTGCTGTGGAAACAGCGGCGCTCAACAGGAAACGAGGCCCATTCTTTTTCAACAAGGAAAGGTTTGTTACTGTCAGCAAGAAGCCAAATAAGAAAAGTATGGTCAGAAAGAACCACATAGTCTGCTACCTATCTGTGAATAACCTTCTTATCCGTCATTTTGACCACCTCAAGAAGTGCTCAATTCAACGTTTTTGAAAAATCAAAGGTGCCTAGGAGATTCATCCTGGCCTTCGCCAGCAATGTTCGTAACTCAACCGCGGCTTGTCGCGACACTCTCAAAGCGATATAACCACAATTGATGCGTATCTCTGTGGTTTCCGGCTCGTGGTACATCCGAGAGATGGCCACCAGGGATGTTTCCAAAAGCTTCGCAAATTCTTCCCGGCAGAAGCGCAACTCAACATCGCCGTAGACAAGATGCACTCGGCCGGATGGACAGGTGAAGACGTGATTGCCGGTGCATTTGCCGGCGAGTAATTTGCTGCCAATCATGAGATTGTCCTAGTGCTATCTACACATAAAGGAGGTCCCGCCCGGAATATCCGGACGGGACGATGAGAGTGAACTCTAGTAACTCAGGCTAAAACCACTATAGATTTCCCGTCCGGGGCGCGGTTCGAAGTCGCGTTCCGTGCGATCGAACATATTGTCGATACCGAAATGCAATTTCAAATAACGATTGAATCTCTTACCCAATCGCATGTCCCAGGTCACGTAGCTAGGCGACCTGGAGACGGCGGCACTTTCCCCGCGGCCCGAACTGAAGAGCCAGCCGTCGTCATACTCGCCGCGCAAATTAATATTGAGGCCAAAAGGCTTGTGGTTGAATGCCAGCTTCCAGTCGGCCGTGTGACGCGAGATTCCCAAGAGCTCGTCACCCGTTTCTTTGTCCTCAGAGTTGATAAAAGTATAAGATCCTGAGACAGAAAAGTGCTTGGCAAAATGGACTTGAACCGAGCTCTCAAGACCTTCGGTGAAGGCTTCCGCGACATTGTCGGTGACAAAAGTCAGACGGTTATCTTGCATTCCGGTAAAGTTGGACCTGATAGCGTCCTGCAGGTCGTTGCGAAAAAAGTTGGTCTTGATCAAGAAACGATCGTGCCAATTGAAATCGGCTCCCAGATTATAACTGGTCGATGTCTCCGGCTGCAAATCTGAATTGCCAAAAACCTGGTACCCCTGAGCGAAGTTGATAAAGGTGCGATGCAGGTCTTTGATTGATGGTGCCCGGAAACCCTGACCCAAAGAGCCGCGAAGCGAGAGGTTCTCGTTAGCGACGAAATGTAGATTTGCCTTTGGCGAAAGATGTGATCCAAAGGCCGAGTGGTGATCGAGACGACCACCGACTACCAGGGTCAGGGGCTCAAACAATTGAATTTCATCTTGCAAGTAAGCTACCTTTGTGTTTTCGCTCTTATGCGGGGTAGAATTGACCTCCGTTGAAACCGTACTGATTTCAACCGCATCAAACGATTCCCGGAAGGCATCCAGTCCGGCCGTAATCAAATGTGAGCCCCAAAACAGCCGATTATAAACGAGCTCGCCACGGACCTGAGATTCGTTTGTCACGGTCTGGTCTAAACGTCCACTCACTCGGAAAGATTTATCGGTATCGCGGTCATAATCCGAGGCATACGCTTTGATTTGCAGGTTTGAGCGTGTATCCGGTTTCCAGGTCAAGGCCAGGCTGCCGTGTTTGCGTTTTTCATCCGCGACGGTATCGAAGGTCTCGCCGCTGGAGACGCTTACGGGTCGATAGGTTTCGTCATAAACATAGCCGGAGAACGTCAGTTTGGCGCTGGAGGACAGTTCTCGCGTCAGCTTTCCGGTTAGCGTGGTCTTTTCGTACGGAGACCCATCGTGCGCTACATCAGAGTCGTCGAGATCAAAGCCGTCTGAGAGGTTGCGGCTTACCGTGAGCAAACCACCAAATCCGTTTCGGTTGAATTCAAGCGTTCCGCGCGGATCTCTTTTATCGTTGGTGCCAAAGGTAGTGGTAAAGCGTGCGGCCAACGGTGCGCTGGCGGTTTTGGTGATAATATTAACGACACCACCCATGGCCTCGCTGCCGTACAGAGAAGAGGAAGCGCCCTTCACAATCTCGATGTGGTCGATGCTCTCAACCGGAATTTGCCGCAGGTCGACCAAGCCGTCAGTACGGCCGATGACTTCCTCGCCATCGATCAACAGCAGGATATATTGAGCGTCGAGTCCCTGCATTTGAATGCCCCAGCCCCGGCCTTCGTTTTTTCGGATTTGCAGGCCTGCCTGTTCCTCCAACACCTCACTAATATCTTCGGCGCCGCTCTCCTCGATCTCGGCCAGTGTAACGATATCGGTGGCAACCGGAACATCTTGTAGAGCTTTCTCCGTGCGTGTCGCGGTTACCAATATTTCATCTAATGGCAGGGCGCGTTCAGCCAGCTCAAAGTTTGCCTCAGCAGTAGCCTCCGGATGTACGGTCACTGGTACCGCCACCACCTGATAAGCAATCATCGAAGCTCGAACGCTGTAGGTTCCGGCTGGTACATGCGCAATCCTATATTCACCCTGGCGATTGGTGGCGCCGCCCAATACCGTGCCCGCAATCGTCACATTGACACTGACCAGGGGCTGGCCCGTTGCTGAATCAACCACTCTGCCGGCGATTTCTCCTTTGTTCTGGGCAAAAACAGGTGTTAGAATCAATGAAATCATGCCGATTGCCCGGCCTATCGTTAGTTGTCTTTTCATCACGTTTTCTCCTTTCGCGATCAACCGAAATTCGCTTGATCTTTAGCGCTGATATTGTATATTGCAAACAGAAAAGGGCGGACCCCTCCCGTGAGGGAGTAGGTTTAAAAGTTACTTTGGCGAGTATCTTCAGTCCTTTTCGATTCTGTATTGGCACTGTCCGCAACCTTACCCGGGACGGGCAGTGCTTTGTTTTACACTATGTTTCCGGCAGTATCACTTCCTTTCCAGCAGTTTATTCCTCTTCTATTTCTAATTGTTTGACTTCGAAGTCATTATTTTGTTGAGTTCACATTTCGCGCATCCCTCTTTTGCGTCTTCACCACGCGTGAACTGCCTGATGAACTTACGACCTGTGTACAGGGCTGCGATCACCACCAATGCAAATACGACTATTTCCTGGATTCCCATATTCACCCCAGCCCCAGGGCGATGCCACCCTGGTACACGATGAGTGACCCAAGATAGGCCATGGCGGTCATGTATGCGACCATAATGACGGGCCAGCGCCAGCTATTGGTTTCGCGCCGTACGATTGCCACAGTTGACATACATTGGCATGCGAAAACAAAGAACACCATGAGCGAAACCGCCACCAATGGCGTATACACGGGTTGTCCGGTTTCCGGATCCACCTCGTTGCGGAGAATTTCCCTGAGGGTCTGCGAGTTCTCATCTGCGTTTTCAACGTTGTAAATGGTAGCCATCGTGCTGACCAACACCTCCCTGGCGGCAAACGAGGTGATGAGGCCAATCCCCATCTTCCAGTCGAAGCCCAGCGGTCGGATCACCGGTTCGATCACTTGCCCGAGCTGGCCGGCGTAGCTTTGCTTAATAGCCTGACTAGAATTAAGATGGTCCGCTCTGGGATAGGATGACAGAAACCACAGTACAATAGAAATTGCCAGAATGATTTTGCCCGCAGTCATCACGAAAATTCGCGCACGTTCAAACATTTGCAGCAATATCCAGCGCAACGATGGCATGCGGTAAGGCGGCAATTCCATTACGAAAGTAGAAGGTCTTTGCTTGCGGCCAAGGAAGCGTGTAAAGACAAAAGCGGCCACAACAGCACCAAAAATACCGAGAAGATAGAGTGCCAGCAGGACAAGCCCGGGCAGCGTAAAGATACCAAGCACCGCCGTAGCAGGGACAAAAGCACCTATGATCAGGGCATAGACCGGTAGTCTGGCGCTGCAGCTCATAAGGGGGGCGATCATGATAGTCACAAGCCGGTCCCGCGACGCGGATATGGTGCGGGTGGCCATGATTCCGGGGATCGCACAAGCAAACGAAGAAAGCAGCGGAATGACCGAGCGACCGCTCAAACCCGTACCGCGCATGAGCCGGTCCATGATGAACGCAACGCGGGCCATGTAGCCGGTATCTTCCAGCAGAGAAAGGAAAAAGAACAAAAACAGGATTTGTGGCAGGAAGACCAGGATTGCACCAACGCCGGTGATGGCACCGTTGACCAGAAGGTCTTCCAGGACACCGTCCGGCATGACAGTCGCAACCTGGTCCCCGGCCCAGGTGACCAGGCTGTCGATGGCGGCCATCGGTACTTCCGCCCATGAAAAGATGGATTGAAAAATCAGGGCAAACAGGATGAGAAAACACAGAGGCCCGGCTACCCGATGGGTGAGCACTTTGTCGATTATCTCGGAAAACCGGGGTCGCTCTTTACCTGTTTTCTGAATTACGTCACGACAAATCTCATCGACCCATTTGTAGCGTAAGTTCGTTTCAAGTGTTGTCCAGTCTAGTTTTTGTTGTTGCAGGCCGTCCCGGCTCGCAGCCACCAACGTCGAGAGGCGAGATTGTTCTCGTTTCATCTGACCATTTGTGGTGGTCAGCCATTTTTCCAGGGCTACATCGCTGGAGACGATCCTGACGGCCTCCGACTGACTGGCAGTGCCATGCATGCCTGCATTATCCCGCAACCATCCAGCTATTGGTTCGATTACGTCTGAAACGTCAGTCCCTATCTTCATTGCGGAGCCGCCAGTATTGCCATTCGGTCGGAAAGCCATCGACAGAATTCTGTCTTTCAGCTCGGGTATTCCGGTCCTTTTGTTGGCTACCAGAGAGATGACGGGACAACCCAGCCTGTCAGCAAGCTTGCTGGTGTTCAGCTCAATGCCGCACTGTGCCGCAGCGTCCATCATATTGGCCGCCACGAGTACGGGCAACCCAAGTTCAATAACTTGAGTAACCAGGTACAGGTTGCGACTTAAGTTGCTGGCGTCAACCACCACAACAACCAGACGCAGGTTACCGAGTGCGTTCGAGTGTCCATGAACGATATCAGACGCAATTTTGTCGTCAAGGGATTTAGGGATGAGACTGTAAAGGCCAGGCAGGTCGTGGACTCTAACTTCCCGGCCGCCACCGTGGATGCGGCCGGTTTTCTTTTCAACCGTTACGCCTGGGTAATTCCCGACCTTCTGTCGCAGGCCGGTGAGTGCATTGAAGACCGTGGTTTTTCCAGCATTTGGATTGCCAACAATCGCAATATCAACCGCCTCAGGCGTCTGCTTATTTTGCTCCGAAAACTGGGCGCGGTCAGTCATCACTGGTACGTTCAGGCCTTCTTGACCATAATGGCTTTTGCTTCGGCACAGCGGATGGACAGATGATATCCGCGCACCTCCACTTCCAGCGGGTCGCCAAGTGGTGCAAATTTGACCAATCTAACCGGCGTTCCGGGGGTCAGCCCCATCTCCGCCAAGAGACCTGCGTCAACGTTGCCGTTCATGACTTTCTCAATGACCGCGGTTTCATCTTGTTTTAGTTCTTTTAAAGCCAACATGGTTGTTCGTCTCCGCTTCAGCTTTTGACCTGGCTAAGCTTCATTTCTCGCTTAGTTATGTGAGGAGCATCGTTTGTAAAGACGGGTTTGGTGTTTCCGTTCCGGCCCCGTGTAAAGCGCGCTACTTCAAAAATGAGAAATCCAATGACCGCTTGAAAGGATAGAAAAGAGACGATTTTGAGGATCGCAAATTCCGGCCTGACAAAACGGACAAGCCAACCGGATCCTTCGTTGAGCAACGCAAAGAGAAAGCCACTGACAATAATGAAGACTTTGACTCGAAATGAATAGGGAGTGAAGATAAGCAAGTGAGTCAACAGCAAGACAACCATCGCGATCATGGGCAGATGAGAGTGGCTGACTTCGAGCATCGATTGATAGGTGCGTGGCATCTTGAACAGTTCTTCAGATCCCAAATAGTAGTTCCGAACAGATTGGGTGGTGAAGTCCATTTTTGCCAAATAGAGCGCAAAATTGCTTACCCAGAAAGCGGTCATAAACACCATGGTCAAAACCAGTGTAAGCCGCATAAGCGGTTGGCTTTGAAAACCGCCTTGTTGCATGTACTTCACTGCTGCTCCTCCTTAGAGATGATTAGGTCGTAGATAGCCAGTGTTTTGCGTACACTTTGGGTTGTGGTCTGAGCTGTTAGTGTCGCGCCGGTGATGTTGTGAATACCCCGTTTCGGCCAAAGCTGGTTACTTAGAATCTTTTGTTTAAACTGATGAAGCCAATTGGGGGTAGGCAGATAATCTAACGGTTCATAGAAAGCTAATATTTCTACAAATCGCACCGAACCATCCGAATTTAATACTGTCATAATGGTCTCAGGTTTCGTGCGCACGACATTTGTCTGGAAAAAAGCGTACCCGGCCACCGAATCCTGATGAGTGCCATAGTAGTAGGTGATTATTTTTGACTCAAGTTTGCTCTTCGCCGCCTTTTGAACGGCGTCTGTCTGCTCGTCCGTGAGAAACAAGACACGGCGCTCAATTTGCACACTGTCGGGAAAAGCCTGCCTGAGTGCATCCTCTTTGGTTTTGAAAACCTGTGCCTGACCGCTCACTGTAGTCAGGCACAGGCAAGAAAAGATGACAATTGTTCTAATCAAAGGCCTAGTCTTTCCAAAAGTGATCTAGAACAGGTAATTGACCGCGAGATTGAATTGATCGACAGCAGTATTCCCTTCGTTATCGCGATTGATGTAGTCTGCCTTGAATGCAACGTTGGGGTGCGGCTTATATCTTAACCCAAGGCTCAGGTTTGTTCTCTCCCGGGCCGGATTCTTGGCAAAGCCCGTCGGAACTTCGTCCTGAGTGTTGAATTGTTCGTACTGGATGAACGGCGCAAGAGAGTGCGTTGTGCCAGGCATAAGCAAAGGCAGAACGTCATAGGCAGCCGTAAGGTAGAAACCGTTCTGTGTTTCACCGATGCTCTTGCTGCCGCTCAGTCCGAGGGCGCCATTCAAACGTGCAACATCGTCTATTGTCGACTGCGCGAACAAGCCGCGCAACTCCAGGCCCCGCCTTTCGAGTGTAAAATGCAGTGCGAACATCGTCACTGAAGCGTCTATATCAGAGCCGGTCGAATCAACCATTGCCTGGCCGGTGTTGCCCAGAAAAAATGAGCCGCCAAAGTCCAGGCCGGGAATGCCGGTGTAGTTGAGGCGACCGGTCACAGCCAGATCTTCTGCAATGGCTTTGCTACCATTTTGACGACCACTGCGAATACCATTGGAAGAGAACCGCGATGCGTCAAGGCTTTCCGTTACGTAAAGTTTGTAGCCAATTCCGGTTTTAGTGGCACCTACAAATCCAAAGCCGTTAGCACGCCACGTGGACGGGATAATTCTACGCTCAGCTTCGGGTCGCAACGACCCATGGAAAGTCGGGGGTTCGTGCAGCTCGTTGACGATTCCAACCGGCATGAGGAGCATTCCTGCCCGGAAGTTGATCGCAGGATGTAGCTGGGCCTCAATGAACCCGAATTCAACCGCAACTTCTCCTTCGGCGCCTTCTGCGGTCTTGGCGTGCTCAAACTCAATCTCTGAGTTGAAGAGGAGCCACTCGTTGAACCGATAGCCAAAGTAGACGATACTGCGCAGGAAGTCGATTTGATTTGTCGCACCTGAAGCGCTGCCGTCATCCCGGTCTTCAGAGAAGTTCTGGTATACCATTTCGCCATAGCCGGCGACTGACACGCCGCTTTGTTCTACCTGATAAATCCTTGAGGCGGCAGGCCCCATTCCATACTGGCTTTCGTATTCCTGATTTGCCACAGCCCCAAGTTTTGTCTTTTCGATTTCTTCAGTAAGCAAGTCAAGCCTTCGCATTAGCTCTTTTAGCGTGTCTTGTTTCGTTGGTTGTTGCGCCAGCACAAGCTGTGGAATAGTGACGAGCAAAAGCAGTGCCAGGCTGAAAAACAGAGAGCGTTTCATTTAAAGTTCCTCCGGTCGTTAAGATTTTCGATCAGTGCAGCTTGAACCGCAAGAAACATGGATTTGAGCTGTGGTTAACCAATTGACTTTGCCCACTGTTTTTAGTACCATTACGGTGGAACGTTGGTGTGGTTGTCATCATTTCCAGCGAATCCAATAGCGCATCAGCAAGCCGCAATCTTGTTGGTGCGTTTTTACTTACGGTATTTTAGCCTGATCGAGTTTACAAAGTTAGAATAACCAGTTACGAACTTTCCCAGAAATGAGAAAGCTACCAAATGTTAATAATCGTTCCGATTACGATAAACTGAGACTCGGTCTCAGTTACGACATCGCAATCTTACAAATCCAATTCTCGAATGTCAAGACCTTTTTTACAAATCTAACTTAAGGAACGCGTCAAAGTGAATATAATGCTAAGCTTGGCAGGGAAGGTGGCATCCTGGGCTAACAGGATCGTAGTGCACTTTTCATATTTGTGGCCGCGTTTTCATTTTGAAAAGCCGCAGCCATAAAAAGAGCCTGGTATAGTAAGTTCATTCGTGTCGCCAAGCTTGAATCTAAGACGGGCATAACGATCTTAGATCTGTATAAATAATATGTTACAGAAAGTCAGTTTGTTCTGCGATCCTGCCAAGGGTAGTTATTGTGGCCATTTGGTCAAGTGGCATCATTTTTGTTAGAAAAAGAGAATAATTCCGATTCTTATTTCCAGATTTGTTCCGGAGTAGCTGCATGCACATATTGACTATAGGGTTAAGCCACGAGACGGCGCCGGTAGAAGTACGTGAGCGGATGGCATTCAGAAACGATGATATACTTATGGCTTTACGGGAGTTAAGCCACACTGGGCAGGACGGTTCCCCTGTATTGCATGAAACCATCATCCTATCTACTTGCAATCGCGTTGAACTCTACTGTACATGTTCTAATATTGAGACTGGACGAAGAGAATTACTGTCATTTTTAAGAAAGTTTCACGGCCTTTCGGTTGATTACACAGAGCAGTATCTTTATTGTTATGCAGATCTTGATGCGATAAACCACCTGTTTTCGGTCGCCAGCAGCATTAAGTCGATGGTGCTGGGAGAAAACCAGATTCAAGCCCAGATCAAACAGGCGCTGGATACTGCCAGAGACCAGCAGAGCACTGGAACCGTTCTCACTGCACTTTTCCAGGCCGCGCTGTCAGTTGGAAAACGAGTTCGCAACGAAACCAAGATCAGCGAGCACTCTCTTTCAATCAGCAACGCTGCTGTCAATTTTCTGCAAAGAAATGTCCCCGAGCTTGCCAACAAGAAGTTGTTGGTGGTCGGCAATGGTAAAATGGGTCTTTTGGCAGTACGCAGTCTACTGAAACGAGGTGTTAGCGACCTCACGATTATTAACCGGACATTTGAAACCGCGCTCGATGTGGCTACTGAACTAAATGTCAAAGCAGCCCACTTTGAGGACCTGGAAGCCGAACTGGAAAAATCCGACGTTGTAGTGTGTTCGACGGGAGCCCCAGGGGTAGTGTTGACAGAAACCATGGTTGCCGCCGCTGCCGCAGACAGGGAAGAGTCGCTGTATATTATCGACATTGCCGTACCGCGCGATGTCGACGAGAACGTGGCTCATCTGCCCGGTGTTGCACTTTATAATGTGGATGAGTTGCAGGACCACCTTGACTCCAACCGAAACAAGAGAGCAAAGGAGCTTGACCACGTGCATGCAATTATCGCCGAGGAGATCCGGAAGTTCGACTCCTGGCTATGCTGCCTTAAAGTCAAGCCTGTGATCACGAGCTTGCGGAATCTGGCTGACGATATTAAAGAACGGGAACTGCGTCGTGCGATGGGGCGTTTCGAAGCCACGCTCTCTGACAAGGACCAGCAGATCGTTCAGGATCTTACGAATCGGATTGTAAATAAGATGTTACATCAGCCGCTGGTTAAACTCCGGGAGGAAGCTGGTGAAGGAAACGGAAATGGTTATGCCGCCGTTGTTAGGAATCTGTTCGGACTTGAAACTACCAAAGACATCGATGAACTCGAATACAAGTCAGTTGCATAAAGTACGAATCGGAACGCGCCGCAGTCTTCTCGCCAAGGCACAAAGCAAATGGGTTGCTGCGCAGCTTTCGAAACTTAATCCCCAGGTAGAGACCGAACTGGTCGAGATTGTGACCACCGGTGATCGGATTCTGCAAGCGCCGCTGAGCGAAGTGCCTGGAAAAGGCCTCTTCGTTAAGGAAATCGAAGAAAAGCTGCTGAGTGGGGAAATTGATTTGGCAGTGCACAGCATGAAGGACGTTCCGGCCGATTTCCCGCCGGGATTGGGCATCGGAGCCGTGGCCGGCCGGGTCGACCCGCGCGATGTGCTGGTAACCAGGCATAACAAAAATATAGAAGAGTTGCCCGCGGGCGCCAGCATTGGAACAAGTAGTCTGCGCAGAAAAGCCCAACTACGAAAATGGCGGCCAGATCTAAATATTGTGGATATCCGCGGCAACATAGACACCCGGCTCCGGAAATCCGAGACGACGGAGTACGACGGCATTATACTCGCTGCCGCAGGTTTGCTGCGCATGGGCTGGCATGACCGAATTCAGCAGTTTCTGAAATGTGACTTGATGGTACCGGCAGTTGGGCAGGGCGCCCTGGCCATCGAGACCAGAAACAGAGACGCGGCCACGAAACAAATCGTATCATCCCTCAATTGCTCCAAAACTGACCGCGCCGTGACTGCTGAGCGCTTGTTCATGGAAGGCATGGGGGGAGGTTGTCAGTCTCCCATGGGCGCTTTTTGTCGCGAACGCAACGGAGAGATAATCTTTCACGCTTTTTATGCCGCCCAGGACGGCAGCAAGTTCCTGCATGAGGAGAGGGTGGGCCGACTCGAACAGGTGTCGGGGTTTGCGAGAGAACTTGTTGCTCAGTTCAAAGAGGAATTGGCAGAGTCTGCGAATGCGGTTGAGGCTCTCAGGTAGGACCATCGTTGTTACCCGTGCCCTCGGGCAGGCAACTGAACTTATTTCCCTTTTCGAGCGTCAGGGTGCTAACGTACTACACATACCGTCCATTCAGATGGTGCCCCCTGCTTCATGGCAAGCCTGCGACCGGGCAATTTCGCGTCTCGAACATTTTGACTGGGTTGTGTTTACCTCCGGCAACGGGATCGCTTTTTTTACGGCCCGCCTGCGTGAACTCAACGTTCCAATCACGAGGTTACAGGAACGCCAAATCGCTGCAGTAGGCGAATCAACCTCCGAGTGCCTGCACAAACACGGCGTGCGGGTCACTTTGCTCCCCAAACAATTTAATGCCATCGGGCTGCTGAATTCCTTTCAGGAAATCGATCTGACTGAGTCGGACATCTTGCTGGTCCAGCCCGAAAAACACAGTGGAGAGCTATCTAAAGGATTGCATGCACTGGGAGCGGAACCAGTAGAAATAGCTGTGTACAGAAATCAAGCGCCTGATTTAAGCGAGTGTGCCGATCTGGCAGGCTTACTTAAATCTGATCATGCGGATTTATTAACCTTTACAAGTCCTTCAACTTTTCGTAATTTTGTCGCCGCCGTTGGCCGCACTAAGTTGGAACAGTGGCAAGCGGGCGGTTGCCACATTGCGGCAATCGGGCCTTCGACTGCAAAGGCGATAGAAAATCAACGCGTCAAAGTGGACATTTTACCCGAAGAATCCAGTGCCAGAGGATTACTGGCTGCCATCGAAAACTTCTATTGTGAGATAGTTGATGAAAAATGATTTGCTCCTCCGGGTTTGCCGGAGACAACCAGTAGAACGAACACCAGTGTGGATTATGCGACAAGCGGGCAGATATCTGCCGGAATACCGGCAGGTACGGGATAAGAGTGATTTTCTTACTATGTGTCGTACACCGGAAATCGCCACTGAGATCACACTGCAACCCATTGACATTATCGGCGTGGATGCCGCAATTATATTTTCAGATATACTTGTGATTCCGGAGGCGATGGGGTTGCCATTGCGTTTTTCGGAGGGAACGGGTCCGATTCTTGACAAGCCCCTGCGCAACGAAAAGGACTTTGATGAGCTGTTACCCGTCAATGTAGAAGAGGATCTCGGTTTTGTGCTCGAAGCCTTACGCATGACCCGGCGGGAACTGCAGGACAGAGTGCCGTTAATCGGGTTTGCCGGGGCACCGTGGACACTTGCCGCGTACATGGTTGAAGGCGGCGGGTCGCGGAATTTCATCGAAATAAAGAAACTGCTTTATGCGAGACCGGACTTGCTCAAGGGACTTCTGGCCCGACTTGCCGACGCTGTGGCAGACTATCTGTGTGCACAGATCAAGGCAGGGGCCCAGGTCGTCCAGATCTTTGACAGTTGGGCGGGCATGCTGACGCCACCACAATTCAGAGAGTTTGCACTGCCGTACCTCAAGCAGATTGTTAAGAAAGTAACCGGCACCGGCGCTCCCGTCATTGTATTTGCCAGAGATGCCGGTCATTCTTTTGCCGAGCTTTCCGAAATCGGTGCCGACGTTTTGGGCGTGTCGTGGACAGAGGATCTCGCTGTCGCAAGGAAAGCCGTTGGCGACAAGGTTGTCCTGCAAGGCAATCTCGACCCCTGTGCCTTGTTTGCGCCGGTCGACCGGTTAAAGAACGAAGTTGAGGAAGTTCTTGCCAAAGCCGGGCAGGAACCTGCCCATATATTCAATCTTGGGCATGGTATTTTGCCACCGACGCCCGTAGCCCACACGCAAGCGATGGTGGACTTTGTGCGTGAACTGAGTCCAGCTTTTCACCAGAAGAAAGAAGAATAGAATATGCAAGCAAGCCCGTCCAAGGCCATCCAGGTCGATGTAGAGATGCTCAAGCGTTACGACAAGCCCGGGCCACGATACACGAGCTATCCCACCGCACCATGTTTTTCCACGGAATTTGGACCGCCTGAATTTGAGGCGGAGATCGTAAGGACAAACGAGTCGTCCGATGCTCCTGATCTGTCGCTCTATTTCCACATGCCTTTCTGCGATACATTATGCTATTTCTGTGGCTGCACAATGATCATTACGCGCAATCGCGCTCGTATCGACGAGTATCTCGATTTCATGGCGCTTGAGATTGCGATGATTGCCAAACTGGTCAACAAGGGCCGCAAGGTGGCGCAGTTGCACTGGGGCGGCGGCACGCCAACCTACCTCGACCCGGATCAAATCCGGAGAATATTCGGTGTAATCTCCGATAATTTCGATTTCCACGATGACGCAGAGATCGGGGTTGAAATCGATCCGCGGGGAATGACAGGCGAACATTTCGATGCGCTGCGGGAAGTTGGCTTCAACCGGGCGAGCATGGGGGTTCAAGACTTCAATCCAAAAGTGCAGGAAGCGGTGAATCGGCTGCAGCCCGAAGAACTCACGCGCTGGGCGTATGAAAGCCTGCGGACGCGCGGTTTCGAAAGCATCAACCTGGATCTGATCTACGGGTTGCCTTTTCAGACCAGGGCAACCTTCGAAGACACTCTGGAGCGCATCGTCGACATATCGCCAGACCGGTTGGCCGTTTTTAATTATGCACACGTGCCGTGGATGAAGAAGCATCAACGCATCATAGAGGAAGACAGCTTGCCAAACGCCTCAGAAAAGCTACGCTTGCTCAAGTCTACCATTGAAACATTGACGGGCTCCGGTTATGCATACATTGGCATGGACCATTTTGCCAAACCGGACGACTCCCTGACGCGCGCCTTTGAACAGAAAAAGCTGTACAGAAATTTCCAGGGCTATTCTACCAAATCAGGATGCGATTTGTATGCCCTTGGCATGTCCAGCATCAGTCAACTGGACAGTGTATATGCGCAAAACGTAAAGGAATTGCCTGAATACTATGCGTCTCTGCAGGCGGGTAAGTTGCCGGTCGAACGTGGCTACCGGCTCAATCGGGACGACCAGATTCGCAGGCATGTGATCACGCGATTGATGTGCGACTTTGAATTGAGCAAACAAGAGGTAGAAGATCGTTTTAGCCTGGATTTTGATGCATACTTCGATGAATCTCTGGCAAAGCTGGAACCGTTGCAGCAAGACAAGTTGCTTGAATTTGAAAATGGAAAGATTAACGTGACCCAGATGGGCCAACTGCTTATCCGCAATATCGCGATGGCCTTTGATACCTATCTCGGAGAAATGAAGTCTAAAGAAACGCCCATGTTTTCCAAGACCGTTTAGCGAGACCAGATTATGGAACCGTTGCAATTCCTGCGACAATATAAATTCGATGACCGAATGGTGAACGGTGACTTCTTCCCGGAAGACAGGTTGGATATTTCCGAAGGGGATCGGGTCGGGGTCGTGCTGCTTAATCTGGGTGGGCCGAATTCTGTGGAGGAAATAGAGCCTTTTCTCTACAGTCTTTTCATGGATCCCGCGATTATCGACATTCCGGTTGGCGGTATTTTTCGTCATTGGCTCTGCAGTTTCATCGCCCGCTCACGTTCCAACAAAGTAGCGAAAGACTACGCGTTGATCGGTGGCGGCTCTCCTATCAACCGGCTGACCTATGACCAGGCGAGCAATCTGGAAAAGGCCCTGGACCGGTTCTACGGGCAGACAACCGATGTTGCGTTTAAAGTATACATTGCCATGCGCTACTGGCATCCGACCACTGAGGAAACCGCGCTCCGCATGAAAGAGGATGGCGTGAACAAGGTAGTGCTGCTGCCGTTGTATCCGCAGTACTCAAAGACCACCACCGGCGCTTCGCTGGTTTACTGGTGGATGTTGCAGGAGGAAGGCGAGATCGAGCGGTGCCCGACAGTTGCCGTAAATGAATACGCTACCCACCCGAAATATGTTCAAGCGATTAGCGACCGAATCGACCAGAAATTGGCGGCCTTCCCGGAGGAGACACGGTCCGGAGTGACCCTTGTCTTCAGCGCGCACGGGACACCACTCTATGAGATGAAGCGCCGGAAGGACCCGTACTGCTGTCTGATTCACTCCACTGTCGAGCAAGTCATGAATTATCGCGGCGACGACTTGCCATATCATGTTTCTTTTCAAAGCAAGGTGGGGCCGTCTGAATGGTTGACACCTAGTACGCCGGACAAACTGAAGGAATTGGCCGATGCCGGACGCCGGTTGGTTCTTGTGATTCCAATTGCGTTCGTGACCGACCATATCGAAACCGCCTTTGAACTGGACATCGAGTTTCGGGAGGTAGCGATGGGACTGGGCTTGCAGCAATATGAGGTAACCGACGGTCTCAATTCCCATCCGCTGTTCATCGAAGCCCTGGCCGAGGCTGCAGTTGCCAAACTTCGTCTGCCGACAAATGAAGCCACCACAAGTGAGGCAGCGGAGTTTTATGATTACAATGCGCTGCCACGAGCCTCTTCCGAGGAAAGAGGTTGTCGCTGTCATCAATGCGAGTTCATAACCGAGGCGGTGCAGTGGACCCCGACGTCCGTGCATCCGGCAGCTGATTAGCCATGTCAAATACCGCATTTAAGAAAGCGGATGTAGTCGTGATCGGAGGCGGCATCTCCGGCCTTGCGACCGCATTCAGGTTAAAACAAGCCGGACTTGACGTTGTTTTGCTTGAGAAATCCCATGACCTCGGGGGTGCGATCCGAACGAGGCAATTGGGTGAGTTCCTCATGGATTGCGGCCCGAACAGCACGCTGGAAACTTCCCCCGAGATCGCGCAATTCGTGGAAGCTATTGGGCTCGGTGAGTCGCGGATTTATGCCAATGAAGATGCAAGCCGGCGCTATATTTTGCGCGATGCCCGCCTGCATGCGCTCCCTATGAGCCCGGCACAGTTTGTCAAGACCCCGATCTTTTCCGCGAAGGGCAAGCTCAGGTTATTTGCGGAACCGTTCATTGCCAGGCGCACCAGCGACGAAGACGAAACTGTGGCTGCTTTCGTCCAACGCCGGGTCGGAAAAGAATTCTTGGATTATGCCATCAACCCGTTTACTGCCGGCGTCTATGCCGGAGATCCTGGCAAACTCAGCATCCGGAGCGCATTCGCGAAGATCTACAATCTCGAGCACGAATACGGCAGCCTGGTGATGGGCGCCATAAAAGGCGCGCGGGCCCGACGCAAGTTGGGCGAAACGGCGAAAACCAAGGCACGTCTGTTTTCATTTAAACATGGAATGGGTGAGTTGATTGACGCCCTGGGCACGCATCTCAAGAGCAACATCCAAACCGGGTGCACGATTACAGACATTCGTGCGTCTGAATCCCGGGAAGTCGAATATGAAATTTCAGGCCAGAAGAATGGCGAGGACTTCACGGTCACAACGGATAGTGTGGTCCTGACTACACCTGCTGCGGTCACTTCGACATTGCTGCGGGACCTCGACTCGCAACTGGCGGCCGACCTGAACGCAATCACTTATCCGCCGGTAGCCGTCCTCTTCCTCGGCTTCAAAGGGCCGGTGCAGTGCCGGCCGCTGGACGGATTTGGCTTCCTGGTTCCTGAAGTGGAAAAGCGCAAGATCCTCGGCTGTATTTGGAGTTCGACTATTTTCCCGGGACGGGCGCCCGAAGGCGGAGCAGCCCTGACGATTTTTGCCGGCGGCATGCGGCAGCCTGAGATAGCCGGACTGGCTGACGCGGAATTAATTGATACTGTTTTAGCTGAACTGGGTGAACTTCTGGACTTGCAGACAAAGCCGGATTTGGTAGAGATCCAACGCTGGCCAAGGGCCATTCCGCAGTACGAGCTTGGCCACCAACAAAAAATGCTGGCGGTCGAGCGTTTTGAAGAGACCCATCCCGGGATCTTTCTGTCCGGCAACTACCGCAACGGCATTTCGATTGGGGATTGTGTCTTACAATCGGGCCGGATTGCCGACACCGTTCGCCAGCACTGCAAAGCGCCTAAACCTACTAAACCGGATGAAGTTCTCAATGTTTAGACCAAAGATCAGGCCGCGCCGACTGCGGGGGAGCTCGGAAATTCGTCGCATGGTGCGCGAGACGCAACTCTCGGTGGATGATTTGATTCATCCCTTTTTTGTGACTCATGAAGACAAGCCCAAAACGCCGATCCAGTCCATGCCCGGCCAATATCAGTTCTCGGTGGAGGAACTAATCCGGGAAGTACAGTCGGTGCAGGCCTTAGGGGTACTAGGCGTCATCCTGTTTGGCATTCCTGCCGTCAAAGACGCTGTCGGGTCGGATAGCTGCGACGACAACGGCATCATCCAGACCGCAGTGCGCGCGTTGAAGCAAAACGTTTCCGGGATTTCGGTGATTACGGATGTCTGCTTCTGCGAATACACCGACCATGGCCACTGCGGTGTAATCAAGGACAATTACGTCGACAACGACGCTACTCTGGAGCTGCTGCAAAAGCAGGCGGTTTCGCACGCCAAAGCCGGAGCCGATATGATTGCGCCTTCGGGCATGATAGATGGCATGGTTGGCGCGATGCGCGCAGCTCTGGATGCCGCGGGCTTTGACAAATTGCCTATCATGAGTTACGCCGTCAAATATGCCTCGGCCTTTTACGGTCCATTCCGCGACGCGGTGGACTCCACGCCACAATTCGGCGACCGCCGTACACATCAGATGGACCCGGCCAATAGCAGAGAAGCACTGCGCGAAGCCGAGCTGGATGTGCGCGAGGGCGCGGATTTTCTAATGGTGAAACCTGCGTTGTCCTACCTGGATGTTATTGAGAGGATTAAAGCGAGGTTTGATTTGCCCCTGGCTGCCTACAATGTCAGCGGCGAGTACTCGATGGTGAAAGCAGCAGCGGAGCGCGGCTGGATTGACGAACAGAAAGTGGCTTTGGAGATTTTGACTTCAATTAAGAGAGCAGGCGCAGACCTGATTCTAACCTATCACGCTAAAGACGCAGCCAAATGGCTGGCATAAAATGAAGATCAAACATTCGCAAACGCATTTCAAAGCAGCACAAGAGTTGTTGCCGGGTGGCGTCAACAGCCCGGTTCGCGCCTTTAAGGGCGTCGGCGGCACACCCCTGTTTATCGAGCGTGCGGAAGGCGCGCACCTTTATGATGTGGACGGAAATCGTTACATTGACTACGTCGGTTCCTGGGGGCCGATGATCGTCGGACATGCCCATCCCGACGTCGTGAGCGCCGTCAAGGAAGCGGTGCATCGGGGGACCAGTTACGGCGCTCCCACCGCAGTAGAAATTGAATTGGCCAAAATGGTAGTAGAAGCGATGCCATCGATTGAAATGGTGCGCTTTGTCAACTCGGGCACCGAGGCTACCATGAGCGCGCTCCGACTTGCGCGCGGCTTTACCGGGCGTAGCAAGATCATCAAGTTCGAAGGATGCTACCATGGTCATGCCGATATGCTGCTGGCACAGGCCGGGTCCGGAGTGACGACATTGGGCTTACCGGACAGCCCGGGCGTTCCGAAAGAGACCGTTTCGAACACACTGCTGGCTCGGTTCAATGACTTGGAAAGTGTACAGCGCCTATTCGAGGAAAATCCGAAAGAGATCGCGGCCGTAATCATCGAGCCGGTGGGTGGCAACATGGGCGTTGTTCCGCCCGTCGATGGCTTTCTTGGTGGCTTGCGTCAGCTCACGAAAGACCAGGGGACGCTCCTGATCTTCGACGAAGTCATGACCGGGTTCAGGGTGGCTTATGGTGGCGCCCAGTCCATTTTTGGCGTGACCCCGGATTTGACATGTTTGGGCAAGGTGATCGGCGGTGGTTTTCCCGTCGGGGCGTATGGCGGGCGCAGAGAAATCATGGAAATGGTTGCTCCGGTTGGACCGGTCTATCAGGCAGGCACGCTTTCCGGCAACCCGATCGCGATGACCGCGGGCATCGAAACACTGAAAATCTTACGCCAACCCGGGACGTACGATCACCTGGACAGCCGTTGTGCCAGGTTATCCGAAGAGCTCAGAAATGCGGCTGATGCGGCAAAAATCCCTTATTATCAAACCTCTGTCGGCTCGATGTCCTGTTTGTTCTTCACAGACAGGCGAGTGGTAGACTTCGACACCGCAAAAACCTCTGATACAAAGCGTTACGGCCGCTACTTCCACGAGATGCTGAAGCAGGGGGTCTACCTGGCGCCCTCGCAGTTCGAGGCGGCGTTCGTTTCCCTGGCACACACGGATGAGGACCTGCAACAAACCTGTTCCGCCAGCGCTGTGGCTATGAGCAAGCTCTAGGCAAAGCGTGGCAACTCATGCCGGCGCTGTACCCTTACCTGCGGATACTAGTGCCTGATGATTCCGTCATCGGCCCGTTTCCGACATTTCACTTGCATTTCAGCGGTGTGTTTTTACTTTAAAAACTGTTTGAACCCTAACCCATTGAGTTGCGGTTTTGCCGAAAGGGCGATTTAGCTATGTCAGAAAAGGCTGCAAAGGCGAACGACCACATCAGTTTGGATGTAGAGACTATTTTACAGACCACCGAGGCCAGAAATTATCTGAACCAGATAAACCAGGTGAGCCGCGTACTGTTCATGAAAAACTCCCAGGTCGAGTTTAAGGGCGAAGAAATCCTTAAGACCGGGTATATTTCGGACTGCAAAAGTGTTCTTTTGTACAAATGTCCCAATGGCTACTTTTTGTTCTGCAACAAGGTGTTTAGCATGAACAACTGGTCAACGGCTGCGACAGACACCGTAGAACTATTGGCGCAAATCGAAGACAGCGAAATCAAGAAAAGAGTGGAAGCGGTGATTTCCGAATAAACGCAGGATACCCGAAGGTTACCTCAAATGTGATATCTGGCCAAAGAGGACAAAGGACGGACCATGACTGAAATTACTCGTTCGATTGAAATCTTCGCCCCAAGAGACCGTGTTTGGGCACACATTGAACCGCAAAACTGGACCAGGATTTTCAATTTCGTAAAGGAAGTACACGGTTATCCGGTCACGGAAGCAGGCGTTGGCACCAAAGTAAACGTCGTTGCCGGAGTCAATGGGAAGAATTCGGTTAAGTACAGCGTAGAGATACTGGAAATTGTCGAGAAAGAAAAAATCGTCTACCGCCGCTACGATGGCCCTTTGACTGGTACTGGTGTCATTCAGATTAAATCATTGCACACCGGCACGCATCTTCGCCGGATTAGCTACTACACCGATGATTTGTCCCCGGAGACCTTGCGCACCCTGGGCGTGGCAATGGAGAAAGACAATTTGCGACTGAAACAGGTTATCGAAGAAAGCGCGGCTTGATGAGACTTAGCCCAATGGGGCCAGGTTGTTTTGCGTGCTCAGCGTCAGGCTAAGGTTTTCCTGCCTTAAATATAATCAGAATAAATCTCAATATTTCCAGAAACCGGCACGGGTTTTGGCCTTGACTTACACCGCACGATTTCTGTTCTGAAGGGAGTCCTGTTTTGTCTATTTCATTCGGGTTGGTTTCTTGGCGGTACGGCTGCCGACAGTTAGAAACAACAGTGTTGCCTGTCCCGGTCGAGTTTCATATCTCCCGCAAAGCGCGCGAAAAATATGAGTTCGACGACAGTCTGTTCTCTGCTTCGGGCAATGTGGTAATCGCCAACTTTACTGCAGCACGACTCTTTGCAGACAAGATGAACACAGTCAGAAGTACGTCGGGCGCGCAGGACGACATGGTGCGGGCCGCGGAGGTCAATTCCCTCGGCCTCATCGACGAAATGCTGCACCAGATCATCGCCATTTACCGCA
Source organism: Candidatus Zhuqueibacterota bacterium (assembly GCA_029262055.1). GTDB lineage: Bacteria > Zhuqueibacterota > Zhuqueibacteria > Oceanimicrobiales > Oceanimicrobiaceae > JAJDAD01. Next base: position 42,411 of record JAJDAD010000014.1, read on the forward strand.
GCCAGGTCAATCCACGTGTTTTCAATCAGGCGGCCGAATGGCTTAGGGAGGAAGTTGGAGACGATGCTCTTGAGCGGACAATGCTTAAATTTGTGGAAGAGTTTCCGCCAATAGCGGTTTATCAAAAACGTATCGCTGCGCCGGACTATCTCGCCGGGCAAACTGATGGTGTACCAAACCGGATGATCTGCCTGGAAGAGATGCTGCTGCTCTGGCTGGCCAATCTCAATCCTGCCTTTACACCCTTTCTGGAGCTTTTCGATCATTCGGTGTTAGCGCAGCAGACCCCTTACGTCAAGCTGATGAACAGCCTGTCCCGGTTCTTTGTGACCCAGCCCAAGTTTGGGCCGGGCAAAACGGATTTATTCAGCTTGCTGCGACAGCCGGCGATAGTCCGTCCTCATTCACTCCGGGAACAGTTGCTGTTTATCACCGGAACCTGGGGATTTATGCTCAGCAGCTTTATGCTGCGCATGATGCGCGGACTCGATTTCCTGAAGGAGGAAAGCAAGCCGGTCTTCCACGGCCCGCCACCGACGGAAGTCCTTGAGTTCGGTGCTGGTTCGGAAGAAGATGTGGTCGAGCATGAGCCGGAGCAATTCAGTCCGGACTTGCACTGGATGCCGAATTTAGTCCTGATCGCCAAGAGCACGCTGGTTTGGCTCGATCAACTCTCCAAAAAATATGAGCGCAACATTCAGTACCTGAACCAAATCCCGGACGAAGAGCTCGATGCGCTGGCCCGGTGGGGCTTCACCGGGCTGTGGTTGATCGGCATCTGGCAGCGCAGTGCAGCTTCGCAAAAGGTAAAGCGCATGTGCGGCAACCCTGAAGCCGAGTCCTCAGCCTATTCTTTGTTTGACTATGAAATCGCTCCCGAGCTGGGAGGTGCTCCGGCGCTTGACGATCTGCGCTCCCGGTGTTGGAGCCGCGGGCTGCGGCTGGCCTGCGACATGGTGCCGAATCACACCGGGCTTGATTCCAAGTGGACCCGCGAAAACCCGCACTGGTTTATTGGCTTGCCGTACAGTCCATTTCCGAGTTACAGTTTCGGCGGTCCAAATCTCTCTGATGATGCGCGTTACGGCATCAGGATTGAGGACAAATATTTCAATCAGACTGACGCGGCAGTGGTGTTTAAGCATGAAGATTATTGGACCGGCGATGTGCGTTACATATACCACGGCAACGACGGCACCAACATGCCCTGGAATGACACCGCGCAGCTCGATTATCTCAATCCCGAAGTCCGTGAGGCTGTGATTCAGAAGATAATCGATGTAGCGCGCATGTTTCCTGTTATTCGATTTGACGCCGCGATGACCCTCGCGAGGAAACACTTTCACCGGCTTTGGTACCCGGAGCCCGGTAGCGGCGGTGATATTCCGTCGCGCTCGGAATTCGGCTTGACCAAACGTGAACTCAACCAATTGATACCCAACGAGTTTTGGCGGGAGCTTGTGGACCGGGTCGCTCAAGCAGTCCCGGATTGTCTGCTGTTGGCGGAAGCATTCTGGCTGATGGAGGGCTATTTTGTCCGCACCCTGGGCATGCACCGGGTCTACAACAGCGCCTTCATGAACATGCTGAAGAATGAAGAAAACCAAAAGTACCGCAGGACCGTCATCAATACGATTCAGTTCGAACCGGAGATCTTAAAGCGTTATGTGAACTTTATGAACAATCCGGATGAAGACACTGCGGTGGAGCAATTCGGCGACGGCGACAAATACTTCGGTGTGTGTATGCTGCTGGCAACCATGCCGGGGCTGCCGATGTTCGGGCATGGCCAAATCGAAGGTCTGCGCGAAAAGTACGGAATGGAGTACCGCAGGGCTTACTGGGACGAGCAGGTCAACACAGGCCTGGTCGAGCGGCATGAGCGCGACATCTTTCCCTTGCTCAAGAAGCGTTATCTGTTCGCCGAAGTGGAGAACTTCTTGTTTTATAATTTTGTGACCAGTGATAATTATGTCAATGAGAATGTTTTCGCATATAGCAACCGCACCGACGATGAAGCGGCACTGGTGATTTTTCACAACAAATACGACCAGACGAGAGGGTGGGTGCGTGCTTCCGTTCCTTTCGTTGAAAAGGTGACAGACAATAGCGAAACCACGCTGGTTCAGCGCTCGCTGCAGCATGGCCTTAATCTGCCGCTGGAGCCATCCTACTATGTCATTTACAAGGACTTGATTTCCGGCCTGGAATACATCCGGAGCAATCGGGCAGTGGTGGAGGAGGGATTGTTCTTTGAACTGCAAGCTTATGAATACCATGTGTTTACTGACTTTTTTGTCGTGCAGGACAATGACGAAGCGCACTACGGACAAGTACACGAATATCTGGATGGACGCGGCGTGCCCAGCCTGGTTCAGGAGCTGCAGGAAATCGAATTGAAACCCGTCCTTGAGATAGTTGACGATCTACTGTCCTATGCCAGGTTTAAAGAGTTTTGTGACGCGCGTACGTCCTTAGGTGACAAGAAATGGCGGAAGGCGCTGCTCGATCCGTTCCGGGACGGCGTGGAAGATCTGTTCGCGAGAAGCAAGGAGTTTAAGGATGGGACGGCCAACCCAAGAACGCTGGCCAAAAACACTCTTGAAACATTTGAGGCTGGTTTGCGACTGGATGCCATCGGCAGCCGTTTTCGCATGAGCGGGTCAAAAGCACTGCAACGCGCACTCTCAGAGATTACAGAATGGGCGTTTACGGACGAACGGCAAGCAGCGACACTCTACAGTTGGCTGATTCTGCATGGCCTGGGCAAACTACAGTCCGAAGAGGACTACGGACAGGCCGGCGCAGCTATTCTTGAGGAGTGGCCATTGGACAAGAGAATCGAAGGGCTGGTCTCTGACTGCGCAGCATCCGAAGCAGAGTTGCCGGAGCCGGCCCACTTGCTGCCAATCCTGTGCGTTCATCAGGATTGGTTTCTTGATGAAAAACCCGTGAGGTTACGGGAGCACAGAATCCTGAGGACTCTTCTTGCGGACCCACGGGTGCGAGGGTTCCTGATGGTAAACAGGTTTGAAGACGTGTTTTGGTTCAACAAAGAACGCTTCCAAACACTGCTGCCTTTCCTTTTGACTATTGCTGTTATCAAAATCACCTCCGGGAGAAAAACCGCCGGCAAGTCGATTGCGGAGAGGATTCTCGCAGTGCACCGGATCGTAGAAAAGTGGCGTAAGTCCGCCGACGCATCTGAGTACAAAGTAGAGCACCTTCTGAGCGGATTACAGCCTGCACCGCGGTCAGTCAAACGTAAGCCGAAGAAACGTAGCGTGGCACGTTCGCGCAAGCCGAAGCCAGCCTCTTAAGTATCTGTTTGCAAAGTAGGCGCTTGCTCCGCGGGCGGGCATGAGCCAGGACGCCGCCTGCGTACACCATTCTATCCAACCCGATTCATCAACAACGGAGAGGTTCTAAATGACCCCGCAGGATGAGGTACAACCTTTTATACCGGCAACGACGTCACTTCCGGAGATCACGGTAAAAGCCACGATTTTGGGCGTCGCACTGTCCATAGTCCTGGGGGCCGCCAATGCATACCTGGGCTTGTTTGCGGGTTTGACGGTATCGGCATCGGTTCCGGCGGCCGTCATTTCCATGGCGATTCTAAGTCTTTTTAAAAGGTCGAACATTCTCGAGAACAACATCGTGCAGACTGCGGCATCGGCTGGTGAGGGACTGGCGGCCGGGGTGATTTTCACGATCCCCGCACTTTACCTGATCGGGGTCTGGACTGATTTCAACTATTGGGAGACGACACTGATTGCGGGGTTTGGAGGCGTTCTCGGCGTCATGTTCACGGTCCCTCTCAGGCGTGCACTCATCGTTGAAAACCCGTTGCGATTTCCGGAGGGTGTGGCCACGGCAGAGGTTTTGAAAGTTGGCGCCACCGGCGGCGCCGGTGTCAAGGTCGTTGCTCAGGCCGGAGTCATCGGGGCCCTGTTTAAGTTCGGCGAAGCCGGCCTGAAGCTTTGGCGCGGTTCTGTCGAAGTTGCGGCAGGGCTTGGCAATTCCGTGGTCTACTTTGGCTCAAACTTGTCGCCGGCATTGGTGGGCGTGGGCTACATTGTCGGGATCAATGCCGCACTTTTGATCTTTGCAGGCGGCGTGATAAACTGGTATGTTTTTATTCCTATATTGACGGCCATGCAGGGCGGCATACCTGCTGGCGAAACGGCGGTCGATGCGGCCAGTGCGATGTGGTCAACACAGACCCGCTACCTCGGGGTGGGCGCCATGATGGTAGGCGGTATTTGGGCCCTCATCAGCATACGCAAGAGCCTGCTCAACGGCGTACGCTCCGGTTTGCATGCCTACCGCGCCCGCAAGGCCGGCGCCGGCGTGGTCCGCACTGAACAAGACACACCGATGCAGTGGGTGCTGATAGCTATCCTGATATCAGTGCTGCCACTTTTCTTAATCTTCCAATATTTTACCGGCAATATTGCCCTTTCGGCTTTCATGGCGGTTATCATGACGATTGCCGGGTTTCTATTTTCTTCGGTCGGCGGTTACATGGCGGGACTGGTCGGTTCCTCCAATAATCCGATTTCGGGAGTGACCATCGCCACTATCCTGACCAGCGCTTTACTGCTCCTCGCCTGGTTGGGGACCGGCAGCAGCATGGGCCCGGCGCTGGCGATTCTTATCGGAGCTGTCGTCGCCACCGGCAATGCGATTGCTGCGGACAACATGCAGGACCTCAAGGCTGGCAGACTCCTGGGTGCCACTCCTTACAAGCAGCAGATTATGCAAGTGATTGGCGTGGTGGCGGCGGCGTTTGTAATGGCGCCGGTCCTGACACTGCTTCTGAATGCCTATGGTATTGGCGAGCCGACTACAGCGCACCCGCAACCGCTTGCGGCCCCGCAAGCTAGCTTGATGGCTGCGGTGGCGACAGGTGTCTTTGGCGCGGGCCTGCCCTGGGCCATGGTGGTCTGGGGCATGGCGATTGCCGCAGCGACGATATCTTTCGATTTGTATTTGGAGGCCAGAGGGAGCTCGTTTCGTGCCCCGGTGCTCGCGGTAGCGGTGGGGATTTATCTGCCGTTGGAACTTGAAATTCCGATTCTTGTGGGCGGAATAATCGCCTGGGTCATTGGCCGGTCACGCAAGTTCGCAGGTTCCGACCAGGAGCAGCCGGAACAGAACGGACTGCTGTTTTCCGCGGGTCTGATCACTGGTGAGGCGCTGGTCGGCATTCTTCTGGCCATCCCCATTGTCATTTACCAGAGAGACGATGTGATGGCGCTTTTCGGAGTGAGAGATTGGAACGGCCTGGGAGTGCTTCTGTTAGGTGCGGTCGTCCTGTTGCTCTACCGCCAGGGAACCCGTCAGGAAGGGTCGCGCCTCGTTTAAACCAGGGCAGCCTTAGAAAGTGCTAAACACCGGTGGCGGTCGCCAATGTCCGCAGGTCCGGCACTTCGTAGTCCGCTTGCACTGCGGCGGGTGGCGTCGCACCAAATCCCTTCTGGCCGTGCCTGCGATTGACCCAGGCCGCCTTGAACCCAAGTCGCTGTGCCGGTGCAATGTCGTGAAATAAACTCTGGGCAACATGCACTATCGCCTCCTTCGGCACGCCGGCATTGCTCTGTAGATACTCGAAATTTGCCAACCCGGGTTTATAAGACCCGATTTGCTCGGCGGTAAGAATCTTGTGAAATTCCACCCCAAGCTTCCTCTGTGAGTACGCGAACAGGTCATCATCGATATTCGAGAGAATCACCAGCCGAAAGCGCTGGCTGAGCCTTCTGAGAGCGTCCGCCGAGTCCGCAAACGGCGGCCAGTTCCGAACGCAAAACCCGAATTCGTGAACCTGTCTTTCAGTGGGGGTAAAACAGAGCTCTTCGGCCAGGCTCAGCAGAACGGCTCTTAAAATGGCTTTGTAATTCTTAAACGGTCCGCGCTCTGCAGCAGCCTCATGCCGGGCGTAGAGTTCCAGTAGCTTGTCCTTTGCCAAAATAATCTGGTGCTCCGCCAGAATGGGCATCAGGGCAGCGTTGAGGCCGTCCTCCCAGTCAACAATAGTCCCGTAGCAGTCGAAGCTCAGGACTTCAATGTCGGAGAAATCGATTGCCTGCTGGTCCGTCATCTCTTCCCAAATTGCAAAGACATCAAAGCACGGCCAGGGCGGACGCTACATCATGCCGTCGCCCTGTGTTCAGATTAGGACTAATTGTGTTTATAAACAACGCCTCCCTTCATAACAAACGCAACTTGCTGGAGCGCTTCTATGTTGGTGAGTGGATTGCCTTTGACTGCAACGATATCCGCATATTTGCCAACCTCAAGACTGCCCAGGTCATCCTGCAGCTGCATCAACTCCGCCGCGACCATGGTTGCCGACTTGATGGCCTGCATTGGAGTCATGCCATAGTCAACCATGGTTTTGAACTCCAGTGCGCCGGTTCCGTGCTCAAATGCCCCGACGTCAGTGCCAAATGCAATTTTGACGCCGAGCTTCATGGCCTTCTGGAAAACGCGTTTATGCGACTTTACAATTTTCTGCCGTAACGGGTCCTTTGCCTTCTCTTCATTTTCGGGAAAGTAGACCGAGAGTGTCGGCGACCAGAAGGTTCCATTCCGCAGCATCATGTGCAATTGCTCATCGGTCAGAAAGAAACCGTGTTCAATTGAGCGCACGCCGCCCAGAATTGCATTGGTTGCGCCTTGCCCGCCATAGGCATGGGCGGCCACCGGAATGCGCCAGCGCGCACTTTCATCCACGATCATTTTGACTTCCTCTAAACTCATCTGGCTCAGCGGTTCGTGCGTGTCCGGGTCGATATGCCGGATGGTGCCGGTGGTGTAAATTTTTATCCAGTCCGTGCCATATTTGATTTGGCGACGGACTTCCGCGATTTTTTCGGCTGGGCTGTCCGCGATAGCCGCCGTTTGCGGAACGTCAATGTGGGGCGCCAGGCCGGTTAGATTCATGTGCCCGCCCGTGATGCTGATAGCCATGGTCGACACCTGTAATCTCGGGCCAACGATCAGTCCCTGCGTGATCGCATCGCGAATAGCGACATCCGCGAAGTTGGCGCCCTCGGAATCAATATCACGTAAAGTGGTGAATCCAGCCTCCAGGTTCAGTCGCGCGCCGCGCGTGCCTTCGATGGTACGAAACGGAATCGATTTGTAAAGTACCGGATTGCCGTCTGGGTTATCAGGCGTCAGGCAGATATGCGTGTGAGTATCGATGAGGCCGGGGAGAACCGTGTGGTCGGACAAATCGACCACGGTCGCGTCAACGGGGATAGCGAGGCCGGATCCCAAGTTGAAAATTCTCTCACCGCGGATAAGGATGACCACGTCTTTTTGGGCTGAATTCGCAATGCCGTCGATGAGCCGGCCGCATTTGAGCGCAACCAGTGGCTGTTGGCCGGCGACCGGCAGCGTAGCTGTGACCATTACTACGACAGCGCTAAGTAGCGCGATTACCCGGTTCATGTTTCGTTCTTGGCTTTTCATACCTTCTCCTGTTCAGAAGTTTGGGCCCGGCCAGTGGTGGCTTCCGACAGCCGGTTGGGACCGGCTTGGCCCTGAGCGGTTTGCAGCACTACGCGCGCAGGTGAACGTCACTCCTGCGATTGTGATTACTCAGGTAATACTTGCAATCCCGCTCGGTTGGTTCGGGCTGTTCTTGAAAAGAGACAAATGTCCTTGTCAAATAGAAAACGCCACAGCAATCGTGTCCACGATCTATGCCAAACCAGCGTGTCGTAGTGCTCGGGCGCCATTGCGCGTATTTTGGGCAAACGGTTCCATGGGATCGACTGAAAGTCATGATGTTCGTTATGGTGCCCCACGTTGAAAGCCAACAGGTTGAAAGGCCCATAGTAACTGTAAGTCTCCTGGTTCGGATCGATCATGTAGTGTTCTTGAATCCAGCGTGCGCCCAGTGGATGCAGCCCCACCGCAAAGACCAGGGAGGACAGGAAATACAAGACAGACATCGGTCCCCACATAGTGAAAATCCAAAAGTTGAAAGCAAAAACACTCAAAGTATTGAACCACCACCATGCGCTCAAGAATTTGATTTCCCGCAAGCGCGGTGGTCGCAAGCCCTGGAAGACGGCAAACAGCAACAGCCACAGGGCCTTGCCCAGCGCAGTGTTGCCGGTGAGGCGGGCCTCCCACCTGCTTGGTAGATCGGCATCCAGTTCATAAATGCCCTGGAAGGTGTGGTGTTTGAGATGGTACCCTCGAAATGCGATTGAGCTTGGAATGCAGTTGACCAGATCTGCCAGGACTACCGAAAGTAGATTGGCGCTCCTCCTCTTGAAAATCAAGTCGTGGCTGCCTTCGTGGATCATAACAAATAACCCATGGCTGATGAAAGCTCCGATGACATAAGCAGTGATTAAGACCAACCACAAACTTTGGTCGCGTAAGAAAAAGGCCAAACCGACCTGGGAAGCGACGAGTGCAACTATGATAAGAAAACTAAGAGGATTCCGGCCGATTAACTCTCGAATCTCCGGATGGTCTTTCAGAATCAATTTGGTCCGACTACTGTGCGGCTCGGCGTCCGTGGAAAAAGTAAACTCTTTTGGGCATGCCACGATGGTTTCCTCCTCGAATGTAGTGGTTCATGGTTATGTTGCACACAAAGCCAGCGTCGGCATCTCTTTGTGCTTAACGCAACAAGGCTCGTCTTCCACCCAGGAAAGATCTTATTGTAGTTTTGTGTAGGTGATTACGGACTGCAGGTGGTCCAATATACCTAACCGAAAAATAGAACTCAAGAGATAGTTGCGGGTGAAAGTACTTGCGTGATAAGCCTCGTGGTTCTACATTATGCAACTGTGAAGAATTGCTGAGAGCACTGAATGAGGTCCGGAAAGAAATTGAACAAAACAGGGCTGCGGAAGACACTTTCGCGGGTGGAGAGCAAACTACGGAGGCTCAAACCCGGGTGGAATGGGCGCGAGACGGCCCGGAAAGAGGTGGGCACGCCTTTCCAAACAGTTGCCGAAGCCACGGCTGCTGCGATCTTCATCTTTCAAGGTGCACAACTATGTTATGCCAACCCAATGGCCGCGCAGATTACCGGATATTCTGCCGATGAACTGGTGCAGAAGCAGTTTTGGGAGATCATCCACCCCGAGTTTAGAGACATGGTAAGGGAGCGCGGTCATGCACGCCAACGAGGAGATGGGGTACCATCGAGATATGAAGTCAAAATTCTAACAAAAAGCGGCGAAGTGCGCTGGGTCGATTTTACCGGACGCGTAATCGAGTTTAAGAAAGAAAGCGCTGTGCTGGGAACCGTCATTGATATTACCGAGCGCAAACAGACTGAAAAGGCACTACGTTTCGCGAAGTTCGCTGTTGATAACAGCGTCGATGCCATTTACTGGGTCAAATCAGACGGAACCATTTTTTACGTCAACCGCTCCGGCTGCGAACTGGTCAGCTATTCTGAGGAAGAGCTGCTCTGCATGACCTTCGTGCAGTTGAATGTTGAGTTTTCCGAGGAAGACTGGCCGACAAAATGGATCGGAATGCGCCAAGCAGGAACCAGTTTGTTTGAATCACAGCACATAGCCAAGTCGGGGAGAGTTTTCCCGGTTGAGATTTTGGGCACCTGCTTGTGGTATCGGGGGCATGAGTACATGTGCGCCTGTGTACGTGATATCACTGCCCGCAAGCATGCCGAGAAAGGTCTTCTGGCGAGCGAGGAACGCGTTCGCCTGACGTTGGAAGCTCTCGAGGCCGGCGGCTGGGATTGGAATGTCAGCACGGGCGAGGTTTTTTTCAGCGATAGTTGGCTGCGCTCCCTCGGGTACTCAAGGAGTGAAGTGACGCCGGATATTGACTTTTGGAAGAGCCTGCTGCACCCTGACGACCTGGCAAACGCTGAAAAATGTCTGGCGAGCCATTTTGCGGGTGATACACCTTGTTATGCTTGTGAAAACCAGCTGAGGCTGCACTCCGGCGATTTTCGCCACAATTGCACCAGGGGGAAGGTTGTATCACGCAATGAGGCGGGCCTACCGACGCGGATGGTTGGCACGGATACGGACATCTCGGAGCAGAAGGAGACCGAGCGCGAGTTACAGGAACGCGGTGAGAAGTTGCGTGGTTTAACAGCATACCTGCAGTCAGTACGGGAAAAGGAACGAACAGCCATTGCCAGGGAGATGCATGATGAATTGGGCCAGGTGCTCACGGTGCTTAAGATGGATCTGGCGCTGATGGGGGCGGATATTGGTGAAGCTAAAGGCCGTGAACGCTTCACGAGCATTGCGTCGGAGATCCAAGGTATGCAGGACCTGATCGACAAAACAATCGTGAGGGTCAGGGAACTTGTCCGTAGTCTTCGACCGGAAGTTCTGGACACACTTGGCCTGATACCGGCCCTGCATTGGCAGGCGGATGATATCAGCAACCGGTCGGGGATGACATGCGCGTTCAAGTGTCACCTGCAGGAGCATCCGTTCGAGAGTGAATTCGCGAATGCAGTTTTCAGGATTTTCCAGGAAACACTCACCAATATTATGCGTCACGCAAAAGCCACAAAATTTTGCGTTGACATCGCTGAACAGGACGGCAACCTGCTCCTACGCGTGAGTGACAATGGTGTCGGTATTGCAGATACCCAATTTGTGGACGAAAGGACTTATGGCCTAATGGGGATGAAGGAGCGGGCGTTCATGTTAGGTGGCACTCTTGAGATCATGAGCTCGCCGGGCCAGGGCACTACCGTTGTCGCTATCTTGCCTATGTCTGTTTCAACACCCTTGGTGCCGGCATGATTAAAATCTTGATCGCTGATGACCACTATCTTATCCGCGAAGGATTTCAAAGGCTGATCCAGCGCGAAGTGGATATGACCGTTGTTGGCGAAGCTGAAAGTGCTGCAGCTGCTATTGAGTTTTTCAAACACAATGAGTGCGATGTTGTTGTGTTGGACATAAACCTGCCGGATCGTACCGGTCTCGACGTCCTGAGTGACTTGAGAAGGGAAAACCCCCAAACGAAAATACTCATTTTAAGTATACATCCGGAAGAAAGGTTCGCTATGCGCGCCCTAAAATCCGGTGCTTCCGGCTATGTTACAAAGGAGGGAGCCCCCGAAGAATTAATCAATGCCATTCGGAAAGTGCATCATGGTGGCAGATACATCAGCAATTCGCTGGCGGAACATTTTGCTGTCGAACTTTTTGATGATGGGAAAAAGCAACCACATGACAAACTCTCACAGCGTGAGTTTCAAGTATTTCAGATGATCGGGGCCGGAAAATCGATGAATGAAGTGTCCACGCTCCTTGCTATCGGGTTGAGCACAGTTAATACTTACAGAGCGCGCGTTCTGGAAAAAATGGGTATGAAATCCAATGCCGAAATCATCCACTATGCGGTTAAGAACGGGTTGGTGGACTAACCCACTCTGTTGAACCCGCCATAGATTCAGACTCACATCTCGTCTTCCATAGCCGCTTATGGGCCTCTGCCTCAAAATCAGACAGGGTTGTCGTCCGATTTGCGACACAAAATTAGACGATTTAGCGACGGCAGATATACGCTTTTCTCATTATCATAACTACTAGTCGATTCAACAGCGGTCCTGTCTATGAAGATACTGATTGCCGATGATTCCGAACAAATCAGGGAAAGATTAAGCAGACTCCTGTCAAGGTTGCCTGACAGCGAGATTGTGGGTGAGGCCGTAGATGGGGTCGACGCGGTTAAGCAAACAATTGCGCTTAATCCTGATGTGCTGGTCCTCGACATTAAAATGCCGGGGAAGACAGGCATCGATGTCATCAAGAGACTTCGGCCAGAGATGACGAGCCTGATGATTGTTGTTCTAACAAACTTCGCCTCTGAGCAAGTCAAAAATGAAAGTTTGAAAGCGGGGGCCGACTTTGTTTTTGATAAGTCCAATGAATTTGACGAAGTCAGCAAAGTCATCGATAACACAAGCACAAGAATTGGCCGATAGGTAGTTGACTAAATGATAGCTCATCACGCTTGGCAGGAGGAAGGGCCCGCTATTGCCGTAGGGCTTCACTTTTCAATAGGAGATTAATGATGGAGACAGAATTCCCAAAGTGTCAGCGGTGCGATGACGGACTGCTTATCCCGTTGTCGGATTATGGCCGGGAGGGATCTTCCGTGATGTATAAAGCCTGGGTTTGTATCAACCCGGAATGCGGTTATAATCTTCGCATCGACAACGGCGAAGTCAGTGTGGGAAAAGCGCCGGAACCGTCGACGAGGTAGAGCGTCTATGCGGCGGTTGCTGTTCAGCGCAACCGCCTACCATATCCCCGGTATAAATCGCTTGGTCGACATGGCGTACTGTCGGTAGGCACTGTCGAACTCATCGACTGCCTCTTGTTCTTCAAACTTCGCCAGCCAGTAATACGCTACCATCATCACCGGCCACAGACAAAGCGTTATCAAGGATGGCCAGTGTAAGATCCAGCCGAGGGTGAAGAGCATAATTCCCGTATACTGAGGGTGGCGAACGTATTTGTAGATCCCGCGATCGACGAGTCCGGTGGCGCCGTGAATTTGCTTCCAGCCGACTGCAATAATTATCACACCGACTATACTGAGAGCTGTTCCCGCCGTGGCGGGCCAGTGTCCTAGCGCCCGAAAATATCCCGGAGCAATTCGAGGAATATCAAACAGCGGCGACGCGATAAAAATGAAGAGCGGCCAGCCAAACATCTCAGTCATCAGGGCGATGACGAAAGCAAAAAAAGTACCGCGTGATTTCCAGACATGCCGGGTCGGTTTGCGGTAAGGCAGCAGCGCAAGAAAAGCCAACACTATCACGATATTGACCACAATTAGGCCTGCATTCCCAAAGTTTGCCCGAATCCAACGAACCGTAATGGGAGGTCCATGGAGCGGTAGAAGTTCCACTGCGTAGATGCCAATAAATAGAATAATAGCTGTCCATCCCAACAATGTCATTAATCGCGAAGTGTTGCCTGTTTCGGGCATAATCCCTCCAATGTGCCTTACTACATAATTCCCCAGACTGTCAACTAACCATGCACCTCATTCCCATTTTATAGAATATTGCGGCAGGACATCAATTGGAAGATCTTTGACCCGGTCGATGCTGCTAGCCAGGGCTGGGGTCAATGTGGCCCACTTGTCAAAGAAGGCTTGCACGTTACGATTGTCACCATCGCCCTCCAGCACGAGCAGCTCTGCGCTGAGACGCTTCAGACCCTCACGAATCCGGTCGAAATCAACGGTCCATCTCTGACTGCTGCCGTCAAAGGTCAGGGCCTGTTCCTCGGCAAGATAATTCAAAGCCACGGCAGCGGCTTTTGCATGTGCTTGGTTCAGTCCGAAACGCAGGGAACGGAAGAGACTGCCCAGGTACGAAACATAGAAAGTTTTCTCCTTGTCTTTTTCAACCACATCCCGGTCCATCAGGTAGGCCAGGCTGTAAAGTCCAACCACGTCGGCTTTGCATTCCTCCAGGGCGTTGTAATTCGGACCGATGGCAGCATTGACGGCCTGCCCTTGCTTTGGTCCGACCTTTACGGTGCGCGGGCCGATGGCATGGCATATCTCGTGCATCAATACAAATTGAAAGAATCCCGCATCCGATAGATAGGGTAGCTGTGAGTCGGCAATCAGGCGCTGGCTGACGGGCTTAATAATCGCGTTGAATCTGGCTTCAAACATATTTTTCCAGAAGGTCTTTTTTGTGCCCTTCTGTTTGTGTACGGCGGGATCGTTAGGCAGATTGGTGGCTACGGCCTGGTACCCCGCTGCGGCCTCTCCGGCACGGAGAACATCGCGGACAACGACAAACTTGGCGGTCAAGCCTTTAACCACGGATTTGTATTCGTCGGGCACCGGCAGGTTTTCCTCCATTTCCTGCAAGTATTTTGTGTACTTGTCAAGATTCTTTGACTCCTCTTGGTCGACCACTTCGATAGAAGCTTCGTATTTTGCCTTTACACCTTTGATGCCATCGGAGTAGGTTTCAAAAGGGCCAAAGACGATATCGAATTTATTGCCCTCCACGTCGATCCAGGCGACATCAGCGTCGTAGTAATCGTCAGTTGTTAGCGCCTTCGCCTTCACGCGCAGGAACTCCGCGAACGACTTGTTGTCGGTCAGGTCTGCGCATTCGTTCAACAATTTGACAATTGCATCGACATACTCTTTGTACTCGTTGTAGTAAGAAACGGCCTTGTACCCGCCCTGGCCATCTTTCCGGATGACGGTGTACGGCGACATAAACCGTCGTTGCTCCTCCTCAGGCAGCGTGGCGTAATATTGGTCGAATTCTTCAGCGCTAAGTCCACGCGGATAGATCTCGTCACCGGGGTAAAACTGTTCGTCGCCGATAAAAGTTTCGTGCTCGTTTAGCAGTTCAAACGGTCCTGCATTCCTTTTAACCAGAGTCAGGAGTTTGTCCGCATGCGGATCGCCGCTGCCCTGTTGCAGACTAGCACGCAGCGCCAGTCCCGCCTTGGAGGTTTGCAGCCAGTAGATCGTGTCCACATAGGCAGCGGCCGCGAGCAGTTTCTGCAGGATAACTTTGTCATTCGCTTCGAAGCCGCTGGCGTCGAAACGCATTTCGTACGGCGTGTATTGTGCCAGGTAGCGGTCGATCCTGCTCTTTTCTCCTTCGACTTCCGGTGAATTGAACTGGCAGGACATGAGCAGGATAAGCAGGAGGCAGGGGACTCTCTTCATATTCGGTTCTCCGATTTTCACATTGGGACGACTTTGTCTGTCCCATTGGGCAAATAGCAAAATAGCAATTCAAGCAGAAAGCAAGGTTGGAAAAAATGGCGGATTTGTAAAGGAAATAATTTGCAGATCAGCATGATTCTACCAATCCGTGAAGATGGGTCAAGCGCAGAACTCTGGTGAGCCTCCTGCTGCCTATTGGGAAAAGCGCACCCGTGCAGGTGTGCGGCATTGCCACGTCGAAGCCGGTCCGGAATCCTAGCCTTCGCGCTAATCTGTAGTACGGTCAGATGTTCCCTGAGGAAAGCGCCCGTTGCAGTTGTTATTACATTTATTGCGGTGATTGATTCATGGTATCTATGAAGATGAAAGTTGCCCGGCGTTTTCTGGCGAGTGCGACAATTCTAATGACACGGCCAGTACTCTGTGTCATTCATGTCACACTTTGCGCCGGTCGTTACAAGGTCGGACTGACTGTGGTCTGCGGGTCACAGGCCATACTTTGATAGCAATGAGTCGACAATATCCCAGTCGAGTTTGTCGACATGGTCAACGGAGCCGGCGAGTTGGTGCAGAATGTCATTCTGGATTTCTCCCCGGGACTGGGCCTGAGAATATGGCATTCGGCGAAAAGTGACCATCGTATATCTTGGGGTAAAGCGCTCACCATAACGTTGTTCCAGCGCGAACTCGATTTCTTTCTTGAGTAAAAAGCTGGGATCGGCTACATGCTCCCGCATTTCAAAGTAATTGTCCACTGCCATTTGTGCGATTGCATCCGCCTCAGGTTTTCTTAGACGTTCGAACTCGGCAAATACTTTTTGCCAATCCGTGCCATATTTCCCGACGCAGTCGTCAAAGACGGTACAGTCCTCAAAAGAGCAATTCATTCCCTGTCCAAAGAAGGGCACGACAGCGTGCGCTGCGTCACCCAGTAGACAGACCTTATCCGTGAAGTACCAGGGCTTGCAGCGCACAGTTGCCAGCTTGCCGGTCGGGTTTGCAAAGAAATCCTGCACTAACGTCGGCATAAGCGGCACGGCGTCGGGGAATTCCGCTGCAAAAAAGGTCTGAACCTCTTCTTCCTGCACAAGCGATTCGAAGCTTGGGTGGCCTGTTACGGGAAAGAAAAGAGTGCCGGTGAAACTGCCGTCAAAATTGGGTAGCGCGATCAGCATGAATCTGCCACGCGGCCAGATGTGTAGCGCATTTTTCTCCATCATGAAGGTGCCGTTCTCGCCTGCTGGGAACAGCAATTCCTTGTAGCCGTGGGTCAGAGATTCTATCGACAGCGAGTGTTCGCGCCCGCGCAGCAGGTCGGCCCGAATCACCGATGCGGAACCATCGGTTGCCAGCACGACCCGACTATCATGCACTGCTTTGGCACCGGTCTGGGTGTCTGCAAAGGTTGCTTCCCCGCTCTCGCGGTCGATGCCGACACACTCCTGATCGAAATGAAAAACAACGCCGTGGGCATTTTCAGCTTCGTCCATGAGATGTCGGTTAAGCTCGCCTCTCGAGATCGCGTTTATGTACTCGGAGTCATCGCTGCTGTACTTGTGGAAGGAAAACTCTCCGTCCCTGGAATGCATCAACCGTCCGTGCATCGGAATGGAGCGCGCCAGAATCCGTTCGGACAGGCCGACCTGGGAGAGCGCGTGGATGCCACGGGTGGACAAAGCCAGGTTTATGGAACGACCAGCGCTGATTCTCTGCTTACGCATATCCGGCCGACGCTCAAAGACCTCGACTTCAAAGCCGCGACGGGCCAGGAAGATGGACAAAAGAGGGCCGGTCAGGCCGGCACCGATGATTGTGATACGCTCTTTTTTCAATCAGTGATTACCAGTGTAGAGCCGGATGTGCCACTCACCGTCATTGCTCTTCCCCTTCCGCCAGCATGAATGACCAGCAGAAACCGCCCAGAACTTTTGCCGCAAACTGTCCAAGCATGATATCCCAAAGCAGGGGAAATCCGAAGGCCAGCGCGGGAAAGACCAACGAGTCAACCAAAGCGCTCGGTACGTTTGAGCCATTGATCCGCAGCCAACGTGGATACTTGCCCAATGCGTGATACACGAAGGAGTCGACAGTCGCAGCAGCGGCAAAAGCGATAAAAGAAGCGGCGGCGATGTCACGTGAATCTTGATTGAGCAAGAATGAGACCGCCGAGCCTGTGCCGATGAGGATGGCCATGCGCCACAACAGCCCGCTGCGGTGCCAACGGTCGTGCAGATGGTCTCTGGCCGTTAAATCAAGGCCGATAAACAAAAATGCTGTGACCACCGCTATGCGCGGACCGAAGAGCGTTACCGCGAGGTTGGCAAGGATGATAGCCGCCAAGTACCAAATAACATAGACCGCTGTGCGTCTTTTCTTGACCGTCTCAACCATGGACAGTGCCAGAAGGCTTAGAACTTGCCCAACTGGTCTGTGGGGATTCCCATTTCCACCAGCATGATCGGGATTTCGTCGTCGATTCGGTAGATGGTTTTTTCGTCGACCGTGATCAGTGCTTCCTGTAGTGGCTCCTTTACGGCCTTACCATCTTTGAAGGTGACACTGCCGCCTGAGATCTGTTTGTTCACTGCGTCAATTCGTTCTTGCGTCAAAACGCTTAATTCAACTTTGGTTTCGGGGCAGCACAGAATGTCCAACAATTCCTTGTCGATGGCCATAGCTTCTTTCCTCTTTTTTGGGTTATGAGAGCGGGTCCTGCAATGAGTACACGTTGCTGAGGCTTTTCGTAGCCGGTAAAGTTCCTTCCTCGCTGCAACCACCGTGGCAGTTGGGCTAGAGTGGAAGCTGAGCATGCTCCTCTACCAGAACGTCGACGAATAAGTAGACATCGTGAAACGTGTTGTACAGTGGCACAGGCGCGACCCGTATGACATCCGGAGTGCGCCAGTCACAAATCACATTGCGTTCGTTCAGTTTGTCAAACAAAAGCCGGCCATTTCCTGCTACTCGCAGAGAGAGCTGGCAGCCGCGCTGCGCTTCATCCAGCGGGGTTAGAATTTCCACAAAGGAGGAACATCTCTCCTTTAACAGAAACTCCAAATAGCCGGTCAGTTTTACACTCTTGGCACGTAAACGCGACATTTCTGCTTCGTCAAAAATATCCATGGCTGCGCGCAAACTCGCCAGCGGCAAGATGGAGGGATTGCTCAACTGCCAGCCCTCCGCGCCCGCGATTGGCTCATAGTCCGCTGGCATGTCAAACCGGGTGTCCTTGTTGTGACCCCACCAGCCGGCAAACCGGGGCAGGTCAGTGTGACCGGCATGCCGCTCATGCACAAAACAACCTGCGACACATCCGGGGCCGCCGTTGAGGTATTTGTATGAACACCACACAGCAAAGTCTGGTCCCCAGTCATGCAGCTCAAGTGGAACATTGCCAGCCGCGTGTGCCAGATCAAACCCGACAACGCACCCCTTACTGTGTCCGGCTGTCGTGATCCCGGCCAGGTCCATGAGCTGGCCATTGTAGTAATTAATTGCCCCCAAGAGCACGAGTGCGACTGAATCGCCCTCCTGGTCAAGAACGTCCTGAACGTCATCACACTGAATGGTCGACTCGCCATTCCGGGGGGACAATTCGATCAGCGATGTTTGGGGCTCATAACCATGGTAGCGGATCTGTGATTGCACGGCATAACGATCCGAGGGAAAGGACATCGCTTCGACCAAGATCTTATGCCGTGTGGGCGTGGGTCGATAGAAAGAAACAAGCATGAGATGCAGGTTGACGGTCAGCGTGTTCATGTTGACCACCTCCACTTCATGTGCTCCCATCAGCCGAGCGGTCTGCTCTGTTAGGTATTCATGGTATGGCAGCCACGGGTGCCTGGCATGAAAATGACCATCGACCCCGAGTTTAGCCCAATCTTCAAGTTCTTCTGAGACATAGCTGTGTGTGGACTTTGGTTGCAGCCCAAGGGAATTTCCGCAGAGATAGATGCATTCCTGGCCATCCTTTGCACCGGGTATGTAGAATTGATCGCGGAAGGAGGCCAGCGGGTCTGCGGCATCCATCGCAAGAGCGGCATCCGGAGTGTTGGTGTAAGCAGGTATGTCTTGTGATGTGACCATTTTGCGTGGCAAATATAGGAATCGTTGCCAAAGGAAACAAGCAGGAATTTTCTAAAGCCGGCCATGTCCTTTCGAGCGTTGAGACTCCGCCAGAGGATTGAGTTTGTAGAGCACCGGCCTGCTTGGCGCGGCATCCGCGACAAAAGCGGGTAACTGTAGATTCAACAAATAGATGCCATCAGCGACCTCGTCCGGGACATAGATCATTTCCGTGATGGTCTTGCTGGAAACGCGGTTTGGGTCCAGTTCATGTTTCCCCTTACGAATTCCCCAGAAACGGTGGTGCGCTGTCAGGTTGCCGCCGTCAAAGGTTCTGTCAACCGACGGAGTGTCCACCAAAAGATGTTGCACCTTGAGTTCGTTTAGAAATTCAGTAGCCTGAATGGAGAAATAGGGTGGAGGCGGATCTGAGTATTCCCGCCGCATTTTGTCGTCGGCATTGGGTAGTGTTCTGATTGCCAGGGCGGTCAGAAATTCTTCCGGAACGGTCGCGACCGCTTCGTGCAAACGCCCGCGTGTCAGGAGAAAGTCTGAAGAGTGGGGTTTTGGATAGGACGTTTCTGTTGCCCGAATGGCACCTTCAGGTTCCACGGAAATCAAGGCTGCTGGTAACAAGAAATCACGCAGAATGGAGTTGACCGAGATTCTGGCATTCGTGATGTGTCCAAGACATTCCGTATGCGTGCCGTTACAGTGCGGGACAAGCGTGTAATGTTCAAAGTTACAACTACCGCCTCTGCGCGTATCACCGACGAATGAGCCATCTTCGTATGCCTGCGCTGAGGCCTTTGGTACTCCGTAAACACTGGGCTGGTCGCCGTGAAAATCAAGAGGAATGGAAATATCAAGGGGATTGTCGAGGTCGACTGAATAATTGGTAGTGCCTGCTTTGAAAACTAACATCTTGTCTCCAATGTTGTGACTTGGTTTCGCCGGCATAAGGGTCATTATTCAGGCAGTCGGAGCAGCAGGTCAAGTCCCGGACGCAGGGATTATCGGATCTGCTGCTTTACCAAGCCATGCCAGCGCTGAGCCGCTCAGCAATTGTTGCCTGGTTTCGTCTGTTAAGTGCGACATCGATTCAATCAGTTGCCCCGGATGCTCCTCGCCCAGGGGAAATGGATAATCCGAACCGAGCGCGATGCGCCCGGAGCCGACTGCATCGATCAAGTAGTTCAGTATTTTGGGATCATGGACCAGCGAATCGACGAAGAATTTACCCAGGTAGTCGCGTGGGTTCACCGGGTTGTCGATTGCGCACAGGTCCGGCCGGACCCGGAACCCGTGCTCGATTCGGCCGATATTGGCTGGGAAAGTCCCGCCGCCGTGCGCGAAGGCCACGCGCAGTTTGGGCAGTCGTTCGAGGACACCCCCAAAGATCATTGAACAGATTGCCCTGCTGGTTTCCGCGGGCATGCCTACCAGCCAGGGAAGCCAGTACTGCGGCATTTGCTCCTTGCCCACCATGTCCCAGGGGTGCACGAACAATGCAGCGTCCATTTCCGCCAACGCCTGGAAAAACGGAAAGAGGTTAGGGTCGTTCAGGTTCCAGTCATTCACATGCGTGCCAATTTCGACCCCGGCCAGGCCGAGCTCCTTAACGCAACGCTGTGCCTCTGCAATTGCGAGGTCGGGGTCTTGCATCGGCACCGTACCCAGTCCGACGAACCGCGTCGGGTAGTCGGTGACGATGCCTGCGATGTGGTCGTTTAACCTGCGGGACAGATCGAGAGTGTCTTCGGGCTTGGCCCAGTAACTGAACATCACGGGAACGGTGGAAAGGACCTGCACGTCGACGCCGGTCTTGCCGCATTCTTTCAGCCGTGCTCCGGGCGACCAGCAGTTCTCGGCGATTTCCCTGAAGAAAGTGCCGTCAAGCATCATCCTGGCGCACCCGGGGTGGTGATGCTCGAGATTAATGAAACCCCCGTAGCCGTACTTTTGCTTCAGATTTGGCCAATCTCTCGGCAGGATATGTGTATGAATGTCAATCTTAAAAGGATGCACGGCAGTCCGTTCAGAGCAAGAATGCGTCACTTTTTCATCGGCGCTGCCATGGTGCTGCCGCAGTTGTTGCAGGTCCGCAATTCGTCGGAGTCATGATATTTTTCCATGACGCTCTTCAGCTTGTGCACAATGTCGGAAGGTTTGTCCAGGTGGAAGTACTCTTCGTACACCTTTTCTCCACAGCTTTCACAAAACCACATGCAGCCGTCATTTTCGTGCGGGCTTCGGGTCCTTTCTATGACCAGGCCGATTGAGCCTTCCGTCCGTTGGGGTGAGTGCGGTACTTTCGGGGGTAACAGGAAGATCTCGCCTTCGCGTATCGGGATATCTACGTTCTTTCCATTGTCGATGACCTTTACGACAATGTCTCCCTCTATTTGATAGAAAAACTCTTCACCCTCGTTGTAGTGGTAATCTTTGCGTTTGTTCGGTCCTCCGACAACCATAATGATAAAATCTTCCGCTTCGTCGTATACGCACTTGTTGCCGATGGGCGGTTTCAGCAGGTCGCGATGTTCGTCAATCCATTTTCTGAGGCTAAATGCCGCTAAGCTCGACATGATTTCTTCCTCCTGAATTCATCGAGTCAGAAACCACCATCTTGTTGCGGCTGTTCTGACGCGTCATTTCTTTTTGAGCTCTTGCGAGGTATTAGATAGGCTCATTGGCCGGTCCGGAGATGTGTCATTACTTTCGCACCGCCGATGAGCAATCCCTTGATCGTACGGCCTAGACGGGAGTTTACGTCAAACCGTCGCGATGCACTTGAGCTCGATGGCAATTGGCGTGGGCAGGGATGTTATTTCAACAGTGGTGCGACAGGGTTGATTCTCCTTGAAGTACTCGCCATAGATCCTGTTGTAAATCTCGAAGTCGTCCTGCATGTTGGTCAGGAAGACAGTGACATCAACCAGCTTTTCCCAGGCCGACCCCGCTTCTTCGAGGATGTGCCGCACGTTTTCAAAAACGGAGTGACACTGCACTGCGATGTCATAAGAGACCATGCTACCGGCACTGTCGCGCTCGACGCCGGGAATGTCGGAACTGCCTCTTTTCCTGGGACCCACTCCTGAGAGAAAGATGAGATCGCCAACCTGCCGTGCGTGCGGATAAAGTCCGACCGGCTCCGGAGCCTTACTGCGGTGGACCGGACGCGGGTGAACGCTCATCTATTCCGCGATCCCTGCGAATTTCGCCTTCTGCGCGGCTTTTGCCGGCGACGGGTAGATCCATCTGGCTTGCTCACCGCCGACTGTGGCGCTTCACCTGGTGGCACCACCGGTGCATGCAAGATCTGCTGGTAGTAGTCATCCAGCAACATAGCAATGACCGCGGACTCGTCTTCGTTCTCCGTCAATGCCCGGGCCAGTGGTACAAATCGCAGGCTGCGTTCCGTTTGCAGCTTGTCGCGGTCGCGCAGGCGCGCTTCCAGCAAGGTGGTTAAACGTTCCGTGACCACGGCTTCCACGTCTGAGTCGGTTGGCATCGTCCGTTCCTGCAACTCGATGTCGTAGCTTTTGGCGATGCGGTTCAGGGTAAGCTGCTCGATCCTGGTTACCAGGGAGATGGCAACGCCTGCGGCGCCGGCTCGGCCAGTGCGGCCCGCACGATGAATGTAGAGTTCTATTTCGTCCGGCGGCTCATATTGGATGACATGAGACAGGTCCGGAATATCAAGTCCGCGAGCCGCGACATCGGTGGCGACCAGGAGCTTGAGTTTGCCTTCCCGAACGCTTTTCAAGACCCGTTCCCGGTCTTTTTGCGAAAGATCTGCGCTGAGTTCATCGGCATCGTATCCGAAACTACGCAAGACCACCGCGACATAGTGGACATTGGATTTGGTGTTGCAAAAAATGATGGCCGAAGCCGGGTTCTCGACCTCGATGAGCCGGATAAGACTGCGGTCCCGGTCCATACCGTCAACAATATAAAAAATATGGTCCGTGTCCGTAACGTGCACATGGTCAGCGCTGAGAGAAATAAATTCCGGTTCAGCGATAAACTCGCCCGCTGTCCGCAGCACCGACGGCGGAAAAGTTGCAGAAAACATGCAGGTATGCAACTTTCGGGATGGCAGATGTTCCTGTAATTTCCTCATGTCGGGATAGAATCCCATTGAAAGCATGCGGTCCGCTTCATCAAACACAAGGGAGGTTAAATACTTAAGGGTGAAGGTGCGTTTCAGCAAGTGGTCGAGAACCCGGCCTGGGGTTCCGATCACAATGTGCGCGCCTTGTTTGAGCGCCTTGATCTGGGCGCCGTAGCCGACGCCGCCGTAAACCGCCACAGTGCGCAGTCCCTTGTCACCGCAAAGGACTTTGGCTTCTTCATAGACCTGGCTGGCAAGTTCTCTGGTCGGAACCAGGATAAGCGCCTGGCAGGTCTGTTCTTTTGCTTTAAGCCGGGTCAGGAGAGGCAGGAGAAAGGCGCCGGTCTTGCCGCTACCCGTGCGGGCCTGGATCATCATGTCCCGGCCGGCCAACAAATAGGGAATTGCACGCGCCTGAACCGGCATAAGCTCTTTCCAGTTCATGCGTGCGACCGCGTCGTGTAGTTGTTGTGGTAATTCTCCGAGCGTTGTGTCAGAAAGTTCCTGCTTTGGCTTTTCTTTGCTCTTCGGGTTGGAGTCTATCAAAGGACCTCGATTCCTGGTTCAAGAAGGTGGAGATTGCTCCCTGCAATCCCGCATGTACCAAAGTAACTAGAGTAAACAAGGGACGCAAGAGATTTCTATCCACATGGCCTAGAATCTCCGGCAATTGGATGCCGGAGCATGTGGTCTACAAAACAGGTAATAAACTGCGGTTGATGGTTACTCTTCAAGGTAACCGCATACCAGGTTCTCCTGATTGCATGATTCGTAAAAGGGATGGTGACAAGTTTCTTGGATCTCAGGTAGGGTTTAATCGCCCAATTAGCCATCACGGTGATACCGAGGTTGGCCTTGACCATTTCCACAATCGCTTCGGACAACTGCATGTGCGTAACCCTGCGCGGCTTTATCCCTTCCGGAATGAGGACTCTCTGGAAAACATCCAAAACTGCGATTGGCGCCGTGTAACAGATCAAGTGTTCCTTGCTGAAATCTGATGCATCGATGGTTTCCTTCTGCGCGAGCGGATGGTCGGCGCTGGTCACCACTACCAGATTGTCGGTGAATAGCTCTGTAAACTCGCAGGGTCCGTAGTCTTCAGATTTTGTCAAGCAACTAATAATTGCCAGGTCTAGTTTGCCCTGCAGTAAGTACTCTTTTGGTTGGCGAGTAGCTTCCGCCACAATTTGGATTTCAACCTTGGGAAAGTGTTTGGAATAAGAGGAGAGAATGGGGGGAAGCCAATGGTAGACTGTATAGCACTCAGTGCTAATGCGTAAGAGTCCCGCGTCACCATCGATGTACTTGCGTACGTCCGTTTCTGCTTTTTCAAGTTCGCACAAGACAAGGTTTGCAGTTTGCAGGACACGCCGACCCACTTCCGTCAGGATCATTTTCTTATTCACCCTTTGAAAGAGCGCCGCGCCCAACTTCTCTTCCACCTCGCGCAGTTGATGACTAAGCGCTGACTGAGAAAGAAAAAGACGTTTCCCGGCACCGGTAAGACTACCCTCCTCTGAGACTGTTTTGACAAGCTTTAGATGCCTCACTTCCATGAAATCACTCTCTTATGCATGAGAAACTAAGATGGTTATGATGAAATATATTAATTTTGTTAATACAACGCAAATCATTACTGTGACATGCAAAGATAATCAATCCCAGCTACAAAGAGGGCAAGTATCGGGTGGCTTGTGACTACATGGTTTGTAGATTCGGACAACGCAACATTTGCAGAGATGTACCGCGAGAAGCGTATTTGAACTTTCCCATCAGGTATCTATCTGGTGGGAATTGGTATGTGTAGTTTATGATATATGGATCTTGTTGACAAACCAATTTCAATGTATCTTGTCCGCGCGTTACAGTGACAGATAGGAGGCGCATCTTATGTCGAGTAATTTAGTTTGGCTTTTCATTCTTTCTATTTTGTGGGGGCCATCTTTTCTTTTTATCAAGATTGCCGTGGTGGAAATAGCGCCGTTGACCATAGTTGCAGTCCGTGTTGGACTGGCAGCCGTTGCGCTTCTTGTTCTCTTGCGTTTGCGGAGTATCAAGTTGCCACGTTGGGGTGCCATTTGGGGACACTTCACCGTCATGGGTTTGCTGGCACATGCTATTCCATTCGCTCTTTTCAATTGGAGCGAGCAATTCATTGACAGTGCAGTGGCCTCCATTCTGAATGGTACGACTCCGCTATTCACGATTTTGTTTGCACACTTTTTTACTGAAGATGAACGCTTGACCGGAGCCAAAGTGGCCGGGAGCATCATTGGATTTCAAGGATTGCTCTTTCTTGCCTCACCTTCATTCCTCGCTGGCGTGGAGGCAACCACGCTTGGCATACTCGCCGCTACTGCAGCTTCTTGCAGCTACGGCATGGCCATGATTTACGCCCGCCGTCACGTGCGTGGTCAAAAGCCTCTGGTCGCACCCGCTGCCCAGCTCACATTGGCGACCCTCATAATGACACCCATGGCTTTCCTACTGGAGGAACCGCTGGCGGTAGGCCTTCCCTCTTTTGGGGCTTTGAGTTCATTACTTGCCCTGGGTTTGTTCGGCACGGCGGCGGCTTTCGTGGTGTACTATAGGATTCTTGAAAGCGCTGGGGCAACATATCTATCGATGGTCACTTACCTGGTTCCGATGTTTGGAATTGCGTTAGGGGTTTCCGTATTGGGCGAACCGGTCACGTGGAACATGTTTGTTGGCGGAGCCTTGATTTTGGCAGGAGTTCTGACCGTGAATAGAGGGTTGAGCTTTCCTGTGACGCAGCTTAAGCAACTGTTAGGCTGGAAGCCATTGTCATGAATTCAAAACGATCTATCTTTCCCAGGACATTTGAAAACCATGATTTCGATTTACTCCTGCAGGCATTTGATGCGGGTCAGGAAAGGCTCGTCAAAGCGGTGAGTGGCTTAGATGCAAAGGAATTGAGCACCCACTCCAGGCCAGGGAAATGGTCTGTGAAGGACATTATCATTCATGTGGCAGATGCTGAGATTATGGGTGCCGGTAGGATCAGGCAGGTATTTGCTGAGCCCGGATGCACACTGGCGGGTTACGAACAAGCTGTTTGGGCAGATGTTCTCGACTATTCGAACCAGGTGAACGAAGCTGTTCAAACCTCTCTCGCCCTGTTCGAAATGTTGCGTCGGGCGACATCCCCTTTGTTCCATCGGGCACGCGCGCAAGATTGGAGCAAGATTGGGTTGCATCCGGAGCATGGGGAGGTGACGCTGCGCAATCTCCTTGAGCTTTACGCGGATCATAGTGAGCGACACATTGAGCAAATCCTTGAGCACCGGGTTTTATTGCAAAGGCCGCTGGACCTTCAACTGTTGCTGAAGGAACGTCTTTACTAATCACAACCGTGATGATATTATGAAAAGAATAGGTGAATCGACAGTCGGACCATTCTGGCCAAATACAACTACACGGTGGTACGGTAGGATGAGCTGACGAACACCTCGTTCGTGCCCGACTCGACAAAGGTGCGATTTTTGTCTTGAGTTTTCATTGACCAATCTGCAAATTGTTGGTCTGGTCATTTTCGATTGCCGGTAGAGTTGTGAACTAGACATATGGAGATTTGGTCTTGTACCTGAACCGTCTGCACACCGAATAAGAGGAGACAGCATGGCACAGAGGGCACCCGAACTCAGCGACAAACTTCAAGAGTTTATCTTGAAACAGAAGATGTTCTTTGTGGCTACTGCCGGAAGCGAAGGACGGATAAATCTATCACCAAAAGGTTTGGACACGCTCAGGATTCTCGACAAGAACAGGGTTGTGTGGCTCAACCTGACTGGAAGTGGAAATGAAACCTCGGTACACGTGCAGGAGAACGGCCGTATCACAATGATGTTCTGTGCTTTCGAGGGTGGTGCGCTGATCCTGCGCCTTTACGGACAGGCGAGAGCAATTCACTCCAGGAATGCGGAATGGCAGACGCTGATTGATTTGTTTCCTCCTAATGTTGGCGCCAGGCAAATCATTGACGTTTCCGTTGACCTTGTCCAGTCATCCTGCGGCACCGGTGTCCCGCTATTCGACTATGTATCTGACCGGGACCAGCTTGTTCGCTCAGCCGAAATGAAGGGAGAAGATGGCATCCGGGCATACTGGAGAGAGAGGAACCAGACCAGTCTGGACGGCAAACCAACGCACATAATAGATTGAATCCTCTAACCCAGGCCCCTGTTTGTGCCTGATGAAGATATTGGAATGACTTTTGACTTATTCTTGACGTCCTTTGTGGTCGTTGCCCTTGCGGCAATGGTGCAGGCGTCTACCGGCTTTGGCTTCGGAATCATCGCTGCGCCTTTTCTGGTGTTGACTGCTGGTTGGCTGGTGCCGGGGCCGCTTATTTTTTCTGCTCTGTTTCTCACCATAGTGATGGCGCTGCGGGAGAAAGAGGCTATCGACTTTTCCAGTCTCAAATGGATCTTTGTCGGCCGAATTCCCGGGACATTGATTGGGTTGCTCACGCTGACACTGGTGCCAAGGGAGAAGCTCACCATCGTCGTTGCGGTCATGATTCTGCTGGCGGTGGGACTGAGTCTACTCAACCGGAACTTCCGGCCCCAGGCCAGATCCCTGATCGGCGCCGGCGTCGCTTCCGGCTTCATGGGCACGACCTCCTCTATCGGTGGGCCGCCCATTGCCCTTATCTATCAACATAGAGCAGGGGCTACGATGAGAGCAACTCTGGCCGTTTACTTCGGTATTGCGAGTTCGATCTCGCTGATTGGTCTGCACTTCATTGGACTCTTTGGCAGCCGGGAGTTCACCGGGGCTGTGGCGCTGCTGCCTGCGGTTCTCGCTGGTTTTCTGCTAAGCCGGTGGACCTTACCATTTTTGAGAAAGGAAGCGACGCGCGCAATTATCCTTGGGATTGCGGGCATGGCCGGACTTATAATTTTGGTGAAAAGCTGGTGATTAGTGGAACGGACGTTGGTGAAAGGGCGTCTGCAAAAGAGGTTAGGTGAGCAGGCTCGTGCTTTCATGAACCTGATCCGAGTCACTCACCCGGATGCGTGTGCCGAAATTAACCGCATTCTGGATTTCCATTGCGGACACGTTGTGCGGAAAGTAAGTCCCGCTGATACGGGCCATATGCATGCTGGACCCTTCCATATTCGCGTGCGTCAGGTTCAGCCCCTTGAGATTGCAGCGGTTCAAGTAGGCGCCACGAAGATCCGCGTGCTGCAGGTCGGCATTTTGTAGGTTACGGCCACGCAGATTTACATCCTGCAGATCATACCCGCGCTGGCCCTCCACCTTCCGGTTGAATTCTTCTATCTGCTCACCCTTCAACAGATAGTACAGTTCTTTCTTGTCTACCATAGCAGGTATCTTGGTTAATGTCTCTGTGTCCGTTATCGGCGCACGGACAGCTTTGTTTACCCGGCATCCCGGTACCTCACGCAGACATTCTTCGGTTCAGTCACGAAATTAAGAGCTTCGTGGCCACCTTCACGGCCAAGGCCCGAATCCTTCATACCGCCAAACGGGGTTCGTAAGTCCCTCAGCATCCAACAATTTACCCAGACAATGCCGGCCTGCAATTCACCGGCAACCCGGTGCGCACGCGATAGGTTCTCCGTCCAGATAGTGGCTGACAGACCGTACGCGGTGCCGTTGGCGATCTTTGTGGCTTCTTCGCTGTCATTAAACGGAATCAAGGTGACAACCGGACCGAAGATCTCTTCCTGATTCGTTCGGCAGTCGGGCGGCAACCCATCGATAACTGTGGGAGCTACGAAGCACCCATTCCGGCACCGGCCCGCAATCTTGACCCGGTGTCCACCGCAAAGAATCGCGCCGCCTTCGTCACGGGCCCGCTCGATACACGCCAGGACCTTCTCCATATGTGCATGCGATACAAGCGACCCGATGTGGACTTGCTCCGAAAGAGGGTCGCCCACTTTCAGGGCCTGGGTGCGCTGCACAAAGTCTTTGCGGAATTTGTCATAAATAGGCTTTTGGACTAAAATTCTTGAGCCGCAAAGACAGATTTGCCCTTGATTTGAGAAGGACGACCGAATGCTGGTCTGCAACATTTCTTCATAGTTACAATCCGCAAAAACGATATTCGGGTTTTTGCCACCCATTTCGAGCGAAAGTTTCTTGAAGAGCGGTGATGCAATTCTCGAGATCTGGCGTCCTGTCTCGGTACTACCGGTGAAGGTCAGCGCCGGAACATCGGGATGTTCGCAGATTGCCTGACCCACCTTGCTGCCTAATCCGTGTACGATATTGAGTACGCCGGGCGGCAGGCCCGCTTCCTTGCAAATCCCGGCCAGCAGATGGGCGGTCATCGGCGTGACTTCAGACGGTTTGCCTATCACGCAATTGCCCGCAGCCAGAGCCGGTGCGATCTTCCAGGTGAACAGATAGAGGGGAAGGTTCCAGGGTGAAATGCAACCAACGATACCCACCGGTTGCCGCACGGTATAGTTGATGGCCGCTCCCTGCATGTCGTGGGACTCGCTGCCAAAATGCATGACAGCCGCTGCAAAGAACCGGAGGTTTGAAGCTGCTCGTGGAATGTCGACCGTCCGGGCCAGTGACAACGGTTTGCCCGTGTCTTTTGATTCCGCGGCAGCGAGTTCTTCAATTCTTTCGTCCAGCAGGTCAGCGATGCGGAACAGCAGTTGGCTCCGGTCTGAGGGAGTCTGTGAGCTCCAGGCAGGAAATGCGGCTAGTGCAGCTTGCACTGCCGCTGCAACGTCTCGTTCGTCCGAATCCGGCAAGGTTGAGTAGGCGACGCCGGTGGCGGGTTCGACATTGCTAATATGCATCCCGCTGATTGCTTCCGGGAATTCGCCAGCTATGTAATTGCGGATGTCGTACATGAGGGAGTAGGCTCCGGCCGTTATGCGAAGCGCGCTGCGTGCCCAAAAATGGGCGTCACAGGCACCCTGTGCGCCCGCCGTCTACAGGCAGATTTACGCCGGTGATATAGCCGGCGGAAGGGGAAGCCAAAAATCCTATGGCATAGGCCAACTCGTTGGCTTCGGCGAAACGACGGGCCGGAATGGGCGCCCGCATGGCCGCAGCAGCTTCCTCGACGGTTATGCCCGCGCGCTTGGCGTTGCCGGCGATTAGGGAATCCAGGCGTGCGGTGTTGGTTGCACCCGGAAGCACGTTGTTCACCGTAATGCCGGACGACGCCAATTCCGTGGCCAGGGTTTTGGCCCAATTGGCCACGGCCCCGCGAATGGTGTTCGACACACCCAGTCCCGGGATCGGTTGTTTTACCGAGGTCGAAATGACGTTGATGATCCGGCCGTAACCCTCGGCCTTCATGCCCGGCACCAGCGCACGCACCAGGATTTGGTTACAGAGAAGATGTTGAGAAAACGCAGCGCTAAACTCGTCTGGCGTCGCACTGTTGGCCGGGCCTGCAGGCGGGCCGCCGGTGTTGTTGATCAAAATGTGAAAGGGAGCACTGACTTCTATGTGCTCGTGCAATCGTTCTGCAAGAAGGTCAGGGTGCGCGAAATCCGCAACCAGGACCTCGTGTGTTTGACCGGACGAGGCCGCAAGTTCACCCTGGACTTCGTGCAAAGTCCGGGCGTTTCTTGCAAGTAGTGTTACGTTTGCGCCTAGCTCGGCCAGCTCCATTGCAGCGGCCCGGCCAATGCCCTGGGAGCTGCCGCAGACCAGAGCGTTTTTTTGATGGAGGTCAAGATTCATGGTCTCTTGAGTAGTAAAAGCCCAGATTCTTCCGAAATTCCTCAGGGAGTCTGGGAAGCTCTGAGCGCGGTAAGAGGTACGTGGATAGATTTGTCAGATCGGAAAATACCTTGTGTCCGTGCGCGGTTGCGCGCAGGTATGTATGCCCGGAGGAGCCGCCGGTGCCGACTTTGGTGCCGATCATGCGCTGCACCATTAAAGCATGGCGGGAACGCCAGGTTGTAAAAAGTTCGTCGATGTCGATCAAGCAAGTAAGAAACTGAAAAGGGATGTGTAGAACCGGTTCATCTCGGAACAAGTTGATGAGCAGGGCTGCTTGCGTCGCCTGATAAGATAAACGGCGAACACCTTGCTTGATCAGGTCATTGTGTTCCGTTTCATCGAACAATGCCAGAAACCCGGTCTCAGCCGCACTGAACTCTTTCAGCTCTTTTGCCTTCTCTTTGTCGGTAAGCAGTGGATTTGTGAGCAGGATTTCCCTGTCTTTGTCAAGCGCTCTTTTGACCGCGACTTTGTAGTTCTCCCAAAAGTCGAAGCCCTCAAATCTCAGAAAAGGCGTTCGCTCCAACCAGTTTTCAACGAGCTGGTAGAGCGACGGCCCAGCAAGCGCCTGGGTCATCAGAGCCTGATGTTCGTGCGACAGGCGGCTGTAGTAGGCATGCTTGTCAAAATTTTGTCGCTGTCCCGGCAGTAGTCCCAGCTTATTTTCCAGCAGGCGGAATTGGTAGCTCTGAAAGCCGGAAGCCGGGACCAACAGATCACGGAATTCCAGAAAGTCCAGGGGAGTCATGGTTTCCAAAACATCAACCTGTTGCACCAGCAGTTTTTGGATCTCTATGATCCTGGTGAGTCTGGCGACGGCCACTCCCATGTTGTTTTCGCTGACATAGGCGTCTTTGAAAACGGCCATTACCGAATCGAGTTCGTGCAGGATTTGTTTGAACCAGAGTTCATAGACCTGGTGAATTATGATGAAGAGCGTTTCATCATGGGCGGGTTCTTTCAGGTACTTCTCGCTGCGTGTTGTCTGGCAGTCAAGAAGACGATCCAACTGCAGATAGTCTGCGTAGTAGACCGGCGGGAATTTCGTCTTCATGGAAAGACCGTAAAGATTTAAATTTGAAAAGTCAAGATTATTCCCGCAAATGGCAGGTGTTTGAAAACTCAGAGTGGAGAGGAGTCGCTTGAGGCAGGCGTACAGGGGGAGCCAGCAAAAGACAGCCTCGGACGCCGAAACCAACCCGATGCCGAGGCCGAGATTCTCAGTTTGTATATGCCTCGTAGTCAGTGTCTGTCATGCTCACCGGGAAGTCCAGCACCCTGAAAGAAGATGTACTTTCTGCGCTTGCCTGCGTATCCTGGTC
Organism: Candidatus Zhuqueibacterota bacterium; assembly: GCA_029262055.1. Classification (GTDB taxonomy): domain Bacteria; phylum Zhuqueibacterota; class Zhuqueibacteria; order Oceanimicrobiales; family Oceanimicrobiaceae; genus JAJDAD01. The sequence goes on from JAJDAD010000014.1 coordinate 74,364, forward strand.
TACGACTTTGACCGTAAGCGCATACTCGCCATTGGTGAAGTGGTCGGCAGGCAGCTTGATCGAATGAGCCGAGGAAGCCCCGGGCTTCGGGTGTGGTCGCTTTATATGGCCCACGATTCTACCTTCTTCATTGTGGAAAATGAAGTGAGCCATGTAGTTCGTGTAGTCCGTTTGCCCCTCGGTAATCAGGTTGTAGATTTCGAAGTAGAGGTAGATGTCCAACATTGCATGGGCAAAAACTCTCATGGCAGTCGGTTGAATATAGCGACCGTTTTTGACATACGGTCCTGAGTCAGCGGTTTCGATTTTTTGACTGAACTGAATATCGCTGACCAGCAGGCCGGGGGTCTGCAAATCACGTACCGTGACGTACTCCGTTATTCTCGAAGTCCTGCGCGTCTCCGTGTCGGTCATATGGGCTTTGAGGATATATTCGCCGGGCTCGAGCATCCAGCCCACCAGCGAAGCCCGGGCCCGGCCACTTCTGACCGTCTCTTCGAAGTCTGGCACCTGCACGTCGTCGTGCGTTGTGTGTTTCTGAATGACCACTTCCTCTTTATCCAACAAGGCGATTTCCAGTTCATAGCCGGCGTGGAATTCCTTTCCTTCCTTATAGAACTGCAGCGCGCCGTAGCCAACTTCGATATAGAATTCCAGGTAGGTTAGGTCCCCGGATCCCTGAAAGTTGGCATAATCGATGTGAAACAACGGGCCGTCACCATTGGATTCGAATGGTGTTACTTTGGATGGCGGAGAGCCGAATGCTGTTACGCACGTCATCAAGATAAGTCCTGCAACAACGAGGATGATTTTCATGGCTGCTCCGCTGGAAAGGTGAGAAGTGCTGTATCTTGTGTCTTAATTATCGGGAGGTGCGTGGGCCGGTTAACAGGAGCGCTTAAGAAAGAAGTAAAACTATTGTAACATTTTGCGATTCAGGCAGAAAATGACACTTTTGCAAATTAAGTTTCACTTAGGAAGCAAAGCGGGGAGGGGGTGCCTAAGGAAGGATGATAGTGCTCTTGGTTACTTGCACTCCGTGAACGTTCAGCCGGTAGAAATATACGCCCGGGGTCAGGTCAACAGGAAGGAACGTAGCGGTATGCCGACCCCGGCTGAAGGTCCGCTCCAGCACCACCGAGAGGGTTTGCCCCAGAATATTCACAAGCTTGATCTCTACGAAAGCAGTTTCGTTCACAACAAAGGGAATGCTCAGAACATTTCCGGAGCTCACTGCGTAGGGGTTAGGATAGCTCTGCTGCAGCTGAAAGCTTGTTGCTAATGGGGGCTTGTCTACGCCTGTTGGCGTTGCGGGATTTTCAAACAGAACCAGTTTGTCATCCAGTTCATCAATCCCCGTCATGTCCAAATCTCCATCGAGGTCGCGATCGTGCAGGACTGCGCAAGACCCTGCCCCGGTAGTCAAGTGTGTACGAGGATTGGTGAAACGACCGGTACCGTCATTTTCATAGATCGTCCAGTTTGCCGAGCTGAAGTTACTGGTGACGACATCCAGGTCACCATCGCCATCCAGATCCCCAACATCGATGGCCAAAGGGAAGGCTCCAACATCGTAGGTCTCGGCATTTCGCAAGCCACCCATGCCGTCGCCCCGAAACAGAGCGAACTGATTTTGGATCGCATTGGCTGATACAACATCTGCGTGGCCATCGCCGTCAAGGTCACCGACGGCCAGCATCCAGGAATCTCCGCCGGCACTTACTTTTGTGCTCGCGTTTAGATTGCCGCTGCCATCCCCTAGAAGTAGAAGGATGTCACCCATATCTCCGGCGCCGGTAAAGCCGGCATTGAAGCTGCCGACCGCGACATCCATTATGCCGTCCTCGTTAAAGTCGGCGCTGGCACACGCGGTCTCCCGTGCGGTGCCCAACTCTTGATTAATGCTTGCGGCAAAGGTGCCGTCACCGTTGTTGAGTAATTTTGAGAAATTATTTCCAGCGCGGTTGGCTGTCACAATGTCTGGGGCTCCGTCGCAGTTCAAATCCAAAATTGCCAGGCCGCGTGTGCCACCCGCAACACGATAGGTTGTTGAAGCACCTAGATCAGCGGAGCCGGTACCGAAAAACACGCTTACGGACCCGCCGTCAATGTTGCCGCAAGCAAAATCGAGTAACCCATCACCATTAAAATCGGCACCCTCGTTCGTACTTGGTTTCGAATTGGGAGGCAGGGCATTGACTGTGAAGGTCGAGTAGCCACCGGCGCCGCTGTTCATGAACACCCGGACGTCATGAGATTCCTCATTGGGGACGGTGAAATCATGAAATCCGTCGCCATCCAGGTCTCCGGCATAGGCACCGTAGGTTCGGACTCGACCTTCACCCGGCCGTCGAACACTGATGACTTGCATTTCTAGTAAGTCGAGCTCTGCGGCTGCGCTACTAGTCCAGAAGTTCCACGCAAAGCCGTTCAGCAGAATGCGTCCGCCTGTGCTCCTGATGTCGTGAGTGAGGGAAACTGTTATCCACTCACCGGCAGAAAAGGACTTTGCCGGAGTGAATCGGATGCTGCGGTCCTGGTTTTCGAATGTGAAAGACCCGGGACAAACGCCGGCCCAGCGTCCGAAAACCTGGAATGTGCGATTCGTGACACTCTGCCGGTCGATGGCATCATTGAAACTGATGGCAATCTCCAGGTTGTTTCTGGCGACCATCGCTTGCGCCGCAGGGTGGGTGTCGGTAACTTGTAGCAGCCCTTGCGTATGAACTCGACTGACAAAGAGGAGGAGAAAAGTCAGGAAAAAACGTATAGAATTCAGGCTGAAGGAATTCAATTACTTCCTCAAGATGATGGGGGATGTTTAAGGTACAGAAGACGCAAGCCACTTATTCCGGGATGAAGCGGCGATCAATATTGGGTAAGTAACTTGGCTGTTTCGATGATCTGTTCAGTTGAGATTAGAAAAGTCTTTTCCAGCGGAGGGCTGTACGGCACCGGTGTGTCCAGGGCTCCCAGGACTCTCACGGGTGCGTCGAGATATTCGAACGCTTCTTCACTTATGATAGCAGCGATTGACTGACCGATGCCGCCGGTCTTGCTATCTTCCTGCACAATGAGCACGCGGTTGGTTCGCTTCACACTCCACAGGATGGCCTCTTTGTCAAGCGGCTGCAGCGAGCGCAGATCCAACACCCGGGCGGACACATGGTGCCGGGAAGCCAGTTCCCCGGCAGCGGCCAAGCAGCGGTGAACATAGGCACCATAGGTGATGATGGTCAGGTCGCTGCCGTCCCTTTTGATATGTGCTTTACCGAAAGGTATGGTAAAATCGGCAACGGCGTCCGGCAAAGTCTGTTTTATCGATGCGTCCCGGTACAGGGCGATGTGTTCGTAAAACAGAACCGGGTTGTCATCCCGGATCGCTGATTTCAGCAGTCCCTTTGCTTCCCGTGGCGTCGCCGGACAGACGATTTTCAGACCGGGAACGCGGTAAAACCACGGCTCGGTGTTTTGTGAGTGGTACGGGCCTGCGTGCCGCAAGCCGCCCCAGGGCAGCCTGATGGTGACCGGCACAGGCTGATGCCAGCGTGCATAAATCTTGGCGGTGTTGTTGACAAGCTGGTTGAATCCGTTTGCGACAAAATCATTGAATTGAATTTCAGCAACCGGCCGCTTGCCGAGAAGAGCTGCGCCGGTGGCGGCGCCGATGATAGCTGACTCCGCGAGTGGTGTGTTGATAAGCCGGTCGGCAAATGTCTCGAGGAGTGGTTTGAGAATCACGAAGGCGTTGCCGTAGTTGCCGCCGACATCCTCGCCCAGAACGAAGACATTTTCGTCTCTCTGCATTTCCTCACTTAAGGCTTCTACGATGGCCTGCCAGAAGGTGTCTCCGCCCGGCTCCGGCGCAAAGCCGAAGTCTTCGGTCGTGTTCCACACACGGATCAACGGAAAGGCTCTAGTTCGTCCTGCCAGTGGCTCGCTGTGCTCCGGGTGTTCGCCGTCGGTGACTGCAGGGCCGTTGACTGCGGCATCCGGCCACGGCGCCGCAACGACTTGTGCAGCAGCCGACTCCATCTCTGCGACGACTTCGCCGACTAGTTTCTCATATTGTTTTTCAGAGAGAACCCCTTCGCTGAGCAACTGCCGGCGATAGACCTCGATCGGGTCTTTCTCACGCCAAAACTCGTATTTGTCCCGGTCAATGTATCCGTTCTTGTTGACGGAAGGGTAGGTCAGGAACTGCTCCGGCTCTGCACCAAAATAAAGCATGTCATCATGGTGCGCATGGCCACACATTCTAAATGAAACAAGTTCGACCAGACTTGGCCCAGCACCACGCCGGCAGGCGTCCGCAGCCTGGGTCACTGCTGAAAAAACAGCCTCGGGGTCAGTGCCGTCGACCGTGATCGAAGGTATGCCGTAGCCAATTCCCTTCCGGGCCAGGCTGGTGCAGGCGAATTGTTCGCAGGTCGGCGTCGACAGTGCCGTTTGGTTGTTCTCGACGATAAAAACTATTGGCGATTTCCGCACGGCCGCAAAGTTGATTGCTTCATGCCATTCGCCGGACGAGGTTGCGCCCTCTCCGGTGCAGTTGATGACCACGCGCCCGCTTCCTTCCAGGGCGAGGGCCAGGCCGATGGCGTTGCCGGTACTCAGACCCAACGGAGCCGACGGCGGCAGCACACCGCAATCGAAATCACCGATGTGGAGATCTTTGCCGAAAGTAGGTTTGCTTGCCTTGCCCATTTGCGCAGCCATGACATCATACGGAGCGACGCCCATGGCCAGGGCCAGGCCCAAATCCCGAATCATGATACCGACAAAGTCACCAGCATAGTTACCGTGCTTGCCGTTGTGGTCGACAGTGGCGGGTAGCGGTAGTGTAGGCCCGGTGCGTTTCAGGCGGATAGCCGCCGCATAAATCGCCTCCTGGCCCATCGACCGGAAGCCCTTACCCTGGAAAAACGCTCCCGCCGGGGTCTTGATCTCGCTGCTGACAAAAAATTTCTTTAGCCTGGCATCGAGGTGCCGGGTGCGCAGCATGCCGTGCAGGATCTCCAGTTTCTCCGACCCTGTCAAAGATTCACGCAAATCGATTCGTTCGAAGGCCGCCTCCAAATCAGCGAGTGCAGCGGTCACCAGGTCGGCCTGCGCATCGGCGTTGGTCAGCGTTGGGTAGAGTTCGAAAGGCTTGTCGCAGTTTGAGGATGACATCAGAATGTCGCGAGCTGAAGCCAGGAATTGTTTTCGGATAGATCCTGGAGTATTGCGGGGACTATCTTTGGTCAGCCGGTCCAGCGGCGGCAACAGTGCCGACAAGGCGAGTGGACAAACTTGAGCAATTGTTGCTAACAATTCCTGACGAAGAGCCGTGGCGGTCGCGGCATGGGCGCCCTTACCGGGTCTCCGTGTGTGCGTTTTTTTGTCCGAGTGTGTTCTGGTGGGCATGTCGATACGTTTCTTCTAAATTAAGGCAAAGATAGAAAGCGTCATGCAGATAAGCAAGCGTAAATACGCCACCTGCAGCGGAGTGCTTCACAGATCTTAGCTTGACAGTGAGAAGTTAAGTTTCTATCTTTTGCCGCCGCAGCTTGCAGTCTGGGGGCAACACCCACTAACCTGGACAATTCATGCAGCGCGCAGTGAGCCCAAGTGTAGGATCCCGTCATTCAGGAGGAATCTTTTTCGAACAGGGCTGGCAGCACTCAGCAGGCACGGGTCTAACCCGAAAAAGATTCTCTGCGAATGCCGCGGAAGCAACTTGTGAATAGTGCAGGCAAATAGATTGCTCACTAATCATATATTACGGGAAGAGTCATGACCTTTTTCGACTCGGATAAGGATGAGCAACTTGCAGGTCTGAAACAAGAGAACGAACGTCTACGACAGTCCGTTGCGGAATTGTCAACTTTGAATGAATTGACCAGCGTCATTACCTCAACGATGGCACTGGACAAAATAATGGCCAAAGTTGTCTCCGGTTCTGTCAAGGCGGTCAAGGCCGAGCAGGGCACGATCCACCTGGTGGACAAAGACGCTGAGGCGGTGGACCCTTTCAAAACATATATCCGAAAAGCAGACGAGACGACGCCGAAGGAGAGACTGCGGCTGGACGCTGAATTGTCCGGCTGGATGCTCAGAAAGCGCGAACCGCTCCTGATCAATGATTTTGAAAACAACGAGTATTTCATTAACCGCCAGGCCGGGGGTCTGCATATCAAGACCCTTTTGAGTGTTCCTCTGGTTTGCAAGGGTGAACTCATCGGCGTGCTGAATCTCTTTAACAAGAAGGAGGACCAGGGCTTTACCTCTGATGACCAGAGGATGCTAACCATCATCGGTTCGCAGTCGGCCCAGGTTATTGAGAACGCCAGACTGTATGAGCAGGAAAAACATCTGCTCGAGATCGAGAAGGATCTCGAAATGGCGCACGTCATTCAGCAAAGATTGCTGCCAAAAGGCAGCCCCGACATAAGAGGCTTTGATATCGCAGGCGCCAGTCACCCTGCAAAGGATGTTGGTGGTGATTATTTCGATTTCATCCAGCTCGATCGGGATCGCTGGTTTATTACTCTGGGTGATGTGTCGGGCAAGGGGGTGTCAGCCTCGCTTTTGATGAGCCACCTGCAGGCAACCATCTGGAACCAGGCAATGAGTAATGACAGCGTTGTTGCAGCGATTTCCAAAGCAAATAACGTGCTGCACCGCAATACTCCCAGCAATAAATTTGTGACGCTTTTTGGCGGAATTCTGGATTCGTCCACCGGTGCCTATGACTATGTTAATGCAGGCCATAACTTCCCATTTCATTTGAAAATCGATGGTACGATGGAAGCGCTCCGAGAGGGTGGACTGGTGCTGGGCATGATGCCCGACATGGTGTACGAGGCTGGGAGTACAACGATTGCACCAGGGGAGATGGTGGTCATTTATTCAGATGGCGTGACCGAGGCGGAAGACCCGCAGGAAGAGATGTTCGGCGATGGCAGGCTGCAAGAGCTTTTGAGCAGCAGTCGCGACAAAAGCGCTGAGGAACTGGTGTCTACCATTTACCAAAATGTGAAGGCTTTTGAGGCAAATACCGAGCAGGACGACGACATCACCGTGGTCGTGGTCAAGGCGGTCTAGTTCGTGCGATACTCATCCATCGCCGGGCTTGGCCTAACGTGCATTCTCTTCGCCTGCGGCAGCACTCCTCCTGCCGACATCACGGATCCGGGCCAATTGATTTTCTTGGGATATTCAAACAAGGAGGTAAACTGTGCCCGCTGTCACGGGCAAAACGGCGAAGGAACAGATGAGGGGCCTGACATTCGTCAGTCGTTTCGCAAATTTGATGAAGCTGCTTTGAGTACAATCATCCTGAATGGAAAAGGACTGGGACCTGATGCGATGCCACCGTTCGCGGACAAGTTAGAACCAAAGAGCATAGAGCAGGTCGTTGTCTTCCTCAAAACAATGTTAGGCACCGGCCCTGTCGTCGATGATTAGGCAAAAGGAGATAAAAAAAGCGGTCGCGCACTAGCGCGACCGCCAGATCCGACTGGTCCACCGATGGCCAAACACCAGGTTGACAGCAGCTCTCAGATGCGGGTGCTTGGGCCAGGGTCCCTGGTTAGTCGTCCGCGCTGGGTGGATCCTTTGGTTCAGCCGTGCTGCTAGGTGGGTCTTTTGGTTCTGCCATAGTATACCTCCCTGAGGTTTGGATTAATGGGTTAGTTTATTGTGGCCAACTTCTCTTTTGCAGCCTGAACTTGACTTGGGAGTTTACCGGTTTCGTCAGGGAGCTCCCAGACGGCAAACGCTTTCAGGTAGTTTGTCCGTGCTTCGGCAATATTGTTCTGCAGTTCATGCATCTCCGCAAAACCACACAGAGCTTTCCAGTATTTTGGATTGATGGCCAGAGCAGCCTTGTAGTTGCGCGCGGCCTCGTCGAATTGGCCCGCCTGTGAGTAGGCGTCTGCCAGGGCCGTCAAGTAGAAAGAACGTTCCAGCGGCCACAGGCCCAACGCTTTCTTGAAAAGGGAAATTGCAGTATCATAATCCCCCGCCCGCATGGCTTGAGCGCCGTGCAGATGGTGCAGGAACCACTGTCCTTCCAGACTTCCCTCGGTTTGTATGGCACGTTTGAGGTTTGCCAACTCGATCCTAAATCCTTTATCATCAGCGAGGTCCAGGAGGATGGTCGCGCGCGTCCAATGTGCCTCAAGGTTCAAGGGATCCAGTTGGATGGCTTCATCGACATGAGACAGAGCCGTGGCCAGGTCTCCGCGGAATACGGCGCTCCGGGCTGCCAGAAGCTGTGCGGCGCTCATAAAAAAAGGCGCCTGGGTTGTTTGCAGCAGCTCGGATATTTCCCGGTCGGCTGCGCGCAGATTGAGCCTTGCCAGGTGCGCGTTGATTGCGTGTATCCGCGCGTACGGAAAATCTGGCCTCATCGCCAAAACCAGTTCGCAGTTTGAGATCGCGGCGTCATAATCACCGAACAACGTAAGTATTTCCGCTTTGCTGTCGACCGGATTTAGATCCGTAGGATTGAGGGCGGCGTAGCGCCTGACCATGGTCAGCGCCATGCCGGTATCTCCCCTGGCTGCATATGCGTAGGCCAGAGTGTTGAGAGCGGATCCGTACGATGAATCAAGTTGTACGGCTTTTTGGATGTTCGCAATGCCGGCCTCAATTTGGCGGAATTTGTAATGCTGAACCCGGCCGTAGCGATAGTGCAATGTAGCATCAAAGGGATTGACTTCAAGCAAATGCTGCAAATAGTTTGCATATTCTCGCCAACGATTGCTATAGGCGGCCTCATGCACCAGGTATTCTAAGCGCATCTCTTCCGACAATGTAGAAATGTAAGGCTTGCCGGCTGCCAGCGTTTTCCGTGCCTCTGCATCATAGCCACTGTTGCTGTACTGCCAGGCAAGCCAATAGTAGGCTTCGACCAATGATGAGTCGAGGGCAATTGCTTTTCTTAGTTTCTCGATGCCCTCCTCGTGCCGCAGGTCAAAAGCTGCATCCTTGCCTTCCACATAGTACCGGTATGCATCCAGTGATTGCGTCGCCCTGTCGAGAGAGTTCTTATCTTCCCGCGCCGACTGTGGATCCATCCAGTTTGCGACTTGTGCCGACAGGTCGCCGGCAATCACATACAAATTCTCATAGGCGCCCTGTACCGGATCCAGGGATGCCAGGACGCGGCCGTCTCCTGCGTTCACTATGGTGCCCACGGCGGTTATTTCCTTGCCTGACTTGGTAATTGTCCCGGTGAGCAAGGCCTGCATTCTCGCTTTCTGTGCTACGGCAACTGCCTCTTGCTCATCGAGGTCCGCGGCGTCAATTTGCAGGCTGCGTATCGTCCGGATTCTCTGCTGTGAACTAAGGACCCGCGCATCGGTGTTTTGCGAGAGATCGTTGCTCACCAGGTCTGTGATGGCTTCGCCCAACCAGTGCCACTCTGTTTCGACTGGACTCATCCGGAAGGGCATGATAGCTATCGATCTATCCGACGGTCGCGCTTGCTCAGCGGGACTGAAGGTAAGAAGAACCAGGGCCGCAATGCACAGGGCCAAGGCAGCCACGGCTGCCAGAACAGTCCGGGTGCTGAATTTTTCTGATACGCGTAAAACCGACCTCAGGGGAGAGCGGGTATTTTTGCAAGCCGCGATTTCCTCGAAAAGGGACACCATCTCTCTCGCTGACTGGTAGCGACGGTCAGGATCCTTTTGGAGCGCTGTCGCGACAACGCCTTCTAATTCGGCAGGGACTTCGGAGCGAAGTGCGCTGAGCGATGGCGGTTCGTCATGTGCGATTGCGTATGCCAGCGACGCGCTGTATTCTCCTGCAAAAGGCCGCGAGTTGGATATCATTTCATAAAGCACACAGCCAAATGAGAAGATGTCCGAACGATGATCTATCGGGCCCCCAAGGACTTGTTCGGGCGACATGTAAGCGGCGCTACCCATGACCGCGCCAATCTGGGTGATGTCAGGAATGGCCTGGATCTTGGCCAGGCCGAAGTCAACGATCTTCGCGGTGCCATCGCCAGTCACTATTATGTTGCCCGGCTTGAGGTCGCGATGAACGATTCCCGCTTCATGCGCCGCGTACAGGCCTCTGGCAATTTGGACGCCTAATTCACAGACCTGACTGAGACGCATGGTCCCTGCGTCAATCAATTCTCGCAGGGTTTGTCCGTCACAGAATGTCATGCTTATGAAAAGGGAATCTTCAAATTCGTCGATCTCGAAGACAGTGGCGATGTTGGGATGATCTAGAGAGGAGCTGGCCCGAGCTTCATTGGCAAAACGCACTCGCGCATCTGCATCGGTCATGAGGGCATTATTCAGGAACTTAAGCGCGACAAAGCGGCTGAGCTTCAGGTCTCTCGCTTTGTAGACCTGGCCCATCCCGCCCTGGCCAAGTTTCTCCACAATCTCGTAGTGTTTTACTGTTCGGCCGACCATTGAGTTTTGCTAAGAATAATGGGGTACTGTGGCCGTGATCCCTGGGATCCCGGACCTTGAATGAAGATGCGTTTGTCGTTTGGGGAATTTGTGCCAACAGATTGTAACAAACAATAAATCGGAAGTCAAGGAAGATTGTGACCTTCTCTCCGAAGTTCAGTGTACATGCCTGCACCCCACAGGTTCAAATCGCCTGCAACACGCCCGCAGCCTAACCCGGTACTTTCTGCGAATATAGATTCTCAAAAAGAGGAATGTCCCTCCGTGCCTTCACGATTACAGTAATAAGAACCATAGGAACGGCAAGGGACTAGACACGCTTGGCATTGATATTACAAGGTTTAGGTGATTCTTCGGAATGAGGCATGATTCTTGATAATGGTTTAGTCGTTACAAAACCAAATTGTTGGGAACATACTGCTGTGCGCGTGCGTTTCCATCTATCGAATTCATCTTTCACATTTTAGGTATGAGCACAACACAAGTTAAAGGTACCGCCATAAGCCTCATCATTGCGATGCTGGCGCTGTTCATTCCCCTTGGAGCGCCGGGCAGCCCATGTTCGGCATCAAATGTTGTCAAGCCGATGGCCTGTTGCAGCACGGCAACCTCCTCCACGCCGGACGCCGGTGAAACCAATCTGAGAAAATCTTGCTGTTGCAACATGGCAAACGCCGGCAACACCAAACCAGTGTCATCCGACGCAACCATAATAGAGTCATCCGCCGGCAAGGAAATCTACAAGTCCGCAAAGTACCCTCAAAGTCGGCTGGAAAGTGTCAAGTCTCGTGATTTTTTCTCAGCACTGGCCGCCAGCCATCAACTACTGCACCTGAAATCCAGCCTCAAAATCTACACCCTCAATTCTTCATTTCTCATTTGAACACCCCTGTTTTTGCGTGAGCCTGCCAGCCGGATTATCGGCTGGCAAGCCCGGGAGCTAGTTGTCACGATTGTGATCATTAGGTCCGAACCTCGCATTGTTTAAGTCTAAACAGGCCTGAACGTGCAGGAGTATTCACGGAAAAAGAGGTGTCAAATGGGTAAGTCTCTGACGTTCTGGGTGACACTCGTCATTGTCTTGACGTTTCTTCAGAAGATGGTGTTGGCCCAACCGGGCGAGCTGCCGCTTTCTCTTGAAAAATTACTGGAGGAAGCACTCGCGCGCAATCCACTGATCAAATCTGCTGAAAGCCGGTGGCATGCTTTGCAGCAAAGGCCGCAGCAAGTCTCGACGTTGCCGGATCCGCAATTCGGCTATTCCCGCTTCGGTGAAAACGTAGAAACCAGAGTGGGCCCGCAGGAAAGCGTTGTGACGCTGTCCCAGAGCATTCCCTTCCCCGGAAAATTGGGTCTGAAAGGGAAAATGGCTGAACAAGATGCCCTGGTGGAGAGACAACATTTTGATGCGACAGCGCGGGACGTGATCTACCTGGTCAAGAGCACGTACTACGACCTGTTTTGGGTCGACCAGTCTCTTGCCATATTGGACCAATATCTGGCGCTGCTGGGTGATTTTACAGTGGTGGCGGAGCAACAGTACGCGACCGGCCAGGGTATCCAGGCCAACGTTCTAAAATCCCAGGTCGAGATTTCGAACACGACCAAGAGGCGATTTGATTTTGAAAAGATGAGGCGGAGTGTGGTCGCAAAACTAAACGCGCTCCTGGGTAGGCCACATGAGATGCCGCTAGGCATTGCCTCCGCCATCGATACGGCTCGTTTGTCCTTTGACGAAAGCGCTCTGCTAAATCTCGCACTGGCGCGGAGAGAGGAGATTCAGTCTATTCAGGCTATGGTGGGCAAGAGTGAGATTTTGAAAAGTCTGGCAAAAAGAAACTACTGGCCTGACTTCAACCTGAAAGCGAGCTATATCAATGTCTCAGAGGGGCTGGGCACGGCCCCTGACGCAGGCAAAAATGCCTGGTCCGTGTCGGTTGGCCTGAACCTACCGATTTGGCTTGGAAAGCGCAAAGCAGCCGTCAGGGAAGCGGATGCAATGATTTCCGCGAACAGATTCGCGCATGAGAATCTAAAGAACCAGGTGAGGTCGGAAATCAAAGACTACTACTACCAGATTGAGATCACCGCAAAGACGCTGGCTCTGTACGAACAGGGTCTTATCACGCAAGCGGAGAGCAGCCTGGAGTCGGCCATGGCGAGCTATCGCACCGGCCGCCTGGACTTTTTGGACCTGCTCGATGCCGAACGAATGCTTCTGAACCTCAAGCTGGGGTATGCGAAAGAACAGGCAAGCTATCAGGAGCACCTTGCCGCTCTGGAACGAACAGTGGGTGGAGAGCTGAAATAGTAGCCTTCCAGACCCACCGACGAGCTGGTAGCATTTATTACAGGAGAGCTCAGTCATGTGGCAGGTTGATCACAAGAAAGTATTGCTCGGCATTTGGAGTCGGAGGATGCTGACCGCTGTGTTCTGCTTTCTCTTTACCTTTTGGGCTGCCTGCAGTGGCCCGGAGAATGAACCAAGCGCAGGGGACAGCCAGCTTTATGCATGCGGCATGCATCCCCAGGTTATGCAGGAGGAGCCCGGCACCTGTCCGATTTGTCAAATGAATCTTACCCCGATGGTGGCCACTGCACATGCTGCCGAAGCGCATGAAGGTAGACCGGAAGGTGGAGGCAGGAGTGAAACTACGGGTCGAGATCGTGAGCGCGAAGAGCGGAGGGTCCTCTATTGGCAGGCGCCGATGGATCCGAGCTACATTGCCGACGAGCCGGGGAAATCACCCATGGGGATGGATCTCATTCCGGTATATGAGGGGGAAAAGGTCTACTCAGGTTCTACAATATCCATTGACCCGGCGACAGTTCAGAACATCGGGGTGCGTTACGCCGCGGTCAAGCGCCAACCGTTCAATCGGGTCATCCGCACCGTCGGCCATCTCGACTACAATGAAGAAACGCTCTACAACGTGAGTACGAAGTTTTCCGGGTGGATCGAAGAGTTGCTCGTCAAGCGTACAGGTGACGTCGTTCGGAAAGGGCAACCCCTGTTTCAGATCTATTCTCCCGAACTGTTGTCCACGCAAGAGGAGTACCTTCTGGCCTTTCGCAACCAGAAAAGACTGTCTGGCAGCGACTTCAGTCAGGTCAGTTCAGGAGCCCAGAGCCTGTTCAAGGCCGCGCGACAGCGACTGAAACTCTGGGACATCTCCGATGCGGACATACGCACCCTGGAGGAGAGCGGGCAGGTGATGAAAAGCCTGACCATTTATTCTCCTGCCAGCGGGGTGGTTGTACATAAAAATGCCATCGCAGGCAGCTACGTCAAGGCCGGCATGGACTTATTTCGAATAGCTGACCTGTCGACGATTTGGGTTTATGCCCACATTTTTGAATATGAAGTGCCCTGGATCCGGGCAGGCCAGGAGGCGGAAATCGAATTGCCATACATTCCCGGCAAGCGCTACGTTGGCAAAGTTGATTATGTCTACCCGTACCTCGACCAGAAGACTCGCGATGTCAAGATACGATTGGTGTTTCAAAACCGCGATTTTGAGCTTAAACCGCAAATGTATGCAAACATTCGGATTCAGTCCTCCGGCGGGCTGCGCGAACTCGTGATCCCGACGGAAGCCATCATGCGTTCCGGCCAGCGCAACCTGGTGTTTGTCCAGCTCGGGGAAGGTAAGTTCAGGCCGCAGGAGGTGGTTATCGGCCCTGAAGGAGAAGGCGGGATGATCAAGGTTATCTCGGGCTTGCAGGAAGGGCAGAAAATTGTCACCAGCGCCCAGTTTCTCATCGATTCCGAAAGCCGGTTGCGTGAAGCAATTCAGAAGATGCTGGATGATAAAAACTCCGCCAAACGTCCGGGCGCAAGAAAGCCAGATGCCACGCAGGTGCACGACATGGAAGCGCAAGAAGGACACCAAAATGGTGACGGCAATGACTTGCAGCGCTGAACAAGCCCCGCCCAGGCAGATTTTTTCTGTAGCAGTGCGCACAGGGTTTTGATGGCGGTCTGGTAAAAAAAGAGAGAATCATGTTAGAACGAATTATAGAATGGTCGGTGAACAATCGCTTTATGGTGATCCTGGCAACCCTGTTCGCAATTCTCTTTGGGGTTGTGGCTATGCTGCAAACACCTATCGACGCGATACCGGACCTCTCGGACGTTCAGGTCATCATTTTCACCGAATTTCCGGGGCAGGCGCCGCAGGTGGTCGAAGACCAGGTCACTTACCCGCTGACGACCTCCATGCTGGCCGTGCCGTTCGCCAAGGTTGTGCGCGGGTATTCCTTTTTTGGATTCTCCATGGTGTACATCATTTTTGAGGACAACACCGACCTGTACTGGGCCCGCAGCCGTGTGCTGGAATATCTGAATTACGTTGCAAAGCGGCTGCCGGAGGGGGTAACGCCGAGTCTGGGACCGGATGCCACCGGCGTTGGCTGGGTCTACGAGTATGCGCTTAGAAGCGACCGCCACGACCTCGCCCAGTTGCGCTCGATGCAGGATTGGCTCCTGCGCTATGAACTAACCGCGATTGAAGGTGTTGCGGAAGTTGCCAGTATCGGCGGGTACGTTAAGCAGTACCAGGTTGAGGTCGATCCAAACAAGCTTCTCATTTACAATCTGCCACTGAAGAAAGTGACGATGGCCATCAAAAATGCTAATAATGATGTTGGTGGCCGCCTTTTGGAGATGGGTGAAACCGAATACATGGTACGCGGCCTCGGGTACATTCAATCGGTCAAAGACTTGGAACATGTAACTTTGGGCGTGGATGCCCACGGCGTCCCGATTACGCTCAAACACGTCGCCCATATTCAGATAGGTCCTGAGCTCAGGCGCGGTCTGTCCGAGTTGAATGGCGAGGGCGAAGTGGTAGGCGGCATCATTGTCATGCGTTATGGCGAAAACGCGCTGAAGACCATTGAGGGGGTCAAGAAACGGCTGAATGAGCTAAAGCAGAGCTTGCCGGAAGGCGTTGAGGTTGTCGAGGTTTACGACCGGTCCGGACTGATTAACCGCGCTATCGACAATTTGACGGGCAAGCTGGTGGAGGAAATCGTGGTTGTGGCGCTGGTCTGTATTCTCTTCCTTCTGCATTTCCGTAGCGCATTCGTGGCCATTTTCAGTTTGCCGGTGGCTATCCTCATTTCATTCCTGATCATGTACAAGCAGGGGGTTAACGCAAACATCATGTCACTGGGAGGGATTGCCATTGCCATCGGTGCCATGGTGGATGCGGCCATTGTCATGATCGAGAATACGCATAAACACATCGAGCACGACCGCGGCAAAAAAGACCACTGGCAGATTATTATCGACTCGTCAAAGGAAGTCGGCCCGGCTCTGTTTTATTCCCTGCTCATCATCACGGTTTCTTTTCTGCCCGTGTTCGCGTTGGAGGCACAGGAAGGCCGGTTGTTCAAGCCGCTTGCTTTCACCAAGACCTATGCCATGGCAGCGTCAGCCTTCCTGGCGATAACTATGGTCCCGGTCCTGCTGGGATACATGGTTCGCGGCCGGATACTGCCGGAAAACAGGAACCCGGTTAGCCGTTTTCTTATCTGGACCTACCGGCCTGTGATCGCCTGGGTCCTGAAATTCAAAAAAATGACCATCGTTCTCGCGTCCATCATTATGCTGATTACTCTGTTCCCGTTGAGCCGGCTGGGCTCTGAGTTTATGCCGCCGCTTTATGAAGGTGACCTGCTCTACATGCCCACCACCGATCCCGGGATCAGCATTACCAAAGCCCGGGAGCTTTTGCAGCAGACGGATAAGATCATCCGGCAATTCCCCGAAGTACAGCATGTTTTTGGGAAGGTCGGT
The DNA here is from genome assembly GCA_029262055.1 of Candidatus Zhuqueibacterota bacterium. Taxonomy (GTDB): domain Bacteria; phylum Zhuqueibacterota; class Zhuqueibacteria; order Oceanimicrobiales; family Oceanimicrobiaceae; genus JAJDAD01. Next base: position 90,591 of record JAJDAD010000014.1, read on the forward strand.
CGCGCTGAGACCGCGACCGATCCGGCGCCGCTATCGATGATCGAGACCACCATAATGTTGAAACCGGAGGATGAGTGGCGCCCGGGCATGACGCCGGACAAGCTGATAAACGAGATGAATGCAGCCATTCAATTCCCCGGTCTGACCAACGCCTGGACCATGCCCATCAAGACGCGGATCGACATGCTTGCCACTGGCATCAAGACGCCGGTTGGCATCAAACTCATGGGGGATGACTTAGCAGTGCTGTCTGAACTGGCGCAGGAGATTTCAAATGTGATAATGGAAGTGCCCGGGACCCAGAGCGTCTACCCTGAGAAAACAGTGGGCGGCAACTACCTCGATTTCAAGATAAAGCGCGAAGAAGCCATGCGTTATGGACTGAATGTCGGCGATGTGCAGGACGTAATCAAAAGTGCAATCGGTGGCATGAACGTCACACAAACGGTGGAGGGCCTGGAGCGCTATCCGGTGAATGTGCGCTATAGCCGCGAGCTGCGCGACAATATTGAGGCTCTCAAACGGGTCTTGGTTTCGACCCCGGTTGGGGTGCAGATCCCCATCAGCCAGGTAGCCGACCTGCACATCAGGAAGGGCCCCCCGGGAATCAAGAGTGAAAATGCCAGACGCACAGCCTGGGTCTATGTTGATATCAAGAATATTGATGTCGGCACTTATGTGACCGCTGCGCAGCACGCTGTTGCCGAGAAGATCCAGCTCCCAACTGGCTACACCCTGGTCTGGAGCGGTCAGTACGAGTATATGCAGCGCGCCAAAGAACGCATGAAGATCGTCATTCCGGTTACACTGGTCATCATTTTCGTTCTGCTCTACATGAATTTCAAGAACTTGGCCGAAAGCGTCATAGTGATGTTCAGCCTGCCCTTTGCTTTGGTGGGCGGGATCTGGTTCATGTACTTCCTCGGTTATAATCTGAGCGTAGCGGTCGGAGTCGGTTTTATCGCCCTGGCTGGGGTAGCCGCGGAAACCGGCGTTGTCATGATCATCTATTTGGACCAGGCCTACAAGAAATGGCAGGACCGAGGTGAGATGAAAACTCTCGTCCATCTGGGGGGTGCGGTGATGGAAGGCGCAGTAGACCGCGTCCGCCCCAAGATCATGACCGTGGTTTCGACAATGGCTGGTCTCATACCTATCATGTGGGGGCACGGCGCCGGTTCGGATGTGATGAAGCGTATTGCGGCGCCCATGGTCGGGGGCATGCTGTCTTCGACGGTTCTGACCCTCATCGTCATTCCCGCTTTCTTCTTTTATTATAAGAGCTGGGACAACCGGCAAGAGTTCAATGAAAGTGAGTAGGATGCCGGAGCCCGGTGCACTACTCTCGCTTGATAAGGAGTAAATATGATCAAAATCCTCGCTGTTCTATTCTTGGTCGGACTCTTCAGTCTGCTCCCGCGGCAATCCGGCACGACCACCTATTCGGGCCTGGAACAACGGCCGGTTAAGTCCTTGTCGAGCCAGCAGCTTGACGGCTTTCTTGCGGGCAAGGGCATGGGATTTGCCAAAGCTGCCGAGCTGAATCATTTTCCAGGCCCAAAGCATGTCCTTGAGTTGGCCGACGAACTTAAATTGTCTCAGGAGCAAACGGCACAGACAAGTACAATATTCCGCGAGATGCAGCAAGATGCCCGGCGCCTCGGGCGACGCTACGTAGCGCTTGAAGCTGCCTTGGACAATGAGTTTCGTCTGGATAGAATTGATGAAGCATCTCTTGAATCCCTGGTGACCGAACTTGCCGGCTTGCGCGGAAAGATACGCCTCTGCCATCTGGCGGCACACCTGAAAACCAGGAGAGTATTGACCGGAAAGCAAATCGCACTCTATGATGAATTGCGCGGTTATGTACAAGACGCAGCCCATGAAATGAATCACAGCAATTGACAATTTCACTAACGTTGGAAACCTCAACAATCACACACAGGAGAAAGATAATGAAGATGAAAACGCGTGCTATCACCCTGGCTTTACTGTTCGGCTCAATGGTGTTCTTTGCATGTGGCGAACAGAAGTCTGGCGCTGAAAGCACGGAAAACGTGAAGGGAGCGAAGATGCAAGAACAAGAAAACAGTACTGCTGAGAATTCCGAGAGCCAGGCATGGAACGAAGCCTGTCCCGTGCAGGGTGGTGAAGTCAATCCGAACGTGCCTACGGTTGCGCATAATGGCAAAGCCTACGGTTTTTGCTGCCGGGGATGCGATGAAAAATTCATGGAAGATCCCGCAAAATACAGCATGAACCTGAGTGCGGACGGCACGGAGTTCCTGTCTGAGGAGCACTCCACGCATTAAGACGCCGGACGGACGTTTTCAGAAGCGACACCGTTGCTGCCAGCATTGAATTTACCGTTTGCCGGCCGGTGGTTGCGAGTAAGTTTTACCTTGCACAACTACCTGAAATCGTTTATATTCTACGATCTATTTTAACACGTCCTGATCACCTCGTGGACGGGTATAGACTGAAGATCGGTTTGAGAGGAATCATGGTTTCATTTAGTATACTTGCTGTAGTGCTATTCTTGGCTAGTGCGCCGGTAAACGGGCAAATTGTCGAGCAAAAGATCGGGGACAGGGTCTCAATCGATTGGACCAATCACATTGTCCGGGCGGCTGGCGTAAGTGTCGCCCCGACGGATGGCCATGATCGCAGCCAGAGGATTGCGGCTCTGGAAACCGCGACCAACGGTGCGTCAGCGACTCTTCTGCAGGCCATGAGAGGGCTTTTGTTGAGTGAAAAGGGAACGGTTGGATCCGTGGTCGCAAACGATGCCGCGGCCAGGCAGGACCTTGTCGAGCTCGCCCAGCGTTTTACGATTGTAGACACGCGTTCAATGACTGACATGTCGGTGGAGGTGGAGATCGAGTTACCGCTGTCTGCCGGCATCGCAGCTATCTTCGTGCCGCAGGAAACCGGGCAGGGCAGATTGCGCCTGGATGACATTCCCCGCAGTCCCTTAAGTCTGCTGCCCTGGCCCGAGTGCCGGACGGTTCCCAAAGGGGTGGAGCTGGTCATCCCGAGCACCGGCTTGCGCCCGTACGGTGGCAAGCATTACACCGGACTGATCGTCGACGCATCTCGTCTGGATTCTCAACCCGCTCTGTTGGCCAGTATTGTCGATGAAGAGGGTAGGGAAGTATTTGGTTTAAACTATGTTGAGTATGACAATCTGGTGCGCACGGGCATGATTTCTTACCGGCCAACACTGGCATCGGCGCACAGCGACGCCCGCATAGGAGCCGAACCGCTCGTCGTTTGTGGTCTCTCCGCATCCGGTAAAAAGTCGACACAGATCGTCGTCTCGAACAACGATGCGGTCCTGATCCATGCCGCCGCCAAAACCATGAACTTCATGAAAACGTGCAAAGTTATTGTTGTTCGCGGCCAGTAGAAAGCTCACCGCAAGGAACCCCAACCGCTCCCCCGAAGGATGAAAATCAGCGCAATTGAAAATGGTAGTATAGGCGATGAGTTAGGATTGCAGGTGGGAGACGATCTGGTCGCCATCAACAACCATCTCGTCAAGGACGTACTGGACTTTCGTTTTCATGTCGCCAGTGAAGATGTTGAGTTACAGGTTGTACGCGGTGGTGAAGAGACAATCTACGAGGTCGAAAAGGACCATGAGGATGATCTGGGCCTGCAATTCGAGGAGCTTGAGATCCGCTTTTGCGGCAACGACTGTCCTTTTTGTTTTGTCGATCAAAACCCCAGCGGCATGCGCTCGTCCCTGTACTTCCGGGACGAGGACTTCCGATTGTCATTTCTTTCGGGGCACTATGTGACGCTTACAAACCTGTCCCGTCGCGACATGGACAGGATTGTTGAGCAGCAACTGTCGCCACTGTTCGTGTCCGTGCACGCCACTGACCCCGAGGTGCGCAGGTTTCTTTTCGGTATTTCGCACGACGACCGTTTGCTCGAAAAACTCACGTTCCTGACACAGCGCGGCATCGAAATTCACACCCAGGTGGTGTTGTGTCCGGAGGTCAATGACGGGACGGTATTTCATCGCACCGTGTCCGAGCTGGCGGATTTTCGTCCTCATCTCAGGTCGGTCTCTGTTGTCCCTCTCGGGTTGACCGGTCACCGGCAGGGACTGACCAAGCTGAAATCCGTGACCCCGGCTTATGCCGCCGAGTGTATCGACACGGTCGACCGCTACGCAGACGAGTACAAGACCGACTCACAGGAGCATTTCGTCTATGCCTCAGACGAGTTCTACCTGATGGCAGGGCGGCCATTGCCACCCGTGGGCCGCTACGACGGTTTCTATCAGATTGAAAATGGGGTGGGCATGGTTCGTTTCATGCTGGACGAGTTTGAGAAAAGCGCGAGATCTTTCCCCGACAAGCTTGAATTGCCACAAAAAGCAATCATCGTCACGGCAGCCCTGGCGGCGCCGGTTTTGCGCGATGCCATTTTGCCGCGGCTCAACCAGGTAGAGAACTTCGAAGCAGAATTGGTGGTCGTTGAGAATGAATTCTATGGTAAGAGCATTCATGTCACCGGTCTGTTGACGGGACAGGACATCTACCGCCAACTCAGGGATCGCGATTTGGGCGACAAAGTGTTTTTGCCGCACAGTTGTGTCAAAGACGACCATTTGTTTCTGGATGACTGGACCGTTGCGCAAATCAGCGAACGTCTGGGAAAACCCGTGGAGCCGTTGCATGATTTTGCCACAGTTTTCCAGGGAAGCGAGAATGAGAGATGCCTATACCAATAGTTGCTATAATAGGTCGCCCCAATGTCGGCAAATCCACGCTATTCAACCGCGTTGTCCGCGGCAGAGACTCGATAGTGCACGACATGCCCGGTGTCACGCGGGACCGTAAATACCGGCAGGCGGAGTGGTCCGGCCGCGAATTCATGTTGGTGGATACCGGTGGGTACTTGCCGGAAAGCAGCGACCAGATAGAACAAGCTGTGTTCGAGCAGGTCTTGTCCGTCATCGAAGAGGCGAGCGCGGTCGTCTTCATGGTCGATGTCAAGGCAGGAGTCACCGCACTTGACCTCGAAATTGCGCAGGTACTGAAGCGCAGCGGGCGGGAGGTTTTGTTGGCCATCAATAAGGTGGACAACGATGCCAGCGAGATCGGCGTTTCGGAGTTTTACGAGCTTGGCATGGAAAACCACGTCTCGCTTTCCGCCGTCAGCGGCCGCAACGTCGGAGATTTTCTGGACCGGATTGTTGCATATTTTCCGGAGAAAAGTGAAGCGGGTGCGGCGGACGATTCCAACATTTCATTAGCCGTGATCGGGCGGCCGAATGTCGGCAAGTCTTCTTTCGTAAATGCGATCCTGGGCCAGCATCGGCAAATCGTCACCGAGATTCCCGGCACCACCCGCGACTCAAACGACACGGTTTTTAAGCACCGTGGGCAGGACTTTTTGATTATCGACACCGCAGGCTTGCGCCGGAAAGCAAAAGTAAAGGAATCGGTGGAGTTTTACAGTACAGTCCGCAGTATGCAGAGCATTCAGCGCTGCGATGTAGCGATTTTGCTCGTTGACGCGACCGCGCCGATGGAGTCGCAGGACATGCGCATTTTGCAGGAAGCCGTCCGGCTCAACAAAGGCATCATCGTTGCCGTCAACAAATGGGACCTCATTGAAAAGGACAACTATACGGCGAAACGCTTTGAAGATGATATTTACGACGCCCTGAAGAACCTGAAATATGTCCCAATTATCTTCATTTCGGCGCTGACCAGGCAACGTATTTTCAAGGTGATTGAAATCGCCCAATCCATTCATGATGAGCGCGGCAAAGTTCTCAAGACTTCCGAGCTAAATATTTTTTTAGCAGAGATCCTTAAAAAGTACCCGCCACCCTCGATGGACCGCAAAGAGGTGAAAATCAAGTACTGCACCCAAATAAAGTCGCGCCCACCGGTGTTTGCCTTTTTCACCAACGCACCGAAATCGATCCGGCCCAACTATCGGTCGTACATTGAGAACCAATTCCGTAGCAGATTTGGTTTCCTGGGCGTGCCCTTGACACTGGCTTTTCGAAAAAAGTAAGGCGTCTAAAAATTGGACGCCAGGATAGATTCGACACCGGAAATAGAAAGAGTCCAAGCAGAATGAAGAGGATATCAGGCACACTCACGCTGCTGTCCCTGTTGTTCCATGCGATTGTTCTTGCACAACAGGCCCCGTCACAGATACCCGCGCAGGAGGACGCTTTGGCTCTTTTGCGCGCTACTCTGGATAGTGAATCAGGCTCTGCCAGCATGCGTCCCCCTAAATGCGGCACCGCTCTGATGTGGCAGGTCCGGGAGCAAATGGCTGTTGGCGAGAAACATGACACGCAGTTGTTGAAGGTTCTTGGCCGACCGACGGGTCTGAAACAGGAGCATGTCAGCCCCTCCGGTTTTTTTCGGGTACATTTCACTGTTTCCGGCCCCGACGCGGTCTCCTCCGAAGACAACAACGGCAACGGCATTCCGGATTACGTGGAGGAGGTCGCCGAGGCCTTTGAGACGTCTTTCAGGGTGGAGGTTGATGAACTGGGCTATGAGCCGCCGCCGCAGGACAACGACAGCAGCGGTCCGGAGTATGATGTTTACATCAATGCACTGGGGACCGGCGTTTACGGACTCACCACGCGCGAGCAGCCCGTCCCGGGAACGCCGGAAAACGACTTCACCAGTTTCATTCAAGTTGACAACGACTTTGAGAACGGCCAGTTTACCACCGGGTTACCGGGAATGCGCGTGACTGCGGCACATGAATTGTTTCATGCGATTCAATTCGGTTATCGTGATGCGATCGTGGTAAACGACTTTTTCTATTATGAACTCTGTTCCAGTTGGATCGAAGACGTCATTTACGATGACATCAATGACTATTATTCGAATGTTCCAACTTATCTGACTCGCAGCGACCGGCCGTTCAACCAGTTCGATGGCGCCACATTGTTCAACTACGGCGCAGCGCTCTGGAATCGCTTGCTGGTGCGGCGCTTTCAAAACAGGGAGCCGATTCGACGCAGCTGGGAGCTGATGGCCGCAAACACAAGCGTCCTGGATGCGATAGCCGGTGCGCTTGCGGAAATAGGCGGTAGCTTTGACGACGAATTCGGTGAATTTTCCGTGTGGAATTACTTCACCGGCAACCGGGCAGATCCGGTCAACTATTATGAGGAAGGAAACGCCTACACTCAGGTGCGATTATCCGGCAACTTTCTCCTGCCAGCCGATACGACGCTTGCCGGTTCCAGCTTCACCTTGTCGCATCAGTATTTCCGCCTGACGGCATCCCAGGCCGGGGAGTATCTGGTCGTGCCGATCGTGAGCAGACCCGATGCATGGCGGTTCGCGGCAGTGCTCGAGGACGGCTCATCATTCCGCACAGTTGCGATCGATGCCGGGAACGGTGGCAACATCGGCTTTGTGCCTGCTTTCTCTTCGGTGGTTGTGGTTGTTGCAAATCTCACCAAGCTGGACGGTTCCAGAATGTCTTTGTTTGAAAGCGAGCGGTCGGAGTTTCAACTGGTTCTCAGCAACGTCACCCAGGGCACGACCGGGGTTGCCGGTATCACCACAGCTTATCCGAATCCGTTCCGGGTCGCCACCGACGGTCAAATAGTTTTCGAGTTTGAGGTGACGGCGACCACCGACTTGCGCGTGCAAATAATGGACTCCCAGGGCAGAGTCGTGCGCAGTGCGGCGTTAGGCCAGGGCGCGCTGACCCCGTCACGCTTCGTCTGGGATGGACGAGATGACACTCACAGCAAAGTGGGCTCGGGTATCTACATTTTCAGATTAGCCCAGGGCGGATTCACAGAACTGAGAAAATTTGCAGTAATTCGTGATTAATCTTAAACTTATTGACTTTCAAAAGAAAACTTATTATCATATTTAGCTTTGACCGAGGCTTCTAAGGATGTGAGTACGGTTAAGTTATGGAGGTTCCACTTGACGAAAGGCGATATAATCAACATTGTAGCTGAGGGAACGGGTTTGACCAAACTAGAAACCTCTGCGGTGGTTGACGGTTTTCTGGCGACCATCGGCTACGCTTTGCAGACCAAAGACTCAGTGACGATTCGAGGGTTTGGCAGTTTCCGAACGGTCCATCGCAACGAGAGAGTTTCCCGAAATCCCAAGACCGGAAAAGAGATGCATGTCCCTGACCGAATCGCTCCGGTGTTTAAGGCATCCACCGATCTTAAAAAGCTTGTAAACAAAGAACAAAGTATAGAATAAATCAGGAGGTGAACCCTTGCCTAGCGGTAAGAAACGCAAGAGACATAAAATCGCCACACACAAACGTAAGAAACGTCTCAGGAAGAATCGACACAAGAAAAAGGCACGCTAGGCGCAGCGTAGCCAGGTTTGATGTTTTAAGGATAGAACCCAATCCGGGTTCTATCCTTTTCTTTTTGGAGAGGGTGGGGGCAGCGCTAGCTTGACCTGGGTAAGCCACTTAGCCGGAGTAACAACAGTGACTCAGTTAGAGTTTGAAGATTTGCTCGCAAGTGACTCATATCAAACGGTGTCGGAATTGAGCCGGGAGATCAAGGCTGTCCTGGAGTCTGCCTTGCCCGGAGTCTGGGTGCAGGGCGAAATTTCAAACCTCACTTTCCACTCCAGCGGTCATCTGTATTTCTCACTGAAAGACAAACATGCCCAGATCTCGTGTGTCATGTGGCGGAGCCGCAACCGTGATCTGTATTTTACGCCGCAGGAGGGCATGAAGGTGCTGGTGAAGGCACGGCTGAGCCTGTACGAGAAGCGTGGCGTGTATCAACTGGACGCGTGGCAAATGCAGCCGGCCGGAGTCGGTGAACTGCAATTGGCATTTGACCGATTGAAAAAGCGCCTGGACGACGAAGGTCTTTTTTCAGCAGAAAGCAAAAAGCCGCTACCGGCGCTGCCGGAATGCATCGGTATCGTCACGTCTCAGACCGGAGCCGCCATCACGGATCTCGTGACTGTGCTCAGAAGACGGATGCCGTCGATCAAGGTCGTGCTTTACCCGGTGAAGGTCCAGGGTGACGGCGCCGCCCGCGAGATCGCTGCGGCTATTGAGACAGTCAACCGGTACGGGAAAGTCGATCTTCTGATTGTCGGCCGTGGAGGGGGTTCAATCGAAGACTTGTGGGCATTCAATGAAGAGGAGGTGGCCAGGGCCATCTTTAAGAGCAGGATCCCGGTGGTATCCGCGGTCGGGCATGAGGTGGATTTTACCATCAGCGATTTTGTGGCCGACCACAGGGCAGCCACGCCATCGGTAGCCGCGGAGCTGGTCATCTGCCGAAGAGCGGAGCTGTTGGCGCAATTGCGCTATTTTCAGGAGAATATGGCCGGCCTTCTGCTCGAGCGCATCCGCTACGAAAAGGTTAGACTGCAAGGCTTGCAACGCAGCTACGGATTTCGTCAGCCTTTGGACAAGGTCCTGCAGGCGGGGCAGCGACTGGATGAACTCTCTCGCCTAATGCTAAAGCAAATCAGCCACAAACTATCGATAGACAACGAAATATTGCTGAATTTCCGGAATCGCCTGACCGCGCTCAGCCCGGAGCATGTTCTTAAACGTGGATACGCTTTGTGCTATCGCGAAAGCAATGGCCAGCATGTCGCCGGTACCGCTTCGTTGCAGTGCGGCGAAGACCTGCGCATCAGATTTCACGAGGGGCAGGCGCTGGCCCAGGTTAACAAACTCTTAGACTAAGTTATTGGCAAAAGAAGATGAAGAAACGTACCTTGGAACAGAGCATGACACGCCTGGAAGAGATAGTTGAAAAGCTCGAGACCGGCAACACCTCAATGGAAGAGGCCTTGAAGTTATATGAAGAAGGGATGGATTTGACTAAGTTCTGTTCCGGCAAACTAGATGAAGCAGAAACAAAAATTCAGATTCTAAGCAAGGATGATGCGGGTTTTGAATTGACGGATACGGAGATTTGACCTTGAACATCCCGCAGAGACCTGTAAGGACCGCTACTTTGGACGCACAGGGATAATTTCCCGAAAAGCACTGCAGGAGAATCCTTTGTGAAGCTCGTCATCGCTGCCAACCTGGCAAAACCAAAAGTACAAGCCGCTGTCCCCGATCTGCTCGCCTGGCTTAAAGCGCGCAAGACAGATTTTCTTGTCGAGGAAGGGCTTGCCCGGCTACTCGGTTTAAATGAGCAGTATGCCAGGGTAGCTCTGGATGCGCTACCGGATGATTGCGACATCGTATTGTCATTTGGCGGAGACGGTACCATTCTCTCGACGGCGCGCAGGATGGGCGATTCCGGCGTCCCTATCCTCGGGGTAAAAATGGGCGCCATGGGATTTTTGGCTGAACTTATGCCCGAAGAGTTGTACGAGAGCCTTGAGGAAATCTACAAAGGGCGCTACGAAGTCGTTGAGCGTATGGTGTTGCAGGGCGAAATAGGTGATAGCGCCGACAAACCGCTTTTTGCCCTGAATGATTTTGTCCTGGACAAAGGCGCTATTTCCCGGGTGATTCGTCTCAAGACTTACATAAATGATGAGTTTTTGAACACTTATATCGCCGACGGGCTCATCATTTCAACGCCAACCGGATCGACCGCATATTCACTGGCTGCCGGTGGACCTATTTTGTTGCCATCCATGGATGCCATCATCATCAATCCTATCAGCCCACACACCCTCGGCGCCCGTCCTGTTGTGATTCCGGGGGACAAGGAAGTGACCATTTCGGTGGAGTTCTCTGACGAATCTGTCCTGATGAGCGCTGACGGTCAGGTCGCGCAGAAACTAATCCGCGGCAGCAAAGTCAAGATTCGCAAGGCCAGACACCGTGTAAAGTTGGTTTCCTACGGTCGCAGGAGTTTTTACGATGTCCTGCGGGCCAAGCTCAACTGGGGCGGCGATGTCCGTGAAATCGGGCCAGTCTCCTGACTACCGTTTGTTGACTTAGCGTTGCGGTTCACACGCTGTACTTTTTTCTCTTCTTCGGTCTTTCCTTCCCTGCAAAACAGTTGCTAAGACAGAGGCGATGAACTATATTCATGCGGCCTGCACGAGCGCTATGTTGGTTCCCAAATAGAGTACTTGCATCATTCCATCTGGGCCAGGCCGTAGAGCATAATGCCACGCTCAAGGGTTGCGCCAGCAACCTGAACATGTCTATGGAAGCACCACACGGAGAGGGGATTAAAGGAATGAAAACCAGCAGATACAGCTCACAGAATCGGCCGTGCAACTGCAGCGCCTATCCGGACGAGGAGCACAGGAAGGTCTCAGCTATAATGGCCCTAGTGCGTGCCATGCTACTCACCAGCCTTTTTATGTTGGCTTCGTCGCCATCAGCCAATGCCCAGTTCGTTACGGCCGGTGCCGGCGTGCTCGAAAGCAAGCGCCCGGTAGAACCCGTGGTCGAGCTGCATGCCGAGACCCCACCGCTCGCTAGCACCCGGGGCTACGTTACGTTGTCGTGGACGGATGACAGCGCGAATCCGACGGTTATCACCGCAGCAGAACGCCCGGTTTTTCACTTTGGCCGGGCCTTTACCGGTTTGGGAGCGGGTTTGCTGTGGTTGGAGGTGAATGATTATGAGCCGTACCCGATGTTGGTGAGCTCGACCGTCGTGCCGTTGCCGGTGCCCCGCACCTCGTTCGTATTGATCGCCTCGACATTGCCATTCGAGGATTTTGACTGGTCGCTTGTTCTCAAAGTCGGCGTCACGCTTGTGTTCATTCGGTGAACCGTTAGGGTCACGCTTTCCTGAAATGACAGAAAGGAGCGAGAGCGCGGCAGATAAGGTCTGCTGGCGCAATGCACCCTTACGAGTTGTGCAGGCACGAGGTCCCACGTTGCAGGTTCTTCCCTAGCTTATTTCTCGGCCTTGTCTAAAACAGTTGATTAGGTGGGGGTGATAAGCTATATTTTTTGCTCAACAGAGCTGGTCCGCGTAGCGAGCACAGACGTTGTTCGTCGCCTTGGTCCGGCAGCAGGTATTCCCCAAACAGTAATTGTGAATTACAGACATGCCCGACGGTAAAAAAACCACTCCAATGCTGGAGCAGTATCGTGCCATCAAAGCACAGCACGAAGACGCTATTCTGTTCTTTAGATTGGGTGACTTCTACGAGATGTTTTACGAAGATGCCAAGATTGCATCTGAAGTGCTCGGCATAACCCTGACCGCCCGTGGGCACGGCAAAGCGCATAGCGTGCCACTGGCCGGGTTCCCATATCATAGCCTGGACACCTATCTGACCAAGATGGTCAAAGCCGGTCATCGCGTCGCTATTTGCGAACAGGTCGAAGATCCGAAGAAGGCCAAGACCGTGGTTAAACGCGATGTCACGGAAGTTGTCAGCCCGGGAACGGCCTTCAGTGAAGACCTTCTCGAGAGCAAACGCAACAACTATTTATGTTGTATTTATCTGCACGACAAGACCTGCGGCTTGGCTCTGGTGGACGTTACCACCGGGGAATTCACAGTGGGAGAAGTGCCGCTGACGGCCCTGGCGGAAGAGCTGAGCAAAGCCAATCCATCGGAACTGCTGGTTTCAGAGGAGCAGGCTGAATTTGTAAAGAACCAGTTGCCGCGGGATTCTTACTTTCTGACTCTCCGTGAAGATTGGATCTTTTCGCGCGATTATGCCTACGAAACCCTCACCAAGCATTTTAACACACTGTCTCTCAAGGGCTTCGGTTGTGAAGACCTCGGTGTTGGTATTAGCGCGGCAGGGGCGGTCATTCATTTTCTGAAGGAAGTACAAAAGTACCAACTGGTGCACATGAACAGCTTGCAGCGTCGCTCCGGGCACGATTTTGTCAGCCTGGATAGCGACACGTTGCGCAACCTGGAACTGCTGAAGTCGCTGCGCGGGGGCGGCGTCCAGGGAACCGTCATCTCCGTGATCGACAAAACGCGAACCGCCATGGGCGGGCGCAGACTGGTGCAGTGGCTCATGCAACCCTTGCGGAAATCCGAGGAGATAAATCTGCGGCTCGATGCGGTAGAGGAGCTGTGCAAAAGCACGGATTTATTACCTGACCTGCGTGAACTTCTCAGTCAGGTGGGCGACCTGGAACGCCTCACGTCCCGAATAGTAACCAACCGGGCCTCGGCCCGTGATTTGGTCGCGTTGCGAAAATCACTGGCTGTTGTTCCACAATTGCAGGCGACCCTAGCTCCGTGTGAGGCGCACAACCTGAGCGCCGTGCGTGATGAAATGGACTATCCCGCTGATTTGGTACAGAATATTCAGGAAGCAATCGTAGACGAGCCGCCACTGGCCGTCACCGAAGGCGGGCTGATCCGTAAGGGATATGACCCGGAGTTGGACGATCTGCTGGACATTGCATTCTCCGGCAAAGATTGGATTGCGCGCCTGCAGCAAGAAGAGCGGGAACGGACCGGTGTACCGTCCCTCAAAGTCGGATTTAACAAGGTCTTCGGCTACTTTATCGAAATCACCAAGGCCAATCTGTCAAAAGTCCCGGAGAGCTACATACGGAAGCAAACCCTTGTCAACGCCGAACGCTTCATCACACCGGAGTTGAAGGCGTATGAGGAAAAAGTGCTCGAAGCCGAAGACAAGATCGTGGCCTTGGAGTACGAGATTTTCGACAAGATCCGCAAGCAGGCCTCGGCAGAAGCGGTAAAAATTCAAAAGAACTCGCGGCTGCTCAGCATTTTGGATTGTTATGCCGGCTTTGCACAACTGGCGCTGGACAACAACTATGTCCGTCCGGGTATCGACGACGAGACCAGAATTGAGATCAAAGACGGCCGCCATCCGGTGGTCGAGAAGCTTCTGCCGTACGGCGAGTCCTTTATTCCTAACGATACCTTGATCGACAGCCGGAACGAGCAGATCATGATTCTTACCGGGCCGAACATGGCGGGGAAATCTACCTTTTTGCGCCAGGTCGGGCTTGTCGTTTTACTGGCCCAGATGGGCAGCTTTGTTCCTGTCCGGTCGGCAAATATCGGGGTCGTCGACAAGATCTTCACACGGGTCGGTGCGTCGGACAATCTGGCCGGTGGTGAAAGCACCTTTCTGGTTGAAATGAACGAAACCGCCAATATCCTGAACAATGCCACACCCAACAGTCTCATTCTCCTCGATGAAATTGGCCGCGGCACCAGCACATTTGACGGCCTGTCGATCGCCTGGTCGGTGGCGGAGTACCTGCACAACAATGAAAGCGTTGCGGCCAAGACGATTTTCGCGACCCACTATCACGAGCTCACGGAATTGGCTCTGATTTTGACGCGGGTCGCAAACTACAACGTGGTGGTTAAAGAATGGGGCGAGAAAGTCGTTTTCCTCCGCAAGATTGAGGCCGGTGGCTGCGATCACAGTTACGGCATCCAGGTCGCAAAACTGGCGGGTTTACCGGAACGCGTGATCCGGCGCGCGAAAGAGATTTTGTCAAACCTCGAATCCAATGAACTGACAGCGCACCACGCTCCCAAGTTGGCGTTGAGTAACAATGGCCAGGAGGCCAGTGCCGAGCCCTCAGGACAGTTAGATATCTTCCAGGAACAGGAAGCCAAGGTGCGCGCGCTCCTCTCCGCATTGGACCTCAACGAAATGACCCCTATGCAGGCGCTCAGCAAACTGGACGAACTGCAGAAGATAGTGGCAGAGGACAATTAGGTGCACGCAAAGGTGTTACCCAAACGCTGTTGATGTTATAACACGCCAACGCGGTTCTCGTCGATGATGGCAGACTTCCGCCGGCAGGGGAAACCATGGCGAAAGAGACTCCTTCCTGTACGGACTGCAAATTGGCAGAAGGGCCGCCCTGATGATTTATGGTAGAAGAGAGAGTGAAGGGGGAGGAAAAGTGGCCAGGCGCAGAATCGAACTGCGGACACACGGATTTTCAGTCCGTTGCTCTACCGACTGAGCTACCTGGCCTCCAAGCATGTCAAAACGCATGATCGCGAATTGTCAGTGGGGAATATAACATTACTAAAGTGAATGTCAAGATTTTTTGGCGGGAGTTGTGTGTTCGGCAAGATTATGTTGTTTTCAGGCGCTCTGACTTGGTGCTAGCTTGCAAACCGGCTTAGGTCTTCGAGGTTCCGGCTGCCAAATGGACGGGAGAGTGAGCAATCACCTCAAGTCTACACTCCACCGGCCCAACATGCACTTGCATTTAATCCCCTTGCCAGCTACCTTACGCAATTATTCCTTGCGAATACGACACACAATCAGGAGGTCGACAATTGCGCTTGATAAAACGGGACCATTCCCTGTCTATGCTCTTGGCACTTCTTCTCTTATGCTCAGTATTTCACATCCACATTGCGGCCGCGGATGAAGAGCCGGGTCTTCTGTCGTGGTCAAAACAGATCGCGGTGCGTGAGGCCTGGTTGCACAAACGCCACCAGATGCTCCTGGAAATGATGCGTCGACATGAAATCGATATGTGGATCGTTGTCAATGAAGAGTTCCACGATGACCCGGTGACGCAATACATTGCCCCACCGCGTCCTTATACCGGCCGGCGCGATATTTTTGTTTTTATCGATAATGGCGAGCAGGGACTGAGGAAGGTGGCCATAATCGGTTACGCTGAAGAAAGCCTGCAAAACTATTTTGAGGCACCGGATGAACCCAAGCCGGCCAAAGAAGTGGTGCCGGCATTGTATGAAGAGCATCGCCCGGCCCGAATCGCACTCAACATTGGCGGTCGCCGCGGCGTCACCTCCAGTCTGACCCTTGGTAGCCACCAGTTTCTCAGTGATATTCTGGGGAAAGAGGCGAGCGAGAGATTTGTCAGCGCAGCCGACCTGCTGGAAGAATATCTGGATACGAGGATTCCGGAGGAGTTTGAGCATTATGAAGCTGCTGTACGGTTGACCGAGTGGCTGGTTAAGCGTGTATTCTCAAACGAAGTGATTGAACCGGGAATGACCTCCATCGGTGACCTGCGACGCTGGATGTATGACGCGCTGTGGGAACAGAGCGTCGACACCTGGTTCCAACCCGATTTTCGGCTGCAGCGCGCGGGCACGCCGAATCCGACTTCCAGGGGTTTTCTGGCGGTCGCGAAAGACAGCGTGGTCATTCAACGCGGTGATGTCCTGCACGTCGATTTCGGGATTACTTACATGGGGTTTGACACAGACTGGCAAAAGATGGCTTATGTGCTACGAGAAGGTGAAGTGGATGTGCCTGCGGGCCTCAAGGCTGCCATGAAGAATACAAATTTAGTCCAGGACGCGTTAACCAGGCGGCATTCACGGCCGGACAAAACCGCCGGAGCAGTTTACAGCGAGACCATGGCCGAGATGGAAGCGCGGGGCATCAAGGCGCAAATCTATTCTCATCCGATCGGCAATCAGGGACATGGTTTGGGTGCGAGCATCGATTTTCGGGCAGCTCGGCGTGGCGACCAGCAACGGCAGGAAAAAAAACTGCGCAATGGCTCTTACATCGCCATTGAACTAAACTCGCGGACCGCCGTGCCGGAATGGGATGGACAGGAGGTCTATATCATGATGGAGGACGACGCCTACCTGACCGAAGAGGGGTGGACATTTTTTCGCCCCAGACAAGAGGCGTATTACTTGATAAAATAAAATAGAGCCCGGCTTCGTTTTAATCACTGGGGTTTCGCCGCAACCGGCCTTGCCTGGCTTTGAAAGAAGCCCTAATGCGACCACTTCGGCTTGGGAGGATTAGCTCCCAAGGTTGAGAGCCTTGCGTATCCCCCGGATTCCCTGTCGCAAACGATGCTCATTTTCAATAAGTGCGATACGCACGTACTCGTCTCCAAAATCTCCGAAACCGATCCCGGGCGAAACCGCCACCTTCGCCTCGCGCAGAAGGAATTTTGAAAATTCCAGCGACCCCATTTCCTTAAACTCTTCAGGAATCGCCGCCCAGGCGAACATGGTTGCTTTGGGCCGGTGAATCTG
This sequence comes from Candidatus Zhuqueibacterota bacterium, assembly GCA_029262055.1. Classification (GTDB taxonomy): domain Bacteria; phylum Zhuqueibacterota; class Zhuqueibacteria; order Oceanimicrobiales; family Oceanimicrobiaceae; genus JAJDAD01. The sequence continues at coordinate 107,488 of JAJDAD010000014.1, forward strand.
CCAACCGATGCGTTCGAGACCGTCGCACAAAACATCACGACGTGTTTGATAGAGGGCGCGGATTTGTTCAACTTCGTCCTGTGGGCCGGTGAGTGCAACAGTGGCGGCGATTTGAATCGGTTGAAACATGCCGTAATCGAGATAGCTTTTCATCCGGGTTAAGGCATGAATGATCTTGCTGTTGCCGACACAAAAGCCGACGCGCCAGCCCGGCATGTTGAAGGTCTTGGATGCGCTGTAGAACTCCACAGCGACATCTCTGGCATCAGGGGCCTGCAAAATAGATGGTGGTTTGTAACCGTCAAACGCGATGTCCGCATAGGCCAGGTCCTGGATCAGGATAATCTTGTTTTCGCGCGCAAACTGCACGATATTTTCGAAAAAGTCGACTTCCACACAGGCCGTCGTGGGATTGTTTGGGAAGTTGAGGATCATCATCTTCGGACGCGGCCAACTGCGTTTGTAAGCATCGGTCAGATTCTTGAAAAAATCTTCGTCGGGTCCCATAGGAATATGCTGGATGTGACCGCCGGCGATAATCACTGCGTACGGATGGATCGGGTAGGCAGGGTTGGGGCACATCACCATATCGCCGGGATTGACGATGGCCAGCACCAGGTGCGCGTACCCTTCCTTTGAGCCAATGGTGGCAATGGCTTCGGTCTCGGGATCCAGCTCGACGCCGTAACGCTCCTGATATCGCTTACAGATGGCCTCCCGTAATTTGAAAATGCCACGGGAGACGGAATAGCGGTGATTGTTGCTCTTCTGCGCTGCCTCGATCAATTTGTCCGTGATGTGTTTTGGCGGCGGCTGGTCAGGATTGCCCATCCCAAGGTCGACGATATCCTCGCCGGCACGCCGTGACTCCATTTTGAGGTCGTTTACAATGGAAAAGACATAGGTGGGGAGTCGCTTAATCCGCTGAAAATCGAATATATCCACATCCATTTGTTACCTCGCAAGTCCGTTTACCGCTTTCCGATTTTAGCCGGATGACCTGATGAACACGACCGTGATTGTCTGGCGGTGAGAATGATCGTCTGGGGCCAGCAATATCATAGAGAATATGGTATTCAATGTCAAGTCTTTGCAGGATTCCTGGTGCGACTGGCGGTGGCACTGGTCAAAATGAAGCGCGGTTCTCAGGAAACACCATTTCCCCTTGCCGTAATCGAAACTTCTTGATTTTCTGAAAAAATCGTGTATTTTAGAACGTTCATGATTCACTCAACCGGCGGTGTAGCTCAGTTGGCTAGAGCAGCGGAATCATAATCCGCGAGTCCGGGGTTCGAGTCCCTGCACCGCTACTGAAGTCTCACAATAAAGGCGAAAAGAGTTTCCCTCTTTGAGCCTTTTTTAGTTTTGGTAGCAACCGTTTACCAGGAGGTGGCATGCCTGACGCGTTGAAATTGACATCGGAGCAAGTTCGGACCGAACTAGAGGGCTTGCCAGGGTGGGCCGTTCAAAATGACAAATTGCACAAGTGTTTCGAGTTCTCTGACTTCAAAGCAGCCTTCGCATTCATGACCAGAGTGGCGCTCAGCGCAGAAACGATGAACCACCACCCGGAGTGGTGCAATGTTTACAACAAAGTGACGGTAGATCTCTGTACGCACGATCTGGGTGGGATTACTACTTACGACATCGAATTGGCTACAGCTATGGAGGCATTCGCCACCTGATTTATCCGATGGTATCAGTACTGTTCACTCGGTGTCAGAAAACGACGAGCTGTCTTGCCGCGCACGCTTCTTTTCGCTGCGCCGCCGTTTTTCGGCCAGCCGCTTCCGTTTTGCTGCCTGGCTGATGGTCTTCTTTTTTCGAACCTTGGGTTCAACTTCAGCTTTCCGAATAAGGTCGAGCAGTCGTTGCAGCGCATCACTTCTGTTCATTTCCTGCGACCGGTAGCGCCTGGCGGCTATTATCAGAATGCCCTCCGAACTTAAACGCCGCCCGGCTAACTTCTGCAAACGTTGCTTGATTGCCGGCGTAAGCGAGGGGCTGTGCGCGACATCAAAGCGCAATTGCGCGGCGCTCGCCACTTTGTTCACGTTCTGTCCGCCCGGTCCGGACGCGCGCACAAACTGATACTGGACTTCGCTGTCCTGGAGTAAGATGTTTTCGCTGACTCTTATCATACTTCTCGCCTTAATCTAACCCGATTTCGGCTATAAAACAAGCACATTTACTGGTCGACCATGCTGCCGTCGTTTTGGACGGCAGCTTCTCACCTGAATCAGGTGAAGCCGGGAAGGCCGGTATGAGACGCATTTTCTAATCGACCGTCCGGCAAGTTTTACTTGAAGCCTCAACTCAGGCGCCAGGTCGTGCACCATGCGACTACCTGCTCCGAGAGCAAACCACGCCAAACCTGAGCTCCTCTTCCACTTGATTCACCCTCAAAACTCCGACAATGGCGATGCTCATTGTGAAGCCCGCAGTGCTGTAGGTCCAGAAGTTCGATTTTGGTTAAATAATTGTAAATATACCTTTTACAGATGAAGCTCGACGCCATCCATGTCGATATCCGAGACACAATAGTCCATACGAGTAAAGATAGGTGACAAAATGAAGACAATTTGGCTTGGCGTGTTTGCCGCTGCGCTTATTGGGTTCGACACCTTTGAAGCCGGTGCAGCCGGTGGCGACCTCGGAATTGGATTCAGAGTGAACGGCCAGAAACTATTCGGCGACGCCAGAATCGGGACAGTGGAGTTCGGCGGTGCTCCCTTCAACATACGTTACAACTTTCAATCTTCCGGGTTTATCGAAACTGATTTTGCCTATGGTGAGCTTCGCACTCCTCTGGCCAGAAGGAATTGGGATACGGAGATGCTCAATATTGGCACAAAGATTGGCCTGCGATTGCTTAGCAGCAAGCGGCTTAATCCTTTGCTGTACATTGGGTTAGGTGTGCTCAATTTTCAGACCGGTGAATACGATCGCTATTGGGATGCGTATGTCGGGGCCGGTGTAGGCGCAGAGTTTTTCCTGACGCCCAGGCTAGGTCTCAACCTAACTGGTGACTATCGCTATACGTCGGGAGACGATTTCGACGGCAGCAATAGACCGAATGGCCGTGACATGTTCGCGAAAGTCAGTTTTGGCGTTAATTTTTATCTCGGCGGTAATCCTGGAACGATGCATACCCCGGTATATGACTGGGGAATGCACCAGAGCGAGGCGGACGATGCGCTTGTGCAAGTCGATACCACTCAGGCGGAGCCGCCGACCGAAGAGCACACCATGTTGACCTTCAAGAAGAATCAGCTCATCCTTTCCATAACCCAGCGGGAAATGGAAATCAAGCTTTTGCAGATAAAGATAAGTCGTCTCGGCAAGCAGGTCGCCCACCTGGTACACCAGACAGAGCTTGAAGCAGATAAGGGAACGTGGCAGCCCGAAGCCGACCGTGCATCTGAAATTGTCTATTTTCGGAACGCGCTGGTCTTGTTCCGCGAAGCGCATTACGGCAACGCAGTGAACACGCTCAGGACCCTGCTGAGTAGCTCGCCTTCACACTGGCTTGTCCCGCGTTGGTGGTACTGGTTAGGCGAAAGTCATTACTACATGAGTGATTTTGATGAGGCAGCAGCATGCTTCGCCCGGGCATCGGCTCTCAAGACAGAAAATGCCGGAACCGACCTAAGCGATCTGATGGTGGCCCTTAGCTACAATCAGGCGGGCTATGAAAGTGAGGCGCGTGCGGAATTCGAGCGTTTGCTGTTGAACGACCCCGACATGGAGCTGCGCGGCGTCATTGAAGATTATCTGGGGAAAAACACGGTAAATTGAGAAGTTTCCTAAAATGACAGTGATCTCTTGGAGGAGCTAGTGTCCTGTTCAGAGAAATTTCAAACCAGGCAGCTGAAGATAACTCACTTCGATGAATTCTACTCAAACGGTTTCCTGGAGTCATCACTCAAGGCGATCGCTGAATTGGTTGCTGAGCGGGCCATCCCGATAGATGACATCAAAATCGAACTGGCCTGCGAGTTGTTGCGGCCGGATACTCTGGACGAGTTAAGGCGCCAGGGAATAGATGTTAGCGAACGTGGTCATTCGCGCAAGAGAACCTCAAAGGACCTGGAGACGCCCTCGATCCGGTTCGGCAATGTCACACTGTTTGTACAGAGAGGGGCATGGAACGGCTACGTTCCTGAGCGATTTTTTGAACTGCTTACTCGTGGCACAAAGATTTTGGCCATGGTGCCCAATCCGGTGGCATACGAGGAGTACTGTTTCACCAACTCAGACGTTTACGTTGTGAGAAACACCGACTACTGCGGCCTCAAGGCTGAAATCAAAAAATTGTACGACGATTGGATTAACGAGCTGCTGCAGACGCCGGAAGACCTGCCTGATTCCGGTGAAAGCGAAGAGGTCTACGTCGTGGCCGAAACTGAAAACAGGGCGGATGAAGTTGCGCTTTGAACAATGTGCCAGAACGAATGACCGTCTTGTTGTCAGTACGTTGCTCTTTCTGCAGCGGGCATGCGGGCATGAAAATCGAGCAGGAACCTTTGCATCAGTTCATCCGTTAATTCGCGCACACGTTTCAAGCTCCGCGACTTGACCACAAAGCCTACGTGGTGCCCCTTATTAAGACGCCAGCAGATTTCGGGATATTCGTATTGCGCTGTGTCAGGCTGCTTCTGACGGGCGAGTGTCAGAACCAGCCCGGCGCAGCCTTTTCCGGCGGGCGGTAGAGAGTATTCCGTTCCCTTGCGTGACATCTCCAGGTTGGCCCACTCCTGCCAGAGGTTAATCCCGGTCGCCGCTTCAACCAACTCCGCAATGTGAGCGCCACCTACCCGCGCGGCAGTTTCCAAAAAATGGAATTTGTTGTCCTGGTCACTCCGGATAAACTCCGAGTGAGTGACCCCACGCACCAATCGGAAACTACTGATCAGTTTTCTGTTGTGAACTTCCAGTGCTTTCGCTTCCCGGCTCGTGGCTGAAATTGTGCGCGTACAAAAAATGCCACCCTCCTGAACCACAGTCAAAGGGGGCGCTTCATATTTGCTCATAGAGGAAAACAGCACGTCGCTGTTGTTGACTACGGAGTCAACGTGGTAAACGTCACCGGGCACGAACTCCTCGAGGAGATAAGATGATTGCCTGTCACCCAGCGTTTCGATTGCCTGCCAAAGCTCATCCTGGGAGTGAAGCTTTCTGATCCCGACGGCGGAGGCTTGCGACCGGGGCTTAAGCACCCACGGACTTGGGATTTTCGAGATGAATTCATTAACCAGGTTGTGATTTAGAACGTGCACAAACCTGGGTGCCAGGATGCCCGTGTCACGAGCCTGCACGCGCATCGCTAGCTTGTCCCGGAAATATCTGGCTGTCGATTCGCCCATCCCGGGTACGCGCAGATGTTCGCGCAGTCTGGCTGCCGTCTCCACATCAAAATCGTCCAGAGCAACGATGGTATCGAAGGTGCGCGTACGGGCCAAATAACTCACGCCCTTGACGACACTGTGAATATCGAAGAGGTCCGGCAAGGCGTGAACTTCGTCAATCGCAGCTCTGGGCCAATTTTCCTGCAGCAAGTGCTCGGCTGTGAGCAGGATCACAGAACCGCCAAGCCTTTTTATTTCCTGCATAAATCGTTCGCCTTTGAAGAAGCTGGCCAGACATAAGACTGTTTTGTGCTCGATTGCCATGGTATCTCCGGATTATGCGGTGGGGTAGGAATGACATGAATGTAACATTTTCAGCTTCCGCCTGCAACTGCAAAAGCGAAATTCAGTGGTTTGTGAGCCGATGTTTTTCTTTACTTTCTTGCAGAAACTCCTATATTGAGTCTAAGTCTTCCACGCGGAAGCACTTCCCCACCCAATAATAATCCAAGATGACCAGCTATATCTGGAGGGCAGGTTAGCATGAAGATAGGAATCCTCAGAGGACAAGAAAATTCATTTCCTAACGCTTTGATTGGCAGGATCAATGAAAAAGCGAAGAGGCAAAAACAGGACATTAGCGCTGAGTTCGTTGTTCTGGGAGCGACCCGTATGGATGCCGGCCCGCCGTATGACGTTATCCTGGATCGTATTTCCCAAGACATTGACTACTACCGCACATACCTCAAAAACGCCGTTCTGCACGGGACGATGGTCATCAATAATCCCTTTTGGTGGAGCGCGGATGACAAGTATTTCAATTACGCTCTCGCCAACAAGATGGGCATCGCAATACCCAAGACCGTCGTGTTGCCACAAAACACCCATCCCGAAGGCACTACGACCGATTCAATGCGAAACTTGATGTATCCCTTGAATTGGGATGAGGTTTTTGAATATGTAGGCCTGCCGGCATTCTTAAAACCCCATTCCGGCGGCGGCTGGAAGATGGTCTACAAAGTCCACTCGCCCGATGACTTCTTCTACAAATACAATCAGACCGGCACGACCTGCATGGTCCTGCAGGAGAATATAGAGTTCGAGGAATACTATCGTTGCTATTGCGTCGGTCAAAAACATACCCATATCATGGCCTACGACCCGCGTCTGCCATTCGGACAATGTTACCTGACCGACCCGCCGCCCATCTCTGCCAAGCTGAAAAAACGCATGGAAGGCGACATCCTCAAAATATGCAAGGCGCTTGGTTATGATTTAAACACGGTCGAATTTGCCATCCGTGACGGCGTGCCTTATGCCATCGATTATCTCAATCCTGCTCCCGACGCAGACTACAATTCCGTGACGCCGGCCAATTTTGAGTGGATCGTTGAGACAACCGCCGATTATTTGATCGACTGCGCTCTGCGCAAACCAGACGTCATCAAGAAGTACCATTGGGCCACGTACCTCAAGCCTAGAACTCTATCCAGGACCAGCAAGACGGCCGGAGCGAAAACACAGTGAGTCTGCGCGCTGTCGAGCACTTTCATTCCCTTCTCGAGTCGATGGACGCCGGTGAACTCGAGGACATGAAAGACAAATTCCTTGCGGATCTTACTCTGCAAAAAGCAAGTTACGGCGGCCGGCTGCTAACCCGCTATTTGCGCCCAAAATTCTTGACCGTTGCCCAAATGCAGTACATCCGCCAGGTCTGTACGGTCTTGCGCAACGTTGTCGTTAAGGTCAAGAACGCCTATTTCGAGAACAGCGACGTGCGGGCTGACATAGCCTTGACCGATCGGGAGAGAGAGCTGGCAGCCATCGACCCGGGCTTTGACCGGATCTGCGTGACGTCGCGCTGGGATTCCTTCTGGAGCGAATCAGGCCTGAATTTTGTCGAGTTGAACGCAGAAAGCCCGGCGGGCATGGCCTACACGGACATTATGAACCAGATCTACTTCGACCTGCCGGTCATGCATCAGTTCAGCAAAAGGTACAAAGTAGAGCCATTTCACCTGCGCGAAGTGCTGCTGCATGCCATGCTGGTTACATACATGAGCTGGTCTGGCGTAAAAAGTAACCGGGTCGTGCCCAACATAGCCATTGTCGACTGGGAAGGGGTGCCGACCTACAATGAGTTTGCCCTCCTCAAACAGTATTTTGAGTTTCATGGTCTGCGGACCATCATCGCCGACCCGCGCGAATTGGAGTATCGCAATGGCCGCCTGGTTAAAGGGGACTTTGAGATAGATTTGCTCTATCGCCGCGTTCTGATTCAGGAGTTTGTGGAGAAGTTGGATGAAGTACAGCCAATGTTGCAGGCGTATGCGGACCAGCGTGTCTGCATGATCAATTCTCTGAGAACCAAAATTGTCCACAAAAAGTCGGTCTTTGCGATCTTATCAGACACGAGAAATGCCGGCTATTTCAGTGCAAGCGAAAGGCAGGTGATCGACGAAGTGATCCCCTGGACGCGGGTCTTGCGTGACTGCAAAACGGACTTTCATGGCAAGCAGATCGATTTGGTGGAGTTTACGGGTCGCACAAAAGCTGATCTGGTCATTAAACCGAACGACGATTATGGCGGCAGGGGAGTGGTGATTGGCTCGGAAGTGTCGCAGGAACAATGGGACGCTGCGCTTACCGGCGCCCTCGAGCAGGTCTCGGTGGTGCAGGAAAAGGTGCCACTGGCCTGGGAGCAGTTTCCATACTACGATGGGGGTCTAAAGTACGACAATCTACTGGTCGACCTGGACCCGTATTTATTTGGCATAAACATGGGTGGTTGTCTTACCCGCTTGTCCACCTCGTCACTGGCGAATGTCACGGCGGGCGGTGGCGCCACCGTCACATTCATCGTTGATGAACTGCAAAAATGAGTTAAACCACAATATCTATCCGGTCAGCTGCCACAATTCGCAGCGCCACTCGTAAAGCGCTTTTTAGTCCTTCCAGCTCCCCCTTCTTAATGGTTATGATGAAGTCCAGCCGCATTCCGCTGGCATTGACCAGGCGCTTGTCATAGCACTCCCTGCGTCCCGCACTTTGCAATAGACTCGAAAGCGTCTGAATTTCAGTTCTGCGGACATCATTGATCCTGACCTCGACCACCACCTGAAAGTCCTGATGGGAAGAGAGACCTTCATACCTTGAGTTGCTTCTGTAGAACGACATCTTCGTGGCTCAGCTTAAAATCCCTACTGACATTTTGCGATTGCTCGTGAAATCGAACGACAAACTTCATACCAATCTGACTCTCTACTGTTTATTCAAGGGTTAGTTCAACTGCAACTGTCCCGCGTGGGGCACTTTGTGTGACAGGGCTGTCGATGTAAAACCTTGGATTCCCTTTTCGTAATCGTTGTCTTAGTCGTTGCAGTAGCGCCACGACAACAGGTGTTGCTGTCTCACCATGCACTATTGCCCCTCACGTGACAGCATAACTACTGTTAACACAATACATTATCGCAATCGCCTGTTTCTGGCACGGGGATTGAATGACCCGGTGTGAGAGAATGCAATGCAAGATCACTATCGAGTCAATTTGGGAGGTCGCAATGTCAACAAAATGGAAATGCTCGTCAATTTTCTGGCAACTCTTTGCCCTGCTGTTTGTGTCAGTTCTTTCCGCACAGGAAGAGGGGAAGCCCACCCGTTTCTCGCACACGGGTTTGAAAGCAGCTATCAGTACAGTGTCGACTGAAATGATTTCCGAGCGCAACTTGAACGAGGGGGAAGGCGGTGCCCTCAGCCTGGGCTACGGATTCTCACAGCGCTTTACCTTGTGGGCAACCGTGCTTGGCTCGGAGCATCGCAGCACCATCGGCGACAATGAAATCATGAACTTTGGGGGCGCCGAACTCAGCCTCCAGCACAAATTCGAAATCAAGTCCAGATTCCAGCCATTTGGCAAGGTCGGGGTAGGGGTATACGTCTTAGAGGAGGACCAGACCGAAGAATCCCTCATCGGGACGGGCATTACGCTCAGCCTCGGCGCCGACTATTTCTTTTCCAGGCACTTTGGCATCGGCGCAGAGTTTGCCTGGAAAAAACTGGACTTCTTCAAGAGGAGCATCCAGGAAGCGGACGGTGAGCACATCATCGACGTCAGTCCGAGTCTGAACGGAGATACTGCCGCGTTTCTGCTGACCTTGACCGTACAATAAATGCCCGGGATCGCGTCACCGCTGTGTTATTTGCCAGGCGCGGTTTTTTCTTTGACAGGCTGCATCACTTCAGTTGTGGCGCGAGAATTTGCGGACACCTGAGGTCGCACGACTGATTGCTTTACCAGAAAAACACCAGAAAGAATCACTGCAATGGCAAACACCATATACATGTCCAGACGCTCGTCCAGCACAAGCCAGCCCAGAAAAACAGCGACCACCGGATTCAGGTAAGCATAAGTCGAGACCAGGGAGGACGGCAGTTTTTCAAGCGCGTAAATGAAGGATCCGTACCCAATGATCGACCCAAATATCACCAGGTAAACCATGGACGCGACTCCCTGGGTGGTGAATACCACACGGCCCAGTTCTCCACTCATGAGGGCAACAATACACAGCACTGACCCTGCGATTAGCATTTGCACGCCGGCCGACATCAAGGGGGGTGTCTTGACCTTGTGCCGTTTGGCATATACTGAGCCTGAGCCCCACGCCAGCGGTGCGATGCTGAGAGCGAGAATGCCCTTCAGAAAGGAATCCTCCATGCTTCCCTGAAGTTCGGGCCACAGCAAAATGAGGAGCCCGAGGAACCCGGTAATGATTCCGAGTATTTTCTTGGCAGTGAGACGTTCCCCATTCGGCAGGGCTGCTTCAATGCCTACCATCCAGAAGGGTAGAGTTGCGACTATCAGCGCAGCCAAACCACTGGCAACGAACTGCTCGGCCCAAACCACGGCGCCGTTCGCCGCACCCAGCAGGAGCAGTCCGACGATAGCAAGGGTGCGGCAATCTGCTTTGTCAGGCAGCGGCGTTCCCCGCATTTTCATGAAGGTGGCCAGGATTAAGCCTGAAATCAGAAATCGGGATCCCGCAAAGAAAAAGGGAGGAAGAACCTCAACTCCGATTCGGATTGCGAGGTAGGTTGTGCCCCAGAAAAAGCTGACGGAGGCAAATGCAGCGTATGCTTTTAGGTTTTCTCTGTTTTGCAAACTGAACTTCTTTCATGGTTGCGGAATTACTGGCTGAAATCCTGGAATCGCCATGATAGTCATTTGTCATCTGATATGCCACCCGATTGTTGCTTATTTGAAAAACAGCCACCGAACTTCAACTGAAAATAGCAGGCAGGGGAAGCGCCGGCATGGCATCCGGCACCCAGAAAACACCCTGACAGCCTGGTGACCATCTTGACTTCCGGAAAGCAAGGCCGGTTTTTCAAACCCCGTAGGTTCGAATCACAGATCGGTCCGCACCGGCTCTATACGGTATTCAGTGGTGATATCAATTCCTTTGTAAAGCGAGCGGTAGACCGGGCAAAATTTCGCGTGCAGGTCATGAACCCGATCTACGACTGGCCGTGCATCGCTCGGCACCGCAAGATAGTAGGTAACATGGATACGCTTTATCACCAGAACTTTGTCCTCTAGTTCAATCTCTCCGCGTACCTCTGACCATAATTTCTTCTGACCGGCGTCAATCTTGCGCGCTTCCAGCGCACCTCCGAAGGTCCCGGTCAGTCAGCCACCCGCGGCCGCAATCACATAGTCGATGGTTGTGGCATGCGGCTCACTCGCGTCCGGGTCGACACCGTAGTGCGCAGCTATCTCACCGTGAACGCCGAAAGGGACCGCTTTCGACTCGGCGGGCAAATAGGCAAACCGCAGTGGCCCGGTAACGCGCTCTATGGTGACCTTTGACGTGTAGACAACTTCTTGCATCTGATCCTCCTTACTTTCGTGAAATGGGAATTTTTGCTGGTTCCCCACTGATGTACTGTCTGGAGAAGATATGGAATACCCATGGTAAGGTCAACCGACCGACCTGCCGTTGAGGTACAGGGTGACATTGGGTCACCCAACGGCAGCGGTATAAGGATTGTGCAGCGTTCTTTGATCATTTGTAGATAACAAATTAGAATGCTACCTTTGTCCCTGCGCCTGGTGATGGTGAAGGAAATGAGTAAAGCGGTCAATCTGGCCACATCTGTGGGAGATGTGCAGCGGATGATCGGAATTCCCGGTTTCAAGCAAAACGGGGATGTCTTTTTCTGCGTCACTTACGGACAATGTGGTGTCGTTGAGGTGCCGGATTAGGACTTGCCATCAGCCAAAAACTTTCTAACTTAATGGTTTGCAGAATCCAGGTCGATGTATGAAGGCAAACGCAGAAGGATCGACTGATACATCCATTCTGTCCACCGGCGAAACAGGGACTGACAAGGAACTCATGGCAGGTCTCATTCACAACGCCAGTATGCGGCGTAACCTACGTGCCTCGCACGGGACCCTTGTTTTTGTTCAAAGAAAAGAACAGGAAAACGTCTGCTCGTCTTTTCGCGATGAGTAAGAAAAAAATAGCTTCAGTGATTCCCGCCTTTAACGCCTCCGACACAATTGAAGAAGTTCTTGAAGGGCTTAGGATGCATCTCCCCGACGACAAGATAATCGTTGTGGACGATGGCTCCGAGATTGAATTTCGTCAACCCGTCGAAGCGTTAGGGGCCACTTATTTGCGCCACTCGGGCAATCAAGGTAAGGGCGCCGCTCTGTGGACCGGTTTTCAGGCCGCGCTCGAACAAGGCGGAGAGCTCATCCTGACTCTAGACGCAGATGGACAGCATGATCCTGCGGATGCTCCTAAATTGATTGCCGCCATGGCAAGCGGAAACTATGATGTAGTCATCGGGAGCCGAATGGATAACTTGCAAAAGATGCCGGCTCATCGTGTCCTTAGCAACGTGATGACTTCAAGACTACTTTCGCTGCGTATCGGGCAGAAACTCGACGACAGTCAGTCGGGGTTTCGACTCATCACGCGGGAGGCGATCTCAGGCGTCAGCCCACAGTGCACGCGCTTCGATTTCGAATCTGAGCTATTGATTAAGTTTGGGCAGGCAGGATATAGAATAGGCTTTGTTCCGGTTCAAACCAAATACCCAGGGGACGCCGACAGTGCGATGAAACTGCAGGATGTATTCCGTTTCATAAGAATGTATGTAAACAGTTATTTTTGGAGAAAGAGCTAATGGCAACGACCGCTACCGACGGTGGTATCAAAGACAGAGGCAAGGAAGGCAAAAATATCATTCGCAGGCTCTATGACTGGGTCATGCACTGGGCTGAGACCCCTTACGGCCAGGTGGCCCTGTTTAGTGTTTCTTTTGCGGAATCGTCCTTTTTTCCGGTTCCGCCAGATGTTCTATTGATCGCTCTGGCTCTTTCAATACCGGCCAAAGCATTTCGTTATGCGCTGATTTGTACTCTGGGGTCGCTCGCGGGTGGAATCCTGGGCTATGGCATCGGGCTATTTGGATACGATGTTGTAGGGAAACCAATAATCGGGTTTTACAATGCGCACGACCTGATGAATAACATTAAGGCCCAGTATGACCAGCTTGGCTTTTGGGGTGTTTTAATCGCGGCCATAACGCCGATTCCCTATAAGGTTTTTACAATTTCATCAGGCTTCTTTGAGTTTAACTTTGGGCAATTTGTCTTAGCGTCCGTCATAGGAAGGTCAGTAAGATTCTTCGCTGTTGGGGCGCTTATCTGGAAGTTCGGACCAACCATCAAAACTTTTATTGATAAGTACTTTAATTTGCTTGCGACTTTGTTTCTATTATTGTTAATTACTGGGTTCTTGTTGGTCAGGTACATTCTGGGATAGTCATTGCGGGGCGTAGCGCAGTCCGGCTAGCGCGCCACGTTCGGGACGTGGAGGTCCCCGGTTCGAATCCGGGCGCCCCGACTAAAAGTTGTAAGACCTTCTCCAATTAGCTACTCGTGTTTACATAATATATATTATATTCCAATAATGCTCGGCTCTCTGTGGGCGGATCCGGGCCTTTCTTCTTGCTTGCTACCCCATCACCTCCAACACCTACCTGAGAAACGATCACAGCCCTTCTTGCTGCCCTTTCCAGCATGTAAATCTCTTGGAACTGCACCGGCGGACTGAGTTTTGCCAGACGCTTAGGAACCTATAGATGGAAACAGGTTGACTTTGTCGCGACTGAATCTTTTATTCAAAATACACTCCGCTTTTATCGGGTGCTTTATTGTTCACCGTATTGCCTGGAACCCTTCCAGCTCATGCCGACCGCGAGATTCGCAAGGGTTCCATGTCGGGCGCAAATTGCCGACTGCCTTTCTTGGTGTTTGGGCCGTGAGATATGATTACCAATCTCGCGCAACTTTGGGCTACAGGATCTACGCGATGATGCTTGACGGGTCCCGCCCATTTTAAATCCAAAAATATTAATGAAACCTCAGAAAATATCAACTACCCCTGAGTCTTACCTATTAGCCTCGATTATTTTGATGATCCTTTGTACGGGTTTTGCCTGTTTTCTTGTCTGGGAAATGAATTTTTCCAATGAAGGATGGGCCTCTACTGACCCAGATATCATAAAACACATCAAAGAATATAAGGAACTGGAAAAACTGATTGAGAGGCAAAGACAGAGGGGATGGACATCGGGTCCCTTAGAGCCTACTCTGTCCGACAGAGTCAAAAGTGAGTTACTGGTAATAAATAACAACAACTTGATTAACTTAAATATCGCGATTAATAGGTTCAACCGAAGCACCACAATACTCTCAATTATTATGATCGCCTTATCGATACTAATGGCCGTTCTGGTTGTTTTTCAGATTCGCTTGAAAGTGAGCGAAGAAAAACTCCAAGTTCCACCTGAGCCAATGAGATTTACATACTAATTCTGTGTTGGTTGGATTTCAAATAGTGCTATTGGTTTGTAAAGAACTATCCAATCCTGCAGAGAGAGGGACTTTGGCGGGTGCGGGAGGCTGAAGAATCACGGAGACGTACAACCGGGAATCTATGAAGCGACTAATCGGAAGTATGGGTACTTCCAGTATCGCCGGAAAATGAAATACAGCGTCGTGAAAGCCAACAAATTGACGAGTCCGTTCGAGGTGAATTTGGACAACGGGCTGGTCGTGCGTGGCCAAAGCTAAGCCAAGGTCAGAGCGTCAGGAACGGTAAACTGCCTCTATCCTAGGGCATACTGAAAAACTATCATAAAGCATGTATAAACAATTGATTAAGTTGTAGTATCTTCGTATTTTTAGCCACCGAGTTGCACGCTTTTTCTACGAACTCGCTCAAGAACCGTGCATTTTTACAAAGAGAATAGGTG
>JAJDAD010000015.1 GCA_029262055.1 Candidatus Zhuqueibacterota bacterium
GCCATTGTCACTACCGTCGGTCCCACCGTCGGTAACCTGCAAGCGTAACGTCGCACTCTGAACCGCACCCGTCAGGCCGCTAACTGTAAATTTATAGTACGAGCTGAATTTGCTTTGCTCTACCTTCGAGCTCCCCTTTGAACCGTAGTTACTAAACGGTTCGGCCAGCTTGACTTGCCCATCATCGCTCGAGAGAAAGGCTACAGTCTCGCTGCCACCTCCACTTGCCGTCACCGTCACCGTAACCGTCGCCGTATTGGAAGTAGCGCCTTCGTTGTCCTGCACCGTGTAGGTGAAGCTGTCATTCCCGCTGAAACCGGCGCTCGGTGTGTAGGTGACCACACCTGTCACGCCATCTATTGTCGTGACGCCGTTCACAGGTCCGGTAGTTACCGACACCGTTGTGAGATTGAGCGTACCATCGCTGTCAGAGTCATTGCCGGTCACGTCGATAGCCAATGCTGTACTCTCTATCGTGCCCGCATTGTCATCAACCGCCACCGGAGCGACATTACCGCTACCGACGGTCACCGTGACCGTCGCCGTATTCGACGCAGCCCCATCGTTGTCTTGTACTGTGTACGTGAAACTGTCATTCCCGCTGAAACCGGCGGTCGGCGTGTAGGTGACTACGCCTGTCACACCATCTATAGCCGTGGCTCCGTTGCCAGGTCCAGTGATTATCGCCACCGTCGTCAGATTGAGCGTACCATCGCTGTCGCTGTCATTGCCAGTCACATCTATTCCGACGGCAATGCCCTGGGTTGTGCTGCTCGCGTCGTTGGCAGCCACCGGCGCCACATTACCGGCGAGCACATTAATCGTCACCGTTGCAGAGTTGGAGGTAGCCCCGCCAAAGTCCTTTATTGTGTATGAGAAAGCATCGGTGCCCGTAAAACCGGCATTCGGAGTATAGGTAACCACTCCGGTAATACCATTGACAGCCGTCGTGCCGTTTCCCGGGCCTGAGATGATCGCGACTGTCCCCAGGTCCAGAATCCCGTCGCTATCAGAATCGTTGGCTGAAACATCTATCGCGACCGGCGTACCCTGCTGGGTGCTGCTGCCATCATTAAGGGCCACAGGAGGTACGTTGCTCGCCCCCGCATCGGTTTGAATTATCAGGCTTGGCTTCTCCGGAGCGGTGCCCTCTTTGGTAAAGTACTTAGCTTGATCACCGCTGATGCTTCTTATGCAAAAACTAAACGTGCCATCACCGCTGATAGCGCTGGTCACGTCAAACTCGACGAGTTGATTCGCTTGAACAGGACCAAGCGTGGTGATAGCTCCACCGACTTCAACAGGAGCATTTCCGCCATTGAGTATTTCTTCAACCCATGCTGTGGAAGTGCCGGAATGATTGTTGGAAGTGAGTATCACAGAGCCGCCTGACACGCTGCCGTCATTGGTGCCGTCAGCAACGCGGAGGCGCAATACGGCGCTTTGAACACTGCCGGTGATACCACTTAAGGTGAATTTGTAGTAAGACTGGAACTTGTTCAGCTCCACCTTGGCCGTACCCTTCAGACCGTAATTTTTCAAGGGTTCACTTACCTTTACTTGCGCATCGTCCGTAGCCTCAAATGTGAAGACCGAAGGCTGACTTACGCTGATGGCCACTGTAGCCACATTTGAAGGGCCGCCGTCGTCGTCACCAACAAAGTATGTGAATGTGTCCACACCTTGAAATCCTGCGCCCGGAGTATAGAGCACCGTGCCCGTCACGTTATTGACCGAAACTGTTCCGTTGAGCGGCGCGGTATCGATGGCGACTGTTGCCGGGTTGATGGTGCCGTCCGGGTCGCTGTCGTTAGCAGTCACGTCGATTTCGACAGAACTTCCAACCAACACGGAGGCCGCATCATTCGTCGCCACCGGCGGATCGTTGACGTCGTTTATGGTAATGAAGACCCATCCCGCCGGATTTGAAACCACACCCAGGTCATCATCAACAGTATAATTGAAACTGTCTGGACCGAAAAAGTTCGGATTTGGTGTGTAGGTACCCGCACCACTGGCCGGATCGATGGACACCGTACCATTCAGCGGCGTTGTTTGCACAATCACGCTGGTCGCATCAAGCGTGCCATCCGCATCGCTGTCATTCGCCAACAAGTCGATGACAATAGAGTTGTCCTCATCTGTACTAACATGATCATTGGCCGCAACTGGCGGATCGTTTTCGCCTGAGACGGTCAGGAAAACACGCGCAGTATTGGATACTGCTCCAGCATCGTCCTTGATGGAGTAGTCGAGACTGTCCTGACCACTGAAATTCGCAGCCGGTGTGTAAATGATTACCCCTGTGGCCGGGCTTACAGAAGCCGTGCCATTGAAAGGACCTGCAAGCACTGTAACGGTACTGAGGTCCAATGTACCATCAACATCGCTGTCGTTGTCCGCTACATGGACATCGGTGCCATTATCCTCCGGCGTACTGATTGTATCGTTGACTGCAACCGGGGCGTCGTTGATCTCGGTGACATTCAACGTGACCCGTGCGGTGTTTGAATTCGCACCCAGGTCATCCTTAACCGAGTACAGTAGACTATCGAGCCCGGAAAAGTCAAGGGCAGGTACGTAGGTAATCTCACCAGTTGCTCCGTCCACGGTTGCACTTCCGTGCTCAGGACTCTTCGCGATGACTACTGAAGTCACATCGATAACGCCGTCCGAATCGCTGTCATTCGTTAAGACATCAACTACTATCGGAGTCTCTTCACCTGTCGTTCGTGTGTCATTTACGGCGACCGGAGCATCGTTTTGTTCGGTTACGTTGATGACGACTTCACCGGTATTTGACAATCCCCCATCATTGTCTTTCACAGTGTAGGCCAATGTATCCCGGCCACTGAAATTCAGTGTTGGCGTATAAGTGACAATGCCGGTCGTGGGGTCTATCGTGACGGCGCCACTCAGTGGGCCAAAGATGGCTGCAACCGTTGTCGCGTCTACCGTACCATCCAGGTCAGTGTCATTCGTAAGTACTGAGAAGGACAGCGGTGTCTCTTCGCTCGTGGTCACCGTATCATTGAGTGCCACCGGCGGGTCGTTGACAGCAGTCACTGTAATCAGAACCAGTGCTTGCATGGACGCTGCCCCGATATTGTCTTTGACCAGATAGCGCAGGCTGTCCACGCCTGAAAAATTAGCGTTCGGTGTGTACGTGACTGCACCAGTGCTGCTGTTGACAGCCACTGCGCCTGAATCAGGACTGGAGGCGATCACCACGCTGGTTGGGTCCAGTGTGCCGTCGGAATCGCTGTCATTGGCAATTACATCGATAGAAATAGCCACATCTTCATCTGTGATAACCGTATCATTGACTGCAATCGGAAAGTCATTTGCTTCGGTGATCGTAAGAAGCACTGTTGCAATGTTCGACGTGTTGCCATCGTCATCTTTGATCGTGTAATCGAAACTATCGCTGCCGTTAAAATCCGGGTTAGGTGAGTAAGTTACCACCCCGGTCGTAGCATTGGCAGAAGCTGTGCCCTGGCTCGGCCCACTCACAATGCGCACGGTCGTCAGGTCGAGGTTGCCATCGCCATCGCTGTCATTGTCGGAAACGGCTATGTTTATCGGTGTGTCCTCGGAAGTCACCACTGTATCGTTCACCGCAACCGGGATATCGATGATGTCGTTGATGGTGAAGAGAACCTTAGCCGGATTTGAACTTGCCCCCTGGTTGTCCTTAAAGGTGTACTTCAGACTATCTGAGCCAAAGAAGTCTAAGTTCGGTGTGTACGTAATCTTGCCGGAGCTGTTGACCACCGCGTTGCCGTTAGCCGGAACACTGACCACGGTAACCGATGTTGAATCGACCGTGCCGTCGCTGTCGCTGTCGTTGTCGAGCACAGCCACTGTGACCGGCACTTCTTCATTCGTAACGGCCGTATCATTAACCGCCACCGGAAGGTCGTTTTGCTCGGTCACGGTGATTGTGACTTTTGCATTGTTGGAAGCTGCCGCGTCATCGTCGATCACTGTATACTCAAAAGAGTCCAGGCCATTGAAATTGAGAGTTGGCGTGTAAGTGACCACGCCAGTACTTGTGTTGACTGAAACGGTGCCATTGCCGGGACCGTTAGACACGGAAACCGACGATGGCGCCAGAGTGCCATCCAAATCGGAATCATTTGACAAGATGTTTATCGCCAGCGGTGTGTCTTCCGCTGTGACGACTGTGTCATTGACAGCCACCGGTGCATCATTCACGTCTGTGATAAATACGGTGACTTGCCCCGGTTGTGAAGTATTGCCGGCATCGTCATCAACCGTGTAGGTAAATTGGTCAGTTCCGAAAAAGTCCTGGGTTGGTGTGTACGTGATCTGGCCGGTTGCCGGATTGATCGCGATTGCACCGGAGCTCGGTGCCGTATCGGTGGCCACTGTCGTAGGATCTACGTTGCCATCAGGATCGTTGTCGTTGGCGAGGATGTTGATAGCCACAGGAGCGTCTTCCGTCGTGGTGGCTGTGTCTGCAGCAGCGATTGGCGCTGAAACCACAGTGATTGAAACAGTGGCGGAATTAGAGCTCGCACCCAGATTATCCTTGACCGTGTACGCGAATGAATCAAATCCCGCGAAGCCGGCACTTGGAGTATAGACCACATCTCCGCCCGGCAGCAGTGCGGTTGTGCCGTTGCTGGCCGCGGTGACTGAAACGCTCGAAGTATTGATGCTGCCGTCGACGTCGGAGTCGTTTCCGACCACGTTTATGGTGACAGGAGTTTCCCTGTTGGTTTGCGCAACGTCTGCAACCGCGAACGGGGCGTCATTGACAGCGTTTACCGTCAGCAAAACAGTGGCCGCATTTGAGATCCCGCCTACATTATCACGAATCGTATATCGCAGGCTATCCGGTCCAAAGAAATTCGCAGCAGGTGTGTAGGTAATTGCGCCTGTGGTCTGATTCACCTGAGCAGCACCGTGCTGGGGCGCCAGGGCAACCGTGACAGAAGTTAGGTCGAGTGTCCCATCTGAGTCTGAATCATTGTCCGCCACCGGCACGACTACTGTCACGTCTTCATCGGTGATAGCTGTGTCGGAAACAGCAACCGGGACATCGTTTATGTCACTCACCGTAAGCAGAACTCTGGCCGGGTTAGACTGCGCGCCTTCATTGTCCTTCATGTCGTAGCGCAAGCTATCGAGGCCGGAGAAATTCGGGTTAGGTGTGTAGGTAACTACACCGGTCGTCGGGTTGACGGTAGCCGCTCCATTTACCGGAGCGCTGACGACACGGACGGTAGTCGGATCGACGTTGCCATCCGAGTCGAGATCATTCGCCAAAACGTTGATGTTAGCCGGCGTGTCTTCGGTCAGGCTTGCAGCATCGTTGACGGCTACCGGCGGATCGTTGTCACCGGTAACGACAACGGTGACGCTCGCCTCGCTTGAAGTAGCGCCATTGTTGTCGTTTATGGTGTACTTAAACGTATCCGTACCGATGAAACCGATGTTTGGTGAATAGGTAATTTCACCGCTCGAGGTGTTGACGGATGTCGAACCGTTGGGAGGTGCTGTACTAACGACAACGGAGGATTGCACAATCGTGCCATCCACATCCGAATCATTCGCTGTTACGTTAATGGTTACCGGTGTGTTGGCATTCGCATTGGTGAAGTCATCGCCCGCCACCGGGGGATCGTTGAGACCACTGATTGTTATGGATACTGTTGCAGGATTGGTGCTGGCGCCATTGTTGTCCTTGACCTGGTATACAAACGTGTCACTCCCCACAAAATTCGAACTCGGCAAATAGTTCACAACTCCGGTAACAGGATCTGCCGTTGCGGTACCATTCTGAGGCGCAGTCACGATTGTTACGCTTGTCAGGTCTAACGTGCCGTCGATGTCGATATCGTTGCCGGTCACGTTGATCTGTGCCTGAGTATCTTCGTTGGTGGTCGCAACATCGTTCAGAGCAATCGGCGTGCGGTTGACGAAAACACTCACCGTGGCCGGATTGGACTCAACCCCCTCATCGTCCCGGATTGTGTAACTGAACGAATCGCTTCCCGTGAAGTTTGTCGACGGCGAATAGGTCACAACGCCGGTCACACTGTTCACGGATGCCGTCCCGTTGATTGGTGTCGTGGCGATATTTACGGAACTCAAATCCAGCGTGCCATCAGGATCACTATCATTAGCCGTAACCGCAATCTCCAGTGCCACGTCCTCATTCGTAACCACCGTATCGTTGACAGCAATGGGAACGAAGTTCACCGAAACAACCACCGTTGCAGTATTTGATACCGCTCCGTCGTTGTCCCGAACGCTGTAAACAAAAGAATCGACGCCATTGAAGCCGGTATTCGGAGTATATCTGATCGCCCCGCTCGACAAGATTGAGGTCGTGCCATTGCCACTCGACCCGGCAAGAACCGAGGTTTGGTCTATCGATCCGTCCAGGTCGGTGTCGTTTGCTGTGACCTGAATGTCAACCGACGCATCGACATTTGTCGTCGTCGTGTCATTCTTTGCAACCGGTGGATCATTCACATTAGCAACATTGATGACGACCGTCCCCTGGTTTGAGGTCGCCGCATTGTTGTCATTTACAGTGTAGGTAAACGAATCAGTCCCAAAAAAGTCTGGGTCTGGTTGGTAAGTGACAGCACCTGTGGAGCCGTTCAGGACAGCCGTTCCATTCCCCGGTTGCGAAAGCAAGACTACCGAGGTGATGTCAATCGTGCCATCAATGTCGGTGTCGTTCGCTGCTGGATTGATGACTAGGGCGTTATCCTCTGCGGCTGTGACGGTGTCATTGATAGCAACCGGCGGATCGTTCAGGTTGCTAACAGTAACGACGACGGTAGCTGCATTGGAGGTGATTCCGGCATCGTCGTTTACCGTATATTGCAGGGAGTCTGTTCCGACAAAATTTGTGTTTGGGATGTAGGTCACAGCCCCGGTAATGCTGTTAACGGAGGTCAACCCATTTGCCGGGCCAGATATCACCTGCACAGTCGCGGCATCCACAGTCCCATCGATATCCGTGTCATTGACCGTCACATCGATTGCTACCGCTACCTCCTCCTGGGTTGTGGCGGTATCATTTTGGGCTATTGGCGCATCGTTCAAGTTGCTGACGGTTATCAGCACCGTAGCTGGGAGAGACAGCGCTGCGCTGTCGTCTCGAACGCTGTAGGTAAACGTGTCAGTACCTACGAAATTCAGTTGCGGTGTATAAGTAATGACGCCGGTTGCGGTGTTCAAACTCGTTGCACCATTTGTCGGTTGAGCAACAACTGACACCGTCGTCACGTCCACCGTCCCGTCGACATCAAAGTCGTTGAGCGCGACAGGCACGGCCACAGCCAACTCCTCGTTGGTGGTAACCGTGTCGTTTACTGCAACGGGTATGTCGTTCACATTCGCTACATTTACCACTACAGTGGCGCTGTTAGAGGATGCTCCGTCATCATCGCTGACAGAATACGTGAACGTATCTTGACCCACGAAATCAACATCCGAAGTGTAGGTTACCGTGCCGGACGGGGCGACACTGACGGTCCCGTTTGCCGGCTGGCTCCCGATGACGACCGTGGCAACATCCACGGTGCCGTCGACATCCGAGTCATTCGATGTCACTGCGACGCCGATCGCTGTTTCTTCCTGAACTGAAACAGTATCGTTTACAGCCAGCGGCGGGTCGTTTATGTTGGCAACATCGATGAATACCGTGGCCACATTGGAGATCTCCCCCAGATTATCTTGGACAAGATAATCGAGCGAGTCCAAGCCCACGAAATCTTGATTTGGCGTATAGGTCACGTCACCATTCCCCGGGTCAACGGACGCACTGCCGGAGCCTGGCTGCCGTGTCACTACTACGGTGGTGGTGTTGATCGTTCCGTCCACATCCACGTCATTCGAGAGCACTGCAACGGTCACCGCTGTTTCCTCGCTGGTAGCCGTTGTATCGTTTGTCGTGATGGGGCCGTCATTGACCGGGTTCACCGTGATTGAAACGGTGGCTGGAGCGGTTGACGAACCGTCGTTGTCTTTAACCGAGTAGGTAAAAGAATCCGGACCGGAATAGTGCAGGTCCGGTGTATAGGCTACCACACCGGTTTGTGAATCAACTACAGCTGTCCCGTTTGCCGGTGCACTTTCGACCGTGACGGTCGTATCGACGATCGTCCCATCAGTATCCGTATCATTGGCCACAACCACCACGTTTACAGGTGTATCCTCATTGGTCTGCGCCTGGTCTGCGTTCGCAACCGGAATGCTGTTAACCCGGACCGTGACACTGGCTTCGTTAGAGACGGCACCATCATTATCGGCGACAGTATATCCGAAAATGTCGTTGCCCGAAAACAGCGGGTTAGGAGTGTATGTAACAACGCCGGTGAGTGTATTGAAAGACAAGGTACCATTAAACGGACCAAATGTGGCTACAATCCCCGCCGGGTCCAGGCTTCCATCCCCATCTGTGTCATTACCGAGGAGTACCATCTCTACAGGTACCGTCTTGGTGGTAAAAGGGAAATCGTCCGCAGCAACAGGTGGAGTATTTACCTTCACTGTAACAGAAGCTGTGTCAGAGGTCAGACCGTCATTATCCTGCACGGCGTAAGTGAATGACACCTGTCCGGTAAAACCACTAGCCGGTGTGTAGATGACACCACCGGTACTTGCATTAATCGCAGTTGAACCCGACGTGGGCGCAGTGATGACGTTGACCGTGGCAGGAACCAGCGATCCATCGGGGTCACTATCGTTGGCAAGCACGTCTATCTCACCCGGGACATTCTTTTGCACCACACCAACATCGTTCAACGCCGACGGCACGGCCTGGACGGTCACGATAACAATCGCAGTATTTGAGGTGAGGCCCGTCAGGTCATCAACGGTATATTCAAAAAGATCGGTCCCGAAAAAGGATGGGTTGGGGGTATAGACGATTTCTCCGTTGGCGTTGACTGATGTCGTGCCATTGCCAGTGGGCGTCACTATTTGCACCGTGTTGAGAGCTAAAGAGCCATCCACGTCGAAATCATTTACTGTCACCGCAATGACCGCGGAAGCTCTGTTGTTTGTAGTGACGGTATCGTTTATCGCAACCGGCGCGTCGTTCTCGCTCGAAACAGTTACCCTTAACAAACCTTCGTTGGAGACACCAGCACTGTCGTCCTGCACCGTGTATCCCAGACTGTCCACCCCCGCGAAGTTCGCTGCCGGGGTGTAGGTAATGTGGCCGTTAGCCGGATTGACAACTGCGGTGCCGTTTGCGGGTTGTGTAACAACCGCAACCGTAGTTGAGTCGATGACTCCGTCCGAATCCGAATCGTTTGACAAGACGGCCACCGTGACCTGGGTATCCTCAACTGTGTTCGCGGTATCGTTCACCGCCACGGGAGAATCATTGACCGTCACAGAAACGGTTGCGCCAATCGCATTGCTGCCACCATTGTCACCCACAGTATAGAGAAAGGTGTCAGTACCTGAGAAACCTGCATTCGGTGTATAAGTGACTGCACCAGTACCTGGATCAACGGTAGTGGTCCCGTTTGCCGGGGCTGAAACAATAGCCACCGTACCGACGTTCAGGGTGCCATCTGAGTCGCTGTCGTTGCTGGTCACTCCTATTACAACGGGCGTTTGCTCATTGGTGCTGGCATTGTCGTCAAGCGCCACCGGCGGTGTATTATTGAAGTCGAGGAAACCGTGCAAATAGAATTTCGTGGTGCGGTCTGAGGCCTCCACCACGATCCCGGTTGCATTGGT
>JAJDAD010000016.1 GCA_029262055.1 Candidatus Zhuqueibacterota bacterium
AATGGCGCTCCTGAGCAGAACTATCACGCTCGCAGGGCAAAAATTGTAAAAGAACAAAGAAAACGCAAATCAAACAAACACAAAAACAGTGAGCATCATAACAGGAGCATGTTTCACTGTGAGTTTTTCAGAAGACCCTAATTAGTGTCAATTTTCAAAGATTTATTAACCTGAATATAGGCTTTAGAGTATTTCCCTTCTTTGAAAAACTTCTCCGCAAGTTGGAGATATTCATACTTATTGCTATCCCGTTGTTGTACTTTTTTATTGCAACTCTCCAGAAACATCGCCTGCAATATTAGTAAAAAGATGATGTATATGGTTTTTTTTGAATGCAAAAACATTGCAATTACTTTAACTGTTTTCTACTCTAACGCCAAAAATAACTTGAAAAACCGCTACACTGAAGCTTGAGAAAAGAAATGAACTAAATATTTTTCAAAATTTTGATTTCATCCATGGCGGTTTTTTCAAGTTGATTTTTTTTGTTAGATATATGACCATGATTTTCGTATCATTTATTTATATTTTCACTTGGCATTACATCGAACTTGAATTCTTTGTTTAAGATAGAATCGGTTACGGCAATAGTGATAATATCAACAATTGGAGTCTGCAGCTGTAAATACTCTGCGGCAATGTAATTATTATGTTTGTATATAAAGAATGGTAAAGGCATATCATAAAATGGACGAGCTTCTTTGCTAGAAAATGGTTTACTGGCTGATCCCGTGCGATTGAGTATTGTTTCTTTTTCACTATCCATAATCGTGAAGTGAAATTTATTTGTATTGCACATTTCTGGCGAACCACGCTCAATCAATACAATTATTCGTCCCCCCTCTGTTATTTTTTCATAATCTGATAAAAGCATATGTTCTCGATGCTCTTCTGAAAGCCTGAGTAAATCCTCTTTAGTTTGATACATTACATAGGTGCTACCGTTATCGCTACGTGACATGTATTGACCATAAGGTCTTACCGTATAAATCGCTTGATGGTGAGGTCTCACCATTCTTTTTGTGCTAACTGGGATGCAGCCTATTAGACTTAATAGAAATAAGACACTGACTGTAATAGTAAAACTTTTCATTTACTCTTCGAAATATTTTAAAATCTAACACCGCCGGTCAGTGGCGCGCTTCCTACTGACCTCTGAAAAACAACCGAACCTTTTTTGTGCCGCCGAACTTGCCGGCACGCTCCTGAAGCGCGTACACTGAACTGGAATGTTAGGAACGCGCCGAAACCACCGAAGGCTGAACCGTCAACCAAAATTCTGCCAACCTGAACCGCCGCAAGCAACCGCCGAAGAATCTTTCAACGCCGAGAACGCAGAGACCCGCAAAGCTCGCTGAGACTACCGTTTGGCTTTCTGTCCAACGTCGGCAGCTCTGGAAAACAAACACCCCTTGAAAATGAACAAGCGAAACAAAAACCAACCTGCAGTGCCCAGAACCCAGCTTTATTTTGATTGGCGAACCGAAGCCGAGGGCGCGCTAACGACTCCGGTCAGTGGCGCGCTTCCGCTGACCTCTGAAAAACAACCGAACCTTTCTTGTGCCGCCGAACCAGCCATCACGCTCCTGAAGCGCGTACACTGAACTGGAATGTTAGGAACGCGCCGAAATCACCGAAGGCTGAACCGTAAACCAAAATCTTGCCAACCTGAACCGCCACAAGCAATTCCAAAATCTTTCAACGCCGAGAACGCAGAGACACGCAAAGCTCGCTGAGACCACCGTTTGGCTTTCTGTCCAACGTCGGCAGCTCTGGAAAACAACACCGCTTGAAAATGAACAAGCAAAACAAAAACCAACACAAAAACCAACACGGGCCGTGCCCCCGATAACTATCGGGGCTTTATTTTGATTGGCGAACCGAAGCTGAGGGCGCGCTAACTAGGATTTCCATAGTTTTCTTCATAATCCCCCCAGTCATATTTCTTCCATCATTAAATCCGGACAATTACCTGAAAACCTAACTGTGTAATGTGATTCCGGGACATAGTGGCCGGATCTGCATAGCTCCCGTTCCAGGCGATAGCAACTTCCCTTGTCGAGTGAGAAAGATATTTGAACTTGGGGGTCAATCACGTCCTCCCGGCATTGTTCGTCAATTGATGTGGCGGGACTTTTACAAGATAATCAGCCTTCGGGTGTGAAACAAGCAAAAGTTGTCGGGCCGGAGAGAGCCATAGCAGCCTTTAATCGTGTAATACACGTTCGCCGGCGCTCGCTCCGCGCTGCCCAATCATCTTTAAACTGCGCGAGCGCGGCGGTTTCAAATTGCGCTTGACTTAGCCCGGATTGGTTTCCGGTTACAACTTCGGTAGCGCCAACCTGGCGATTGCTTTCGCGATCTCAAGCCGCTCGGGTTTTGTACCGGGAACGCCCACGCCGATTCGCAGCAGTTTGTTCTTGCTCCTGTCGATGACCGTCAGGTTGGACAGAACCGGCACCCAGACAGCCTCATCGCCGAGAGCGGGCACTTCCTGCACACCGTCAAACATGCGGTCCGAAGAGAGATCGCTGGACATGGCAGACGATAACCTGATGGCCGCCGGAGCCGCTGCGGTCGCATAGGTGCAAGTGGACGCAATCCCCCAGTTGCCCTCGGTAAAAGTCTCCGTAACCTCTTGCTTGATGACGCCGCTCACTTCCGCATCGGTCAGCGCACAAGGACCGGAGGCAGCGCGACTCACGACGGCTGCATCGCTGTCCCCCTGTCTCTGACACAGTCGCTTCTTCGTCACGTTCCACCGATGGTTGCTCGCAGGTACCGCCAAAGGACACCACAAAGCAGAGCATGACAACAATTGCCTTCACGACCGCAAGAGAATTACGACCCGGAATGACACGATACCATTTCGATCTTTCGGAACTCTTCATGTTGACTCCCTCGTATGATCATTGTTTGATTGCTGTTGGGATAGCCGCAGGGCTTATTGTAGTGTCACCAACTCCACCCGGCGATTCAGGGCCCGATTCTCGTCTGTGTCGTTAGGCGCAACCGGTTTTTCCTCACCATAGCCTTTGGCCACCATTCGCTGTGACATGACACCGTAGGTTAGCAGGAAGTCCTTCACGGTCCCGGCCCGGCGCTCTGACAGCTCCAGATTATGTTCGGACGAACCTGTGTCGTCGGTGTGTCCCTGAATCTCGATGGCGAGATCAGGATTCCGTTTCATCAGCTTGACCATCTCGATCAGCACCTTTTCAGCGCCAAGTTTGAGAGAGGCCTTGTCCACGTCAAAGTTGATGCCGTAAATTGCGACATGCCCCTTTTCATCGAGCTGCCGCTTCATCTCATCGGCGCCAAACGTCAATTGCCTTTTAAATGCGGCTTCGTCGATAATGTCGAGGTTGTAGCTGCCGTTGCTGGCTACCAGGCGAGCCCACGTCCTGCCGCCGTCGTTTCTCGGTAAACTGAAGCTCATTATGTAGCTTTTCTCTGCGTGAATTTCGCCACCTTTTTCGAGGGCAGCTTCTTTATAATTTTGAACAATCTCTTCCCAACTGACGTTACGATCAACTTTGCCGTTGGCGTCTTTGATCCGGTAGCGCAGGTGCCAGTACTTACCCTTCTTTTCGACTTTGCTTTTCCTTTTGCCTTCTTGTATGTCAAATCTATGCGACGCAAAATTCCTCATCTGGCTTTGCCCCTGAACCAGGTGTGACCCCGGCATCGGTTTAATGACTGGGTGATCGCTAGCCTTGAACAACGCGAAAGCCGGCAGTTGCACCATGAGCACTGCGATGCTTACCAATATTCTTGATGCTCTCATCTCCTACCTCCTTTTGAGCGATTATTCCTAATAGCCCATAAACAAATTTAGTGCGATTACTTGACCAGCAACATTTTTCGATGACTGGTGAAGTCCCCGGCCTGAATTCTCGTGACATACAGTCCGCTTGGCAAGGCCCTACCGGAGTCGTCGCGGGCATCCCAGACGATTTCGTACTCTCCCGCCTGAAACTTCGTGTCGGCCAGGCTGCGTACTCGTTGTCCTGTTATGCCAAAAATTTCCAAACTAACGTCAGATGCACGGGGTAGCGCAAACCGAATGGTGGTGGTAGGATTGAATGGATTCGGGTAGTTCTGCGCCAGGCGAAACGCGGTTGGAACGACGGTCGGCTTTGGCTCATCAACCGAGGTGGTCGGATCCGCGCTGATGGTGCCGCTCACGGCCACCGAGGGCGTGCCGACGTTGTTGTCCTGAATGAATGCAGCCACTGCTGTTGAATCTCCGCCGGCAAATCCGGCAAGCTGGAAGGTGCTGCTGCTGTCCTGAACGAGCACGAAATCGTTGGCTACCGCAGAAACGTCGTTGCCGGTGAGCATGACCAGGGCGCTGCTGGAGTCGCTGGTTTGCACGGTGATGCCATCGGCTCCAGTGGTGGTTATGGTATTTCCGATTAGTTCAATATCCGCGGCGACGGTACCGCCCACCTCGATGTTCACGGGGCTGTCGTTAGCGCTGGTGAAGCTGCTGTTTGCCAGCACAACTCTGAATTGGGAACTGCTATTTTTCGAGAACGAATTTGTGGTAGATCTGGTGGTATTCAATCCGTCGACGCTCACTTCTACAAAAACGTCAAAAAAACTGTCGACTATAAAATCCGAGTTAAGACGGAGATCACGTACCTCGACCTCACGGACTGGACTGGCCCGGATATAGCTCAACCTACAATCCTCCATCGTGCCGCCAGAGCCCGGCGTGCCATCGCCGGTGATCGCGAATTTGCCGGCGAGACTATCGATCCGAACACCGCTCTGCGCGCCGTCAATATCCAGCTTGCCAAACGTGACGTCGGCGTTAACATTAGATATTACAACGCCTCGCCCGCCAGCATTCTTTATCTTGGTGTCGCCAAAGTTGACCACACCCCCGCTACCAGTGTTTTGGCCATTGCCGCTGCCTTTGAGGACTATCGCATCACTTCCTGTGTCCGAGATATTTGCCCTCCTCCACTCGTAGACATCACCGGTTTTAAAGTTATTTGAAAACAAAGCCTCTTCTATAAGAGTTGCAGTGAAGCTATTGAACTGCAAATTAAGAGCCTCTTCTCCTGGAGGATTTAAGATATGAAAACCGTCGCCAAGAGCTTTGTCGGCAAGAAAGGCCTCAAGGCTGTAAGTGCCGGAAGTGCTCTCCATGTTAACAGAGTGGCTGCCACTATTTCTCACGATAGTTGAATCGAGCACCGTGAGGGACCCACGTACATTCATAAACGATAAGCCATAGTCAATGCTGTTCGTCGAAAACAAATTCCCAAAATTGAGGTCAATTTGGCAGTTTTTAAAGAAAAGGGCCGGCCCGCCGGTGGCGTTAATAAAGGGCTTCCCCATGCTGTCTACCGAGCTGGTGAAGGTACCTCCCTCTCCGTATATACCGGTGCGCACCCGGTCGATCTCCAACTGCTTGTAGGTGACGTTTGCATTGGAATTGCGAACAGAAACACCGGTGCTGTCCATGTCAGAAATTCTTGTGCGGCCAAAGTTGAAGGTGCCATTACTGTTGTTGATGCCGATGCCGGTTTTGCCGCCGTTAAGTGTGACATCCCCATTAAGATTGTAAGTGCCATCAGCGTTGTCAAATTGCAAACCATTGCTATTGGTGGCACTGATGGTACCAAAATAATCGAGCGTACCAGTGTGTCCCCCCGCTACTTGCACCACCGTCCCGCCCGTCTGTTGAATCGTCGATGCCGCATCAAACGTGTGGTTGGCAGAACCGCCACTAATTTGGATTGTCGCCCCTGGTGCTGATACAATGACGTCGACCGCGCGCATAGTTTCAAAATTATAAAGCCCGATCGCATTGCTGAGAGCGACGCCAAAGCTTACCTCTCCCGAGAGGCCGAATTCCGAGAAGTTAAATTCACCATCGACATTTGTACCAGATATTCCCACATTTACATCTGAAATGTTCAGCCCTGCAACCTTTGTATTGTTCGCCAAGGTTATGCCCGTACCGCCGGGATTCGAAATGACCGGCGGGGTACCGGCCTCAACCAAAATCTGTCCGTTTGCTACCAAAGGCACGCCCTGACCAAACAAACTCTGATTGTTCTTGAGCGCTATGCCTCCGTAAGGACTGATCCCGCTGTGTAGAAAAATGGTATCGCCGTCTTTCGAGGCAGTTTGTGCGTCAACTTCATTATTGAAGGGTGAGTTTATGCTGCCATCGCCATTCTGCCCCAACGAGTTGTCCACGTACCAAACTGGCGTTGTTTCGGTACGGAAAATGGTGGTAAAGTCGCCAACTCCCAGACCAACACTGCCGGTGAAATGCACTTTATGAAAATCGCTGCTCACAGTGCAGAATTGTTGGTCCCAGGTTTCCCCGCCGTCCGTGGTACTGAGGATGGTCCCGTTGTTGCCGACAGCAGTCCCATTGTTTTCATCACGAAAGGAAATATCGGAAAGATCCTCGCTTGTGCCGCTTGTTCGAGGAGTCCATGTCTGGCCACTGTCACCGGAGCTCAGAATCGTGCCACCGTTGCCTACTGCAAACAAAGTTGTATTAACAAGAGCAGACACACCGGTAAGCCACTCGGTTGTGCCGCTTGCTACCGGTAGCCAGCTCAGGCCGCCATTGGTGGTACGCAGGATGGTGCCGTTTCCCCCGACGATCACGGCGGTTGTTTGATCTACGAAAGCGATGTCCAGAAGCCATTCGGTTGTGCCGCTGGGTTGCGCCAACCAGGTATTGCCGCTGTCCGTTGTGCGCAGCAACAAACCGTCAACACCGAAGGTCCAACCGTTATTGGCGTCAATAAAATCGATGCCAAATAAGGAATTCAAGCCGGTCAGCACACTCTCAGAATAGGTTTGGCCGCCGTCTGTGGTGCGCAGAATATTTGCCGAGTTATTAAAATCACCACCGACGATGAAGCCATTGCCTTCACTAATAAAGATAGCGTCGTTCAAAGTGGCATTGGAACCCGTAGTTTGCGATGTCCAGGTTTGCCCGTCATCAACGCTTTTGCAGACTGTGCCGTTGCTGCCGGCAATGTGCCATTTGCCAATACCTGATGACGTGATGGCGAAAAAGTTTTGAGGGGCGCCAGCGGTGTCGTGAAACACTTGCTGCCATTCGCATTGTTGCTCCTGGGCCCAGGCGTTGTCGAGATTTGTAACCGCAAAATTGAGTAGCAGACTCGTTATCAGGGTAGCTGTTTTCATATTCATTTCTCACGTCCTAACCCGGGAATGCCGGAACCAATTTCATACACAGTAGAAAAACCGACTTTCTCTAAGAAAGTCGGTTTTTGTCGGAGTGCTTCAAGCCTTCGCTGGCGCCGGAGCTCCCATGGCCTTCTCTTTCAGCTCGCGGAATTTATCGGAGGCGGCGCTTAACTTTTCGTCCCATTCCGGGTTCGGGACCTCACCCTCGATGGTTTGGAAATAAACCTGCATCATGGCAGTAATGGCGAAAGGCTCCAGCAGAGCCGCTTTGATGCTCCACGCAAAAATAATCCCGAGCACAAACGCCCAGAATCCCGCCTTGCCCGGAAAGAGGGAAAACAGGGCACCGATAGGTCCGAGGACCAGCAGGAAAATTACGAAGGTCAGTGCGTACAAAATGACCATAAGGAAGAATGCGTTCTTGACCATGGTTTGGTAGTTTTGTGCGTAGAGAATGATCGCGTCTTTGCTGGTATCCCAGGGATTTTCGGAACGCACTCGGAAGTTGTGCGCGATAATGATCTCGTCGGTGTACGTTAACGAAAGGTTCACAATCTTGTTGATGATGGCCACCAAATTGTCGAGGCCCGGGATTGGCAAAAATCGTGCGATGCTGAACAGTGTGCGGTTGATGGCTTTCAGAATACCTTTGATCAGTTGATCTAAGCCGAACAGCAGCGAGGTCTGTGCAAACCGCTCCTGCACTTTTTCTTTCGCGTAGGTGATTTGGCCTTTGCCGCCGGGCAGCTCGTTACCGTCGTAAACCTCAACCAGCACGGCGATGTGCCCGGCCTTCACGATGTAAAGGACATATTCCCGCAGCCAGTAGAGAATGCCACTGGCGACCGCAAACCCGATAAATCCGCCGATACCGGCGCCGCTTCCCGGCTCATCGCTGAACGAAGAAAGGAAATAGCCCACGGTTGCGCCGATGCCGATGACCAGCAAATAGCCCACCGCCACACCGAGGTAGATCATCAGCCGAAACACAATGAACGGTAGCGTTTTTGTGAGCGCCGCAATAGTTTTGCCTACTTGAAAATCCATGATTCGCCTCTCATCTTTGTGTGGATTATTTAAGGCCAATAGCGCCCGACCAGGCCTGTCACTCCGAATCTCGCTCGAATTTGGAATCCCCTCACGCGCCATAACCATCATGGAGTGCAGCAACTATTTTGCTGCACAAACACCCAAATCACACAGAGCCACAGCAACTGTTTCGTTGCACCAGTCTAGCAAAATCCCACCCCATGAATTAACACAGTTAATTCACTCCATAATACCCTATGGAGTGCAGCAACTATTTTGCTGCACAAACACCCAAAGCACACAGAGCACAGCAACTGTTTCGCCGCTCCAGTCTACGCAAAAGCCCTCCCCATGAATGAACACAGTTAATTCACTCCATAATAGCTTATGGAGTGCAGCAAATGCTTTGCTGCATCAATCACCGCAAGAAACCGCGCCAGGAATCAACGCAGTTGATTCACCCCATAGAGCCACTCTCAAGCAACATCAGACCGATGAAAAATACAATTACCTCAGGCCCTGGTCGGTTGAGACAAACCAGATAACCACGCCCAAGGCTTTACGGCTTTTCTCTCAGTGTAACTTCGATGTCTTTGCCTTCCTGGATTTCAAAAACAACACGATCGTATTCGCCGCGCCAGCCGACGACATTGTAAGTGCCGGGCACCAACGGATACTTTTGGCCGGAGTTCTTGTACTGGCTGCGGCCGCCGTCCGCGCCCGGCGCAACGAAGCAACGTTTGTCCGCTGCCAGAGTGCCGTCACTGTTTTGGTAGCGGACTGTGAAATGGCCGACAGGGACTGCAATCTCAAAACTCTGTTCAGGCGTTTCAGTAACCACAATGCCTTTCGCCACGTAAGGGGTCAAGGTGTTGGTCAAGCGCAAGTCGTACGTGCCCGGTAAGACCCTTGCTCCATTATGGACATGGACATTATACTTCTTGGCGCCGTCCTGCCAAAGTTCATAGTTCTCGCGAAACCAAATACCGGACCCAGTCGCCACCATTTTGAAATTTGCCTGAACTGTATGCAAAAGATTAAAAACAACATCGGTTCGTTTCCCATGCTCCACAGTCGCGGTGACAGAGAGATCGTTTTCCGCGTTCGGCTTGGATCGGAATTCATAGGTACCCGGATCAGCGAAGGTCTCGTCCATCCACCTAAATGAAAAAGCCTCCTCTCCGTTTTGATAAGCAGTCACGTGTGCCCCGCGAACCTCTTTGCCCTGCTGTAGAAACTTTGCTTTTACGGATGGCGGCCTGACCACATCTAACTCTACAACCGTTTCTCCAACCTCGGCCACTGATATTTCCTTTGTGACCGGCTGGTAGAGATTGCCGTTGCGCGTGGCTACTCCGGCCTGTAAAACATACTCACCGGCCTCGACGCGATAACGGCCATTGCTCGTCACTTGATACCTGTCGGCCCCTTCCTGTCGCAGCGTCCCTTCGATTCTGAGTTTTTCCCCGGCCTCATCTCTGCCTACTATGACCAGCGCAGCCAGCACCGCCTTCTCTTTGATTTTCTTTAAACCGTCCGCCAGCTCCGACGCTGAAGCAGCATCATAATATTCGGTGCCGGCCGCGTCCGAAATGCATTTCATAGCCAGTCTGGCATTTTCCTGCAAACCGAGCCCGACGACATGCACTTTCAGGTTGACATTTTTCTTCTGCCAGAGTTTAACCAGTTCGCAGGGATCGGCGTCGCACGTTTCTTCGCCATCGCTGATTAGAATAATATTGCCGCTGCGCTCGCCGAAGTCGTTTAACGCCTGAACCAGACTGTAGTGAATCGGTGTCTTGCCGGTGGGGTTAACCTCTTCCATAAATCCTTGCAACTGCTGCACAGCGCCGGCAGGATCTCCGAAGGGAACGATCAATTCCGAATCGCGGCAATCACCCTTGTTGCGATGACCGTAGGCGCGAAACGCCAACTCGTACCCCTCGAAGTCGCCAGCCATGAAGTCCTGCAAAACTTGTTTGGCGACTGCGATTTTGAAGGCGCCATCCTGCAACTTCTGCCACATAGAGCCTGAGGCATCAAAAATAATGTAGATGCCCTGCGGCGCTTCCTCTTCGGCCTGCACTATTGGCATACAACAAAGCAGAAGAACGCCGGCAACGACTGTCCGTACAGTTTTAGGAATCATCTTTTCCCTCGCGCAAGTTCAGAGTGTTATTGCGGTTTGTAGCCTTTCTTCAGGGCGTCTAACCCTTTCAGCATGTCGCCCATATCCTTGTATTCGACATTGGGTTTCTGCAATTTCTTCTTGTCGAATGTTTCGGAAATCTCGGTCGCCTCGATGGTCATTTTCATGCCCATGGTGTTGGTTTCGGTTTTTAAGTTGATCCAGTTCCAGACCCAGGTGCGCGTGCCCATGCTCGCGATTTCCCAGATGTCGCAGTCTTTGTCCAGGACTTTCCCGGTGCCGATTTTCTTGCCGTCCAGTTGCACCATCATCTCTTTCCCCAGCTCCTTGATGTCCTTGTGCTGTTCCAGCATCGGCTTCAGTATAGGGTTTTCGGCTCGGGTCCCGGTATTCTGCTTTGGGTTATAAGTGTAGATGGTCGCACCTTCCGTGAAAGTAACGCTTTCGTTATCTTGATTCATACCAAAGGCTCTGACCTGATGATTGCTGTATTTGGCCTCGATTGCGCCCCAGTCGTCGAAATAGAGTTCCTCGGCGCCCGCAAACATGTCGCCCTTAACTTTGTATTTGATACAGAGCGACTTGATGCCGTAGCGTCGCATGGCCTCGGCTGTATCGCCCGATTCTGCGCTATTGCAGCTAATGAGTGACACGACGGTGCATGCCAGCAGACAGATGACGAGCTTTTTCATGATGTCTTCCCTTTGGTTTGAATGTAGATCTATAATTGTGCCATTGTCAAGGACGCTGGCTTAATATAATATTTTCATGTGCCACGCACTTCTCCAGTGCGTGGCACGTAAATCTACTGCAAAAAGAGCATCTTCTTTGATTCGCTGCGATTATCCGCGGTCAGCCGGTACACGTAGATACCGCTGGCAACCAATCGGCCGGAATCATCCGTACCGTTCCAGCGGACTTGATGGCTGCCGGCTTCGAGGCCACCATTTGTCAGCACGCGAACCCGTTGGCCCAGCAGATTGTAGACCGCCAGACTGACGGTTTCGCTTTGACTCAGGTCGAACGAAATCACGGTCTCCGGATTGAAGGGATTGGGGTAATTCTGGCCTAAGGAAAAGGATGTCGGAACTCCGATTTGGGCATCAGAAATACCGGTTGGTGACGAGGCCTCCAACGTATCAAGGAGAGCAAATCCCTGCGCATCAGTAAAGTTGGGATCCGAGTTGCCAAACTGACTTTGAATGTCAAGCAGAAGGTAACCCTCCGGAGAGGTCCAGTTATATTGAATAAAAGTTTCAGAGCCGGATGAGACAACTATTCCATCAACAAGTGTTGTCATCATTACCTTCGTGTCTTCCCGCCAGCGCAGACATTCGAAATCACCAAGCGGTAGTCTTACCGTGCCCCAACCGTCGATCAGGTTGTCGATGCTATCGACACTCACTGAAATCAACGTGCTGGTAACTCCGGTGACAGGGTTGATCGAGACAGTAATCGAGCTATCAACATCAACGCTTCTCCACGAGTTGTTAAACGCGATTGGCAGTGGTGCGATAGTGTCATGTTCTGCTTGCACACGGATGAAAAGAGTGTCGGCAATAGAGGCAATCGTGCTGTCGCCAATGGCAAGCAGAAGATCATCCTGCACATCGAAGTAACTGAATGCAGAGGAGCCAGGGATTTCTGGAGATGTGACTTTGCTGACCATGTTTGCGCCCGGAAACAAATCAGGCGTTGGGGTGTCTTCAGGCCGGAAGTATTCAAACACTCCGACCACGGTATCAACAATTACAGCGCTCCTGAAATCCCAAACCTGGTTTGCCCCTGACGAACCGAGATCGACCGGAACGCTATCGCGCCTGTCTTCCAGGAATACCTGCCGGCTTCCAATCTGACCTAGAATGCTTGTATTTGTGATTAGCGGCTGGGACAGTAAAGCCTGTGGTAGTACTACAGCTAGCAGCAAAAACATGTATCTAATCTTTTGCATTTTATACCTCCGCGTTCTGCAAGAAGAGTATTTTTGATTACTTGCACAAAGTGTACAAATTGGGTCTACGAATGTAAATACCGCGATCGAGGTATATTGCGGCGCCCCACCCGAGGCGGAAGCCCACAACACAATCCATTTGAATCAGAATTCAGAGATTCTTATCTTTTAGTCTTCCCAGGAACCGATGGTTAACGTCCTAATAATCCAACGTGAGTAGAAAATTGTCCGAGTACAATTCAAGAGCGAACCACTCGTTTGCAATTCCCGTGATTATTTGCTGCCTGGCACTGCTTTACCCTGACCCGGATTTGGTCATGGCCCAGCCTGGCCAACCTGGTCAAGCGCACCGATTCGAAAACGGCCTGTTCTATCTGCGCAACTTCGATCCCAAGGAGTACGGCGCCTACCAGGAAAACTGGGCAGCCGTACAGGACGAGCGCGGAATCATGTACTTTGGCAACAACTGGGGCGTGCTCGAATACGACGGCACCTCCTGGCGCCTGATCAAAACCGCAAAGCAAACCAGCGTGCTCGCCCTGGACGTGGATAGCACCGGCACGGTGTACGCCGGTCTCGAGAATGGTTTTGGCTTTCTCGCACCGGACTCGTCCGGGTCCCTGCAGTTCCAGTCGCTTGAACAGCATCTGCCCGAAGACGAACGTGACATTCTCGACGTCTGGAAAGTGCATGCCACCAGGCACGGCGTCTATTTTTTAACCATCAAGAAGCTCTACCTCTGGACAGACGGCAAAATGCAAGTGTGGCCGATCACGATCTCCGGCCTGTCCACTGTGATAAACGACACACTCTACTACCCGCAATGGCAGGCGGGCATTAACCGCAGCGCCGGCGGACCACCCGAACTGCTGCCGGGAACCGAATCGCTGGCCATGGTGCAGAACTACCAGGTGGTTCCTTTTGCAAGTGAAAACACGCTGCTGGTGAGCACGCGTGACAGTGGCTTACTAAAATACCAGAAGGGACGCCTGGTGCCGTTCCCGACGCCGGCGGATGACTTTCTCAAAGAAAACCAGATCTACTCCAACGCGAACCTGCCCGGCGGCCGACTGCTCATCGGCACTATCCGTGGCGGGGCCGTCATCGTCGATGGCCAGGGCAATATCCTGCATAAGATCGACAAGCAGGCCGGCTTGCGCGACAACACTATTGTTGCCGCATTCCACAACGCCGGCGGCGCCTTGTGGCTGGCGCTGTTGAACGGTCTGGCGCGGGTGGAGCTGTCAACGCCCTTTACCCGCTTTGATGCCGGCGCCGGAATTGAAACCGCAACCAACGCACTGATACGGCACAAAGGCACGCTTTACGCAGCCGGCAATCGTGGCGTTTCTGCTCTGGTGCAGGACGAAAGTCTCAGGCGCGGCCGGTTCGAGGCGGTGCAAGGGCTGACCACTTTTGCATATGGTTTTATCTCCACCGATGAAGCGCTCCTGGTCGGCACCGACAAAGGCGTCTACAAAATCAACGGTCACAGCGCCCGGCGTCTGGCCGGCTACCCGTTCCGGGTTTATGGCTTTCACAGATCGCGGGTCAACCCCAACCGGATTTATACTGCGCTGCAACGCGGCCTGGGCGTCCTCGAAAAGTCAGGAGGTCGCTGGACCGATGTCGGCAGGACTCGGGGACTCGATATCGAGATGACCAGCATTACCGGCGACAGCGCCGATACCATCTGGCTAGGCAGCAACGCTTTTGGTGTTTATGCTATGTCGAACATCCGGCCTGACCCGGATGTGGATAGCGTCTTCACCACAGAGACCACACATTTTTCCGAGGAAAAGGGCCTGCCACCCGGCGAAGTCAATGTAGCGCTGGTCGGAGAAAACATCCTGGTCACCAGTGAAAGCGGGATCTTTCGCCAGCAAGGTTCTGCCGGAGATTTCCTGCCCGACAGTACGCTAGGGGGACAATTCACAGGCCAGGGCGTCTATGTGCGCTCTGTCGTCAAAGACAGGCAGGGCCGTATTTGGACCTGCTCGCGTAGAGACGGGCAGAGCCAGGTTGGCTTTGTCAGTATGAAACTGGGGGCGCGAGAGACCGACAAGTTTCGACGCATCAACGACATCGGCGAGATCAGGACGATTTATCCGGAGGAGGATGGCATCGTCTGGTTCGGTGGTAGCGAAGGCATTGTGCGCTACGACCCGGGCAGTGCGGCCGGAACGCAGCCGCCCTTCAGGACGCTGGTGCGACGCGTACTGGTTCGCGGTGATTCAGTCGTCTACGGCGGCCACCGGCCAACCCGGACAGCAAGCGATGTAGACCTGCCCGGTTTAGGCGGGGAGTTGCGCTATCGGGACAATGCCATGCGATTCGAGTTTAGCGCAACCACGTTTGATGATCCGCAAGCGAACCAATACCAGCATTGGCTCGATGGCTTTGACCCGGGCTGGTCGGACTGGACCCGCGAAAGCTGGAAAGATTACACCAACCTGCCGGAAGGTCGCTACCGCTTCATGGTCCGGGCCCGCAACCTTTACCACCAGATGGGAAGTGTGGATTCATTCGTGTTCGTGATTGCGCCCCCGTGGTACCGAACCTGGTCGGCCTATTTGCTGTACACTGTAGTCGTGTCGGCCGTGCTGTTCTTCCTGTCAAAACTGCAATTGCAGCGTGTCCGCCGAAGGTCTGAAGAAGCGTTGCTGCGCCAGCAAGAACAGGCCAGCTTACGGGAGGCAACACTGCGTGCGGAAACCGTCGAAATTCAAAAAGAAATAGAAAAAGAACACATGCGCGGCCGCATCGCCGGTGACCTGCACGATGAAATCGGCAGCAACCTGAGCAGCATCGTTATGATCAGCCAAGCTCTGGGCAAGAAAGGAGAATTCGGCCAGAAAGGGTTAGAACGCGTGCGCAACATCCAAACGCTGGCGCACCAAAGCGCGACCTCGATGCGGGATATCGTTTGGTTCGTCAACCCGGTCAACGAGAGCCTGGACCGGCTGTTTGCCAAGATGCGCGAGACCGCGAACCTGCTGCTGGAGCCCATCGACTTTTCGTTTGCGCTCGCTGAACCGGATGCACTTCCTGAAACAGACCTCGACTTCCGGCGCAACCTGTTTCTCATCTATAAGGAGTGCCTGCAAAACATAGTCAAACACGCGCGCGCCGAAAAGGTGCAGATTTCTCTGACCTGCACCGGCGAACACCTGACCATGACTATCCGCGATGATGGTGTCGGCTTTGACGGTCAGCAGACACCGCCCGGAGACGGTTTGCGGAATTTTGAAAGACGGGCGCAAGAAATGGGAGGGTCGATTGCTGTCAATACGGACGCAGGTAGTGGCACAACAGTAACCCTGCAGGTCGTAATGGCTACCGCTGCGGATTGAACCGGAACTGCTCAGCGACAGCCACAATATACCGCGATCACGGTATGGAATCACGCCCGCGCTTTCTTTACCTTAGCAGAGTAGAGTTCAACAATGAAGACGCGTATGACTGACGCTGAAAACCCAATAGCTGTGATCGTCGTGGAAGATGACAATATCTTCCGGGAGTCGATTCAGGACCTCATCAACGAAAGCGCGCAGTTAAGGTGCGAGCACGTATTCGAGTCCTGCGAAGCCGCACTTGATCTCCTAGCGCAGGACTATGCTCCCGAGATCATTCTTCTGGATATTGATTTACCCGGGATGAGCGGCATAGAAGGGATCGAGCATTTTCAAAAGTTGTCCCCGGCATCGCGCATCATCATGATGACGATTTTTGATGACGACGACAAAATCTTTAATGCCGTCTGCCGCGGGGCCTCCGGTTACTTATTAAAAGCCAGCACCCCCGAGAACATCATCAAATATGTCAGCGATGTGGTCGGCGGTGGCGCCGCCATGAGTCCCACAATCGCAGCCAAGGTCCTGAGCATGTTTACGCAGTATTCCACCCCCAGGAAGGAATACGGGCTAACCGGCCGCGAGAAAGAAATCCTGCAGCTACTGGTAAACGGCATGAACAAGAAGCACATAGCCGAGCACTTGCACATCAGCCAACACACGGTAGACACCCACCTCAAAAATATCTACGCGAAGCTGCACGTACACTCGCAAGTGGACGTGGTCGCGAAAGCGCTGAAAGAGCGGCTGATTTAAGAGGCCGTACGCCGGGCCGGCGTCCCTTGATTCGGAACTCGATTGGCCCTGCAAGCTTGGCAGCAGGGGGCCGCGCTCCGCAATTGGCCACCGTCGCCTTCTGCCTGAGTCGCAATGGCCGTTGCCGCCGACTTTTCCCTTGCGTCACACCCGAAGGCCCTTTACCTTACACCGGTCCCGTCAACAGAAACTGACGCACGATGCTACGAGTGGGTGGTCCGCCAAAAATAGAACCACGACATGCACGAAGGGCATGAAGTGCAACCCGGGAAATGGTGACTTGATGCGCCATGTGGTTAAACCTCAATTCAATGTAAAACCTCTAAATGATCGCGGCATGAGACGATTTGTGCCTGGTCAATCAAAAAGAGAGGCCCTGGCCCAAAGTCCCGCTAGGGACGACATACTTATAGCAACGATAGCTCCCCCGAACCCCAAAGCCCCCTCGGGGGCGAAATAGAAACGCAGACATATGGCGAATACATTCACACAAATATATCTGCAATTCGTATTTGCTGTTCAAGATAGAATTTCGCTGATTAGACCTGAATGGAAAGATGAACTCTACAAATATATTACGGGAATCGTTCAGAATAACAAACACAAACTAATCGCAGTAAATGGGATGCCGAATCACCTGCATGTTTTTGTAGGATACAAACCTCATCAATTAATCCCTGATTTACTTCAAGACATAAAAGGCAGCTCATCTACGTGGATTAACAAAAGAGGATTTGTAAGAGGCAAGTTTAGATGGCAGGCAGGCTATGGTGCTTTTTCCTATTCGCATTCTCAGATTGACAATGTGGTAAAATACATCATGAATCAGGAAGAGCATCACAAGAAGAAGACATTCCGGGAAGAATACATTGAATTGTTAGAACGATTCAAAATGGAATACGACGAGCGATACATTTTGCAGGATGTGGGAGAATGACATTTCGTCCCTCACGGGACTTGACTTGTGAGGAGGCGGTAGTGCTATAAATACTTTGTCCCTAACGGGACAGAAATCAAAGATCAACACATCCGATTGGGAGACACGCTGGCCAAAGATAATCGTGGTTCGGTTGGCAAAGGGGCGGCTGGTCCGGACAAAAACGACCCTGTGCGGAGACATTGTGTGCAATCTGCCTGCTTCCGGATCACCTTCATTGCATCTGGCATTGAATGGGGGACGTCTGGTAATGCAATTGATACTGGCCATAACGTTTGTGAATAAAAAATGGTGGAGTGGGACTCCACCCTGCTAGGCTCAGTTTTTCTGAAAAGGCGGCAAAGCGTGATGCTACGAACGCCTGCCCAACTGATGCCTGGCACATGCATCTAATTAATTGTAACGAGTTCAGTCGTCAAAATTGAATCTTGGGGTATTCGTCATGAAATTTAGGTTTGCTTTCACAGCGTTCATTTTTCTGTTGCCTGGGCTTGTTTCTTCTCAAGTTCCTACTTTCCGCAACACAACATGGGGTATGACTAGAAATCAGATTCGTCAAGCAGAAGATGCAAAGCTCATCTCTCATGCTGAAAGTGAGAATGAATTAGTCTATGAAACAGAATTAGCTGGATTGAATTGCATCCTAACGTACTATTTTGTTGACAACCAACTCTCGGGTGCTAGTTATAAGCTACGTGATGAAGCAAAAAACCCGTTTTTGTTCTTTACGCTTGCATCTATTGATAAATCCTTGTTTTGGAAAACGTACAGAGAAATTAGATCTGTGCTCCTTCGGAAATATGGTAAGCCAATCGGGGAACGAAATCATGGGCACTTACGACGAAAGAAAAACACAGTACAATATTTACGAGACATCCGCGATGAGCGCCACGCCACAGAAGTTCAATGGGGAAGCGAGGCTACTGAAATCTACCTATGGCTTTATGGTGAGCATTATGAATTGACGACAACAATCGAGTACATAAGCAAGGAGCACAAACATCGTTTTGAAGAATTGGAAAGAAAGATTGATTTTTCGAAATTATAAGGGAAGAGAAAAAAAAAGAAGAAGAACGACAGGATGCTCAGAATGAAGTGGAACTGCTCACGGCAGGCGCGTGCGTGCCCTGGACAAGAGGCTCTACGCGCTCGCGGGAGATTTAACAGCTCACCGTCACGCCTTTTGATTATTCCCCCGCGGAACAAATGGATGGGGATTGCATCCCCCAGGGGTCAGGACTGTCAGAAATGCTGTAGTTGGCCCGGAATGAAATTCCCTGTTCATTGATGCCGCAGGGGATTTAACGGTAATGAGTATCGCGGTATAAATCCACTGCGAGAGTGAGATTTCATTTATAATGGTCAAAAAGGAGAAGCCATGAAAGTACTTCGACATATTGGCTCATTTGCGTTCGTGCTCGGGCTTTTTACGGCAGTGTTTGCTGGGATGCCATGGTACGTAATGGTTGCCGATGCTCCGGTCGTACCCTGGTGGCTGAGGATAGCGATTTTTTGCCTTTTGGGGGGAATCCTTGTGGTGCTGGCGACATTAGCTCTCGAACAAAGAGCACACACGGCATCAATTGAAGAGCCGCTGGCTACTAAATCTGATAGCACGGTTCTGCTGTTGAACTCCGATGTACTGCCCGGTCGAGAAATCACTGAGATTGTTGGTCTGGTCCAGGGACACACGGTCTTTGCCATATGGCTTGGCAAAGACCTATCCGCCATAATCAGGCTGATTCTTGGTGGTGAATTGACTGAATACACAGAGATGATGGGGCACGCCCGGTCAATCGCTACCGAGAGGATGACAGCTAAGGCGGCAGAAATGGGAGCCGATGCCGTCATCAATGTTCGCTATATGACTACGAGTGTTGTTGGCAGTGCAGCTGAATTGTTAGTGTACGGGACAGCCGTCAAGCTCCGCTAACAGCCGATAGCTATCGTTACGGCTGAAGAGCGACGTTAGAGCCCTGTAGTGTGCGCCTTGGGCGCACATCCGTCAAGGGCCGGGCAAAAAAATAAAACCTGAATCTCATAATCGGTTAGTTTCATATGCCCAATTACCGGAGAACCTATGTAGCTGGCTGGACTTTCTTTTTTACAATTGTCACATTTAAGAGACGCCCTATCTTAACATCCGAGATTTTTCGTTACCTTTTGAGAAATGCCTGGAAGCAAGTTCAAGTCAAGCACCCATTCACTGTCATTGCAATCTGTCTGCTGCCGGATCATTTTCATTGTTTAATATCACTACCCGAGGGTGATGATGATTATCCTTTAAGATGGCGGGCAATTAAGGGAAAGTTTTCGCGAAAATACAGAGAGGCTGGTGGGATTTTGCTTTCAAAGAATAAATCACAGAGGAAAAGGCGGGAATCA
Organism: Candidatus Zhuqueibacterota bacterium; assembly: GCA_029262055.1. GTDB lineage: Bacteria > Zhuqueibacterota > Zhuqueibacteria > Oceanimicrobiales > Oceanimicrobiaceae > JAJDAD01. The sequence continues at coordinate 19,755 of JAJDAD010000016.1, forward strand.
ACTGTCTGGCAAAGACGATATTGGAAACGTCAAATAAGAGATGAAGATAATTTAGTCACTCACATTGACTATATTCATTTTAATCCGGTCAAGCATGGCCTTGTGGACAATGTAAAAGATTGGCCATGGTCAAGAGAATAGATGTGCGCCCAAGGCGCACGCTACAGGACTCATAGCAGGTTCGCTACCGTGGGGATAGTGATACGAAATCCAAAGAGCCTGCCCTGAGCCAAGTCGATGGGTCACGCACTGAAACCAAACCCAGTTATTTGAGCCGGGCATTATTCAACGAGGAGGTAAGAAATGAGGATCGCAAGAACATCGTTGGTCACAGCCGTGGTGCTGCTGCAGGGCTGCCAGCACAATCCCGTCGATCCGGAGCCAGCTCGCGACCCGGTTCAGTTTGTGCTTGAGGACACCAGCATCGACTCTCTCACGCTATCGGTACAAGCGCTGTCTGGTGAGATTATGGTCATGGTTGGGGATAGCCTGCAGTTTATCCCCTCACGACACAAGGACCACCCCGGCAACGATCTGGCAGCCGAATATATCGGCCAGAAGCTGAGACAATTTGGCTTGCAGGTGCAGGATTTTCGTTTCAGTGCGACCGGCAGGAGCGTATATGCCGTGCAAACCGGAGAGCGCTTTCCTAATCAGTCATACATTATCTGCGCGCACTTCGATTGTTACCCTCCCGGCGATCGGGCGCCCGGCGCGGATGACAACGCCAGCGGCACCGCCGCGGTTCTGGAAGCGGCGCGGCTCCTGTCCAAATATGAGACGGACTTCTCGATTATCTACGCGTTTTGGGATGAAGAAGAACAAGGCCTGCACGGAAGCCGCGCTTTCGCAGAACAGGCTCAGGATTCGGCCAATGCGATTCTGGGAGTCATCAATCTCGACATGATTGGTTGGGACAGCAACGATGATGGAACTATTCTGGTCGACGTGCATGAAATGCAGGACTCCGCCGAGCTTGCCAATAGTGTGATGGCAGTGAACGAGCGCTACAAGATTGGCCTGTCACCGCAAACGATGAAGAGTTTTGGCCGCTCCGACCACGCAGCATTTTGGAGCAATGGCTTCGGCGCCATAATGCTCATCGAACACAGCGGCCACGACTGGAACAATAACTACCACACGCCAGATGACCGCCTTGAATTTCTCAACTTGAATTTCTATCATAAGGCCGCCAGGCTGGCTATCGGCACGCTGGCATCACTGGTGACTCTCGACCCGGCAACGCCTTTGGCGGCACTCTAGTCATAACGTTGCAGGTCGGTGCTGTCCCGTGACGAGCAAAAGTCAGGAGAGGTTATGAATCGACTTGTTCCATTATTTATCATTGTGACGTTGATAATGGCCGGCTGTAAGTCAAAGCCAAAGGCCGGAACATCGCTTAAGCTCTATGTCTTTGATTGCGGAAGATTGAATTACGACAGCGTAGAGCCCCTGGGAGTTGCCGACAACGAAACTGAGGTCCGCGATCTCATCGTGCCTTGTTATGTGATCGAGCACGAAGAGGGGCGGCTGCTGTGGGAAGGCGGCTTAGCATCAAGTCTTGCGGAAATTGCCGGTTGGCAAGAGATGGACGGAGGCTGGCGCATGCGGCTGGACCGGACCTTTGAAGAACAGATAGCTGAACTGGACTTCTCCATAAGCGACTTTGACATATTTTCCGCGTTGGCCGCGAAGGCAGGCGTGTCCCCCCTTTCAATGCTGATGCGACCCAGACGGTGGAATCGATGAATCAAATTGAAGCGCTACTTGCAGAAACCGGGGCGGATCTGTGGATCGGGCACGACCTCGCTCAATTTGAACGACTCAAGAAACCACCTCAGTATCATGACTAAGCGATGATTCCCGGGTTAATTGCCAGCAAAGAGCAATTCCCCTGAAAGACGCTCCCGGTACCTGGCACTGAGCTTCGTGAGGCCCCTACGCCGGCTTGAGAACTTTTCCTTGTTTCACAGCCGGGGCTGTTTATTCTGTACCAGTCCCGCCACATAAATTGATGAACAATGCCGGGAGGACGTGATGGACCCTCAATTTGCAAATATCTCTCTCACTCGATAAGAGGAAGTTGCGATTGCCTTGCACTGGATGCCAGGCAGAGCCGATTATTACGTAATCTAAGCTCTTCTTTATTGCTCCTGCAATAGAACGAGTCGTCAGAAAACAGATATCAAAAACCCTTAATGTTAGACCATCGGAATTCTTCTAAGATGCGAGGAAAGATTGATGCTTTGCGAACTTGGAGAAAACTTCAAATCGCGAAACCTTTGGACTTCTGGGATTTTGGTGATTTCTCTCACCGTGAAGAGGATCTCGAAAATCTCCTTGCAGGAAGTTTCATTCTGGACTCGGAAATTCCCTATTCATTGATGCCGCAGGGGATTTTATGGCAGTTGGGCATGGGCGCATAAATGATGCGCGCGTTAGTGCTTAGCTAGCTGGCGTGCACGACGTGAGTCCGTATGATCCTGGTTGACACGACAAGTATGGATGATTTCTTCAATAAGAATTCGACACCCAGGTTCTAAAACTAGCCTGCACTATTCACAAATTACCTTTCTTGTCATCCTGGAAGGATCTTTTTTGGCAAAATCTGTTCCCGTCGATAGCCACCGGACCCGTTCAAAAAGGATTCCTCCTGAATGACGATGTTTGCTTGATTTGTGCCCAATACGCTGATTCATGAATTACCCAGGCTAGTTGAATCCGTGTGCTGTCCAGTCAGATTAACAAGATTCTTGAGGAGGGAAAATGAACGCCTTGGTTAGAAACTCAAGTGTAGTCGTAATTGCGTTGTTGACAGCCTGTGGCGCCCCTGTCGACCTTGCGCGGGAAACCCAAGAGTTGCTGCAAACGGATCGCGATTTTTCAAAAAGCTCGCAAGCTAACGGCGCGCCGGACGCCTTTCATCTTTATATGACTGAAGATGCGCTGCAGCTTCCGCACGGGGGCAATCCCGTCATCGGACGCGATAGCATCCGAGCGCAAATGTCGGACGGACCGGAAGTGCAGCTCACCTGGACGCCGGAAAAAGCCGAGGTCGCTCTGCAGGGAGATCTTGGCTACACCTGGGGAAACTACCTGGCAACCTGGAAAGACGCCGAGGGAATCACACAGAAAGGGCGTGGGAAATATCTTAACATCTGGAAGAAACAAGCCGATGGCGAGTGGA
>JAJDAD010000017.1 GCA_029262055.1 Candidatus Zhuqueibacterota bacterium
CGTACCGTCGGGAGCGATCTCAGTCGTTATCGGAATATCTCCGATGTCCAGAGCTTTCACGCTAAACCCAAAGGTGCCGACACTGCCGAACTTCAGGCTCAGGGCGGCATAGTTAATATTGATGTCAGCGATGTGGGTCATGTGCGTGAACATCGCGTCGGCCGTGTAGTCAGACCGGGCGATTCCCGCAGGGTTCCAGTAAATCGCCTCGACGCCGGACACCGTCGCTATTGGCGCGCCACCCAACGCAATATAGCGCGCGCCAACCGGAATCAGCAGCTCTGAGGCGCCGTTGGTTCCGGTCCGGTTCTCCTGTGCGATGGCATCACTGCCGGCCAGCAGAAGAACGGCCAGAGAAAAAACCACCAATTTACAAAAAATACCTTTCATTGCTTTTCTCCTTATTTGCCTTCTCTTTTCAGGCTTTTACAATTCAGTTGCAGCGGCGTCGCCAAAAGACAAACGCCGCTGCAAAATGCCATCATCATTAGAAGTTGCGGAGGAACTGCTGTTCCTGCACGATTACCAGCTTCAGGTCTTTGGTCGCACCGATACCGGGCATCTCGACGTGTGCGACATAGATACCACCGGCCACCGGCAAACCATTCTCGTTCTGCAGGTCCCAGTTCATGAACTGCGTGTCATCATTCTTCTCTAACAATGCCACCTGAATACCAGCAAGGTTGAAGATGCGAATCGTAGCCTGCTGCGGCAAGTGACTAAACGTAAGAAACCGCGTGAAGCGAGTCCCCTCAAAGGAATTCACGCCCATATACGGATTCGGGAATACATTCACCATCTCGGCTGCATCCTGCTTGGCCAGCGCATTGCTCACCGTAGGCTCGAAGCCGGCAGTGGAGAACGTGAATGAATCATTGGGGGTATTCGGCTTGGTGGTAATGATGCGAATAATCGAACCGTCTTCCGGACGCAGTTGCGTTCCAGGAGCAACCTCGCCATCGGCAACCTCATCCCCATTCCAGTTAACCAGAACGGTCCTGCCGAATAGCTCTGGACTGCCAAAGTCGTAAGAGCCGCTGCCATCCACACCAGCCTGGAAAGCAAGGGTAGTATCGATTGCGCTGATGAAAGCAGTGTAACCTGCTTCTCCCGGAGAGGTATCCACAGGCTGTCTCCAATAAATCCATGGCGTGAACGGATCATTGGTGCCGCCCGAAGCCGGATGGTCGTTAGGGTCTAACTGGTAGGTCATACCGTCAGGGTCGGTTTGAATCCCCCCTCCCTGGACACTGTCAAGGAACCAAGGGATGACACGATAATCATCGCTCGCATCATCCGGGGTATTACTACCGATATTCCATAGCTCAAAAGGCACCTTAAGAAGAGCGCCGTCCAAAAATGCTTTTGAGGCCCAACTTTCTCCGGTAAATCGCATCTCCCAGTCAAACGGGATCACGCGGCTAAAGTTGGAACCGCGCAGAGACCGTCTAATAAACTCACTAAGAGAGCCACCGCCGCCACCGGCATGGAAAAACCAGTGCCCGGAACCAACTTGCTGCTCATCACCAGGCCGGGCTGGAACAGGGAAGCCCTGAAAGTCAGCAGCAGCGCCTGTGAATGGGTCAATTGGACCAGCGCCGTTGGCAACCATCAAGAAATTCTTGAAGCCGTCTGGCGCACCACCCACGATGGCCTTGAAGCCCTGGGTCGGCAGATAATTACTATCAGCCGTCTGGTTGGTTTGGTCCTCCAACACCATCTCGCCCGTGGTAGTATTTCTCATATGCCACACTGGTGCATTGCCGCCACCAGTTGTGTCGACGCTGAAGGTCACCTCATAGCTGTCGCCCGTGAGTGCGGTGGGATCAGTGACCAGTACGGTAACGGAGCCATCGCTCACACCAGCGTGCTCGGCGGGTATGGTGTCGCCGGCGGTCGCCTGAAAGCGCTCACCCAGCTTAGTGGTCTGCGGAACAACCGTGACAATACTCGGGACACTTTCCAGGGACTTGACGGTAGCATCGCCGTTAAAGTTGTACGCTGTTACGCCAAAAAAGTAAGTCTGGCCATTGATCAAGCCTAAATCCCGGATGAGATCCTGGTCCAATGTCAGGAGACGCCTGATGCCACTGTTGCTGCCCAGCTGCACCGGTGCCTCAAGAATAAGACCGGAGCGTTGGTCAAAAACTTCCTGTGAGACAACGGTCACCTCATTGATGGCGTCAAACGTCGCGATTCTCACGCCCTGGTCCAGCGAGGCGCCTGAAGACGGCAATTGATAAACGTTATACCCCTCAAAGGTGTAACCCTTATCACTGAAATTCTCGGTCGCATCTACACCGGCCGGATTGCCGCCCCAATTCAAGAGAATCTCGCCATCCAACTCAGTTGCCTTAACAAGGGGAACAGGCGGTGCTTTTGCCAACTCGAACAGATTGTCAAAAGCATCCTGTGCGAACCGGTCCACAAACTTGAGAACGGCTACACTGGAAAGGCGGTCAGAACCGAGAGCCGCCAAAACTGCGACGACGGTTTCGTTGGTATCGCCAACACCCATGGTAAAAGGCCCGGAGGCGAGAAGTAAGCGACGATCACCTGGGTCTGCATCGAGATCGCCAGTGCCTGCAACAGGATCACCCGTCAAGACAAACTTGGTAACGTTACCAGCCTTGTCCAACCAGGGAGTGCGTGGGAACTCAGGACGTGGCCGGAAGCCGCGCAAAAGGTTCCACCACTGCAGTGTACCATTATAGTCACCACCACGCGTAGGATCTGAATCCTGCCCACCCGCCGCGAAGAAACCGAAGGTCGTCATCGGCAGGTTCCGAAAGCCGGCACGTTTCTGCAATCCAAAAATAGCTTCACTGCCTGCATCTTCTACCAGGGGCCCGGCAAAAAAGTCATAACCGGATGCCGGTGGCGGCAAGCCAGCCGAGGCATAAGTCGCATCGTTAGAACTCGCATTATAAGCATAACCCAGACTAAGGCCTATATCTGAGCCGACAAAATCGTCTCCAAAGCTGCCGAGATCCGGGTCTGACCATTGACAGAAATGCAGACTATCAATGGTCGCATTCTGTGGCGTGGTACTTGTTCCTTTGTAAATAAAACGGAACTGCTTAAAGACAATCTGCCCTAAGGCATCGGAGCGACTGTAGGCCCAAAGCGTTCCCTGCACTTCCATTCCGATTGCAGGGGACCCGTACAAAGTCTGTACCGCACCCGCGTCAAGATCGTTACTTACATACCACACGACCTGATCGGCATCGGCGACGCCGGGCTCATCTGCCTCGGGAAAAAGCTTGGGGGTGCCATCCGCATTGAACTCAGGTGAGTATACGCCGTTAGAGTCTGCATCATAAAAAGGCGCGCCCTTATGGGCCGGCCAATCCACCCAGTCCTGCCGATAAATATCGCGTACTGTCTGTATCTGAGCGCCACTGACATTACTGGCGCTGATGGTGTTCTGTTCAGCCGCATCTTGCCGCAAGGCGGCATCAGTGGCTGTGGCAAAATCACGCCGGACACGCCAGATGCGGTCGACATTCTGCGCATCGGAAAAGTCTTCAGCATTACCCGCTGACAAGATCGCACCCGCAACAGTTCCGGTACTGTAGGTACCGCCGCCGACACGCAGCGCAGGCTCGGCGCCGTCATTGACAATACCGCCCCAAACCGGGCCATCAGCAAAAATGGCTGCTGTGGTGGGTGAACTGCCACGCGGAAAAATCAGACCACTACAACCGGCCGGCGTGATCGAGGAAGTTCCATCCGCATAAATCCACATGGCCACCTGACCAATGTTGACCAGCGTCCGGTTTGTCACGCTCCCTTGCGTAGTACCTGCAAGGCGAGCATTATCAAGTTTGCCGTCGCTCTCTTTGGCGAGCATTGGACTGGCCAGCAACAGCAGCGCCAGAAAGAACGGCAGGATTCTTAAAAGTCTATTCATCAGATCCTTTACCTCCATAATTTATTAGCCCGTATATCTGGTGTTGGGCCCTGCGGGACAGGGCCCAACACGGAAAGATATGTGATCCCTTTAGAATTCGATTCTGGCGCCGACACGGATCAAGCGCGGCACACCCAGGACCTCGAGTCCACTAGTATTACTCTGGTCCTGGCGGAAGTTGATGGCATTGCCACCGCCATTGATCGCACGATAGAGCGCCTCATAAGCCTGAGCGCCAGTGCTGGCCGCCAAACCGTTCTGGGCAGCAGTTGTTCCGCGTGACTGGATAACCGAAGCACTCAGAGCGCTATCGTCCAGAAAGCCATCGTTAAACGCATTGCCAGACCGGTTGAAGACATTGATGACATTTTCGCGGTCCAGGAGGTTCTGCACGTAGAAGTAAAAATTCGTGTCAAACTTCCCGAAGTTGACTGTCTTATCCACGCGCAAGTCAAGCTGGAAATTCCACGGCGTTGTCGACGCGTTGATGTTCTCGTTTGCCAACCGCGAACGAGGATCCGTGATCTGGCCACCAAAGGACTCATCTTGCTGACCTAAATCTCCGCGTGCAAAAGTGTACGGATGGCCGCTGCGGAAGGTAAGCAGCAGATTGGCGCCCAATTGCTCGAGCACTGTCCCGCCTTCGCCACGTCCCCAACGGTAATCAACGTTGAAGGAGCCTGTCTGTGACCTGTGGAAATCCAACGGTGAAATGGTCGTAGCCGCATCCTGTAGCAACTCAACATTGGCGATATTCGCAGACGGCACAGAACCGGTACCAAGCGCTCTCGAGAACGTATAGTTCACCTGAGCTGACACACGACTTGTTCTGCGCAACGTCAGAGACAGCTCAACCCCGGCAGTGGTCGCAAAGTCACCATTACGCAGGATATTGTAGTCACCTGAAGACGAAGTCGCATCCGCCGTTACGCGGTCGAGCAGGATCTGGTCTTTGATGTTCTTGTAAAAAGTAGTCACATCAAAAGCCGCGTTATCACTGAACTGCTGGTTAAACCCGATCTCGTACTGCGTGGTGATTTCGGGATCCAGCCCTTGACCAGTCGAGTTGGTCTGAAATGAGGTGCCACCCCGGAAGATAGCATCGTACCAGGTGGAGCCATTGTAGAGATCCGTCAGCCTCGGCGCTTGCACAAAACGGCCATACTGCATGTGGAATACCGTACGGTCGGTGACCGGGAAGGCCAGACCTATACGCGGACTGAGCTCGACGGCCGCATCTTTCTCAATTATCTGGTCTTCAAACAGACCACGATTGGCCACGTCCCATGGCGGGTTGGACGGATCGACAAACTCGAAATCATCGTTGTCGATGACGTCGATGCGTATACCGGCATTGATGACCAGGTCACTGGCCTCAAACTTGTCCTGCAAGTAGGCCGACAAGTACTTCGGGTTCCTGGCACCGTCAACGCCACTGGCATCAATTTCATTGCCAAATACGTCATACCCGTAAGTCAGTCGCCCACTATTGCCCAATAGAACGGCATACTCACGCTGGGCCTGAGCATCACCCTCGACAGCCCGCCTGAAAATGTCGGGGTTCGAGCGGGCACCTGTCAGTGCGTTTCGCGCACCAATAGAACTGTAGCTAAAGTTACGGGCCGTCCAGCGCTCATAGGAAACACCGAACTTGACTTCGTGCTGTGGCAACTGGGTGGTAAAATTAAAAGTACCACCAACGTATCCACGCCTTCTCTTGGTCAGACCATTGTTGACGGGAGACCCGGGCGCAACGAAATCAAAGCCGTAGATCTCCATATCCTGCGTTCCACCTGCCCACGGGTTGGTGAGGCCGCTAAAGTCGATTCCCTCAGCCGCGTTCGCAGTACTGTCCCAATAGGCGAAAAAGTCGTTCTCGAAAATCGGGTCGTACTGATACTCCCTGCGATCGAACACATTAAGATTTACCTCATAGAACGACTTGGAGCTGAGCAGATGGGTCATCTTCAGGTTCAGCAAAGCAGTGCTAACCTCTTCTTCCTCAATACGATCCTGGTTAAACATATCGTTAATGAGGTTTCCAAGTATCTCGTTTTGCTTGCGCCAGGACGCGGTAGCGCCGAGCCGAAAGATAAATGGCTTGGCATCCAGCACCAGGGTTCCATTACCGATCCACTCTTCGCGGGTTGCATTGGGCACATTGCCCTCCGGCATGACGATGCCCTGCGCTTGCAGACGTCGTTCGAGATCACTGTAGCCGTCTTCACCAAGTTCGCCACGGTTGGTTTCCAGAATAATCGGGAAACGATTGTTGGCAAAATCGGGAGTGTCGGAATGCTGAAAGTTGAAACCGCGATTGAAGCGCTGGATGCGGTCATCGACCAACCTTCTTTCACCAGCAACAAAAAAACGCAGCTTGTTGCCAAAACCCGGAACAGGACCACCCAAAGTAGCGGTCAAATCTCTATACCCGTAAGAGTTGGTGCTCAGGAACTCATCACCTTCACTGGCAAAATCATCAGTCTCTGCCTGAAAGGTGAAATGGTACTCAGGACCACCACTCTTGAGGGTCTGACGCACGATACCTGCACTCGCGCCACCAAACTCGGCATTAAAACCACCGGCCTGAATTTGGAACTCCTCCAACGCTTCCGGAATAACGGATATGGGATTGTCGCCACCAAGGGAACTGGCGGCATCGCCCATCCGGTCACGCACATTGGCGCCCTCCAGGAAAAATCCGGTACTGTTCTCACGACCACCGCGAATAAAGATATTGTTGTTCACGGTGATGACACCCGGCTGCAAGGCCACTGCTGCACCAACGCCACGAAGAGGCAGATTCTTGATATCTTCGTAGCCGCGAATGCGGACAGCGTTTGTCGCGTTTTTGTTGACCAACGGCCGTTCAGCAACGATACTGATTTCACTTACTTCCAAGGCCTCGCTCGGTAACTGGAACGACAAGTCGGTAGTCAAGCCAGAGTTCACGCGAACGTTGTCAACCGTTACGTCGCGATAACCGATAAACGCGCCCCGCACCGAATAGGCACCGGTCGGGACAGACAAGACAACAAAGTTCCCGTTAACATCCGTAGCAGCACCCAGCGTAGTACCAACGATCACAACGTTGGCGCCGGGCAGCGCATCCCCAGTCTCACGGTCAATGACCCGACCGGAGATCTTTCCTGACTGGGAGAAGGCAACGGAGGTCAACAGGAGCACGGCGACCATGATCATAAATAATTTACGAACCATTACTTACCTCCTTAAATCCACATTACTGTTGTTTACAATTCATAGATTTGGCTTAACGCCGGCGATTAGTTGTCCGACAGGCTCACTAAAGACAAGGCGCCACTCGCATCGCTCACCAAAACAGAGGTGCTGCGAGCATTGCCGACATCCACTGATGCGGACGTGGCAGCAGTGGAGTCGCCTGCCGCAAAAACACTGACCGTATAAGTGCCGGACGGGATGCTCAGATAGCTCCCAACATCTTTGAAGGACATACCCGACAACGTGATCGAGGTATCAGAGCCAGCTACGGTTACATCCACATCCGGTCCTGCGCCAGTGGTAGTGGCAGCCCCATGTACAACGCGGACTTTGCCTGTAGCGGTTTGAGCCGGATCAAAAATACGGCGTTCAACCAATTTAATGAATTCCCGGAAAGTAGTGGTGAGAGGCAAAACCAACACCGTCGCTCTCTGGTCCGTAGTCATGGCAACACGTAATGTATCACCGCTACCGCCAATCACACCAACGCGATTGCCAGCAGGGTAAGTCTGGTGCGAATTAGCCTGGCCAAAACCCAGACCAGTCGCAGCCGGCCCCAAATCAAAAGTCATGTCCGCCGATGACAACTCGGAAGCGTTCAGAACACGATACTCCGCCTCAAGTGTCGGTGGGGTCGGACCATTTGAAGGGACGTCTGTACAACCCACTAGCCATACCACCAGCAAAAGCACGGATAGCATAACCATTGTCGATCGTAACTTCATACAAATACCTCCTCCATTAGATTAGTAAGTTAATATCTTTGGCATTTCACTAACATGGCAGTTCATCCAACTTTGTTCTCTTAGCCCAATCCCAGTGCATCCGGATGACCGAACTTCGAGAAAAGATTAACCAGCCACCTCCTTTCAGAGTGAGTTCTTACCTATGAATTTGAGTGATTGTTATTTCTTAATTAAAAAGGAATTGTCACAAGAATGCAACACTAGCACCCGACCAGCAAACTCCATACCAGTGCATATGATTCGAGTGACGAAAAAAACGACACGCCACAAGGACTTATATTAACAAGTTGTTAAGGGTGGCGATGGAAATGGTGTGAGATATGGGGCAGTCCAGGTAGGTGCAATTTCATTCACAGCTTGAAACGGGATTTGCACAGAGGCACTGAAAAGACGTCAAAACTGACTTAGTTCATCGTCGGATATGGCAGGGGGGTGTTTCTTATAAACAACGCTCACCTGAACCAGGCACGATTCAGCATACTGCTTCATACCAACCGCAACGATAGACGAATCCCTAAAAACAGTCGATGCCGGACACCGCGACCAGTAATCCCTGACAGGAGATCGCTTACTTACCAGCCTTGCTATAGACGCTATGTACGATTAGCCACTGTCCGTAAAGCTTCATCAGGGATAGGTAGTATGTAAAACGAAAGTCGCTGAAAGTGGAGAGGGTTTTCACCATTGCGGTATTTCCAGCAATATCGATTGATACAATTTCATTGTTACGAACAGGTGGCTTGGTGGGTCTCTTGATTCGATCATACCACATGTATTGCGTCAGTTGCTTGAGCTCACCCGAGCGGGTGGTGTAGAAAATGCGCGCGTCAGGATGAAACGCCTGCTTTAGCACATTCACATCATAATTACTGACGCCGGAAAAGAACTTCTGAACGGTCTCCGCGATCGCCGGCCTGTCCTCCTCTTCACCTGCTAAAGAAAACTCACTGGTCCCTGTAAAAAGCAATAGGCTGACCGCCAGTATTGTAATCCTCATCTAATGACCTCCTGGTCCTGACTCACATAGTTGTCGGAATGTCAAGCGCTTCAGGCACGCTTGATTCAAAGCTCGTACTTCTTGATTTTATAACGCATTGTGCGCAAACTGATATCCAGCACTTTCGCTGCTTTTGACTTGTTACCACTTTCATTCTCGATTGCACTTTGCAGAATCAGCTTCTCTGCAAACTCCACTTTGTCTCGAAAAGTTCTGCCCTTGCTCTTCAGGAAGTCGAGCTTTGCTGCGGATGCCGCCCCGGTGCCTATGTGAAAAGGCATGTGCTCAGGGAGAATTTCAGCGCCATCGCCGAGAACAATGGCGTTTTCGACCGCATTTTCCAGCTCCCGGACATTGCCTGGCCATTGATAGGCAAGGCACATCTCCACGGTCTTGTCGGCAAATGACACTGCCGGTAGTTTGTTGTCGAGACTGATTTTCTTGACAAAGTAATCGAGGAGCAATGGAATGTCCTCCCGCCGATCGCGGAGCGGCGGTAAAACAATCGGAATGACATTAAGACGATAGTACAGGTCTTCCCGAAATCCGCCTTCGGTAAGCCCCTTTTCCAAATCGCGATTGGTTGCCGTAATGACCCGCACATCTACGTCGATGGTCTCAGTGCCACCGAGACGGGTGATTTGCCGTTCCTGCAGCACACGCAGGAGCTTTACCTGCACACTCTCAGAAGTGTCTCCGATTTCATCGAGAAAAATGGTACCGCCTTCGGCCAGCTCAAAGCGCCCTTTCTTGGTGCCTTCCGCCCCGGTAAAGGCGCCCTTCTCGTAGCCGAACAGCTCACTTTCGAGCAAAGTCTCAGGGAATGATGCACAACTGATTTCGACCAGGGGCTTGCCGGCGCGTGGGCTATTATGATGGATGGCGCGCGCCACCAGCTCTTTACCTGTCCCGCTTTCTCCCCGGATAAGGACTGTAGACTGCGTTTTCGCCACCTTGGTTATGGTGCTGAAAATACGTTGGATCGCTTCACCCTTACCGATGATATTTTGAAAGCTGTAGGTTGACTTGACCTGCTTTCTGAGTTCGATGTTTTCGCGCGCCAAACTTTGCTCGCCCAGCGCTTTCTCCAGGATCACAAATAGCTCATCCAGATCAAGCGGCTTGGTGAGATATTCATAGACTCCCCTTTTCATCGCTTCGACTGCATCCTTGACGGAGCTGTAAGCCGTCATGACGATGGTTTTTAGCTCGGGGGCAAGAGTTAAGGTGCGCTCGTACAACTCCATGCCGCTCATTTCCGGCATCTTCAGGTCGGTCAGAAGTACATCAAACTGCTCTTTTGCCAGGAGCTTCAGCGCCTTCTTGGCGGAATGAGCGCCTTGCACTGCGTAACCCTCTTCGAGCAGAATTTCCACCAGGCCCGACAGGGTATTTCGATCGTCTTCGACTATTAGAATTCTGGCCATTATTTCAACATCGAATTATTTGCTACTGATTCTGCTTGGTAGCCAACACTTCAGGATTAACCAAATTGTCGACGGTATTTCCGGACAAGCAGTTAAAAACGGATTCCGCTATTTCTGTGGCTATCCGCTCCTGGGCATCGGTTGTACTTGCCCCGAGATGTGGCGTCATCACTACGTTCGGCAAGCCAACGAACCGGTTCTTGACAGGCGGCTCATCCTCAAAAACGTCTATCGCCGCTCCAGCTATCCTGCCGGTCTGTAACGCGCGGCAAAGCGCTTCTTCATCAACGACGCCGCCGCGCGCGACATTGATTAACCGCAGGCCTGGATTGGATTTAGCAAAAAGCTCATCTGAAACCAGATGCCGGGTACTAGCGTTGAGCGGCAGATGCAGAGTCACAAAATCGCACTTCTCAAAAATCTCATCAAACTGCAGTTGTTGCACGCCGGCCTGTGCAAAAGCGGTTGCAGCGAGGAACGGGTCATAGGCATAAACTCCCATTGCAAACGCCTGCGCGCGGGTAGCTACTTCCCGTCCGATTTGGCCCAGGCCGACAATGCCCAGTTTTTTGCCAAACAACTCGACCCCCACAAATGCTGCTCGTTCCCACTTGCCGCTAGCAAGTGAAGCGTGGGCGGCCGGGATATTCCGCGCCAGTGAGATCAGCATGGCGAAGGCGTGTTCGGCTGCAGCCAGCGTATTACCGCCGCGCGAGTTAAGAACGGCAATGCCACGCGCCGTGGCGGCTGTCAAATCGATGTTGTCGACGCCGGTACCGGCCCGGCCGATGACGCGTAGCTTGTCGGCACAGGCAATGACTTCCGCCGTCACTTTGGTTGCACTGCGTACGATTAGGCCATCAAATTCAGTAACAATACTACACAGCTGCTCCCGATCAATTCCGGGTTTATTCGCCACCTGCAGGCCAAGATCCTGCAACCGGTTAATGCAGCTTGCTGCGACTTTATCTGAGATAAGTATTTTCATAGTCCGGTAACCTCAATCACGGATACTCAGTTCACGACTCTGCGGATGTGCAGATGTCCAGCAACAGAATCCGGTTCTCAGCGAGACTCCAGAAAGACCTTTTGCACGGCATGCACACCCTTGCCAAATTCAAACTCCCAGCCAAAGTCACGCAGGGTTAGTTCAAGCGCCGACGCCATGGCAACCATATCGAGGGCGTCATAGTAGCCCATGTGCGAGACACGGAAAATACGGCCCTTGAGTTGGGCCTGCCCACCGGCAACCGTAATCCCATACGCGGTACGAAGGTGGCTCACAACTTTCAGGCCATCCATGGAGGCCGGGACCTGCACGGCCGTAAGGGAGTCCGAAGGGGATTTCGCAAAAAGCTCAAGGCCCAGGGCCTGAACCCCTTGCCGGGTCGCATGCGCCAGGAGCGCATAGGAGGTCCACATGTTCTCCAGTCCCTTCTCCCGGATCATACGCAATGCCTCACGCAAACCCATGTACAACGTAATCGCCGGCGTCCAGGCGGTGGCCGATTTCTCAAGGGCTGCCTGCTCTTTTCTCAAGTCAAAGTAGAAGCGTGGCGTAGTCGTTTGCTCAACTCTTTCCCAGGCCCGGCTGCTCAACGCGACCACTGCCAGGCCGGGCGGAATCATCAAGCCCTTTTGCGACCCGGTGACTGCCACGTCTATGCCCCATTCATCCATTTTGAAAGGCAGAACGCCGGCGGAAGTGATGGAATCGACGATAACCAGTGCATCTGAATGCTCGTGCACGATTTCGGAGATTCTTTGCAGATCAGCTGCGACCCCGGTCGAGGTCTCGCTGTGGGTCAAAAGGACAGCTTTGATGTCACTGTTTTCCTGCAAATATTTCTTGATCGCGTCTGGTTCGACAGCTTGGCCCCACGGAACAGTCAAGATCGATGTGTCCGCGCCATAGGTTTCGCACAGTTGTCCCCAACGCTCGCCGAACTTTCCGCCGGAAACCGACAACACTTTGTCGCCCGGCGAAATCAGGTTCACCACGCACGCCTCCATGGCTCCGGTGCCGGAACTGGTCAGACTCACAACGGTACCACTGGTCTGGAAGAAATACTTCAGGCCGTCGATTACTTCGTCAAACAAGGCTTTGAATTCAACCCCCCGGTGGTGCATGAGAGGATTCGCCATGGCTACCTGAACGCGTTCAGGAACCTGGGTTGGTCCGGGTGTAAATAGTCTTGCGCGCATTACCTCCTCATCAAGTCAAAAATCGCCAGCAACAGTTCCTTCTTACCCATTCCCGTGGCTGAAGAAAAAGGCAGGATGGTCTTGAGATTGTAGGCAGACAGGCTACCTGAGTATTTTGATAAACGCTGTTTCACGGCCGATTTGGATAGCTTGTCGCACTTGGTAGCAATCACAACGGTGGGCTTCGATATGCTGCTCAACCAATCGATCAGTTGCAGGTCAAGTTGCGTGGGTCCGATACGACTATCGATAATCAGGACAACGCCCTTCAGTCTGGGACTGGTTTCGATGAAGGCCTCAATGAGACTTCGCCACTGCACTCTTTCGCTTTTTGCAACTTTGGCGAAACCGTATCCCGGCAAGTCTACAAAGTAGAATTCGTTGTTTATTTTATAGTAGTTTAGCTGTCGTGTTTTGCCCGGGGAAGAGCTGATCCTGGCCAGCTTTTTACGATTCAGCAGGCAGTTGATCAAGCTGGACTTGCCCACATTTGAACGCCCGGCAAAAGCGACTTCGCTACACCCGTCTTTGGGAAGCTGCTCGAGGCTGGCGACACTGATGATAAATTCAACTTCACGGATCTTCATCGGGCATGGGCCATGCAAGCTTACTTACGTCAAAGGTTAAGGTTCTGCTCGGAGTTATAATACGGCACTGGCGGTGCGGTAAGACTGTCCGGGAGAGAGGCAGGTCCGGCGTCAGGCCAGGGCATGCTCCAGCACCTGGTTCATTTTCTCAACACCGATGATTGTCAGGCCACGTTTGACCGCATCATTGACTTCAGACAGCTCGCGCTGATTCTCTCCGGGGATGAGGACGGTCTTAATGCCGTAACGCTTAGCTGCGAGCAGCTTTTCATTTAGACCACCGATGGCAAGCACGTTGCCGCGCAAGGTAATTTCGCCAGTCATTGCCAAATTCTTGCGTACTCTTTTGCCCGACAGGGCTGAGATCAGGGCAACCGCCATCGTAATGCCGGCGGACGGTCCGTCTTTAGGTGTTGCGCCATCGGGCACGTGAATATGAATATCGGTGTTTTCCCAGAAGCCGCTGTCTATCCCGACGGTCTTCGCGTTTGTGCGTGCATAGGACAGAGCAGCCCGGGCCGATTCTTTCATGATATCGCCGAGCTTGCCGGTCAAAGCCAGCTCGCCCTTGCCTGCCATCAGGTTGACCTCGATTTCCAGAACGTCGCCGCCATACTGTGTCCAGGCGAGGCCGAGCGCCGCCCCCACCATGTGACCGTCGTCGACTTTTTTCTCGGGATGTGCCGGTACGCCGAGATACTCTTCAACCGTGGTGTTTGAAATAGTGAACTTGTCTTTCAAGCCGGACTGAACAAATTTTTTGGCGACCTTTCTGCAGATCTTCGAAAGTTCGCGCTCCAGGTTACGCACGCCTGCCTCGCGCGTATACTCGCGGATGATGCGCACGATGGCTGTCTTTTGAAAAGAGACATTCTTCTTCTTAAGACCGTGGCTCTTCAAGAGTTTTGGGATCAAGAACGCCTTGGCAATAGCTATCTTCTCGTGTTCGAGATAACCAGGCAGGTTGATGACCTCCATTCGATCCCGCAACGGTTCCGGGATCTGGTTCTCCAGGTTGGCGGTCGTAAGAAAAAGGACGTTTGACAGGTCGTAGTCTACTTCCAGATAATGATCGTTGAACGCCTTGTTCTGCTCGGGATCCAACACTTCGAGCAGGGCCGCGGAGGGATCACCACGGAAGTCCATGCTCATCTTGTCGACTTCATCCAGCAGAAAAACCGGATTGACCGACTTGGCTTTCTTTAAACTCTGAACGATCTTTCCGGGCATTGAGCCGATGTAGGTTCGGCGGTGGCCCCTGATCTCGGCCTCGTCGCGGACGCCACCCAAAGAAACCCTGACAAAATTACGGCCCATGGCCCGCGCCACGGATTTACCCAGCGACGTCTTTCCAACACCAGGAGGGCCCGTGAAACACAAAATTGGCCCCTTCAGGTCCCTGGATAGTTTCAGCACGGCCAGATGCTCCAGAATCCGCTCCTTCGGTTTGTTCAGACCGTAATGGTCTTTATCCAGAATCCGCGAGGCGCCTTCCACGTCCAGATTATCTTCCGTCTGCTCGTGCCACGGCACAGCCAGGAGCCAATCGAGATAATTCCTAATGACGGTTGCTTCAGGAGAGAACGGCGGCGTTTGCCGCAATTTGTCCAATTCCTCAAATGCCCGCTCTTCGGCCTCCTGGCTCATTTTGGTTTTCTTGATCCTCTCACTCAGAAAGGCAAACTCACCGTTGGCTTCGCCCTCCTCGTCGAGCTCCTCCTGAATTGCCCGCATCTGTTCCTGCAGATAGATATTCTTTTGCGAGCGCTGAATGCGATTGCGGACCCGATCCTCGAGATCCTTTTCCAGTTCCAGGATCTCCATCTCCGATTCCAGGATTTCAATCAATTCCAGGAGGCTTCGACCTATTGATCTTACTTCCAGTAGCTTTTGCTTCACCTTCAAATCCGTTTGCAGGTGTGCCGCCACAAAATCGACAAAACGCTGGGGGCTGACAGACTTTTCGATGGTGAGGATTATCTCATCGGGCAGGTTGCGATGCAGGCGCACATAATCTTTAAACAAATTGCTAATCCTGCGGATCTTCGCCTTGATCTCCGGTGTGGACTTATCGTTCTCAACCAGCACATCGATCTGCGCCTGAAAGTGGTCCTCCACCGACAGGAATCGTTGAATCCTGCCACGCACAACACCTTCCACCAGGACCTTCATCAAACCGTTGGGCAGTTTCAGGACCTGCAGGATACGCGCCACAACGCCTACCCGGTTCAAATCGCCTGACTCGGGATTCTCGACGGCGATGTCCTTTTGCGATACCAAAAAAACCAGCTTGTCGAGCAGCATCGACTCTTCTATGGCCTTCAGCGAAGATGCCCGACCTACCAGCAACGGGTAAACCATGTAGGGGAAGATGATGATCTCTTTAAGCGGGAGAACGGGCAGGCGGTTGTTTATTTCAATGACTGTTTCGTCACGGATTACTTTGTGCATTTTCTTTCACTCGAAAAAAAATCTCCCCGTCGGCAAAATCCAGGAAGATTTTTGGCTACATGCGATTGTTTATTTGAATAATCAAGCCGTTTTCTTGACTTCCTTGAACGAGAACGTCGGCTCACCTTCACCGCAGACATAGTCACCGGTGATGACACATTCGACGATATCATTGCGGGACGGAATCTCGTACATCAGGTCGAGCATGACCTCCTCGAAAATGGACCGTAAGGCCCGCGCCCCGGTTTTGCGCGCTTTGGCCTTTCTGACCATCTCCCGCAGAGCTTCCGGCTGAAACGAGAGCTTAACATCATCCATCTCGAAAAGACGAATATACTGTTTCGTCAGGGCGTTCTTCGGTTTCACGAGAATCTGCAGCAAAGCATCTTCTTCCAGTTCCTCGAGCACAGCGAGGACCGGCAGCCGGCCGATGAGTTCGGGAATCAAGCCAAACCGTAGCAAGTCTTCCGGCTCCACATGCTTGATCAGACCGGCGTCGTCGCCATCGAAGACCTTCTTGAGTTCGGCGCCAAATCCTATATTTTTCTTTCCGAGGCGAGTCTTCACGATTTCGTTCAAACCGACAAAAGCGCCACCGCAAATGAACAAGATGTTCTTTGTGTCGATGTTGATCAGGTTCTGCTCGGGATGTTTGCGACCGCCTTTGGGCGGCACCGCAGCCTGCGTCCCTTCCAGTAGTTTCAGCAGGCCCTGCTGGACGCCCTCTCCCGAAACGTCGCGCGTAATCGAGGGGTTACCGTCTTTGCGCGTAATCTTATCGATTTCGTCGATGTACACGATGCCGCGCTCTGCTTTTTCGACGTCGTAGTCGGCCGCTTGCAGCAAGCGCACCAGGATGTTTTCAACGTCCTCACCGACATAGCCAGCCTCGGTGAGGGTGGTCGCATCCGCTATAGTAAACGGTACTTCAAGAAAACGCGCCAGGGTCTGGGCCAGCAAGGTCTTGCCGGTTCCGGTCGGGCCGACCAGCAAAATGTTGCTCTTCTCAATTTCGACGTCGTCGAAGGAATCGTGCGTCCCAATACGCTTATAATGATTATAAACTGCCACTGCCATGCTCTTTTTAGCATTTTCCTGAGCAATGACATAATCATCCAAAGCCTGGGAGATATCGCAAGGGAGAAGATTATGGCTTTCGAAAGACCGCCCGCGCCGAACGTAATCTTCTTTTATGATGTCACTCGCACTGCGAACGCACTCATTGCAAATATAGACATCAGGGCCCGTAACAATGCACTCTACCTGATTTGAGTTCTTTCCGCAAAAAGAACACACGTAGAGACGTTCAGCGCTTTCTTTATTGGCCAAGAGCCATTTCCCTCTTTATTTACTAACCTGCTTGCTGTCAGCCCGGCGGCCGGGTTTCTTTTTCATGAGGCCGGCGCGGTCGATCACTTCATCGATGATACCATATTTCTTTGAGTCCTCAGCGGACATAAAGAAGTTGCGGTCCGTGTCTTTTGCGATGCGGGCTACCGTTTGGCCGGTATGCAGCGCCAGGACTTCATTCAACCGCTCACGGATATATAGAATCTCGCGCGATTGAATCTCGATATCGGACGCCTGGCCCTGAGCCCCACCCAACGGTTGATGGATCATTACTCGTGCATGCGGCAACGCAAAGCGTTTCCCGGTAGCGCCGGCGGCCAATAAAACCGCCCCCATGCTGGACGCCTGACCCATACAGTACGTGACCACATCCGGCTTAACATGCTGCATCGTGTCGTAGATGGCCAGCCCCGCGGTTACGTACCCGCCGGGAGAATTGATGTAAATGGAGATATCCTTGTCAGGATCATCCGCCTCCAGAAACAGCATTTGAGCGATGGCCAGACTGGCGACATTGTCGTCTATCGCTGTTCCGATAAAAATAATCCGTTCTTTTAGCAGACGCGAGAAAATGTCATAGGCTCGTTCTCCACGGCCCGTCTGCTCAACTACAACCGGTACTAGTCCCATAGTGTTAAACTCTTTCCATAAGTTAGTATTTCATAAGAGCCGTCAAACAGCAACTCTCTTCCTCTTTTCAATATCCTTGCGGGTGATTTTTTTGTCTTTTATTTTTGCATGTGACTCGAGCAAATCAATAACCTTGTTCTCCAGGATATTGTCCTCCAGCCTGCGCTGCCCATCTTTGCCTTTAAAAGCCTTGCGCACGTCCTTGATCTCCACACCCTTCTCTTTCGACAAATCCTCCAAATAACGGTCCTTATCCTCGTCCTCAACGGCCATCTCTTCCAGTTCGGTGAGTTTATCCTTGACAAGTTCCCACTTGATGGTTCGGACCGCCATTGGCCGGTATTCGTTTCGCAATGCTTGTTCATCAAGCTCGCCGGCAGAGTCCTGCCGGGCACTCTCGATGATAGAGTCGAGATAGGCCGTCACCATTGACTCCGGCAGGTCGATGGTATTCTTCTTTAGCAGTTCATCCACCAGCATCCGCCGCATCATCCTGCGGCCATTGGCTTCCGTCTGCTTGACCAGGTTCTCGCGAATATCATCACGCAACGCTTGCAGGGTCTCAAACTCTCCTATATCCTTGGCTAATTCATCGTCGAGGGCAGGTAGTTCTTTGGCCTTGACCTCCTTGACATCGATCTGAAAAAACTCAACCTTATCTTTTCCGCCATTGGCTTGCTCCGACCGCAACTCTACGCGGCGCGTGTCGCCTACCGAAACGCCCAGAAGCTGTTCCGTCAGGTCTTTGTTGCGTTCGTCACCTAGGAGCTGAAAATACCGGTCTTCAAACTTTTGCCCGATTATGGGCAGCCCGCCGGCGTCCACCTGCTGAAAATCGGCGACAAGGAAATGGTTCTCCTCCGCCACACCCTCAACCGGCTGCATGACGGCCATCTTGTCTCGAACATCCTCGAGGGCGTTGGCAACGTCTTCGTCATCAACCTGATAGGTTTCATTCTCTGCGCTGAGACCTTTGTAGGTCTTCAGTTCAATCTCAGGCACCACCTCAACCACAGCCTTGAATTGCAGGCCGTCAGATTCGTCGTATTTGATGTCCTCCAGTTGTGCCGGCGCTACCGGCCGCAGATCTTCTTTCTCCCGCACTTCCCGGAAAACACTCTGAACAACTTCGTCGATGGCCTCGCCCTTAATCACGTCTCCGTATAACTTCTTGATCAAAGCAAGCGGTACTTTGCCTTTGCGGAAACCTTCCAGCTTCAGATTCTTGCGGTATTTTCGATACACATTATCGAAATGAGGCGCCAGCTCGGGTTCAGGCACAGATACCTCAACCAGCCGCTCAAAATTCCCCTTTTTAGTTACCTTTGCTTCCAAGTTTATTCCTTTACTATCTCATTCTCTGACCAAAAAAAGTGCGAGAGGAGGGACTCGAACCCACACGAGCAAAGCTCACTAGATCCTAAATCTAGCGCGTCTGCCAATTCCGCCACTCTCGCATTGGAGCTGAATATATAAATTAATCTCTATAATGTCAATATCTTATTAGCGCTCACAGCACCACCGGAGTCCACATCCTAACCATCTGTTTTAATACGTGTTGCAATGCCTGTCGAACCCTACCCCAAACTCAGCATCTGCGAACAAATGTGCTAAACTTTGCACACCACAGTCACGTCGGTTATTTGATGAGATTATGATCGAGCAGGAATGCTGGCAGGTTTCAAGTTGCGGACTTCGAAGGTGGATTTGTCGAACTCGCCGTTGGAGGCCGGCAACTCCACGATGAATGTAGAACCCTGGCCTGGAACGCTCTCAAAATCAATTTTGCCTTGATGGCTTTGGATGATGCCATAGCACATGCTCAGTCCCAGGCCGGTTCCCTCTCCGACTTCCTTATTGGTATAAAAGGGATCGAAAATCTTGGTAATCTCATCGGGCTCGATTCCGATGCCATTGTCACTGACCTTAATGCGTACCGCCTGCTCGCAACACTCAGTCTGCAGGACGATTTTTTTCTTTTTCCGGTTTGAGGCGCGCAGGGCATCAAAAGCATTACTGATGAGATGAAAGAAAACCTGCTGCAACTGACGCTCATCGCCAAGCACAAGGGGCAGGGAAGTCGAGTACTCCTTGGTTATCCGGACACGGTCCTGCTTGAATTCATACGCACGAAGCAGCAATATGCTGTCTAGCATGACGTTGATGTCAATTTGCTGTCTGGCGGAATTCTGTTTCCTGGCAAAGCTCAAAAGATTTCTGACAATATCACGACAGCGGACCGCTTCTTTCAAAATGATCTCAACATCATCCCGAAATCGCCCCGGCAGCTCCTCTTCCAAAAGCAACTGAGAGTAGCCAAGAATGCCGGACAACGGATTGTTGAGTTCGTGGGCCGTTCCTGCGATCATTTGCCCTAGGGACGATAGTTTCTCTGACTGGAGTAACTGTTTCTGCAATTGCACGATCTTGGAAACATCTTTGATGACCAGCAAAAAGGCGTCTTTGCCGCGCATACATGACTGGGAAATCAGGCACGGCATCACGCTGTCGTCGCGCCGCTTCATCTCAGCCTCATAGAGTGAGGCCTTGCCGGACCTCAGTTCGTCGAGCTTCTTTGAGAAAAAGCCCTTCATGCTTTCCGGCACCAATTCCAGAAAACTTTTGCCGACAACTTCCTCTCCGTTCACATAGACTTCTGCAAAAAGCTCGTTGTAAAATGTAACCGCTCCTTCTTCATTCAGCGTTACGATCATGTCAAGCGAACTATTCAACACGTTTTCAAAATTCTTTTTCAGACGATCGGTCTGCGTGTAAAGCTTGACATTTTCAATAGCCGTGCCAATCTGATTCGCGATCGAGGACAGAAGATTGACGCGCCGGTCAGCAAAATAGTCAAACTGCTTGCTACCGGCAAGAATCGCTCCTTTGGTGGTGGATTCATAGACGAGAGGCAGGGCTATAAAAGAGTTCAACCCCTGAGCGGCAAGGGCCCTGGCATAGGAAAACGAATGCTCTGCAAGTTGCTCAAAGACCACCGGAGCATTGCTGAGCAAAAGTTGGCTTAGCTCTTCTTCCGAATCCACCGGCAATCTCTCGAAACGACCGGGCAATTGAAACACCTCGTGCCCGGCTTTCAGGACCAAATCACCCGAATTCTCGTCCCGAAGAAAAATAGCAACAGCATCGAGGTTGAGTTTTTCCGCTATTTTCTGGATGGTAGCCTGCAGCACATCTTCTAAAACCAACGACTGGTTGAGCACTTCGGAAACGGAATTCAGCACCTGGAGCTCTCTGTTGCGGAGCCGAATCTCCTCTTCCATCCGCTTCTTTTCCCTGAAAATGTCGTACTTACTCAACACTCTCCTGACCACGTTTGGAAGAATACTGGGATAGTCGGTAGATTTTACAACGTAATCGAAGGCGCCTGCCTTCATTGCCGCAACCGCTATTTTTTCATGTCCGTGCCCTGTAACCAGAACAATCGGCGCGTCCGTCAACTTTTGCTGCTTGATGCGTTTCAGAAGACTCAGGCCATTAACGCCCGGCAGGTTGTAATCCAACAGGATTATGTCAAAACAGCGCTGCTCTAGGGCCAGCAGCGCATCTTCAGGTTTCTTCAGGGTTGTGACTGATATGGAGGGAGAACGTTCTAAGGAAAGCTTCGACAAAAGCGCGTGGTCAGCATTGTCTTCGACCATCAAAATTTCTGTCACTTTGGAATCACTCATGGAACAATGTCGTGTGTCCTTTTGTGCTGTAGTCAACCGCCCCATGGTTTTGAAACGCTCAGATAGCACGACAAACAACATCTGGACAGGCTCAACGCGTGCTCTCTGGCCTACAAGTGAAGTGGGCTAAAGTAGCTGGTTAACTCCTAAAAAAGCAAGAGCTTTTCGTCTGTTTAAGATAATTTAATAATGGTTAAATTGTGTAAACGCCGGCGCTTTTGACGAGACGGGGAGCGGGATAAAATCGGACCCTCCCGCAACTCCTTTTACGGGAAAGTCCTGCATCAGAAGAGTCAACACTATTTTCCCTTTCCTGGTTGTCTCTACCGAGCCACAAACAGTAGTCCATCACCGTTCCCGGTCTAGCCCGGCAATCCGCGTGCCAACGATCCGCTTGGGGTCTTAAGCTATTATTAAGTTTGGCCTTGTGCGACAACTGCCCATCGCACAATGTGTTTAGTCGTTGAACAATGTATCAGACATGAGACAACTATGTCGAATGACTTGCTCCGGGCCGCGCAAAAAACACACTTCCAGGTGAGCGGCAGGAAAGCCAACTTTGCGCGCGGCTACAAAGTCCCGATTGCAGCAATTACGCGACGCAGTGAGTCGGTGAAGAGTTTCTACCCAAAAAAATAGGATTATTTTCCAGAAAACAGTTCAATGGTGTGTCTCTATACCTATAGGGGATTAGTGTACGCTTACAGCGGTGCGGAAGTGACGGGGGCACGAGTCAAGCGATGTGCGGGGGACATGCTCTGTGATGCTGGGTTGGGGTTAACAAAAATGGTGATGTGATGTTGGGTGGGTCCGGTTCCTTCTTCGGACGGAAAATCCGGATATTGGGCCGCTAATCTGGCACTGGTTAGCGGCCCTTTTCTTTGCTGTCCGCATCAGGACCAGGCACTGCTTAGCCGAAGAAAACCCAAGTCACCGGTAAGATGACTTGAAAATAGTGTCTGGCAGGGGGCGCAACGTCTCTGGCGAGGCGAAGATCAGCCTTAGAACGGAATCTTTGCGATCAACCGAACCAGGGAATTCGTCAGACTACGGTAGGCGGTTTGGGGAGGAACAACGACCGCCAACACTACTTCCTGATCAAAAGCACGAAAGAATCTGAAAATGATCTTCCTGTGATTAAACCCTTCGACTATCATTTCTTTAATATTTGAAATCTTGGCCATGACATCGGCCATATTGCGCACCTCGCGCAACATAATCGACAATTCCGCCAACCGATCCTTTTCAACAATGCTGCCGTCGTAGTATTCGGCAAGGGGCAAGCCTTCATTCGAAAAGAGGTGAACCATGTCGTATTTCCCCGCCACGGTTATTTCTTTCATCCGAGTTTCAATCAGAGACTGGGGAGATGGTTTTTCAGGCATGACGATTTCCTTGAGAATGGAATCCTGTAAGCGTTAACGTTCAATGTTGAGCTTGGACACGACATCCCGGATGATTGCCTTCAGCGATGTCAGCACTTCTACCCCCTCAGATGCAACGGCCTCAAAATAGGGCGCTTCGAAAAAATTGAGCTTAGCCTGCAGCGAGGGAACCGGTTCTATGTTTGGCAAATCTCTCTTGTTGTACTGAATTAGCCAGGGAAACGTCTGGAGAGAATGTCCCATATCGATCAGGTTCTTTTCGAGGTCCAAAAGCGAGTCCAGGTTGTCTCCCATCCTCTGCCGTTGTGAGTCGGCCACGAAAATAATACCATCCACGCCCTTCAGGATTAGCTTCCGGCTAAAGCGATAGTAAATCTGACCCGGAACAGTATAAAGGTTGAACCTGGGCTTCATTCCTTTGATTCGGCCAAGCTCGAGCTGAAGAAAATCAAAGTAGAGGGTACGCTCACCCCTGGTGTTCAGCGTTACCAACTCACTTCGCATTCCAGGGTCGAGCTTTTGGTAGATGTGCTCGACGTTGGTGGTTTTCCCACTCAGGCCAGGTCCGTAGTAGACAAGCTTGAAGTTGAGCTCTCGCCGAGCGTGATTGACGAACATCAGGCGCAGTCTAGAACGGCATAGACTTGTCGAGCTCCTCGCTTAACAGTGCTTTAAACTCGGCGTCAAGATATTCCCGTGACTTGTCCTCTTCGACTCTGGCGGACTCGAGAACACCCCGCAGCAAATCAATCGCCTTGCGGGTATAAATGCGAACCATGCCGAGTGCAATGTCAGGCTCAAAAACAACGATCAGGATAAAGTTGAAGCCGACGTCAGAGATGTATGTGTTCCGGCTCTCCCCTTCGTGGTACATATATCTGAAGCTACCGTCCTGCCCCAGCATTGAGGCCATTTTTGAGGTAGCCGAGAAATTTCCGGCAGCTAGCGATGTAAGACCCGGCAGGTCGATTCCCTTGAAATCACCGACATAGGTGACCGGGTAGCCGTTTGCCTCCGCAAAAATAATGTTTCTGGCTCCTGTGCTCGCTGACAGATCCTGAATGGCTTCACGGACAGCATTGAAAATGTCTTCAGACAATATTATTTGTTGTCCGCTGCTGAGATTGGTTAAGTCCATGATACTCCTCCAGACCAAGTATTGAAATTGTCCCGTAGACTACTGACCAAGTTCAAGCCGTTCAGCCAAAAATTCGGGCAGAGCAGCCTTTCTGATCTTTCGCTGGGTTTCAGGTATATCGTAATCGACCCTGACATGTTCATACAACATCGCGCTCTCATCATAGATCCCGAATGACGCTTTCGGATTCAGGTCACGAGGCTGGCCAACGCTGCCCACGTTTATGATGTAACGCCTGTTCTCTGATATCTGCAGAGGATTGTCCTGCACAAACCGGCATTCTCCCTCTTCAGTCAGGACTATAATAATTGGTACGTGCGAATGGCCAATAAAGCAGACTTGATTGCTAAATTGCGGAAAATATTTTTGTGCATCTTCGATGGAGATAATATAATTCCATTTCTGCGGCTCGGACGGCGTTGAATGCACAATCGTAAAACCATCGATTTCCTGTTTCAGAGGCAAACCTAGCAAAAACTCGATCGACACGTCCGTTAGTCTCTCCCGCGTCCACTCGATTGCATTACGCGCCCAGGGGTTGAAGTAAGAAAGGTCAAGCTTGCCCAGTGGTGCATAATCGTGGTTACCTGCGAGCGTTACCTCGGCTTTCTCTTTAATTAACTCGAGGCACTCATTGGGGTTGGGACCATAGCCGACAACATCCCCGAGACAGAGTATGGAATCAACCGATCGCTTCTCCAGCTCCGCAAGAACGCTCTCCAACGCCTCCAAATTGCCATGTATATCGGAAATAATTGCGTATTTCATGTCTGCCTAGTAGGAAAAAATTAATATACGACTAATGCCCAGGGTTTGCAAGAAGATTCTACCGTCCCACAGGCGGTCGTAGGTGATGCATCATTGTCGCTTGCCGGCACAAAGCCCAGGCAGCCCGGTCAATCACAAAACAAGTTTTGCCTTGCATTTTCTGCACCTGAGGCCTACCTTGCGCGCCTAGGAAAGTATGAACTCAACCTCGGAATTGTGTCGCTTAGCGTGAAATCCTGGCTCTCGAAACACACATCTGATGAAAACAGCTATTATCATTCCCTGCTATAATGAAGAGAAACGGCTCAATCCGGAAATTGTCATTTCGTATTATGACAAAGACCGGTCCGTTAATTTCATCCTGGTCGACGACGGCAGCCTGGACGGCACCAGCGCAAAACTCGAAACTATTGCCGAAGGGCGCGACCAGAGAATTAAGGTCCTGGGGCTTAAAGAAAACGTAGGCAAAGCAGAAGCCGTGCGGCAGGGCGTGCTCACCGCTCTTGCCACCTGGGACTGCGATTATATCGGCTACTTTGATGCAGACTTCAGCACGCCGTTAACGGAAATACCTGCTCTGCTGGCCACCGGGAAGGAGTTCATTCTCGGTTCGCGCGTCAACCTCCTCGGCCGGTGCGTACGCCGCAGATGGTACCGTCACTACCTGGGCAGGGCCTTCGCAACCGCGGTTGACCTGTTGTTCAGGTTTGGCATCTATGATACACAATGTGGCGCAAAACTCGTTGCGCGCTCCCTGGCACAAGAGATTTTTGCCCGGCCCTGCCATAGCCGCTGGCTGTTCGACATCGAACTTATTGCCAGAGCACAGAAAATCAACAGCAATAGAAAGCTGCACGAATTCATGACAGAAGTTCCGTTACAGCAGTGGCTCGACAGCGGCAACTCCCGCATTCGGGCTACCGATCTCCTCAGGGTGCCATTCGAACTGATTAAGATCAAAATCCTTTCGTAGATTGTAGGATGGCCAAACGCAAAAAGAAAACCCCTGCGGCAAGACCCGTCGAACGTACGGTAAGCGGGTTCGCGCCGGCGGAATTCGATGAAAGAATCCACTTCGCGTTCCTTCTGCTTGTCGGTGCGCTGTATTTTGCCTTCAGCTATTTATCCGACGGCGTCTATCAGGACGACGAAATCGGACATGTCATGAAATCTATGCGTTTCTGGCATGATCCAGCGTCCATCTTAACCTATTGGGACCGGCCTGGTTTCAAGCTGGTCTATGCCTTGCCGGCGCTCATTGGAGTCAAGGCCATACATTTGACCAGCATCGTCTTTACTGTCTCTACTTGCTATCTTGTGCTCCTCATCGCACGCAAGCTGAAACTGGACAATCCCCTGCTGTCAGCGATTTTCTGTGGATTGCAACCACTTTTGCTGCAACTCTCGTTCAGGACATATGCCGAAGTACTCGCCGGCTTCCTGCTGTCTCTGATGCTCTTGACCTATCTACGCAAGCAGTATCTGCTTGCGGCGCTTACGGCGACCTTCCTGTTCACCGTGCGGCAGGAATATGCCAT
Source organism: Candidatus Zhuqueibacterota bacterium (assembly GCA_029262055.1). Taxonomy (GTDB): domain Bacteria; phylum Zhuqueibacterota; class Zhuqueibacteria; order Oceanimicrobiales; family Oceanimicrobiaceae; genus JAJDAD01. Next base: position 26,065 of record JAJDAD010000017.1, read on the forward strand.
CCTGGCGGTTATCATGGGCGGCTCTTTTCTTTACAAAAAAAAGCTATTGCCATTCTTTGTCCTGGGTGCATCTCCGGTCATTCTGGCTCTGCTGGGATGGCTTAAAACGGGCAACATCTTGTGGTTGGTTGAAGATTATTTGCCTGTGGGCAAGTACGCGCAGACACTCAAACCCGGATTCTTCCATTACTGGCGTATGTTCGAACCGATTTTTGGAACAATCCCCAGCGCACTTTTCATCGTCGGTTTTTTCAGCTTCATCCCGGAGAGAAAGAAACTCAAGAAACATCTCCTCCGGTTTCATGCAGTCTACATTACCTTCGTAACAGTCTTTGTCATCCAATGTCTTTTGACGGCAAAATTTGTGACCTCACCGAGTCCCGGTCACTTTAGATATCTGCTGCCTCTGGCGCCGGTAGCAGCGATCTTCGCCAACATCGGGTTTAACCAGATTTGGTCAGCGGACAAGAACAACCGAACGGTTTCATTTTTCCTCTTCATGATATTCACATTCATTGTAATCGCTCTTCTTTCCAATAAGCACAATCACTATTCCTTCATTCCGGAACCGGACATGAGCAAAGCGCTTGTATTGGCGGCGTTTGCTGCTCTGCTTTTTCTCGGCCCGTTTTTCAAGGCACGCACCAGAGTCATGGTGGTTTTGACCACTCTCTTGTTGACAACACACACACTTTACTCCGAGGAACCGATTGCAAAATCCCCGGAACACAAGACAGTCGAAGCAATGGCCGAATGGTATCGCAACCAGGGTTATGATGACCGAACTACACTGATCAATCATGCGGTCTTCTATTACAATCTTGGTAGATACAAAGACCGCGAAAATCCCAAATGGCCCGGCTTGTATCTGGAAACAGTGGAAGCTGCACCGGCCGGTTCAATTGTGATCTGGGATTCGCACTACAGCTACCGCCCTGAATATGGGATGGATGTCAACATAGAGTTCTTCAAGAAAAACCCGGGCTATGTGCTTGTGAAGCAATTCGTCTCCTCAGACAAACGCTATGTGGCGATTGTCTTTGAAAAAAGCAGTTAATACCCGGGCCACCTCTTTTCTTTGAATCGTCTGTCCCGCGTGGGCTGGACGGCCAGCAACAGCGAATTGCGCCCAAGACAGGCAGAACGTGAGCCGGAAAATCGATACAATCTACGCTGACGCGCAAAACCCCGTTACAGACTTCGTTTTCGACTCTGCAGTGGCGGATGTTTTTCCGGATATGATCGTAAGGAACTATCATGCCTGATCTGACCATCAACGACTACCAGAAAAAAGTAGGTGACTGGATCAACAGCATCGGCGTGCGTTACTTTTCGGAGCTGACCAATCTGGCGCAGCTTGTAGAAGAGGTTGGAGAAGTCGCGCGCGTCATGTCCCGAACATACGGCGATCAGAGTTGCAAGCCCGGCGAGAGCAAAGCAGAACTGTCCGACGAGTTGGCGGATGTGATTTTTGTCGTAACCTGCATTGCGAACCAAACTGGTATCGATTTGACCGACGCCGTGCGCAAAAACCTGGACAAGAAGAGTGAACGCGACCGGGAGCGGCACCGGCGCAATCCCAAATTGAACCGATAACCCCGGGGTCACCGCGCGGACGATTGCCTAATCGAACATTTTTGCAGACAATGCGTAGAAACATCTGGCTCAGAATACACACGCACTCTATTCAGGAGGAATCCATGATTATCACCGGAACAAGCAAACACATCCGGATGCTCAGCTGTCTTTGTTTATGTTTCAGTCTGGCCGCTATGGGCTGCAGCGGAACGTCGGAAAAATCAAGCGAACGCAGGTTCATGAGCATTGGTACCGCTCCTCCCGGTGGTGCTTTTTTCCCGGTCGGCAACGCAATCGCAGAAGCCGTGAGCGCCAACCTAAGCGCACTCGACTGGCAAATCTCGGCAGAGGCAACAAAAGGCACGCAGGAGAATATCCGCAGGCTTGACAAGGGTGAACTGGATTTTGGGATGGCCAATGCTGCGATCTCCTACTTTGCGGTCCGCGGCCAAGGCGCGTGGGATAAAAAATACGCCATCAGGACCGTGATGACCCTCGCCCCGAACGTCGCCCTGTTTGTCACGCCAAAATCTTCCGGGATAAAAAGTCTTGCGCAATTGCAAGGCAAGCGCGTAGTTGCCGGTCCTGCGGGAGCGGGGTTCGAATACTTCCTCGAACCCATTTTGCAGGCGCACGGCGTGACCTACGATGATTTCACTCCGGTCCATAATACGCAATCCGGCGCTGTCGACATGCTTGCCGATGGTTCCGCCGCGGCCGCTTTTCTCGGAGGTGCAGTGCCCACCGCCTCGATCACGCAGGCATCGGCGTCCCAGGATATTTCCTTCGTTCCCTTTTCGGAAGAAGCAAAGCAGAATCTTTTCCGGGACTATCCTTTTTTTAATCCGGTTACGATCCCCGCGGGGACCTATCGTGGACAGGATGATGACTTTGCCGGCATGAATGTCGGGGCCATGCACTTAATCACCACGGAGACTCTGGACGAAGAAACAGTCTACCAATTCACCAAGATCCTCTATAAAAACAGCGCAGAGGTGGTCAAAAAACACCCGGCCGGCAGAGCAATCAACGCCAAAAATATCGTGAAAGACACGGGAACCCCTTTTCACCCGGGCGCGATCAAGTATTACCGGGAGATTGGAATTTGGCCGGCCGCGACCGCCGGCCAATAGGAGGAGTGTGCGCGCTTGTTTTATCGAATATCAGCAGTACTCCTGTGCGTCTTTATACTAGCTGAGGTAAATTATCCTCTCCTGACACCCCAGTCACAGCTTGCGGTTTTTGCAATGTTGGGTCTGGTGTTGGTGTTCCGTGGCATCCCCATCCGAAAGTCCAACGCCCCCGCTGTGGGTCTCAGGCTTCTCGACGTAACGCTCATCGCCTTGACGATAGCTTGCTTCGGCTACATCCTGCTGCAGACGGAACCACTGTTCCAACGCTTTTGGTCCGGCGGCCAATCATTGGGCAATCGCGCGGGACTCGAAACCGGCCTGGATCACCTGGTCGGACTGGTCGGACTGCTCCTGGTTCTCGAAGCAACACGCCGGGCGATCGGTCTAACCTTGCCGTTGCTGGCATTGGCTTTTCTGGCCTACGCCGCATTTGGCCCATCGTTGCCGGACTGGCTCTTCCCGCATCGCGGCTACTCCTGGGAGCGCATCGTCGGCCAGACGTTTCTGCAAAGCCAGGGGGTTTTCGGAATCGCCTTGAAAGTCATGTTTACCTACGTCTTTCTCTTTGTCCTGTTCGGAACCTTGCTGGAGAAGACCGGCGCCACCGGTTTCATCATCGATTTTGCCAGACACTTGTTCCGAAAAAGCCCGGGCGGCGCGGCCAAAGTGGCCGTCGTCAGCAGCGGCATGATGGGCTCCCTGTCGGGCAGTGCGGTCGCGAACACCGCTACCACCGGGACGTTTACCATCCCCATGATGCGCAGTTCGGGATTCAGCGCTTCCGTCGCCGCCGGCGTCGAAGCAGCAGCCAGCTCAGGCGGGGCGCTGGTGCCGCCGATCATGGGGGCGGGCGCCTACATGATGCTGGAGATTGTAGAACCAGCCGTCACGTATGTTCAGATTATCAAGGCCGCCCTCATCCCTGCTATTCTCTATTACACCGCCCTGCTGCTGATCGTCCATTTACAGGCCAAGCGTACCGGCATTACAGAAGACACACAGGAGGGCGAATTAGAAAAGCCACACATGTTCCAGGGAGTGCTTTTCTTTTCAGCTTTCTTTGCGCTTATCGTACTTCTGTTGCTCGGATATACGCCTTTCCGGGCGGTGAGCGTCAGCCTAGTGCTCATCGTGCTGTTGGCTGCCTGCAGCCAGACCACGCGCATAACCTGGAAAGGAGTCATCGCAGCGATGCAGGGCGCAGCCAGAGCCGGTGTCTCGTTGATCGCGGCTGCTTCATGCGTCGGCATCATCATCGGGGTCGTAACCTTAACCGGAATCGGCGGCAAGTTGCCCGGCGCGATTCTGCCCTTGGCCCAGGACAGCGTGATTCTGGCTTTGCTCCTGCTCATGGTTTCGACCATAATTCTGGGCATGGGATTGCCAAGCGCAGTCTGCTACCTGTTGATGGCAACCTTGGTCGGGCCAATCCTGGGAGATTTAGGCTTAGTTCCTCTTGCAGCTCATCTGTTTATATTCTATTTTGGAATGATGTCAATGGTAACGCCACCGGTAGCGCTGGCAGCATACACGGCCGCGGCCATCGCGGACGCCGGCATTATGAAGTCCGCTTTCGCCGCCTTTCGGTTTGCGCTGGTCGGCTTTGCGCTGCCCTTTACTTTTGTTCTGCGACCGGAATTGTTACTGCTGTCACGGGATGGCGGACCGTTGAGTGCCTGGGCCATCATCAGCAACCTGGTTCCGGTTTTGTTTGCAATTGTTCCGCTTGCTGCGGGCGTGACGGGTTTCCTGTTTAAGCCCATCCCGATTTGGCAGCGAGGCTTGCTGGTAAGCGCAGCGTTGGTCATTCTCCTGGCTCAGGCGGATGCCGAGCAGGTGTGGCTCCAGGCTGTGGCTTTTACGGTAATAGTTTTGGTAGGGCTGTCAAGTTGGCGCGCAGGAGAACCGATTGCAACCTAGGGCGCCGGAAGGCACCATAACCTATAGTGAGGAGACTTTATCGTGGCAGACTCTGAAAGCAGAGGTATAAAATGGGGCATAACCGTCATTGCGGTTGTCCTCGCTTTGCTGATGTTCATTTTCAGCATTTATTGGAGTCTTGAACCCGACCCGGACGATGTCGCGAGCTCAGCAGGTAGACAAGCAGAGCAGGACAACGTCAGCGTCGTGACCGGCTATACCACCACGCACGCGCTCATCAGCAGCGCAAGCAGGCTACTGGACAAGCCCGGCGGTTATCTGAGCAACGACATCATGCCTCCCAGTGTTTTCATGGACAATATGCCAAGCTGGGAGTTCGGCGTGTTGGTGCAGGTCCGGGATTTCACCAAAGTCCTGCGCAACGACATCAGCAGGGCGCAGACGCAGTCCAAGGAGCACCCGGCGTTGGCTAAAGCAGAACCGCAGTTCAATGTCGACAGCCGTTCCTGGGTTTTCCCGCGGGCCGAAGGGGAGTATCGTGAGGGTATCGCCGCTTTACAGGAATACCTGAACGGCCTGACCGATCCAAACGACACCAGCACTCAATTCTTTTCTCGTGCAGATAATTTACGCGAATGGCTCAAGATCGTGGCAAATCGCCTGGGCAGCCTATCGCAGCGGCTAAGTGCAAGTGTCGGGCAGGAGAGAATCAACACCGACCTGGCAGGCGAGCCGGACGCCGAGCAATCGACCTACCAGGCCAGCCGCGTTGAAGTGAAGACCGCATGGCTGGAAATAGACGACATATTCTACGAGGCGCGCGGCACTTCCTGGATTTTGATCAACCTGCTGCGCGCCATCGAGGTGGACTTCAGCCAGGTATTGCAGAAGAAGAATGCCACCCGCAGCCTGCAACAAATCATTCGCGAGCTGGAGGCAACACAGCGCAGAATCTGGAGCCCCATGGTCCTGAACGGTTCCGATTTCGGCTTTTTTGCCAACTACTCGCTGGTCATGTCGTCGTACATTGCACGTGCCAATGCGGGAATCATTGATTTGCGCGATTTATTGAGCCAAGGGTAGGCACAGCACCTGAAATCGAATGAGTCGGAATACAGTCCCTATGAAAAGATTGCTTCTCGTCCGCCATGCCAAATCAAGCTGGAACAATCCCAGCCTGCACGATTTTGACCGGCCGCTGAACAAGCGTGGCTTCCGCGACGCTCCGTTTATGGGTCAAAGGCTGGCAGCTCTCGACAACATGCCGACCAGGATCATCACCAGTCCGGCAAAACGGGCGTTTGCCACCGCCGCGATAATCGCTCAGAAAATGGCTATTCAAGAGAAACAGATCACAACCGATGAAAACCTCTACCTGGCCGACAGGAGTACAATTCTCGATTTGATCAAGGGGCTGGACAACAAGCTGCACGAGATACTTATTGTGGGACACAATCCCGGTATGACCGACCTGGCAAACCATCTCCAGAACGACCCGATAGACAACATCCCCACCTGCGGCCTGTTTTGTCTGGACTTTGAAGTTTCGTCCTGGCAGACAATTACCAGAGGGTCAGGGCGTTTGCTCTTCTTCGACTACCCGAAAAAGCATTTTTAACGCACTCTCTTACCGACAACTTTCTTCTAAAATTCCACCATATATCCCACTACAAAATTTCGAATTTCCTCGATGCTCTCATCGCGCAGCGTGTAGTTATAGTTGCCGGCGTTGTTTACGCCCACATAAAACGTATGATCTTTAAAATAATAAAACAGCCTCGTATCGAGAACTTTCTGTGCCACCAGTTGCGGAAAAGCCGAAAGCTGATAGACTTCCTGCGCGCTGCCGTATTTGTAGTCGGCCTGTAGTTCAAAGTTGCCCAGACGCAGAGAAGGCGCAATAAAAGCGATGAACTTCTGGCGGTAAGAGAGCAAACGATTCTGCACCCGGTCTCTCGGATTCATCAAAAGCAAATTCGCCTTCAAACCTAAACGATTGTGCCACCAACGTCCGTTGGTGAGAAACTCGACCCCGGTAATTCTGGCATCTTCAATGTTGCGAAAGCTGGCCTCCAGGCTTGGGCTGAGAACCACTTCGATCAGGTCGCTCACGTCGGTGTAAAAACCGTTGACTTCGAAAAACCAGGTCGGTGTGATTTTCTGGCGCAGACCGACTTCGTAAGTCCAGGACTCCTCGGAACGCAGATCCGGCGTTGCCCGAAAAGTAAATCCCGCCGCGTCGAATTCCAGAAACAGTTGCGCCACAATGGGAAACTTAAAGCCGTTCGACGCTGCCGCCCTGATAGTGGTGGTTGCCGTCGGTCGAAAGTTGAGCCCCACTTTCGGGCTGAAGTGGTCGTACTCTTTGCTGTCTCCGAAGATGGCGTCCGGGTCGCCATCGATGTCGTACCGGTCGTAACGGCCGCCGAGACTCAGGTTGAAGTTACGGTGGAAGCCCCACTCCACCTGCGCATACGGCGCCGTCAAAACGGCGGTACGCTCGCCATACAATTTTGGATCCGACTTGACCTGGTCAACTTTAAAATCAGAGCCATACACAATGGCAAGATTCGGGAACGGCAGGTAGTTGCCCTGCACGGAGCCACCTAGTCCGAGCGCGGGAGAAAAAAGCCCTTCGCTGGTGACCTGGGTGCCAAGCAGAAAACGGTTATAATAAGCCTTGAAATTGAGCGCTGCTTTAGATGAAAGCGGCAGACTGTATTTAGTGAACAAAGTAATGCCGTTTTGGTCCTGGCGTTTATCCCGTTCGGGGTCCGGGACCCGAAGCGCTTGCCGCTGGTTACGCCAACGGATGAACACGTCCGACTTGTCGTTCATGTAGTTGCCGAACAAGGTCAAAGTTGAGGCATTCGGAAAGCGGTAGGTGAACTTCCCCGAAACGTTGTAGCGCTCAAACTCACCGTTCTCATGAAAGCCGGTAGATTGACTGCGGCCGCCGGAGACGCGCAATCCCAGGTTACCCATTTGCCTGCTGTGCGTAAAGTCCTGCCGGTGAAAATTGAGGAAGCGATTGGTCCATTTCCACGATGCTTCGTGCGGATCGTCGTACATGCCAAAAACCGCACGCACGTAGGTCTTGCTCCTCGGTGTCGGCCCACGCGTAATAAAGTTAATCACGCCACCCATGGCCGATGAGCCGTACAGTGCTGAGCCGGCGCCGCGCACAATCTCAGCGCGCTCGATATCAGCGGGGGAGATCATAAACCAATTCACCGCTCCGAAGTCGCTGTTCATGACCGGCACATCGTCGAGCAGGACGAGAACTCTGCTACCGACGCCGCGGGTGTAGCCGTCCGAACCGCGGATATTGACGGTTTCCTGTACGATCTGCACACCGGCCGCACCCTCGAGCGCGTCCTCGATTCTGATCGGGCTGCGTTGCATGATCTCTCGCGCCGTCAGGACCTCAACGGTTGCGGGTGTGTTTGCGGCTTCCTGTCGCCACTTGCTCGCCGTTACTACGACCGGGTCGATCTCTATCGGCGTCTCGCGTATTTTAGCAAATACGAAGGTCGTGTCGCCGACGGCAACTTTGACATTAGTAAACCTCTTGGTGCGATAACCAATCATGGAGACTTTGACCGCAAAAATACCAACGGGAACTCTCCCGATGATAAAAGCACCGCTGGAATTGCTACTTGCCCCGAGCAGCGTTTGCTCGATCTGGATATTTGCCCCGGGAAGCCCTTCGCCGGTGTCCAGGTCGGTGACGCGTCCAAGGATAACTCCCTGCGCCAGCAAACCGGAAAAGGCAACCAATGTCGAAAAAAACGCTATCAGGGCTGAAAGATGGCCGGTCTTTTTCATTTCTAACTCCACATCTACGGGTTGTTGATATTTGCGAAGTCTGCCGTGATGTCGATGCCGGTGATTTTTTCTTTGTCTTCTACTGTCAGAGGCGCGGGAACGCCCGGTTGTTCCGGAATTTCGTAGAAACCAAGAAGCTTGAGTCGCGAGAGGTCAAACTCCCCTACAGGCAGCCAGGCGACCAAGATAGAGGAATATGTGTCAGGGGCGACGCCGACACGATAGTCGAAGTCAGTCAGGTCGCGCGGAATAAAGCTCAGCGCGGGCGGAATGCCGCGCAGCAAGTCCTGGATGCTCTTGAGCACAACGACAACCACGATTGCGGTGTTGCTCGGCCACGCCCCGACGAAATTGATCGTCCCGCTGATCGAAGAGGTGCGGTTCACGCGCTCCAGATCGAGCGGAATATTTACTTCTTCAATCGTCGGCTCCGACTCAGTCAAAGTGATAGACCGCAGTTCAAACTCATCGAGGTTGCCGAAAATCCCGACGATGTCGGTTAGCAAAAAGGATTGATCTTTTGCTTTCCAGATGACGATTGCCGCTTCGTAAGTCCCGAGGGGAGCGCTCATTTCGAACGGCAAGGTTTGTGACTTGACCGAAGTGTCCTTGTTGGCGGAAAGAACACCGCTTGTGATCAAGCCCTGCAAGCTGGATGGCGGAAAACTTTCCACCAGAGCCACCCTGATCTCATCGGTGGTGTCCGGGACCACTGCGTTGATCTGCAATTCGCCCCTGACGGTTCCTTTGAAGAAATTAGCTTCGACCCCGTGGTCGCCGCAAGCGGTCAAAGCCAGATTCGCAATGCAGAACGCCCCCAAAACACAAAAAGCGCTGAGTGCGCGCCGCTTGTTCATGAGTTCCATGGTATTCCCCAGCGTTAAACATCAATCCGTTAATTTGAGAATGCGGATGAACTTAAACAAATGTGTCCGCATTGTCAATACAACTGCGATACCGCCTGGCAAGTTCGCAACAATTTGAATTGCAAAGGGAAAGCTAAAGTGTATCTTAACAAGCTGAACGCCGCGATGATCGTCCTGACAAGAATTCGACCTTCCAAACAAAATGAACCGGGGACGAACCGACTGCAGCGAAAGGAAACCGAGCCATGAACCGCAACAGGTTTGCCGCCTACGCCGATCGCGGCTACATTTTGCTGGCAGCAATTTTCTACGGCCTGATCACCGTTGCAGGAAAGTATTTTTCCGACCTCGGTTTCTCGCTTTATGAAATTTCGCTTCTGATCATGTTTATGCCGGTGGCGCTTCTTCCGGCCCTTCTCTTCAGAAAGGACCTCAGGCCACAACCCCGGTTATTTGCATTTTATGTTAGCTTTGGTCTGATTGGCGCGGGATTGCAGTTAACTCAGTTTGCCGGCATCGTGCTGGGCGTACCTGTAGCGGTCGTGGCTCTGCTGCTCTACACCCAACCTATCTGGACGACGGTCCTGGGCCGCTTATTACTGCATGAAGCCATCACCCGGCGCAAGATTATTTCTGCCGGTCTCGCTTTAATCGGGGTTGTCTTCCTGGTAGAGCCATTCTCCGGTCACGTCACACTGAACGCAACGGGCGTTCTTTTTGCCATAGCAGCCGGCATCTTTTTGTCGCTTTGGGTCATCTGGGGTCGCAAAGGTGGCTTGCGGGGGCAACACTTCGTCACATCTGCCTTCGGCTACGCATTTTTCTCGAGTGTCTGCCTTTTGGCTCTGTATCCCCTGGCGCGCTGGCTCTTTCACGAGGAGGCCTTTGTGCGCCTGGATTTCCGCAATTACTTGCTGCACTGGCGGGCGGTCGCCGGCTTCACTCTCTTCGCCGGCCTCACGCCAGCTTGTCTGGCCTTTTCAGGCATGCGCACGGTTGAGGCGTCAACCGCCGGCATTCTGCTTCTGCTGGAGCCGGTGAGCGCGGCCATCCTGGCATATCTCATCTTTGCACAAAAACCTACCTCGATGATCTGGATTGGTGGTGGCTTTATTCTGTTTGCAAACTACGTATTGCTACAAGAACGAAATAGTGGCTGAAATAAGTCATTAGTAGTTTTGTATAGTATGAAAACTCTGCTGCCTAGTTATGGACTGCATTTCTCCCTTGACTTCCTCCTTCTGATGAACTGTTTTGGGTATCTAAATCCCCTCCAAACGCGCAACGCGCGCGGAGGGACAGGTTCAAATCGCGCTCAGCGTTTTGAACCGGGGTGGGTACGCCTTCCTCCGCTGGTCACGCACCCACCCCTGATTAGAAACTTAAGTGTACTCACAATTGCTTTGCTGGCCGCCTGCGGCGAACCTGTCGACCTTGCGCGGGAAACAGAAAAACTCCTGCAAACGGATCGCGATTTTTCGAAGAGTTCGCAAGAGATTGGCGCACCCGATGCCTTTTACCGTTACATGATCGATGATGCTCTTCAGCTTCCGCACGGGGGCAATCCCGTCATCGGACGCGATAGCATCCGAGCGCAAATGTCGGACGGACCGGAAGTGCAGCTCACCTGGACGCCGGAAGAAGCCGAGGTCGCTCTGCAGGGAGATCTTGGCTACACCTGGGGAAACTACCTGGCAACCTGGAAAGACGCCGAGGGAATCACACAGAAAGGGCGTGGGAAATATCTTAACATCTGGAAGAAACAAGCCGATGGCGAGTGGA
>JAJDAD010000018.1 GCA_029262055.1 Candidatus Zhuqueibacterota bacterium
AACTCATACTGACTCATCTTTAACATCCTTTCAACCCCGTATTATTTGCTCAAATCAAATAATACGACAGGCCGTAAGGGTGGGTCCCCTTTACTTTATCACAACCGGCTAAAGTGGGTCCCTTTTAAGTTATCAAAATCACAGAGATCCATCTGGCGACAGACACTGTTTCTGCAGAGTATTCTATTTAAATCTCTCACTTGCATACCTGCCGTTTAGATCATTGCTTCGACTGCATTCTGCACACACCGTCCTGAATTGTTGTTTCTACCGGAATGCGAAGCTGTGCGAAATGCCCATTGTATTGTGCAGTTCATAACCGGCGGGGAAAAGATGTAACAAGTGTTACAGCGCAATCGGCTTGACAGGGCTGCGCATTATGGTTTTGCATGGACTGCATTGACTGTGTCAATGCATGCGGTAACACAGTTCCCGCACTCCACGTCCGCACTTGCTGGAAACCCCCAGTGGTTCGCTGGAGATCTGAAGCCCACCTGCCTGAGCGCTTTGGGGGCGTGAGTGTATTCAGGACGAGCACCAGGAGTTTGATGGGATCCCGGTTTACTGTGATAGTGACAGGAGGCGCCCAACTCTTCGAATCAGGAATTCGGGCAAACAGCATAGCAGCACAACTGCAGTGAACCCCAGGCCTTTCCCAATAGCGTTGTCGCGCTTGACCCCAAAAGAGTCAGAAAGAGGGCGACGATAAAGCTCACACCCAGGCAAGCAGGGATCAGCCCACCCCACCCTGATGAAATGTAGAGGAGTTGAACAATCATTATCAGCATAAAAGTACCGACCGCATAGAAGGTGACGGAACCTAACATGCCGGGAGACATTAATCCCTGAATGCCGCCAATATCACTATCCGTAGTGTGGATAAGAGCTGAAAAGAACCAGGCAATGGCGAAGCCCAAGATGAGGGAGACGGATATTCGAGCAATGAGTTTTGCCATATCACATCCCCCTTGAATTATCTTAATTTCTAAAGGCCTCGACCGGGTCCATTCGTGCTGCGCGCAGTGCAGGGTAAGTCCCGGAGACCAGGCCGATTACCCCACCTACAAGCGGGGCGAAAAAAGGTGCTGCCGGATCCAAAACGGGCGTCCAAACCTGGTAGGCGGAGACCGCAACAACGACCAAGAGGCCCAGGCTGGCGCCAATGATGCCGCCGATAACTCCGATAGATGAACTTTCGAGGATGAACTGCGCAACAATGTGCCCGCGGGTTGCGCCGATCGCGCGCCGCAGGCCAATCTCGCCGGTGCGTTCGATGACGGAAACCAGCGTGATATTGCCGATTCCGATCGCGCCCACAATCAACGACAAACCACCCAGCAACAGGAACATGATGTTCAGGTCGCTCTTCACGGCATCACGCACCCGGCGCGGCTCTTGCGGCACCTCGAGCTTCAGACTGAGTGGCTTGTCCGGGCGCAGTGCCAGCGGAGTCTGTCCGGCGATCAGGGCAGTCGCGCCAATTTTGGTTTCAACGATCACGGACCCAGGGCCGGCCAGGCCAAAATACTGGCGCGCAGTGCCTTCCGGGAGAATGACGGAATTCAGTAGCTCCGGCTGGCGTTTGACATCGCGCAGGATACCAATTACCAGGTAGAGGTGATCGCCGATTGAAATTGCGGGGAGCTGTCCGATGCCGACAATCCCGAGGCGCCGCGCAGCGTCCGGACCCAGGACAACCACCTTGTCCGCACGATTGGAATGCCCGAGATCGGGCAGCCGCCCTGCTTTCAAGTCCGCTTTCACGGTCGGGAACAGGCCGGGGGATGCGGCCTGGACAGAGAGCCGGTGGGCAGTTTGTGCATTAGGGTCGATGATGGGGGCGGCACTCACCAGGATGTCGCCAACGTCGACTTCACTTAAGTTTCCCGCAGAGACAACTCCGTTTAAGCGGCGCAAACGAGAAGGCGCATCCCACGGGATCGCTCTTGGATCAACTCCGGTGAGCCCGGACTTGGCAGTAACAATGATCTCGGTTGCAGCGAGTTTGTCGAATTGGCTGATGATGCGGTTGTTGGCCGTGCGGGTCAGGCCCAAGGTCGCAACCAGGGCGGTCAGCCCGATGACAATTCCGAGCACGGTGAGCACCATGCGTCCGGGCCTGGCAAACATGCCGGCAATGGCCTCATCGAAGAGGTCGCGCAGCATCATGCCCGAGCGCGAAACTGAACCGTTATTGCTTACTACAGCAGGAAGATCTTCTTCGGGCGTTGTACGACCGTCCTCCGGTTTGCGCCTTTGCGCTTGCTCTTTTATGTAAGCTTGATAAGCTTTCGCCGTATCGCGTGGCGTTGCCAGCCCCTTCCCGCTGCTTTCCGGCTCCAGATCCGACAAAACGCCGTCAATAATGTGCACGCGCCGGCTTGCCCGGTTCGCGACCTGTTCGTCATGCGTAACGATGACCAGGGTGAGGCCCTGCTGGTTTAGCTGCTCGAAAAGATCGAGGAGTTCAGCGGTTGACTTTGAATCGAGGTTGCCGGTGGGTTCGTCGCACAACAGCAGCCCGGGGGTGCCCAGCAACGCGCGTGCGATAGCAACCCTCTGGCGCTCCCCCCCTGAAAGTTTTGTGGGCAGGTAATCTGAGCGGTGACGAAGCCCCACACGTTCAATAGCAGCCAAAGCGCGCCCTTCCCGACCCTGATGTGACTGCTTGCGGTAGACTTCCGCCAACATCACGTTTTCCAGTACAGAGCGGTGCGCCAGCAAATGAAACGACTGAAAAACAAACCCGATGCGCCGACTGCGTAATCCGGCGCGCTGTTTGTCGTTCAGCTGGTCGGTGTCTATGCCCTCGAACATAGAAGTGCCACTGGTTGGACGATCCAGGCATCCGATGATATTGAGCAGGGTTGACTTACCGGAGCCGGACGGACCGGTGATCGTCAGCCATTCCCCGGACTGCAGGCGCAGATTGATGCCGACAAGCGCATGTACCGCAGGCTCAGTGCCGAACTGCCGCCCGACGTCTTTCAGTTCGATGACGCTCTTGCTTTTGGGGGATCTGGCTGCGCCCATGATTATTCTTCGTACCCGATTACCACGAATTGTCCAGGTGTCAGCACTCCGTCAACAGGCGTCACCTGGACGAAGCCGTCCGCCGACAATCCGGGTTCAACTGCGACGTATTTGAGGACACCATTGTCCTGCACCTGTACCCGCGTGGTGCCATCAGGGGTCAGGGAAAGGGCGCTAACGGGAACCGCTGTCACTGCTCCGCCGGTGGATTCGATCGGTATGGTAAGGCGCAAAGAGAATCCCTCTAATACCATCGAGGTCCTGCGGACGTAAACCTCGAGATAAACGTGGTAGCCGTCGACGCCATTGGTTCCCGGTGTGTCTGCAACTCTTTTGACGACGCCGGTCGCTTTGACGCCGAGTGTCGGTTCATCGATGCCGACGGCCATGCCCGGCTTGACCAGCCGTCCCTCGTCGAACGGCAGGTGCGAGTCGACCACCAACTGATTGTTGGTCACCGTCAGTACTGTCCCGACGGCTTCGTCTCCCATCGCCAGCTCGACTTTTTCAATTCGAACGGGTAGCGACGGGACAAACACGATCTCATCAGCCGGGATCTGGATGCCGGCCCGGCTGCGGGCGTTGTCGAGAGAGGTTTCTATTTGGGTGATCTTTCTTGCAGCCAACTCGACGTCGCGCCGGCCACTGCCTACCGCATCAACTGCAGCCTGAATGTCTAATTCGCCCGCGAGTCTGGTTGCCGTAGCTGCGGCCTGGGCCAGCTTCAGATCGGCCTCGACTTTTGACTTTTCCACACGCTTGGATTTCCGGTTCAGCATGACTTCGTTCCAGGCCTGGGTCATTTCAGCGACATTTGCATCCGCCGCTTTGTTCTCCCTGTTTGCGTTGGCGCGTGCGGCTTCAACCAGCCGTGGGGCGGCATCGAGGGCGTTGCTTGCCGCCACTCTTTCGTTCTGTGCAGAAGCAAGCTCAAGCTCAAGCTCCCGGATCCTTGCAAGGTGTTCTGCAGTTGGTCCGAATGGCTGCCAACCCGCAGAGGTATACCACCTGGCCACTGCGGCGCTGGTGTGCTCATCATAGACTGCATCCAGGGGCCCGGGATCGAATCCCAATCGTTTCAGGCCACCTTCCAACTGCTGTACGTCGTCTCCGGCGATGCCCGGGACAAGGTCACGGTAGGTGGGGAGTGTGCCTCGTAGAACAAGCACGGGTCGTCCGGATGTGACGAGCATCATCGCACCTTCCCGGATCTGCTTGTTGCGTCTGGGCAATCTGGTGATTATGCCTGTCTTGGCTTTTAGGAGGGACTGTACCAACGAGATTGGTTGCGGCAGCCCAAACCGGGCAGTACCGCGCGTAACGATGTTGGCACTGAGCGTTCTTTCTTCGACCGACACCAGGATCGGCGAAGGCTCCGGGGGCGCGGTTCGGGCTGCGACCTCTGCAGGAGACTTGATGCTCGATCCGGCAATCCAGCTCACGATTGCTGCCAAAACGACAGATGCCAGGACAACAGAAACGATGAAGACCCGCTTTCTACTCATATTTTCCTCGATTTCAAAGACAGGCAGCTGTGTTGAACCCCTGGAGATAGCCTCGCATAACTGATTCTATGCCCGATGCCGATCACTTTGGCGGACGACCATACATTTCTTTCTCTATCTGCTGCTCAACCGGCTCTATGATGTCTTCCTCACAGTCGAAGGCAACATCTGCCACAGCGCGCTCTTCAGCCTGGAGAGCCTCGAGCGCAGCCCGGGCTTCAGGCGATAATTTGTCGATAGGAAGGCCGCCAGTGATCGTGTATAGCCGTTCTCGCAAACCATCCTCAACGTCACCCGGACGTTTGTATTTGAACCCCTCCTCGGCCATACAGTCTGAGTACTCCTGGTATGCCTTCAGCATCCGTGGATCCTGATCAATGTACGCATTCATGGGGTTGACATAGTTGGTCTTGAGCTGTTCGGGCGTAAACACCTGCTCGATGGCTTCACGCGTGCAGCCTCCGGTCCACGAAAAGTTCTCGATCTCAACTCCAACCGAAAAGGAAGCATCCGGATTTTTACCGAACAGTGTATGAGTGTATGCGACTTGATCGGCCGCTGACAAGTTGCTAAAGATTCGGACATTTTGTTCGCCCAGGCCTATCTTGGCCGGCGTTGTGGTACTGGCTAGCTGTGGTGGCTTTCCGGTGTACATCGTTGAAATCCCGAAGCCATATCGAGCGATGTACTCTTCCTCACTAAGCCCTGGCAGCGATTTGTCTGCTTTCATGCCACGGTATACGGTCTTGTAGTCGACTGCGATGTATTCGAAACCGTGGCCACTCATACATTTAGCAATTAGTGCCTCGACCGCCTCTATTTTTTCCACCAGCTCCCTCTTGGTAAGCCCGAATTCCTCGGTGCCGGGCAGTTTATCCTGGCTTATGGGCTTGCTTAGCGATGCTGCCGAAGAAGAGTTATTCCACGGATTTGGCAATTTTGAACCGCTGCCATAGGCAGCGATGCCGCCAAAGATGAGAACAAAGGCCACGAGCACGAATCGCCGGCTCCGGATGATACTTCCTAACCTTTGTGGAAAGTCTTGAGTCCTTTTCATTGTTTGTTTCTCCGTAGGTTTACGTTTGACTTCATCCATAGATGATTTTTGTCACAAACCCGCTTTCTACTCATGTTTCCCTTGTTAGCAAGAACCGGCTAAACTACTACAGTATGAAATGATTTGCGGACGATTTTCGAATCACAATCCGGCGGTAACTATCTATCGTAATTGGGTGTCAAATTCTAGCTCACTTTGGCGGACGCCCGTACAGTTCCCTCTCAATTCGAGCCTCAACAGGATCCACAATATCTTCCTCACAATCGAAAGCAACAACTGAAACCAAGCGTTCTTCAGCCTGGAGCGCTTTTAGTGCAGCAAGGGACTCGGGTGATAATTTTTCGATTGGTTGGCCAGCGGTAATGCTAAAGAGCCGTTCACGCAAGTCCAACTCAACCTCATCCGGATGTTTGTAGTTGAAGCCGGCTTTGCGCATGCAGTCGGCAAATTTTTCGTAAGCCGTCAACATCCTGGGATCGTTGCCAATATAAGCGTCCAGAGGGTTGGTGTACGTGAATTGGAGCTCTTCCGGGGTGAACATTTGCTCTATCGCCTCGCGCGTGCAACCCCCGGTCCAGGAAAAGTTTTCGATCTCGATCCCAACTGCGAAAGTAGCATCCGGGTTTTCACCGAGCAGGGTACGAGTATAGGCTGCCTGGTCAGCAGGCGATAGACTATTAAAGATTCGAACGTTTTGTTCGCCCAGACCAATTTTAGCCGGAGTCGTGGCATCGGCTAACTGTGGAGGTTTGCCGGTAAACATCGTAGATATCCCGAAGCCATGTTTGGCGATGTACTCTTTCTCACTGAGGCCTGGCAGGGATTTGTCGGCTTTCATCCCGCGACGTACGGTCTTATAGTCGACAGCGATGTACTCAAACCCATTGGCGCTCATACACTTGGCGAGCAATGCCTCTACCGCCTCTATCTTCTCTACAAGCTGCCTCTTTGTAAGGCCGAACTCTTCGGTACCCGGAAACTTGTCGTTATTCATTGTTGGGCTGCCCGTCGATGTGGGCGAGGCAGGACTATTCCAGGGGGTTGGCAACGTTAAGCCAGCATATGCAGCAATGATGCCAAGAATGACAACTAAGACCACAAGCACGACTAGGATGCTTCTCAAGTTTTGCGTCTTTTTCATATTCCTGCTTCTCCTTGAATTGTTCGTCGTCCAAAGATGCTCCTAAGCCACAAAACCGAAGACTCAATATTTCAAGATATCAGTCGTGCATGCTCCAATATTCAGTTGTTTGATAGTAGAATATATGGCCGAAGTCTGAATCAGACCTGAAACCGTAAGCGGAAGAAGGATGCAAATGAGAACCTTTTTCCAATTACCTCCGTTTTCTCATGCGGCAATTGTCCGAAATTCGAAATCAAAACTTAACCAGGGCATTCAAGCGAAGACGTGAGACAAAGTCATCATCAGTATCGCCGGTTGGTAAATCTTTCCGTTTGTGGAGATACCAGGTTAGATTAAGTACGGTGTTGTCAAGTGCGACGTAGTCGACCGTTACCGTGTGTTGTTTGTAATTTGATGCAATCGTCGTGTTATCGTGCGAAAAAGCTGTCAATACAGCATCGGTTTCCTGTTGCGCATAGCCATAACGGAATCGCACATCCCGCCGCTTCGATGTTTTACCGAAGAAAACATCAAAGGCAAAACCTGAATCTTCGTCTACCTCGGCGCCCGAATTTTTCACGTAGTTACCGAGCAGGCGGATGGGATAGCGTTCGTTGAAACCAGGGAAGTCAACTCGCGCGACTATGTCGAATAAGTCAAAATCCGAAACGTAGTCCGGGCTGCCCGAGGCAATGGTTATATTGTTAGTCCGTGAGTCGCCTGAGCCCGCGTTGCTCAAACTCGCAATCGTATAGTCGTAAAAGCCGCCGGCCAGCATAATCTTTGTACCTCGTCCGGCATCAATGGACAAGCTTGCCTGTCCACCCCACATGTAACTGTCTCTGGCCAAAGTTTGCTCATCAACAATTGAATAAATGCCCGTGAGTTTGGGCGTTACTTGTCCGGTATTTTGGAAGGTGTAGCTGCCCGCCACGCCCTGCGGATTGACGTCGCCATCCCAGACCAGATCTGTTCTCAGAAAGGGGTTGGGGAATTTACCGCCTGTGAGAAAGAGGCCTTCGTTTTCGAACTCAACATACAGACGATCTAAGCTGACTTGCAGATCATCAACAAAGTTACCTAGTGTAACATCCGTTGAATTAGGATCATCTGCTGAACCGGTGGTCATGCGAGTACCGAGTTTAATCATGTCATTGATTTGCTTCGTGGCGCCAACACGGAGTCGTATTACTTCACGATTACGTGCGTCCTCATTGCCGGGCAGCGGCTCACCCAGAATCTGATTATTTGTGTTTTCATAGCGCAGGCGGAAATCACCGGAAAACTTGAAATCTGATGCACTGCTTTGTCCTTGTAGGGTCTGGGCGAAAATCAGTAAAACATACAATAGTACCAACGATGAATATCTTTCAAGTTTGTTTTTCACGATAAACATGCTCTGTCTTCCCTCCTTTGAACGACTCCGTTGTTGGCGGAGTTCGATCTCAATGGTTTCAAGAATCATTTTCTGCTTCTGTCAACATTGGCATCTCCAAAAGAAATGCGCAGAGCGGGAGCGGGTGAACGTGAGAGTTTCAAGTCCATCTCCTTTCCACCTATCGCACGTGATAGCATAAGTATCGCAATGACCCCGACCGAGGATGGGACTACTCATCGCCAGCAGTCACGAAAGAGGTCTCGACAAAAGAGAGGTTGCCTTCTTCAGTCACGGTGCCGATAGCCAACTTATACTTCTTACCAGGAAGCAGAAAACCATCTGGTACTGCAAACTTTGCCACTGATCCGGACAGTTTCGCCTCAAGGCTCACGTCCAGCTCCTCCTGCTCGATTTCGATAAGGTAGGCGGATAGGTCCTTGACCGGAGTCCACGCAATTTCAAGATTCTCGATGTCGACATTTTCAGCGTCTGCTTCCGGCGTCAGAAATGAGACTGAGGCCGGTAACGTGTGATTCAGTCTGGATTCGCCGTGGAATTCATCGCCAGCGGCAGTAGTTGCGTCAAAAACATAAACGCCTTCCGGGTAAGCAGCTTTCAGTCCCGCCACGTCGTCCGGCTCCGGAGATTCCATGCGAAATTGCCTGATTCCCATTGTCGAAGGATCCGGCGCCTTGAAATCAATAACGAGACGGCCATCAGGCGAAACCACTTTGAGCCTGGCCAGGCCGTCATCACCACCCTTAATCTCAAAAACGACTTCCATGTCGCCATCGGTGGCATTTTGTTCGAAATGGACTCTGGCAACTTCAAATGGTAAGGGTCCACCGCCCTCAAGTTCATTACTCCTGGCGGGCTCGTAACATCGAATTACTAATGCAACGCATAGGAGAACACAAGGCACTTTTACGACTTCAGATATTTTGAAGATACCCACTGGCGGCTAATAGATGAGGGACGGCGGAATCTAGCCCGCCAGTCCCTTCATTTTCTCCCTGTCAATTATGCAAATTTCAACTTCGCCATATCAACATCCGTTGCGGCCTGGGTTTCTTCGCCAAAGCGCAGGTAAAGACTTGGCACAACGAACAAGTTGAGCAAGGTTGATGTAATTAGACCACCAAGAATTACAATGGCCATGGGGTGTTCGATCTCATTGCCGGGAATAGCGCCGGCAATTACCAACGGCACCAGGGCTAGCCCGGTTGTTGTGGCAGTCATCAAGATTGGCGCCAGACGTTCACGTGCACCGCGCAACACCAGCTGAACACCGAAACTTTCGCCTTCATGTTCCTGCAAGTGTTTAAAGTGCTTGACCATCAAAATGCCGTTGCGTGCTGAAATGCCAAGCACAGTGAGAAAGCCGACCATGGAGCCGAGCGAAATGACGCCATCGCCGAGGAAAGCTGCGATCACACCGCCAACCAGCGCTGATGGCAGCAGCAAAAAGGAAAGCGTTGCCAGACGAACACTATTGAAAGATGTGTGCAAGAAAAAGAAAATAGCAATGGCGGCGATAACCGCAAAGATAAGCATTTTCCGCTGCACCGCCAGGCGTTCGGTATATTCGCCGAGAAGTTCCGGATAGTACTCATGCGGAAAATCGACCGTTGCCATGGCTGCTTTGACATCGGCATACACGGAGCCGAGATCGCGCCCACGCACATTGGCGTCCACATCGATACGACGCTTCAAGCCTTCACGCTGTACAACATTCGGCGTTGGCTTGACGGCCACTTCAGCAACATCCTGCAACTGGATATGACCTCCAGCAGGCAAGTCGATCAGCATCTCACGAATATCGTGCAAGCTGTTGCGGGCAGAGGGGATGCTCCAGACATTGACATCGTAGGTACGGTTGCCAATGTGAACGTCACCAGCTTCTTCGCCGGCAATCATTGTCGTGGCCATGCGCCGCACCTCACCCGGCTTTAGCCCGTATTGCTGCGCCTTTGCAAGATCCACTTTTACTTCAATCTGTGGGATCTTCTCTTGAAAGGACGTATGCAGATCGATGATACCGTCGATATTCGAGAGCGCTTTCTTTACTTCCTTGGCCTTTTGTTCCAGAACGTCCAGATCCCGGCCGTAAATACGCACGACAATTGCGTCAGACGAACCGGTCAAAACTTCCCTGATTCGTTCTTTCAGATAGGTCTGCACATCACGATAGAGTCCGGGGTAGCCGTCCACTGTCTCCTGGACCTTAGCGAGGGTCTCGTCGTAATCAACCGATGGATCCACACTTATCCAATTCTCGCCAAAGTACATGCCGACAACTTCATCCATGATCAGCGCCTGGCCGATGTGCGCGCCAAAGTTACGGACGCCAGGGATCTGTCGTAACTCTTTACTACCTTGAATTGTAATCCGATTCATTTCAGGCCAGGATGTGCCAGGTTTGGTCAGCCAGTGCATAAGGAAATCCCGTTCCTTGAAATCAGGTAGCAGAGATTGTCCCAGCATTGGCCAAATCAATACACCGGCCAGCACAATGACACCAACAGTGCCGTAGGCCGCGCGCGGCTTATTCACAATTCTTGCCAGTATGGAATTGTAGCGGGTATGCAGCCATTTGGTAAGCGGCGATTCCCTATGCTCGAGCGATACGTTACGCAGCAGTAAAAAACTCATCGCAGGCGTAACGGTCAAAGCAACCACTGTTGAAGCCGCAATTGCGATCGAGTACGAAAGGGCCAAAGGTTTAAAAAAAGCACCGGACAGACCTTCCATAACAAAGACCGGCAACAGTGCGGCTACTTCGATCAAGGTCGAAAAAATGATTGCATGGCGCACCTCCATCGAAGCCTCCAGGATGGTTCTGCCAAGCGAGATCTTTCTACCCTCTTTGCGATACTGCCGCAAACGCCGCACAATGTTCTCCACATCAACGATGGCATCATCGACCACAGCCCCAAGCGCGATCACCAGCCCGGCCAAGACCATCGTATTGATGATCGTGTCTCGCATATATAAGACCAATATGGCCGTCATCAACGACAAAGGTATTGCGGTGCAACTGATGAGCGCCGTTCTCCACTCATATAGAAACACAAACAGCACAATAATCACTAAAATACTGGCAATCAGCAATGCCTTATTGAGATTACTGATCGACGTTTCAATGAAAGTCGCGGGCCGGAAGATTTCTGCGTCGATTTCCACGTCCGGTAGGCCGGGTCGTAGAGCATCGAGCGCTTCGTCCACGTCCTTTGATACTTGTAAAGTGTTGCCCCAGGGGAATTTTTCAACAATGAGCAGGAGACCGATATCATCGTTTACAATGCCGTCTCCAATCATAGGCTGATGACCAACCGTGACTTCGGCGACATCCTGCAGAACCAGTTGCCGGCCATTCCGCACAGCAAGAGGCGTGTTCGCCAGTTCGTCAGCCTTAACATTCTCAAAATCTTTGACGATTGGCATTATGTGCCGGATTTGGAGTCTTTGGTTGGGCGTTTCAACCCAGCCGCCGGTGCTGAGATGATGGCCCTGGGAAAACCTGAATAAGCCGACATCGAGGGCATCATGTGTGGCCGTCATGACTTCATCCAGAGTCACTTTGTGCTTTTTGAGCAACTCAGGCACGACGTTAACTTGCAGCATTTCAATGCGCTCACCCCAAATGGCGACATTTGCTACCCCGGGAACCCGCATTAAGCGCTGTCGAATCGTCCAATAGGTGGTCATGGACAAATCGATTACAGACCGGGTTTCGGACGAAATGCCTATTTTCATCATCCGGCTGGTTGCTGACAATGGTGGCAACATGACCGGCGGGGAGGCCCAGTTCGGTAAAGTTGGCGTTACTTGCGCAACACTCTCCTTCACAAGTTGTCGTGCCAGCATCACATCCGTGCCGGCCTGAAAATACATTTTGATTGCAGATAAATCAGGCACAGATTTTGAGCGGATTGCGGTCAGGCCAGGGACGCCGGCCAGAACTTGCTCCAGCGGAACCGTGACCAGGGATTCCACCTCCTCGGGCGATAACCCAAGGCTTATGGTCTGAATTTCCACCATAGGTGGTGCGAATTCGGGGAAGACGTCCACCGGCATCTCACGAAGCTGTTGAATGCCGAAGTACATCAAGCCCGCTGCCATCGCCACTACCAGGAAGCGAAACTTCAAACTCGAGCCAACTATAAATCGCATCATAGCAGAGTCTCCATTTGAAGTTTAATGTCCAACTGCGAACTCAGTGCCATATATCTCTGCCACTGCGACGGAGGCCACTACGGTCCCCACCGGCGGACCATCGGATAAGTAGACCATGTCACCATCAATACCGTCGACCGTGACTTGATGGCGGACAAAGGTGCGTTCTGAGTCGCTGGTGTAAACCCAGGTTTGGCCATGAGTATCATAAATCAAAGAGGAATAAGGTACTGTTGTCTGTGAACCAGCCTTACCGACCTCGTCCGTTTGAACGTCCAGTCGCTCCATTGCCTTTGTAGTAAACGTAACGCGGCTGAGTTCAGAGCCCTCGATATGTTCGACCTCGGCCGGATGTTCCGCATGGTGCTCATCATGGTGTTGTTGGCATCCAAACAGTTGCAACCCGACGGAGATTGCTGTCACCACTATCCATCTATTTATATGTTGCATTGACGTTTCCTCCAAAATATAAGTTTATGATCAGAGCTGATAAGAACTTCAGGCCCTAGCTTTGCATTGCGAGTTCGGTGTCGGGGGTAGCACCGATCTTATCTAGCTCGAGGTCCGGGTCGCGGCCTTCGCCAAAAATCAAATACATTGCCGGGATGCCGAACAGACTCAGAAAAGTAGACGTGATAAGTCCGCCGAGAACCACAAAAGCCATCGGCCGTACGATTTCCAGGCCGGCAACTCCGCCCCAAAATGCCATCGGCAGCATAAAAAGCGCCGTTGCTATCGCACTGATCAGGATTGGCCCGGAGCGCTCACGCGTGACTTCCTGCACTAACGCTGTATCAAAGGTGCCGCCATGGGCGTCTTCCCGACTGCGGTAGCCGCTGATCAGAATTAAACTATTGCGTACGGCAAAGCCCATCACTGCAATAAATCCGATTGTCGAACCAATGGAAACGAGACCGGAGCCAGTCAAAAAGACCGCCACGGCACCGCCGAGCAAGCCCATCGGTAACGTCAACAAGGTTACCGTTGCCAGCCGCCAGTTTCCAACGAACGCCTGTAGCAGAAGGAAAATCCCAATCAAAGCGGCAATCCCCAGTGCGAAGATACGGTCCCGCGCGGACAGCCGTTCGGCATATTCTCCTAGTAGCTCTGCACGGTATTCCAGTGGGAAGCTCATCGCGCGAATGGCGCTATTGACATCAGTCGCAACGGCGCCCTGGCCGCGCCCGCCTACGTCGGCCACAACATCAATATAGCGTGCCACTGCATCTCGGTTAATTCTAGTTGGAGAAGAAACGATGCGGACGTCAGCCACTTGCTTGAGTCGAACATGCCGCCCGGAAGGCGCGTCGATCAACAAATCTTCAATGCTCGAGACGCTATGGCGAATATCAGGTGAGCCCCAGACCACGACATCGAAGACTTTCTGCTCCTCAAACAGGCTGCCAACTGTTATGCCGCCCACAAGCGATGCTGCTGAACGTCGCACGTCTCCCGGTTTCAGGCCATATTCTCTGGCTCTGTCGACGTCGACCTCGATTTCCAATGTCGGCATCTGCGCCGGATATTGCACTCTGGCGGCAGCGATACCATCTACCCCGGTCAGAGTATTTTTGAGCTCTTCTGCTTTTTCCCCAATCTTCTTCATGTTTTCACCATAAACACGCACGACAAGCGCGTCACTCGTTCCGGAAAGCTCTTGCCTGAGTTGGGATTGCAGATTAGTCAAGACTTCGGGAGACATGCCGGGATAACCACCAGCAACTTGCCGAATGGAGGCAACTGTTGCAGCATAATCAGCCGATGGGTCGATACTAACCCATATCTCGCCTGCATTGATATTGGTTGGCTTATCCGACATGATCGCCCGTCCAACGTGGGCACTTACATTGCGCACACCCGGAAGCGTGCGAAGCTCACGGCTGGCCCTGGTTATTATCCGACTCATTGCCGGGTGGGAAGCGCCGGAATTACCTTCAAGGCGAACGACGACGTCACTTTCTTTGAAGGTTGGAAGCAGAGACTCCTGGCGCAAGAATGGCAATGACAAAAGGCCCAGTAAGGCCATGATACTGACGACAACAAATGCGACCCGAGGGGTGCGTGCACCCCAGGCAAATAGAGCGCTATAGATACCGCGTAGCAGACCGCCGATAGGGGTATCCCCTTCTTTCAGGGCGGCCTTTTGCAGAAACAACAAGCTCAACGCAGGGGTGATGGTTAATGCGGTTATAGTAGAAGCGAGCAGTGCCAGCAAGTAAGACATGGCTACAGGTTGCCAAAATGCGCCTGACACACCCCGAAGGAAGAATACCGGTATGACCGCAACTGCCATAACGACCGTTGCGTAGAACGTAGGACTACGCATTTCGAGCATGGCTTTGAAAATAATCGCTGCAGTCGAACTGCCGCCATTGTCTTTGCGCCCCTGGCGCAAACGCCGCACGACATTTTCTACATCAACGATGGCGTCGTCGACGACAACGCTCATGGCAATCAACAGTCCCGCAACGACCATCATGTTGAGGGTAACATCGCGCATGTATAGTACGGTTCCGGCCACGATCATAGAGATAAGAATAGAAATCGCACTGATCAGGGCGGTGCGCCAGTTAAGAAAGAAGGCAAACAGGGCAACGACGGCCAGAACAACGCCTATCATGACGGTTGAGGTCAAATTGCCGACCGCTTGTTCAAGGTAAGTCGCCGGACGAAACAAAGTCGGGTCTACCTCTATGCCGGAGATCGCAGGTTGCAAAGCGGTCATGGTTGCTTCAACTTCCCGGGTTACATCTGCGGTATTAGCCCAGGGAAATTTCTCGACCACAAGCATGAGCGAGGGTGAATTGTTGACGATGGCGTCTCCAATGAGCGGTTGATGGTCTTCAACCACTGTCGTGACATCACCTAATCGTTTCGAGGGCGCACCTTCGACGGGAACTTTGGCCAAATCCTCCGCTGTTTGGATGGGCAGGATGTGGCGAACGCCAAGCCTTTGATTGGGCGTATCGATCCAACCGCCAGTACCGGGGGTAGATGCCTCCAAAAAGGTTAATGGCGAAGCCCACAACGAGTTACCGGCCGTCGTAATGATCTGGTGTAGCGTCAGACCCTCGGAACGTAATTGTTCGGGATCTACCTGGACCTGCAATTGTCGTTGGCGCTCACCCCAAATGGAAACATTGGCGACACCCTGCAGTCCCATGAGCCGGGGAGCAATCGTCCAACGTGCAAGCACGGACATTTCGATAAGAGACAGCTCGTTCGAGGTCAGCCCGATCTCCATGCAACGTCCGGACGAAGAAACCGGGTTGATCATCGTAATTTGGTCTGACACACCAGGTAGAGTAAATAACTCGGTCATGCGTTCCTGCGCAACTTGCCTGGCACGCATAAGATCTGTGCCTTCTTCAAAAATCAGCTTGATCGACGCCATACCGGGCAGTGAGGTGGAGCGAATTTCCTCAGCCCAGGGCGTGCCGTTAAGCATATCCGCTTCAAGAGGCGTGGTAATCATTGCCTCCACCTCCTCAGCGGAAAGCCCGAGGGCTTCGATTTGAACCTCCACATACGGCCGCGAAAACTCTGGCAGTGCGTCCACCGGCATCTTGCGAAGTTGCGTGAAGCCGAAAACGATGAGAATCGCAGCAATTGCAGTCATCGCGAATCGAAGTTGTAAGCTCGACCCGATAATCCATCGCATCATAACAGACCTCCTCCGTTGATAAAATGAATAGCGAGTTCAACACAAGATAGATTCGAAGCTAACGGACTATGCTCTATAGTTTCATGACAGGTCCCCCTATTCAGTTTTTGGATAACAGAACTCTTCTTAATCAATTTCAGCAAACGAGAAAATTCAGGTCGACTGAAAATGTTCAGCTATAGTTCAGTTTTTCGCCCTATCTTAAATTGGTAGATCAGGTGAACAACTCACGATAAAAATAGAATAAACCTAATGAAGCTTGTTATTAGCATAATTTGCTAATGCAGAGGTCTGGCTAAAATCAGGGCCCGATTTTAACCAACGAAATTCAGGCGAGGCATAGTCGTTCAGATACAGTCAAGGGTTATCTTCTATCATTCAATGGTGTAGTATGCAGTTGTGAGTTCAACGCCTCTGCCACCCACGACTCCATAAGCTGGTTTGCAAGCCAGCTTAGTTTCGCGACTAGCTAACCGGACGAACTCCTCACGATTCGTTGGCCAGGATCATGACAACGATGCTCGTGAATAGAACCCTACTATTTTCTTTTCAGTGGTTGACCGAAACGGCCACGATACTCTTCTCGTTTCGACATTTTGCGACTGGCGGAGACGCGTTTTCGGTCAACCACTATTCGTGGACCACTACGCTCTCACAGCTCGCCAAGATCTATCACTTGATAGCTGTAATCTCGCTCTTACTTTTGTAAGATGGTTTCATCTTGCCAGTACTGTTATCAAAAATATCATAGCCATACGCAGTGAGTTCAAGAGTGTCTTCCCCAATCAGTCCAATTCCCGGTGCGTGCGTTTTAAACGTTTCCGCACCCTCGGGCTCACTCCAGTTGGTTTCTCGCACTCTTATGCAGTCTTTAAAGGTGCCGGCCGGGGTCTTGATTGTCAGCCCCATTTCCCAATTATGTCCACGCTCCATAGACATGTCCTCGTGTAACTGCTGATAATATTTTGCACCGAGAAGGAAGGTTCCCGGCATAAAAATTCCAGGCTCAGCTAAGCCGTTTTTATCCGGCGCGCCTGCATGCCAGGTTCCGTCATGGCTCTTTATTTTGGTGCCCTCATCATTATATATGTCGACTTCGTCGCCAAAATCATACAAGTCGCCGGTTTCCTTACATAACACGAAAAACCCCCTAGTATTCTCATATGGTTTGCCATCGATCCATTCTTTTTCCTCGATGACCCTCGTTGAAACCCAACCGACATCAGGAAGGTGAAATTTCCGGGTTTCGTTCAAAACGGTATGCACAAACAGGATCTGTTCTCCATCTTCTTCTCCCTCAAGTACCAACTGATACCCTGGTCTGAGAATGTAGTAAGCGTTTTCCCCATTATCGCTCCAGGAACAATTCTGGTTCTGAAAATCTCTAGTGTAGCCGGTTTCCGTATCCTGAGCCTGTGCTAATTCGGTATTGCCGGATAGACCGAGCACTGTGATTGCCAGAACAACGACTTTGAGAATCTCTTTGTAAGCAATCATTTTACTTCCTCCTGTGTTTGAGTGAAACAAGAACCCACATTTAGGTACTACACATAGTAAACAGACCTGTTACACACTTCCGTTGACATCAGAACCGCCACGTGTATTGAACCTTGACGGGCAGTTCATTAGAGACAAACTCCCAGCGGTCTTCAGCATTACGCAGCAGGTTGTGATTATACACGATAAAAAGATCGCCAAGGGGGTCAAAAGTCCATCGTAGCCGGTTGTTTGTACCCAGTTCCTTACTCTCGTTGTCATATTGTGTAAAACTGCTAAACTGCAGGTCCGGAGAGAAATTTAAAAGCACTCGCACACCGAACACTTCTTCGGTGAAGTTCGTTACAACCAGTTCTGCCGCCTCTTCCTCATCAACATCTTCTGGCAAGGCCATCAAAGTTCCTGTATTTCGCTCTCCACTGAATTCTATTGTCAGAAAAGTGGATGGTCGAAGACTCACACTGGCCTCGACCGTGCTGAGATCTCCGTTATAAAAATCACCTAATTCCCATCTAAGCTGAGCGCTGATTCTTCGCTTTTGTGCGGACTGACCTCCCAGGAAGAAACGTGTCCACTCATAGGCGCCGGCAAACGAGCCCGATGGGATATCCACATTCGCCGCAACCTCAAAAGCTTCCGGAGGCCTGTCGCCCTCCGGTGTGATGCCGGCTTCAATCCGATCGCCACTTTCGAACAACCAATCGAGCGGCTTGATGGTGACCTCGTAACTCTCCCATTCGTCATTATCCAGATTGTTATACAGGGTACCGGAAAGCTCGAAGAACATCTGTCGCAGCCAAAGCCAGGGCGGGCGAGGGTTTACCTCCACGCTCGGACTCCAAAGATGAATACTGTTTCTTGGGACGAAGCCCAGAGAGGGTTCGAAGCCGTCACCCAGGCGAATGGTGGTAAAATTCGCATCCACAAAATCGTTTGGGTAGTCCACCCGCAGGCCGAAGGCATATTTGTCACCGTCCAAATCGTCACGGTCATTTAGCAAACCCCAGGCGCTGGCCACAAAATTCTTTTCATTCAAGAAGTCTGAAGTTCGGTAGGTAAAATCCACGCCAGCCGACCAGGCGCCTGAACGCCCGAGCTGGTCGCCAAAAGTAGCAAGCATTCCAACCGAGGATTCTTCAAGGATATTTTGATTGACCCGGATGACCCCCATAGTTTCCTGCGGCACGTGGATCCTGATCTCTTCATCCGCATCGCCAATATCGAGACTGTCCACTTGCCGGGTATTTACTATAAGGGCGCCAATATTCGTGTTGCCGACCCGTCCGTTTATTTTGCCTCCGACATTGATCGGGATCTCCGGCAGGTCATCCTCGCCACCTCCCAAAAGGCCGATGCGGCGGCTAAAGAACGGAATCATGCTCTCTTCATCCAAGCCCGCGCCAAACTGAAAAATATCAGCACCCTCAAGGAAAAAGCTGCGTGTCTCAGGAAAGAAGAGGTCGAAGCGGGTCAAATTGGTTTTGCGGACATCGACCTCAGTCTCGGCAAAGTCGGTGTTGACTGTCAAGGCCGCCAGCAGGTTTGGCCCAAGTTTCTGGGTGATATCCAGGCTGAGGTCACCATCGTAGTCCATCCCGCTGGCCGGACCCGGATCACCGGCGCTACCGACGGCCGCTGGTCGCACGCTCAGGCCGCGACCAAAGCCAAACTCAGGCAAGTCTCGCAAGAGGCCGGCGCGACTGGTCTGATATATTTCATAATCCAGGTTTGCACCGGACCAGCGGCTGGTCTCCTGTAGTCTTTGAACCCGGCGCTGTACATTGAATCCCCAACTCGTGAGGCCTTTCTTAAAACTCAGGCTTTTGATGGGAATACGGATTTCAGCGTCCCAGCCGTTGCTATGTTGCGACGTTTTGGCCTGCCAGATGGCGTCCCAGTCCGTATTTACCTCTTCCCCCTGCTCAACCACCAATCCATCCAGCCTGGCGCCAGCCGGGTTGACGGCAAATACATAGCCGGAACGTCCATCCATGAACGTATCGAACACAAGGACGACGTGATCTTCAGCTGCGAGGTCAGAATCACGGGCCATCGAGAAGGCAACGACCGGCTCAGGGTCGTAGCAGCGTATGCCCACAACAATTTCGCTCTCGCTGGCAAGCACCTTGACAACCGTCCGCCCTTGCGGCTGCGCGCCTTCCTCCGGCTCTACCGTGGTCAGCTCGGCAATCGAGTCGCGAACCGCAGACCATTCCGGTCCCCGAACGGTACCATCAAATAGAAAATCTGGAGATAGTGTGGCGACCGGAAGAGCCTGCCTGAGGCCGAGAAGGATTTCTTCGTCCGAGTCTTCTGAAGGAGTGAATTGCTGAAGGCCAACCCGCTGCAACTTCTTTGGGACGGTTTTGCTCCAGCGATACAGGGAGATGGTATAAGTTGCACCTTCCTGCAACGGCAGGGACGATGCTGCTTCGGCGGCACCTTCAGGGTGTACACCATAGCGTATTGGAGAGCTTAGCGCATTATTGCCACCAGCATCCGCACGCCATACTTCCTCACTCCCATGTTCAACCACCAGCCGTCCAATGGCCTTGTCCGGTTTCCACGAAAAAACAGGCGGCAGGCCGCTGCTTACCGAGATCTTGACTATCTGGGACGCAGTCTGAGCCGACAGTTGGCCGGCCAGAATTACAAACGCTGCTAAGAGGAAAAACGTTGAAAAGAGACTTCCAAGCCGCATCGCCACCTCTGCTTGACCAGTGCGATTCCAAAGCACAAAAAACGAACTACGGCAGGCCGGTACAAAGGCTAAGAGAGAGCACGCCGCATGCCACGTTCATTAGAAGGCTATTGATGCATTTCGTTTCTCGAGAGTCCTTTCACGAGAGAATGTTCTCAAGAGACGATCTGGGGCTTGGCTTAAGTGAGGTCATGACACCGGAGAGGAAAGGAGATAGCCCCTGGATAACAACTAACAGATGGCAAATCCCGCGTTGACTAGGAAAAGTTCCGGGAAGGTACTTCCTGGAAGGCCCCCCTCGAGATACTAGCTCATTTTCAAACAGGAGTCTTGACAAGAAACCGTTCTGTCACCAAAGAAACGGACTCCGCGTGCCTAACATGAAAATGAATCCATCTGAGCCGTGCATGTAAAATAAGCAACTTTTTACGACTATGCAACAAGTATTTCTCGCCCCATGCCCCGGCGTATGGCGGTTGAGGCCTGAACCCAGGATGGCCGGTCCAGGGATTTTTCTGCCCCGCGGACTGCCCGGGCCGGGGTTTGAGATTACCTGCACAAACCTGCAACGGCCAGCACACGCAATTTGACTTACTAAAAGGTATTCATTATTGTTAGAAAAGGCGGTTCTATCATTTCAACCATCGCTGCAAAATGCGTATCCTAATAATCGAAGACGAAGAAGATGTTGCTGCCCTTGTAAAGAAGGCAGTAATTGAAGAAAAACATGCTGTCGATATTGCTGAGGATGGGGTGGTGGGCCTGGAGTTGGCGCTGGCGGAGCCTTACGACCTTCTCATTTTGGACATCATGCTGCCGCGCAAGGACGGCCTGGCTGTGCTCAAAGCATTGCGGCACGAGGGAGTGGAGACCCCCATTCTCATGTTAACTGCTCGCGGTGAGGTGCACGACCGGGTAGTGGGGCTTGATGCCGGCGCCGACGACTATCTTCCAAAGCCATTTGCAGTGGCGGAATTACGGGCGCGGGTACGCTCGCTTCTGCGCAGAGAATCCTTCACTCGCGCGCCTGTCCTGCGCTCCGGCAACTTAGTCCTGAACCCTGTTGCCAAGGAAGTAAGGCTCGACAACAAACTCATTGAGCTGACCAACAGGGAATATGCAATCCTGGAATATCTTCTGAGAAACAAAAACCGCCTCCTGAGCAAAGGTATGATCGCCGAACATGTTTGGGACTTCCACTTCAGCAGTGATTTCAACCTCATCGAGGTCTATATTCGCAGGCTAAGAAGCAAAATCGAGAGCAGCGGTCAATCTTTAATACACACTGTCCGTAACGGCGGCTACGTTATCCGGGACCCGGAAGATTGAAGTATTCAATTCGCACACGCCTTACATCCTTGATTACGCTGGTCTATTTCAGCGTTTTCCTTTTTCTTGTGATAGCCAGTGCTCTGGCGCTGTAT
Source organism: Candidatus Zhuqueibacterota bacterium (assembly GCA_029262055.1). Taxonomy (GTDB): domain Bacteria; phylum Zhuqueibacterota; class Zhuqueibacteria; order Oceanimicrobiales; family Oceanimicrobiaceae; genus JAJDAD01. Next base: position 21,559 of record JAJDAD010000018.1, read on the forward strand.
TTCGGGTTAACGGAAGAAATTGACAAGAAACTCAAATTAGAGCGCAATCAGATGGTCACGATTGTCGAGTCGGAGTTTTTGGGGTTGGTGTCTGCAAGTGGCGTCAATCATGACTCACTGCGCAAGGAAGTCCTGGGTGAACTTGGCGAGCTGTACGGCTATAAGGATCAATTCGTAATCCTCTCACTCGACACACCTGATGGTCCGCAGGTTTTTAGTAATGGTGGGATAAGAGAGGTGCGTCCTTTGCCCCCGGAAGGCCTACTTGCCCGGGACGAGGGCTTCTACAATCAGCTTTTTGGCACGAGGTTCTATCGTACCTTTGTCACAAAACATGACTGGGGGACTCTGGTTGTCGCCATAGAAGGTCAGACCTTTTTTGAGATAGCGGACGAACTTAAGGACATCCTCCTGGTGGGTTTGCCATTGACGCTGATTCTGGTCTTGTTGGGAGGGCGTTTTCTCGCGGGGCTGGCAATGCGGCCGGTAGTCGAGTCTGCCGAGGCAACTGAAAAAATAACCCTGACAAATTTGAGCGAGCGGCTCCCTGAGTACGCTGGAGAGGATGAATTTGGCAAGCTCGTCGCAACTCTAAATGGCATGATTGCTCGTCTGGAGCACGGTGTCAATCGTGTGCAGCAGTTCACCCAGGATGCGGCGCACGAGTTGCGAACGCCACTCACCAGCCTGCGTGGGGAATTGGAGCTGGCATACCAGGAAAAGGATTTGTCGGCCGGCGTACAAGCGGCTCTGCAAAAGGCGTTGGATAAGGCCATTCTTATGAGCAGAATCGTGGAGAATCTCATGCTACTCGCACAATCCGATACAGGCAACTACCCAATAGAAAAGGGCACTTTTCGGCTGGATGTGCTGGTGAAGGATGCAATTTATGATATGGAGTCTCTCATAGACGAGCGCCCCGTTGCGGTCCGGCTGCTGCATTGTGATGAAGTTGAGCTGGCCGCGGACCATCAGCTCATTCAAAGGCTGGTCTTGAACCTTTGCGACAATGCCGTGCGTTTTACCAGGCACGGTACAATCAGTGTTGCCTTAAAGGCGGATAGGGTTTTTGTTGAGTTCTCGATCGCGGATACAGGTCCCGGAATTCCGCAGGAGAATCTCCCGCATATTTTTGATCGCTTCTACCGGGCCGACAGAGCGCGGGCGCGCCCAAGCGGAGGCACGGGACTTGGTCTGTCGATTTGTAAATGGATTGTCGATGCGCACGGAGGAGAGATTCAACTGAGCAGCGAGTTGTCGAAAGGGACAAGCGTCACGGTTAGGTTGCCGCTGCAGGGTACTCGCTAAGACGCCGACAAGGCAGTTTACATGAGAGACAGAAGTGCCACGGCAGGTCGAGCAGCGCTTACTAACGATCAGCTGGGTTGTGAAATGAAAGCATTAGATCCTTAAGGAATGAACCGGAATCAGTGGTTCTGAGCTTTCGGGGGCGCGTCACCCCAAACAGTAGCTTTGAGAATGGTCTCCCAACTTACGCCAACTGTCGACTGATCATCATTTATCGCGACAAAAAGTCCCAGGGGATAATCGGGCAGAGGCCTTTGAGTCGAGGCGATACCGTCGGTATTCGACACTCCCTCAATGTTTAGAGTGCCGAGGTGCTTCCAGCTCTCACGGTCAAAAAACTCGAAGTCTGTCTGATCTTTTCTCTGATCGGAAATGACGATTAGCCCGGCCCCGCTGTCACCACCGTTGTCACCCGGAAACGCCAACAATAGGATGCCTTCCGCGTCCGCTTGAAACACCCCGTCATGTCCGAACCTCGATCGGCCGTGACGTACAAACGGCCTTCCATCAGGCTTTAGTACAAAGACGCCGCTTCGGTTCTTCTCGTCCGGCACATAGAGCCGTTCGTAATATTCATCGGCCAGAATGGTTTCGACACTGGCCGGGGACCGAAATCGATTTAACTCAAGTCCCGTGGCACTGTCATAAACGTAGATCATGTCGTCAGCAGTCACATACACCCGGGTGTGTCCCAGGCCGGCCTTAAACAATTCAATGTTCGGTTCAGTGCGCAAGTTCAGACTGCCCTTGATAAAAGCGCGCACAAACTTTCCGCCAGGGTAGCGAAACACGCTCACTGTTGAAGCCGGGCGTGATATGGCCACAAACAGCAAATCAGACGCTTGATCCATGGCGAGCCCATTTACTCTCGCGCCGGCAGTAAAACTGGTGTGTCTCAGAGGTTCCTGTTCATTGTCTAGGAAGGGATACTTCCACACTTCAACAAGTTGGTTCTTTTTGGCAGAAACGAACATCAACGTTTCACCGGGATCGGAGGTTTCCCAGAAGGTGATGCTGTCGACGTCCAGGCCGGCGCCGTCAAGCTCGAATTGCGGCGTGACGGTTACTCTTCCGAAAGTAGACTGAGAAAAACCACTGGCGGCCGGGATGGTGAAAAGACACGCGATCGTAACAGCGGCTGGCTGGATGCCACAAATGGGTTTCATGAACAGCATAGTAGCGGGGTCCGCCTGGAGCAGTCGGTCTCTCTGCCCAATCTCCTCTCACGAAGCGTCTCCGCTCCCTGTATCCGTTGCCAAGACGACGAACTATCCATGCGCCTCAATCATACCCACATTTTCTTTTCCATTCGTCGCCTTCAATCAGGGATTTGCTTTTCACGTGCGCCTTTTGCAGCAACAACCATTTGTCACGAAAGAAATCCCGTTCACGCTTCAGTTTCTTTGCACAAGTGCTGGAATAGAGCCACGCAAGAAACATAAAGTATGAAAATCCGGCTAAAAGCCCTTCTATTGGTGTCATAAGAAATACCTTTCGCCAATATCCTTATCAGCATGCAATTTCTGTGCTCGATGGTTCAAAACACCATCAGGCGTCAATTTTTGTGCCATTCGTTACTCGCTCGAATGGTACTGCCAAAGCCGCACACAGCACATGTCCCTCAAAGCGATTCCTTACGTTTAGTGTTCGTGAGAACAGCCAAATTGCGCTTGATGCTGAAACTCTCTATATAGATCTCGTCGGTTCGGGTTCCCTTCTCCTGAAACCAGATTGCGAAATTTTCTTGACAATGCTTTCAACAATGCTGTTACTACATAAATTGAACGTTTAGCATAAGTCCGAGGTTTCTGAGCGTCGGCTGCGCCTTTCAGTTTAGGTTAAGGTTCTTTGAATACTCTTCCGTGTGCCGCCAGCCTGTGTAATTTATGAGCCTGCTTATTGGGTACAAATCAGACCATCACAGTCATTCAGGAGACATCCTCTTTGGACAGGCCCGGCAACACCCGGCGGACGCGGATTTCACCCATAAAAAAGATCCTTCCTGGTGACAAGAACGGCGGTTATGAACAGTCCAGCCCGTTGAAATGGACTCCGCATATGGCATGGCGTGAAGATGTCAGCGTATGTTGTCCGCCAAGGCGTGCTACCCTAAATGATTCACGAAGTTCATTCTTTCCCGAGGCTCTTCGTTTGGGTCGGTTCGTGCCTGCCGGCGATGCCTCGGTCGTTTCTCACCGGTCTGCCACAGTATCAAAATTGTAATTGGTGTGTTAAAAAGCGTCCGAAGACGTAAAGTGGATTTAGAATAGTCAATTTTTTGGCGTGAGGAGATGAAATGACCACTGCTACAAGAACTCGCTGCGTTGCACTTCTTCCCGGCTGCATCCTGTTGCTCTTGGTCGTACTGTCACCGGCCCTTTCCCAGGCCCAGGGCTTGAATCATTCACGGAAAAAGGGCCGACTCCAGTCGTTCGTCTCTTTGGTGGCCGATGACATTGTGCACGTGGTCTCGGCGCCATTGCGGTTTGGCACTGAGGACGGTCTCAGACTTTTTGCCCTTTCCGCTATAACCTCTGGTTTCGTAGCCTTCCTGGATGAGCCGATCGATGACGAGTTCATCGAAAGAGATGATTTCTACGTGGATGCGGGAGTCGCCCTGGCGGAGATAGGAGATGTCTACGACAGAATATCTTCCCCGCTGGTGGTCGTAGGGCTAGCCGCTCCCATGTTGACTGCGGGTCTGCTCTTCGAAGATCCCAAACTTCTGACGACTACACGGCTGATGGTGGAGTCCTTTCTCGTCGCAGGGGCGATTACTTTCTTTGGGAAGAGGATTTTGGGCCGGTCCCGGCCATATGTCAACGCCGGTGCGCATGACTTTGATCCCTTTCGATCTCCGAGTACCAAGGCGTCTCGCTCGATGCCGTCAGGACACACCACCAGTGCATTCGCGACGATGACAGTGCTGGCGAAACAATATAGGCAATGGTGGATCCGGGTCCCGGCGTACACGATTGCAGTTTCGGTAGCGTTGCAGCGGATCGAAAGCCGGAGTCACTGGGGCAGTGATGTAATCCTGGGTGGCGCCATCGGCTATTGGGTTGGTCATACATTGGTGAACAAGGGTCGACAGGCACATCGAAAGACATCGTTACAGCCCTTGATTCTTCAAAATCAACTTGGGGTGGTCATTGCTTTTTAATGTTCACAGTGAATATTACGTGAGGAGTGAGTCGTTGGACCCTCCGCCCCCAACTCACCACCCGGTAGCAGCATTGCCCCATGCCGGTTGTGACTCAAGTTGCATAGAATAACATGGACCAATTCATAAGCTTTTTCGCGGACAGGCTTCCCGGGGCCCGCACGATTCTTGTGGCGGGACCTGTGGCTCTGTTTTGGGCCTACTTGTGCTTGTATATTGCAGGGAGTCTAAAGGCCAAAAGGGGACTGAAGACAGGTTATACCAGGAAGGTCTTTCACTTTCTCGTTTTTGCCAGCGTGGGCGCAATTCACCTGGCCTGGGGCCTGCCGCTGGTATTGCTCTTCGGAGCGGCGACCTCCTGTGTCATTTTTTACGCAGTCTTGCGAGGCCGCGGCCATTTGCTTTATGACGCCATCGGGAGGGAAACGGACCATCCCCACTCTACGCTTTATATCATCATCCCCTACCTCGCGACATTAATTGGCGGAGTAACCAGCAATTTTTTGTTCGGTCCCCTGGCCCTGACAGGGTATCTCGTCACAGGTATAGGGGACGCCGTTGGCGAGCCGGTTGGGACACGCTTTGGCAGACATAAATACAAGGTTCCGTCCTTGGTTGGCCCCAGATCGGAAAGGAGCTACGAGGGTTCGGCTGCGGTATTTCTCGCCTCGGCTTTCGCCATCAGTCTCACGCTCTTGTTTATTTTCGACCTGGCGCTGACACCCCGCAATCTCGTAGCCGTACCCCTGTTGGCGCTTGCCTGCACCGTTGTAGAAGCTGGTTCTCCCCGCGGGTGGGATAATCTCACCATGCAGATAGTGCCGGCGTTTTTGGCCAAACTCTGGTTGTCATGAATCGGTCTTAGCGCGTAGACTCTGCGGAGGGCGCCGATTGCTTACTGCTTGCCGGCGCGGGCGACAAGTCTGGCTGTACCTGTGCAACAAGCCACTTTGCACTATGTCATCTCTACCACCTGAAACGGCCGGAGTTCACTTTGTCCAGCCCAAAGATGACAGACTGGAGTTCTTGACTTTCGGGGCTTTAGAGCTTGTTGAAACTTCCGCAACTTGATCTGATTGAGTGCATCCGGATCCAGGGTCTCTATGAACGTGTCTAAGTTAGTTTCCATGATGTCGTTCTCGATTGCTGTTTTTAGGGGATCCGCACAGCATGGCTGCCTCCGTCAGTGGTGCTTGGGGGCCCTCTCCCGGTGTTTGTAATTTGCTTCTTTCTGTTTGACCCAGTCTGCCGGGAACAACCAGAGAGCAAGCATAAGCATGTACCGAATGGCTGTACAACCCACGAAGTAAAACCCTTCTGGCAATGACTTCTGCGCCTTTGCTGACTTCGAGCAAATCATTGATCCGCTGACAGAATTTCTGAGCTTTGCTCCAGCAGCTTGATTTCAACCGGTTCCATGGTATGAGCTTCAATAAACTTGGTAACCGCGCCATCGATGTTTCGTCCAAAGAAGCAACCCCCTTTGCTGAATCGTACCACCGGCGGTCAGACGGTGGTAACGTCAAGGTTCACATCAACCAACTTTACGCGGCTCTTTACGGCCGGCTACTTTTGCGCCATTTCCCGGGCGATGAGCAATGCCATTTCAAGCGACTGTTCGTAATTCAGTCTCGGATCCACGTTGCTCTTGTACGCCCTTTTCAGATCCCGGGACGATAGACCGCGGGCGCCGCCCAGGCATTCGGTCACATTGTCACCGGTCAGCTCAAAGTGCACACCGCCGAGATAGGCGTTCATCTCTCTGTAGATCCTGAAAGCATGTTTCAGCTCTTGCAGGATTTTGTCAAAATTGCGAGTCTTGGTACCGTCTTCGGTGACCTCATTGTTGCCGTGCATCGGATCGCAGCACCATGTAACGATCTTGTTGTTTTTTTGCATGGCGTCGATGAGCGGCGGCAGGCATTCCTCGACTTTATGGAGTCCAAAGCGATGGATCACCGTCAGTCGTCCAGGCTCATTTTTCGGATTGAGGATGTCGGTCAGAGCTAACAGTTCTTCTTGCCGGATGTCGGGGCCGACCTTCACTCCGATTGGGTTAACAATTCCGCGAAAGTACTCGACATGAGCGCCATCGAGGACTCTTGTGCGGTTCCCAATCCACAGGAAATGCGCCGACAGATTATACCAACCGGTTTTATGAGGTACCTGACGAGTCTGTGCTTCCTCATAGCTAAGGTGGAGTCCCTCGTGGCTGGTAAAAAAGTCAACGCGTTCCAGATTAGAGATTGGGGTTTCCGTTACCGTCTCCATAAAGCGTAGAGACTCGGCAATGGAGGTGACTATTTTTTCATAAGCAGCGCTATCAGAAGAGAGCGGTATGAAATCGAGGTTCCAGTATTCCGGGTGGTGCAAGTCCGCAAACCCACCGTCGATCAGAGAGCGGATAAAGTTGAGTGTCAGCGCCGCCCGTTCATAGGCCCGGAGCAAGAGATCTGCCTGTGGCCTGCGTTCTCCCTGGCTAAAACCGATGGCGTTGACCATGTCACCACGATAGCTTGGGTAAACGTGCCCGCTTCTGCTTTCCATATCTGACGATCGCGGCTTTGCATATTGTCCGGCCAACCTTCCCACCCGGATCACTTTCTTCTGAGTTGCATGGATCAGAATCAAACTCATCTGCAACAATATCTTGAGTTTGTTGACTATCGTAGCCGAATTACAATCGGCGAACGTCTCGGCACAGTCGCCACCCTGCAATAGAAATCTCTTGCCTTGCGCAGCTTCCGCCAGTTGGGCTTTCAACTTATCGACTTCCCAACTGGTTACCAGCGGCGGCAATTGTGATATTTGCCGAACCACTCGGTCGAGGTCGGCCTGATCTTCATAGACCGGCTGCTGCAATGCCGGTTTCTTTTTCCACAACTCTGGTGACCACTCTGTCATAGAAGTCTCCGGGAAAATGCGTTAATCATGATCGGCCTCTGCCGGTTGTGCTTCTTTGCTCTGCCGGCCGGCATGTTCCTGCGGCAGAACAAACTGCAGATCACATAACTTCTTATACTCTGCACTCTTGTGAAGAAGCTCATCATGCGTCCCACTGGCGATCAACTTGCCCTTGTCCAGCAGGAGGATTTTATCAGCGTGCAAAACAGTAGAGAGCTTATGCGCGATCATGAAAGTCGTTTTCCCGGCAGTTAACTCCCTCACCGCTTCCCCTACTCTGGCCTCAGTTTCAGCGTCCAGGGCAGCAGCGGATTCATCCAGGATTACGATGTGTGTGTTGCGTACGATCGCCCTTGCGATATTGATTCTTTGCTTCTGACCGCCTGAAAAACTTTCTCCGCTTTCGGAAACGACGGTATTGTATCCCTGTGGCGTCTGTTTGATAAATTCGTCCGTTTGTGCAAGGTTGCACGCTGTAATGACTTCATCCTCTGTGGCGTCCGGTTTGCCAAAACGGATATTCTCCAAAATGGTCCGGTTAAACAATTTCGTGTCTTGCCCTGCAGGCCAGGCATCGTTGCCTCATTTATGGACTTGCCGTTGTCCAGCTTGGATACCATCAAAGTAGCGAGACTGCCCGGACTTAATTTCGGGGGATGTACAACGCTAAACACTTGGCGCGGACCTGGGGACCACAATGGCTTCTTTCCGAAAACGCAGTATTTCACCTATCGTGTTGTACCCGCCCATCGAGACTACGAGGTCTGCACGCTTGAGCAGGTGAATAGCGTCCGGCCCGGTTGGCGTTACGACAACCGGCAATCCCGCGACTTTTCGGGTCAGAAGCTGAAACTGAGACTGAGCCATAAAAGGCCCTGTGTGTCCTCCGTCTGTTTCTCGGCCATGGTCGGCAGGTGGACATAATCAACACCCCTGGGCAACCGCAACCGTCCCATAACCGGCAAGTCAGTGAGCAACAAAACTGAACAGTTTTCAACCGATTGGTTGATATGTGAGGCGACTTTTAAGGCGGTCGATCCCTCGACTGTCCTGAGCGTATACAATAATGCGAAGTCCGGTACCCATGTCCCCCCGATGTTTATCCTACGAAGTAATGCATTCACTGACGAGGCAGAAAGCCGTAGACACTTCTTCATGCCGGTGGCGCCGTCACAATAACTGGCCGAAATCATTTAGCCAGAATTAGAAAATATACAATTCGCCAAGCCAGGTTACTGGCAAGGCAACAAAGCGTTATATTTCATTTGGTATACAGTGCCCCAACAATCACGTACAGAATGCTTCCCGGCGGTGAGCCTGCCACCTGAGAAGGCCGTCGTGATTGGGTAAGTTGTTATTGGTTACTTGGCTGTGGAGACCCCAGAGGCTCCAACAAACCACTATGCCTCATCTATAGGAAAGAAAACCGGAAAAGCGATGGGATAGACATGAAGTCATGCTTATACCCTGGAGACATAACCCTCATGTCTAAAACCCAGCTTTCTTAAGAAGTCTTAAAGAAAAGAATGGCGATCTCATGGTTGAAAGTCAAGTGGAAAACTGGACAGCCGTGGCAGGTGTTGGCCAACTCACGGTACCTTGCTATGCCCGTTGATGAAGGCTGAAGGGAGTTTTCTTAGCGCAGATGGCGCTGAGACAATCGTACGGAAGGGCAAGAACCCAATGCGGAGATAATCCGTTTGGCCATTGCGGTACCTCGTATCTTAGGTCCCGGGCTTTTAGAATGAGGAGGCTCGTTGTCAAGAACTCAGGCTTTCGCTTAACCCAATAGAGAGTTTGAATCAGGGGTGGGTGCGTGACCAGCGGCAGGCACCCACCCCGGTTCAAAACGCTGAGCGCGATTTGAACCTGCCCCTCCGCGCGCGCTGCGCGTTTGGAGGGGATTACACCTGGAAACCAGAGGCCTCAGACCAAGGAAACCAAGTGAGAAATATTAGTAAGATAGGCACTGCCTGTGGCCTGGAGATTTTCCTTGTTTCGCACGCTGTGACCGTTTATCTTTTTTACTTACCAACGATATTTGATGAACAAGACCGGGAGGGCGTGCTTGATTCCCAATTCAGAATATCCTCATTACGCGATAAAGGAACCCGCGACTGCCAGTTTTGAGGCATTAGCATGGATGGGCAGTGCAATTCCTTGTGCATTCGCGCCGCCGAACAGGTGGCTGGGACGTGAGAAAGAAAATCGTGTGGCACAGGCTTCAGCCTGTGCTAACCTGCCAGTGCACCTGGACGCTGCCACTGGTGCGTGATTTCACAGTCAACGCTAGTCAACGCAGCAATTCAGATGGCTCAGAAGGCAGCATCGGTGACCGCGTTGTCATACACAAAGAACATAAACTTTTGTCCAGTGGAGTTGTCATATGGTCAAGGCAGTTGAAAGAAACCTTGCTCAGGAGAACTTTTGAAAGAACAAAACGTTCTCAAATGAATGGTAACTTGAAGAACCTTACGAACGGAGATTACTTGTGAGACCAAAACTCTTTCTTTCGCGATCCATTATAGGACTTGTTTTTTTAGCCGCTTTTGGCTGCAATTCAGACCCTTCTACCCAGACCAGCGCACCAGCCGTTACTTCTCTGCCAGGCGTTGGCAACCAGGCACCCGAGTGGAGCCGTGACGCCACCATCTACGAGGTGAACCTGCGGCAATACTCTGAGGCCGGGACGTTTGCGGCATTTGCAGAACATTTGCCACGCTTGAAAGAGATGGGCGTCAGAATAGTCTGGTTAATGCCGATTCACCCTGTCGGTGAAAAGAACCGCAAAGGCACACTCGGAAGTTACTACTCGGTGAAAGATTATACCGGCGTCAATCCCGAGCATGGCGATCTTGAGGACTTCAAGCAACTGGTCAGAAAAGTCCATGAACTGGATATGTATCTTATTCTGGATTGGGTCGCCAATCATAGCGCCTGGGATCATCCGTGGGTGGCTCAACATCCTGACTGGTATACCAAAGATGCCAATGGAAAAATGATGCCACCTGTACCGGACTGGGCTGACGTGGCGGATTTGGATTACGACAACCATGATATGCGCACGGCCATGATTGCGGCTCTACAGTTCTGGGTCCGGGAAGCGGATATCGATGGTTACCGCTGCGACGTCGCCGGCATGGTGCCGCTGGATTTCTGGCTGACCGCCCGTGCGGAGCTCGATAAAATCAAGCCGGTGTTTATGCTGGCGGAATGGGATGAACCGAACCTCCATGTGGCATTTGATATGAGCTATTCCTGGAGTTTCCACCATCTGATGAATGCGGTGGCCAGGGGAGAGAAAGATGCCAATGACATCGAGTCTTTTTTTGAGAGCGAGGCTCAGAAATTTCCCGCTGACGCATTCCGCATGCAATTTACCAGCAACCACGATGAGAACTCATGGAACGGTACCGTCTTCGAGAGACTCGGCGATGGCGCTGAGGCCTTTGCCGTCCTCTCCGCAATGGTGCCCGGCATGCCCCTGGTTTACAGCGGCCAGGAGGCTGGACTCGACAAACGTCTGGCCTTTTTCGAAAAGGATGTTATTGAGTGGCGCGCGCATCCTTTTTTTGATATTTACAAAACCACGTTCAATCTCAAACAGACAAATAAGGCGCTTTGGAACGGCGTTTTTGGCGGAGATCTGCGGCGGCTTGAATCTACAAATGACGAAGAAATCTACGCCTTCACCCGTGAAAAAAGTGATGATGTGATTGTTGCCGTTTTCAACCTGTCCGGAAAAGAAGTCCGCACCACCGTGGATGATGCCTCCCTGGCAGGAACCTATACGCAAATCCTGCCGGTCAACTCCACGGGTCTCTCTTATTCCACGAGTGTCACCCTGACCTTGAAGGCATGGGAATACCGGGTTCTTGTCAAGGAGTAACCTCTTTTCAACTCGGACAAAACCACGCCGGAGGCCGTCCAAGGTTGAGACTCCGGTGTGCCTTTTTTCCGGTCAAATAACGTTGGCAATGATGAAGTACTTGCTTAAGAGCAAGAATATGTGGGTAGCCAGAAAGTGAAAACTAAACCACGAAATACACGAAGGGCACGAAGTCGGATTTGATGAGTTGTCAAATCGGGTGACTGGTGCGCGATTGCAGTGCATCGGGCTTCAGGGACTTGATTTTGAATTTGGCAGAGCAACCAGCTAGGCGAGAAACTTTTGCCTAGATCTAACATGAGCGGCAGATGGACTACTACGATAAGAAGAAATCCTTTCAGAAACTAGCTGAAGAAATACTGGAGGATGGTGGCGAATTCACAATTCGCAAAAACAATGGCAAAGTTATTTTCGAGTCAGATTCACAAGAGGTTATGGAAAGGTCCTATAAGACAAGAGCGATACTCAATAAGTATAATGAAGGGTACTTGAGGTTTTATGGGCTAATATCCGCACTAGCAGCTCTAATATTACTCCCGATTGTTTTTGAAATACATGCAAGTAAACCTGAGTATGATTATTGGGTAGTTTATTTAGGACTGCTTATCCTCTACATTTTAACAATGAATAGAATCAGAAAGACCCTTCATTATGTATATATTAGACTCAATTGGAAGAAACTAAGATTTGCTTTACAAGAAATTGCAGTTGATGATTATTACCTTCTAAACGAATACGGTGATAATTCAGAGTTCGAGGAGATGATTGTAAATATTGCGGATCGATTTCATTCCGAGAGGAACCGAAGATCGAATGATAACGATTTTCGATAATTGCAAATCGACTCCAGCCTAACGTCTGTTATAGTGGGGAGAAGGATCCGGGCGACAGGTGGTCAGAGCATGAAAAGGAAAATTGTGTGCCACAGGCTTCAGCCTGTGCTAGCTCACGCGGACTCTGCCACAATGGTCTCTGATTCTCCCGGCTCAATGCCTTGCCCTCAAAAATAAATAACCAGGAGGTTACACATGGAATATCGAAAACTTGGCAGGAGCGGTTTGCTGGTTTCCGACATTGCTTTGGGAACCATGATTTTTGGAGAAAAGAGCGAACGCAGTACCCCTGCCGATGAGGCTGAATACATGATTCACCGCTTCCTCGATGCAGGCGGCAATCATATCGATACGGCCGATGTCTATGCCGACGGGCGCTCGGAAGAAATTATCGGTCAGGCGATCAAGGATCGGCGGGATCAGGTTGTTTTGGCCACAAAAGTACGTTTCCCAATGGGCGAAGGGCCCAACGACCAGGGGCTTTCGCGCTATCACATCCAACATGGTGTCGAAGACAGCCTGCGCCGCCTGGATACCGAAACCATCGACCTGCTCTACATGCACTGTTGGGACCCGCTCACGCCTATTGAGGAATCCTTACATGCCTTTGATGATTTGGTTTCCGCCGGGAAAGTACGCTATATTGGCGTTTCCAACTTCAAGGCCTGGCAATTGATGAAAGCTCTGGGCGTAAGCGCCGCCAACGGCTGGGCCCACTTTGTAGCTGCGCAGTATCAATACAGTTTGGTGACGCGCGACCTGGAGCGCGAGTTCAGCGATCTGTGTCTGAGTGAAGGCGTGGGCATCACTCCCTGGGGTCCGCTGGGAGGGGGCTTCCTGACCGGGAAATATCAGCGCGACAAGCGCCCGAAAGAGGCTTCTGAAGGCCGTATCGCAGTCATGACCGAGGACACTGAAGAGGCCTGGCATCGCCGGGACATCGAACGCAACTGGGATATTCTGGACGCGATGAATGAGATCCGGGAAGCACACGCAGGTGCCACCTTTTCCCAGATCGCGGTGGCCTGGCTACTGGCACAACCCGCGGTCGCTTCGGTTATTGTCGGGGCGCGCACCCGGGAACAACTGGCAGACAACCTGGGCGCTAGTGAGCTACGCTTGAGCGTCGATGAAGTGGCCAGACTCGACCAGGTTAGCGCTCTGGAACCAGGATATCCCTACCGCTTCATCGCCAGTTACGGCCAGCGCTAACAAGCGACAGTCCAATTGGCGCAAACGGAAAAGTGGGCGACTTTGCATGGCGAATGGACTATTCAGAAGTCCGGAAAGACATCAATGACCGGGACTTAGCGAAGAATCAAAACTCTCGCGAAAGATTAGCACATTGGCTTGATGCAAACATGGCGGGACTAACCTCTGCTCCGCAGGGGATTCCTGGTGAGAAAGGTCGGTGGGCGTAAATCCCCTGCGAGCATTGAGCAGAGGAGCCTGTTGCCTGGTACGGCCCCATTGTGAGGAACACACAAGAACAACTTCAACAGGCGTTCGAGGAGCTTCGACAAGGAACATTCTTGCAGGACTCCCATGGTGGGTAGCCGCTCATGCGAACAGCAAAGTGGGCCAGATACACAGGCGACCAATTCTAGCACTTGCTGCTGCCGGCCGAATCGTCCAGTCTGACAAGAGAAAGAATGCGACTTTGATCAGTGCCTCCGGGTTAGTTAACGGTAAAGGCTTGGTGGCGCTCTGGCGGGAGTGGTTCTTAGCGCAATAAATGTCGCATGGACAAGGTGATATTAAAACGGAACAAAGGAGACATATGCCACACCAATTCTCTCAAGACTTTGGCCCCTTCGATGGAACCATCTGGCTCAACTGTGCCCATCAGGGGCCGTTGCCGCGTATAGCTGCTTCTGCAGCGTATGAGGCTATCAGGTGGAAAATTGCGCCACACCATATTGCTACACTCGAACGCTTCGATGAGGTGCCACAGCGGCTCAAACACCTGCTAGGACAACTGGTTAGTGCTTCTCCCGATAACATCATTTTAGGAAATAGTGCTTCGTACGGTTTGCATTTGCTCGCAAACGGTATTCCCTGGCAAGCAGGAGATGAAATCGTCCTGATGCAGGGTGATTTTCCCTCAGATATTTTCCCATGGCTTGCCCTAAAACAACAGGGGGTCAGGATTCGCTTGATCAAGCCACATCATCATGTATTGCAAGTCGACGAACTGGCAGCGAATCTAACGCCATCAACGCGGTTGTTTTGTACTACATGGGTTCATTCCTTTTCAGGTTACACCGTGGATGTTCGAGCCCTGGGTGAAGTCTGCCGTCGAAATGGTATAACTTTCGTCCTTAATTGCTCTCAAGCTCTGGGCACATTGCCGCTTGATGTTTCAACTGCCCCCATCGATGCGTTGGTGTGTGTCGGTTTCAAGTGGTTGTGTGGCCCATATGGAACTGGTTTTTGTTGGATGCGACCAGAATTGCTTAAGTCGCTAAACTATAATCAAGCCTATTGGTTAACTATGCAGGCGGAAAATGCCTTGGCCAAACCACAGAATGAGATTGCTCTCCCGACGGAGCGTGGAGCAGAGACGTACGATGTTTTTGGAACAGCTAATTTCTTTAATTTCTGCTCATGGATTGCTGCAATTGAATATTTGCTCGGTGTCGGAATTGAGCAGATCAATGTTCATAATGACAACCTCGTTTCGCGTTTGATTGACGGATTAGATCAAGACAAATACGATTTGCTTAGCCCATACACGGGAGATAGCCGTTCGACACTGGTGTTCATTTCTCATAAACAACCAGACCGTAATGGGGCGATCCATGAAACACTACAACGTGAAGGCATCTACACTTCACTCCGGATGGGTAGCATACGTTTTTCTCCTCATCTATACAATACTCCGGAAGACATAGATCGTGCGTTATCGGTCTTACACGCAACTTAACTAACTAAACTGATGAAATTGTGAAATGAACCGCCGTGTGATGATGCCGCCCGACTATCGGCTGCAACCGAATTGCTACCGCCGCATTTTTCCAGTACTCCTTGCTGGTTGTGTTAGCTGCAAGGGAGTCACACTTTTGCCCGCCCGCAATCGGGCGGGTGGCCAGGACGTAAACTGAAAGGGTGTGGCACGTGTCTTTTAGGCCGTGCCTTTTGCCGCACAATCCAGCGCTTGTGATGGATTCCAGGAACAAAGGGCAACCCAGGAAGACGGTCAAGCACTATAATACGCCGGGGCATGCACATGAGTTGACCTTTTCATGTTACACGCTCGGCGTGCGAATGAGAGGCAAAGAATTCTAAAGCTGGGTGACGCGTGCCTTTTACTGCCCTGCCGCCGGTGACGCCACATTCATCCCCCACACCCTAGAGAACATCGGGTAAGACGCCGGGTCTGACTCGTGCATGAGGTGGTAGCCTCTGCTCACAGGGGATTTCTTGGTGAGAAAGGTAGGTGGGCGTAAATCCCCTGCGAGCATTGAGCACGGGGCACAGAGTGGCGTGGCCGGGCCACCCGCCTAGTATTCTGACTTAATTCAGAATCCTGGTAAGAAGAAAAATAACCATAATGCCAGTTACACCCTGAGCGAGCGTCGCCAGGGTTTGACACCTCAGAGCAGTGGATGTGTCCATGTTGGAGAATTGCGCTACCACCCAGAAATAGCTGTCGTTCACGTGTGAAACCGTCATGGCCCCGGCTCCAATTGCGAGCACACAAAGCGCTTTTCCTATCTCAGAGGAAAGACCCAAAGAATCGAGTAGTGGAGAAACCAGCGCTGCCGTGGTAATAATGGCAACTGTGGAAGAACCTTGCGCCGATTTCAGCACCGCGGCAATTAAGAACGGCAGAAAAATACCGACATGCCAGGTTGACATCAATTGTCCGAGGGTATCGCCAAGATCGGTGGCTCTTAAAACATTGCCAAAAGCGCCGCCTGCGCCTGTGATCAAAATGATAGCACCGGCATTTTTCAGTCCGAGCGCAACCCAGTCAAAAGCAGCGTCACCGGTGTCTTTCTTTTTTAGAAAGAATGCCGTGAAAACGCCCAGCATCAATGCCACGATCGGATGACCAACAACTCCCATTGCTGCTTGCATGAATCCCTTTCCTAAGGGGGCTGTCGGGTATTCGGCTACCGATTTAAGTGTGATTAATAGTATCGGGAGAAGAATCGGTGCAAATGACTTCATAACGCCAGGACTGCGGGGATGCTCTTCGTCGGATGGTGGTAAATCGTGGGGCGTGATTTGAAATTTCACACTGTAAAACAACGCCCAGAGCAGTCCTGCCGCCGCCGACGGAATTGCTACGACTAGGCCGAGCAATAAAACCACGCCAATGTCTGCTCCCAACGCGGCGGCCGCGGCAAGCGGACCCGGCGTGGGTGGCACAAAAACATGTGTTGCATAAAGTCCGGTCGCCAACGCAACAGCGAGGACAGACAAAGAAAGCCCGGTTTTTTTACTCAGCGCTCTATTCAGAGTTGAAAGGACCACAAAGCCCGAGTCGCAGAAGACCGGGATCGAAACTATGAAGCCGGTAAGACTCATCGCAAACGGCGCGCGCTTTTCTCCAACTAACTTCAAGATTGCTGTCGCCATGGTGTGCGCGCCGCCACTGCGTTCCAAAAATGTTCCGATAATAGTGCCAAAGGCGATCACTATGCCGATGCTTTTTAATGTGCCGCCAAATCCCTCAGACATCTTGCCCACTACCACTTGCGCATCCAATCCGTCGGAAAAACCCATTGCCAGGGCCGCGAGCAAGAGCGATAGAAACGGGTGCAACCTGAACTTTGTTGTGGAAATGACAATCGCTGCTATAACTATGATCAGCAATATTAGAGTGGACATTCAAGGGCTCCCGGTTTAAGTTGAAGTCTTGTCGGAACTAGATTTCCTTATCAGATTTTGCGATCTTACCCGAGCATGAACGCACCGTTCCTGGCAAAATCTCCTGGAGGCCACGGTGGATAGCCTTCATGAAACACTCAAAAATCGGTGCAATGCTCAGGTTAATGCCTTCATTGATCCACTTAGTCGATTGTGCAAGCGGGGCAAAATTTGCCGCTACTTGTATTTTCCGCTGGCGGCTGGCCTTGAATTGGGGCTTCCCCAAGAAAGTGGACACAAGTTAAGCTAGTGTACTATCTTTTTCAAAAGGAAAAGGACGATACCTCCTATTGCCGAATGTCTTCTTTTTCGATTATAGAATATGTCAATAACTCCCGGGCCACAAAGGCCACGCTCCCGGGACTAACCTAAAGAAACAGCGCCAGGCGCATATTATGCCGGACTGACTTTTTCATTGCTTCCCATGCCGGAGCCTTTTATCTTACTTCTTGTTCGTATCGGCGTTGTGTTGACGAAAGAGGGACCTGCAAATCGAAGCTCTCCTTCACCCACTCTGTGACCAGCCTGCTCCTTCCGGCAGACCATTCTTTAGGATCGGGTTCAACAGCACTTCTTCACATGCTTGTATATGCGAGTCCGCTTCGGGAGTGTTATGGAGATCTTCATATTATCCCTGTCAGGCGTGTTATACAGTTAGCTATTTGCGTAATCGTCCGGGCTCAATGATGAAAGGAGTGTGATTTGTGAGTATTATGAAGAAAACTATAGAAATCCTAGTTGAACGAAGCAACGAGTTGCAAGTCTATATAAAGATGTAACTTAGGGGATTTGAAGAGATGGGTGTTTGCAGGTTACATGATGTGAAATCGATGCGCAGGAAGGGCGGC